>NZ_BAABJK010000020.1:0-29391 GCF_039543265.1 Algibacter aquimarinus | reverse complement strand
TGGTACTACATTTGTGGAAGAGTAGGTCGTCGCCTTTTTTGAATCCCGATACATTTTTTGTATTGGGATTTTTTTGTTTTATATTGACGTAGATATAAGTTTTGAAAATTCTGTCCATTTTAGTGAATTTCAATAATACGAAGAGTAAAATTTAAATTGAGAATAAAAGTTTTGTTTATATAATAAGTTCTCGATATGACTTTAAAAAAAACATCACTTTTACTGATCTCAATCTTGTTTTATGATTATAAGAAAATCTGTGTGACGAGTAATAATCTAAAATGCCAAATAGAATCTGTTCTTTATTTAATAAAGTAGTAAAAACAAAAAATCCCGTAAACTTAAGTTTCGGGATTTTTTTGTGGTACCTCCAGGAATCGAACCAGGGACACAAGGATTTTCAGTCCTTTGCTCTACCAACTGAGCTAAGGTACCTCGCCAAAGCGGTTGCAAATATATATTCAATTTTATAATTCGCCAAAATAATATAATAAAAAATGTTTTTTAGTTGTACTTTTCTTTTTAACATCCTTTTAAGTTGCTGTTTGTTAACAAAATATGTTAAATAAGAATATATATTCTTTATGGTTTTATAAATTTACACTCTTTCGCTAGGATGTATGAATTTAATTATTGATGTAGGTAATTCACTTGTAAAGCTTGCGGTGTTTAAAAATGATAAGATTAAACACAAAGAAACTGTGGAGATTGATTTAGTCTTAGAACATATATTTTTGCTAAAAAAGAAATATAAATTAATAGATAAATTGATTATATCATCTGTTGGAAAGTTCAAGGAAAAGGATTTAAGTATTATAGAAGAATCATTCAATTCCTTAATTTTAAATTCTAAAACTAAATTACCTTTCGACAACTTATACAAAACTCCAAAAACACTCGGTGTTGATAGAATTGCTTTAGTTAGTGCTTCTGTTAATGAGTTTCCAGAAAATAATGTGCTTATAATTGATGCAGGTACTTGTATTACTTTCGATTTTATTACTGATGAGAATAAGTACTTAGGAGGAGCAATTTCTCCAGGTTTGAGAATGCGCTATAGAGCTTTAAATAATTTAACAGCTAATTTACCGTTATTAGATACAGAAATACCAGACGATATTACAGGAAACTCTACAGAACAATCAATTCATTCTGGAGTTGTAAATGGTACGTTGAAAGAAATTGATGGTGTTATTAAAGAATATGAACAAAAATATTCAGATTTAACAGTTATTTTAACAGGCGGAGACGCTAAATTCTTGTCTAAACAATTAAAAAGTAGCATATTTGCCAACTCTAATTTCCTTTTAGAAGGACTTAATTATATTTTACAATTTAATTCAAATAAATGATAAAAAAACTTGTAATAGTTTTTATAGCTGTTTTTTCAATTCAGGCCTACGCTCAAGAAGGTACAGCATCACCTTACTCGTTTTACGGTATTGGGAGCTTAAAGTTTAAAGGAACTGTAGAGAATAGAAGTATGGGAGGTTTAAGTATTTACATGGATAGTATCCATATGAATTTGAGAAATCCAGCGGGCTATACAGGAAACAATTTAGAGTCTTACCGAAAAGAAAGTAGACCTGTGAAATTTACCGTAGGTGGAACACATACAATTGTTGATTTAGAAAGTAATAATAGTAGCGCCAGTGCAACATCATCAACATTTGATTATTTGGCTTTATCTGTTCCCATGGGAAAATTTGGTTTAGGATTTGGTTTGATGCCTTTTACATCTGTAGGTTATAAATTAGAATCTCTTGATAATAATGGTAATATTTCTAACAGATTTAATGGTACTGGTGGTGTAAACAAAGCTTTTCTTGGTTTAGGTTATCAGATTACTGAAAACTTAAGTATTGGTATTGATGCACAATATAACTTTGGTAATATTCAAAATAGTACTATAGAGTTTGTATATGATGATGATGATTTTTTAACACAAAATCAATCAAGAGAGAACAATAGATCAGATTTAAGCGGATTAAGTTTTAATCTGGGTCTTTATTATAAAACACTTTTAAACAAAAAGTTAGAACTTGTTTCTGGATTAACTTTTACACCAGAAAGTAATTTATCATCTAAAAATGAAAGATCTTTTTCTACCATAACAATCAGTAGTGCTTCTGGGCAAGAGTTTGTTAATAATACAATAGAAACAGATTTAGGAGCACTAGGATTACTAGAAACAGATTTAATATTACCGTCTAAGTTTTCCGTTGGTGCAGGAATTGGACAACCAAGAAAGTGGTTTGCTGGAGCAGAATTTACATCTCAGAAAACAAGTAATTTTTCTAATCCATTATATACAAGTGTTGGTACAACATATGAAGACGCTACTACTTTTTCATTTGGAGGATTTTACATACCACAGTACAACTCCTTTTCAAGTTACTTTAAACGAGCTGTATATAGAGCTGGTTTACGTTACGAGAAAACAGGATTAAATATAAATAACGAATCAATAAATGAGTTTGGCATATCTTTTGGTATAGGATTACCAGTAGGAAATGGATTGTCTAGCGCAAACTTAGGTTTTGAGATTGGAAAGCGTGGAACCACTAACAGTAATTTAATACAAGAGAATTTCATAAATTTCCAATTAAGCTTATCTTTGAGCGACAGATGGTTTGAGAAAAGGAAGTATAACTAACAGCTTAAAATTTTTATCATGAAAGCGAAAATTACATTATTAACATTATTATTTATAGGACTAAACTTTAGTTTTGCTCAACAAGATGAGGAGTGTATGACTAAACTCTCTATATTTCATGAATATGTTAAGGCAAAAAATTATGATGCAGCTTACGAGCCTTGGATGGCAGTAAGAAATAAATGTCCAAAATTTAATAATGCCATTTATATAGACGGTGAAAAGATTTTGGAATACAAAGCAGAAAACTCAACAGGTGCTGATAAAGAAGCTTTTTTAAATGATTTGGTAAAACTTTGGCAAGAAAGAGCAGAGCATTTTCCAAGTAAAACACCTAAAGGTGAATACGCAGCAAAAGCGTGTCAGTTAATGTATAACAATAAAGAAGTAATGCACAAAAGTACTGAAGAACTTTATGATTGTTTTGATGCTGCATATAAACTAGATAAAGATACTTTTACCAACCCGAAAAGTTTATATACTTATTTTTCTTTGATGGTAGATTTATTTGATAAAAAACTAAAAACAGATGCTGAGTTATTTAACAAATATGATGATGTTGCAGAAAAAGTTGAAGACGAAGTAAAAAATTACTCTGAAAAGCTAAATAAGTTAATATCTAAAGAAGAAGCTGGAACAGCGTTAACCAAAAAAGAAGGTAGATATAAAAAGTTTTATGAAAGTTACTTAAAAGCTTATGATCAAATATCTACAGGGATTGATAGAAAATTAGGTGACAGAGCAAATTGTGAAAACTTAATTCCACTTTATACTAGAGATTTCGAAGAGAATAAAACGAATGCACTATGGTTACAGAGAGCTGCTGGAAAGATGTCTGAAAAGGAATGTACAGATGATCCATTATTCTTTGATTTAGTGAATGCATATCATAAAATAAGCCCTTCAGCAAACTCTGCATACTATTTAGGTATTTTAAAAGATAAAGAAGGAAAAAATAAAGAAGCTATTGAGTTTTATGAACAAGCTATTAGTTTAGAAACAGATGACTTTAAAAAATCTAAACTTTATTATAGAATTGCAACTAAATTAAGAAAAAGAGGTAGTTATGGTTCTGCAAGAAACTATTATAGAAAAGCATTAGCGCTGAATCCATCAAATGGTCGTCCTTATTTAGCTATTGCTGGTATGTACGCTTCAAGTGCTAATAATTGTGGAGATACTACCTTTAATAAAAGAGCGGTTTACTGGTTAGCTGCAGATGAAGCTAGAAAAGCAGCACGCGTAGATCCTACATTAAGTAAAGCAGCTGGACAATCTGTTGCTAATTACTTGGCAAAAGCACCATCAAAAGCTGATATTTTTAACTGTGCTTGTTCAGGGCAAGTTATCAAAATTGGTTGTTGGATTGGCTTATCTGTAACAGTACCATAATATTTGATGATACTTAAGTATACATATAAAATAATATTCATAGTCACAGTTTTTATTGTGACTATGTTTTTTTCATGTAACAACAATTACCAAAAGGTTCAGCAAATGGGTATATCCGAAAATGAACCCATTGGCGTCGCAGAACATATAAATTTAAAGTATACCGATTCTGGTAGAGTAACAGCAAACCTCTTAAGCGCTAAAATGTTGGATTACTCAAATAGAGATTTTCCGTATAACGAATTTACAGAAGGTGTTACTTTGTATTTGTTTGATAGGGAAAATAAAAAAAACACGGTGGTTTCAGATTATGCCATAAGCTACGACAAAACCAATTTGATAGATTTACAAGGAAACGTTAAAATAATAACTCATACAAACGATACCTTATTTGCAGAGCAATTATACTACGACAATAAGAAAGAATGGATTTACACTAATCTACCAGTTCGTTTTAGACAAGGTAATGATATGATTTATGGTAATGGCTTTGATTCTAATAAAAATTTTACAAACGCCGAAGTACTTGAGGTAACAGGCGTTATTACACTTGAAGAATAATTCTTTTTATTAAAATTACCTTTAGCTATTTTAATTATCTTTGTGGTTAATAAAAGTTGGTAATTTAACCTATGAAATATTCAAAGATTTTTCAATACGCTTACTTAGTGTTTGCTGCATTATTTATTTATGATGCTGTTTCAAAATACATGAGTAAAGGTGAAATAGTTTATCCATCCATACTACTAGCTGCACTGGCTATATTTATGTATTTCTTCAGACAAAAGTTTAGAAAGAAGTATGATAATAAAGATAACGCCAACTAATGGGCATTTACTTGGTTATAATAATTGTTTCATTAATTCTTTCAGCTTTTTTTTCGGGAATGGAGATTGCTTATGTGTCTTCAAACAAAATACACATAGAAATTGAAAAAAAGCAAGATGGGATATTAGCAAAAATTTTAACCAGATTAACAGCAAAACCTTCAAAGTTTATTACTACAATGCTTATTGGAAACAATATAGCTCTTGTTATTTATGGCTTTTTTATGGGCGATTTATTAGTAAGCTGGTTTCAATCTTTCTTGCCAACATCAAACAATTTGGTTAACTATTTACTTACCGATTTAAGTTTATTGTCGCAAACCATAATATCAACGCTAGTAATATTAATTACAGCAGAGTTTTTGCCTAAAGTTTTTTTTCAAATTTATGCTAATAAGCTTATTAAAGCATTAGCGGTTCCTGCTTACATATTTTATTTGTTATTCACATTTATATCAGACTTTGTTATTTGGATTTCAGATTTAATTTTAAAAACCTTTTTCAAAACGGAAGGTGACCAAATTCAGCTTGCCTTTACAAAGGTAGAATTAGGGAACTATATTAGCGAGCAAATGGAATCTGTTGAAGAGCACGATGAAGTAGATACAGAAATACAAATTTTTCAAAATGCTTTAGAGTTTTCTGAGGTAAAAGCACGTGAAGTTATGGTTCCGCGTACAGAAATTATTGCTGTAGAAATTAGTGAATCTATAAAAACATTGAATGCGCTGTTTACAGAAACAGGATGCACAAAAGTATTAGTTTATAAAGACACTATAGATGATATTTTAGGTTATGCACATTCATTCGAATTGTTTAAAAAACCTAAAACGATTAAAGCAATGATGTTGCCTGTAGAGTTTGTTCCAGAAACAGTGCTTATTAAAGATGTACTTGGTGTATTGACCAAAAAACATAAAAGTATTGCTGTGGTTTTAGATGAATATGGAGGTACTTCTGGTATTATGACTGTTGAAGATATTGTTGAGGAATTATTCGGCGAAATTGAAGATGAGCATGATTCGGTAGATCTTATAGAAGAAAAATTAGATGAATCTAATTATAAGTTTTCAGCACGTTTGGAGGTAGACTATATAAACGAAACCTATAAAATTAATCTTCCTGAAGGAGAGAATTATGAAACCTTGGGAGGCCTTATTGTAAATTATACTGAAGAAATTCCTGAACAAGACGAAATTGTAAAAATTGATGATTTTGAATTTACAATTTTAGAAGTTTCAAATACCAAAATCGATATGGTTGAAGTTAAACGATTACAAGAAGATTAACTTAACACAATTAAAGCCTGTTTCTACTTTTATTATTAAATAGAAAATGGTATTTTCGCGCACGATATTTTCGTCAATTATAAAATTAATTGGCAACCAATTTAACAAGCTAAATCCCAAAACAAGGGTTTTTCATAAAAATTTAAATGACAGATGGCAGTTTTAAATAAAATAAGACAACGTTCACTATTCTTAATCTTAATAATAGCCTTAGCGTTATTCTCTTTTGTATTAGCAGATTTATTTAAAAATAGTGATGCACTTACATCAAAATCTCAAAATATTGTTGCAACAATAAACGGGAAAGATATTTCTCGTGAAGATTTCTTGCAAAAAGTAGAAGCAGCACAAAGACAAGCAGGACCTAGTGCTACAAATACTCAAGTAATGAATCGAGTTTGGGAGCAAGAAGTTAGAAATGCGGTTTTAGGAACGCAATACGAAGAGTTAGGTATTTCTATTGAACAAGACCAGATGCGTGATTTATTAAAAACAGCTTTAGCAACTAGCCCAGAGTTTTTAAATGAAGCTGGTCTATTTGACGAAAATAAACTAAATGAGTATATAGCTAATTTAAAAGAAACCTCGCCTGTTGGTTACCAAAGTTGGGTAGATTATGAAAAACAAATTGCTAACAATGCTTTGCAACAAAATTACTTTAATCTTGTAAAAGCAGGTTTAACAGGAACTTTAGCAGAAGGTGAATTAGACCACAAACTAGCAGGAAATAAAGTTGATATAAAATTTGTGCAAATACCTTATTCATCTATTGCTGATAGTGTTATAAAGGTTTCAAAATCTGATGTTTCAAGTTATATAAGCAAAAACAAAAAGAAATACGAAGTGGAAGCTTCAAGAGATATTAAGTTTGTTGAGTTTAAAGAAGTGCCAAGTATTGAAGATGAAAACGCTTTGAAAGCTGAGTTGGAAACGTATATTAATGGACGTTTTGTTGATGATACTGGTAGAAAAGATACGATAGTTGCATTTGCCAAAGTTAAGAATAACGAAGAGTATATTAATGTAATTACAGAGTCTGATTTAAAGTTTGATGACCGTTTTGTATTTAAATCTAGTTTACCAACAGCAGTGGCGGATAGTATTTATAATTTAAACGAAGGTGAAGTTTTTGGACCTTATAAAGACAATGGGTTTTTTAAGGTTTCTAAAGTTGTTGCTGTAAAACAAATTCCTGATTCAGCTAAAGTAAGACACATTTTAATTCCATTTTTAGGAGCTAGAAGTGCACCACCAGAAACCACACAAACTGAAGCTCAAGCAAAAGTAACTGCTGATAGTCTTTTAAATATTTTAAAATCTAATCGTTCAAAATTCTCCGAATTTGTAACTGAATTTTCATCAGATCAAGGAAGTGTTGCTAACGAAGGACGTTACGATTGGCATCCATACAATACTATGGTTCCAGAGTTTAATGATTTTGAATTCAACGGTAAAGTAGGAGATTTAGATGTTGTAAAAACAATTTTTGGTTTCCATATTATAGAAATTGAAGGGCAGAAGGATAAAAAGAAAGCGGTACAAGTTGGTACAATTGCTAGAACAATTGAGCCATCTGAAACAACAATAGATAAAGTTTTTAGAGATGCTTCAAACTTTGAAGTTAAAGTAGCAGAAAAGGATTTTGAAGAAGTAGCTACCGAAAGTAAGTTTACTGTGCGTCCAGTAAACGGTATTAAAATTTTAGATGAGAATATACCGGGTGTAGGTAACCAAAGACCAATAGTGCGTTGGGCTTTTGAGGAAGGTGTTGAAGAAGGTGATACCAAACGTTTTAATATTCCTGATGGTTATGTAATTGCTCAATTGGTAGCAAAGCATAAAGAAGGATTAATGTCTGTTGAAGATGCTTCAATAACAGCATTACCTGCTATTAGAAAAGAAAAGAAAGCTGAAATGATAAGAGAAAGAGTTTCTGCAACTACTATTGAAGATTTGGCATCAGCAGAAAATGTTTCTGTACGTTCTGCATCAGCTATTAATATGAAAACACCAACTATATCTGGTGCTGGTAGAGAGCCTATGGTTGTTGGAGCTGCTTTTGGTTTAAATGAAGGTGAAACCTCAAAATTAATTGATGGTGAAAATGGTGTTTATATGGTTCAAGTAACTAAAGTAACGCCGGCGGTCGAACTTGATAATTATCAGGCTGCTGCAAATAGAGTAGAGCAACAAAAATCAAGTGCTGTAAATGCAAAGTTATATAATGCTTTAAGAGAAGCTGCAGAAATTGAAGATAACAGAGCTAAAACTCAAGTACAATAATACATATCTATATTATAAAAAAAGGCCTCGTTTAACGAGGCCTTTTTTATTTTAGAGCTATTATAAAACCATATCCTCATAATCAATTATAGTTGCAAAACCTTTTTGCTTAAAATAATTTTTAGGATTTTCTTTTGAGGCAACAAGAACAAAGTCGCCACCCCAAGCACCGAGACTTTTTACGCTACCATTAAAATCACTAAATAATAATTCTTTTACAGGTTTTTCTTTAGTAATTCTGCCGATTATATGTTCGTGTTCTATTAGTAGTTTTTCAAAATCAGATAGATTGTTACAGGTAATCATCTTTGAGGTTATTTCATTAATCTCCGTTATTTCAGTTGCCAAATGTCCCTTATTAGCTTTATAATGTTTTATGCCTTCTCTACTATTTTGTTTTTTATTTAAATGAATAAAGTATAAATGTTCTTTAAATGAAGGATTGAAGTTAACAGGTTTTACAATGGGTTCTTTTTTTTGTAATTGATAAGTAATGGCGTTATCATTTTGAGCACAAGCAATGTCGTATCCGCTGCCCCCAAACGTGTCTTCTAATAGTTTATAGGCGTTAATATTTGCCCATTGCGAAATGTTATTGATTAAAGTTGACGATGAACCAAGTCCCCAATTTTTAGGGAATTCTAATTTGGTAACAACTCGGAAACCTTGTTCTGTTTTTAAGAAATTTGGACTTAACTCTTTTACTGTATTTAAAATTTGAATTAACCTATTTAGAATATCATGAGTTGAACTGAAGTTTCGATTAATTTGATTTAAAGAGATTTCATTTTCAAACCAAACCGTTCCTTTTTCATCTAAACTTTCCCAAATAATTTTTGGTTCATTTATAGGTTCAACTTCAAATGTTTGTCCGTATTTAGTAGGTACAGCTAATGCCACTGCACCATCAAGAACAACATATTCTCCAGTTAATAACAATTTACCGTGGCTTCTATAAGATTTCACCTATTGTCTTAATTTTGCCAGAGATTCAACCACTGCACTATGTGTTACAGTATGCGTTTTAAAATATTCTGTAAGTTTAGCTTTTTCATTGTCATTAGCTTCAAATTGATTGAGAATATTCATTAAATGCATTTTCATATGCCCTTGTTGAATACCGGTTGTTGTTAACGAATTAAGAGCTGCAAAATTCTGAGCTAAACCAGCAACGGCAACAATTTGCATAAGTTCTTTTGCTGATGGTTTATCAAGTAATTCTAAAGCCAATTTAACTAAAGGATGTAAGCCTGTAAGTCCACCAACGGTTCCCAAAGCTAATGGTATTTTTAGCCAAAAGGTAAAGATGCCATTTTCAATTTTAGCATGAGATAAACTACTGTATTTTCCATTTTTCGAGGCGTAGGCATGAACTCCAGCTTCAACGGCTCTAAAATCGTTTCCAGTAGCTAAAATAACAGCATCAATACCATTCATAATACCTTTATTGTGTGTTACTGCTCGATAAGGTTCAACTTCAGCAATATTAACCGCCTGTACAAATTTCTTTGCATAAGCTTCACTAGAGACACCATTTTGTTGACTTAATGCATCGACATGACAGCTTACTTCAGCTCGAACCAAACAATTGGGAACATAGTTAGACAATATGCTCATTACAATTTCTATGTTTTTTTCTTTTTCAGAGAAACCATTAAAAGTTAAGGCTTCATCTTTAAAAGTTTTGGCAAACTGCTCTAAACAAGAATTTATAAAATTGGCACCCATAGCATCCAATGTTTCGAATGATGCATGTAATTGGTAATAACCTTCTATTTCTTCTGTTTTATTTCGCAATTCAATATCTAAGATACCACCACCACGCAATTCCATATTTTTGGTAATGGGTTTTGCTTCATTTACAAGTTTTGGTTTTATAGTATTGAAATAGTTTTTTAATGTATCGAAATTACCATGGAACATAAAATGAACTTGACCAATTTTTGTTGTAGAAACTACAGTGGTTTTAAATCCTCCTCTATCTAACCAAAATTTAGCGGCTTTACTGGCAGCCGCAACTACAGAACTTTCTTCTATAGCCATTGGAATAGTGTAGAGCTTCTCATTAATTAAAAAATTAGGAGCAACTCCAAGCGGTAAATAGTAATTGGTTATTGTGTTCTCAATAAATTCGTCATGAAGCTGCTGTAATTTTTCATCGTTATTCCAATATTGTTTTAGGATGTGTTTAGCATTATTAGGGCTTGAAAAATAGGTATTTACTATCCAATCAATCTTTTCAGATTTTGATAGTTTTGAAAAACCTGCAACTGTTTTACTCATAAAAAATTTATTTACTAGATGCAAAGATACTACACTTGGTATGAATATTGAATATCTTGATTTCTGTTGGTTATTTAACTGTTAATATTGGCGGTTTTTTACATAATTTTTAGTAAACTTGACATCATTTTACGAAATAAATATTTTTTTTAATGAAACACCTAAAATTCTCCTTTTACATTTGCTTTTTAATCACTGCATTTTCATTTGCTCAAACCAAAGAAATAACACTTGAAGAAATTTGGAATGGCTCCTTTAGAACTCAAGGAATGGATGTATTGCATTCCATGGCTAATGGAAAGCAGTACTCCGTTTTAAATTTTGATAGAAATTCAAGATCAACATCTATAGATATTTACGATTATAAAACGCTTAAAAAAGTTAAGACCTTAGTCAATTCATCAGATATTGATATGGGTTACTTTTCGAACTACGCCTTTAGTAAAGATGAAAATAAAATTTTATTGGCTTTTGAAGAAGAATCTATTTTTAGACGTTCAACATTAGGGAAATATGTAGTATTTAATATTCAAGAGAACTCTATTCAAAGTGTTGCAAACTATAAAATACAAGAGCCAACGTTTTCTCCTGACGGTAAACAAGTAGCTTATGGATATAATAATAACCTATATGTTAAAAATTTAGAGAATAATAAAGTAACGCAAATTACTTTTGATGGTAAAAAAAATAAAATTATAAATGGTATTACTGATTGGGTTTACGAAGAAGAGTTTGCTTTTGTTAGAGCTTTCGATTGGAATGCAGATAGTAATAAAATAGCTTTTATACGTTTTGATGAAACCAATGTTCCAGAATTTTCAATGGATGTTTATGGAAACGGACTTTACCAAACACAGCAAGTATTTAAATACCCAAAAGCTGGTGAAGCTAATGCTGTTGTTTCACTTCATGTTTACGATTTAACCTCTAATTCCAAAAACCAGGTTGAAGTAAATAAAAGTTATAGCGACTTTTATATTCCAAGAATTGAATGGACAAATGATGGAAATATTTTAAGTGCTCAGTACACAAATAGACATCAAAACGAGCTAGATTTATGGATGATTAATACCAAAACAAATACAACAAATTTAGTTTTAGCAGAAACGGATAAAGCTTACATTGATGTTACAGATAATTTAACCTTTTTAAAAGACAATAGTTTTATTTGGACTAGTGAAAAAGATGGTTATAATCATATTTATCATTATTCAGAGGCAGGAAAACTAATAAATCAGGTTACCAAAGGAAACTGGGATGTCACTAATTATTATGGTTATGATGAAAAGAATAACAAGATTTTTTATCAATCTGTTGAAAACGGTTCTATAAATAGAGATGTTTATTCTATTAAATTAAATGGACGAAATAAGACAAGACTGACTAAAAACAATGGGACTAATAATGCGTCGTTTAGTGCAAATTTTTCATATTTTATAAATACATTTTCTAGCGCCAAAACACCTCCAGAGTATTCGTTAAACAACTCAAATTCAGGAAATCTAATCAAGAGTATAAAGGATAATGATGTACTCTCTCGAAACTTATCAGAATATAAAACATCAGAAAAAGAGTTTAGTACAATTCAAATAAATGGGAATAACCTGAATATGTGGATGATAAAGCCTGCAGATTTTGATACTTCTAAACAATATCCACTTTTAATGTATCAATATTCAGGACCAGGATCTCAGCAAGTGGCAAATAAATGGAATAGTGCTAATGATTATTGGTATCAATATCTAGCTCAAAAAGGTTATATTGTAGCTTGTGTTGATGGAAGAGGAACTGGTTTTAAAGGAGCAGATTTTAAAAAAGTAACACAAAAAGAATTAGGTAAGTACGAAGTTGAAGACCAAATAAGTGCTGCAAAAGAATTAGGAAAATTACCTTTTATTGATGCCAGTAGAATTGGAATTTGGGGATGGAGTTATGGTGGTTTTATGAGTAGTAATTGTTTATTTAAAGGAAATGATGTGTTTAAAATGGCTATTGCCGTTGCACCAGTAACAAGCTGGCGTTTTTATGATACTATTTATACCGAGCGTTATATGACAACACCTCAGGAAAACCCAAGTGGTTATGATGAAAACTCACCAATAAACCATGTAGATAAGTTAAAAGGTGATTTTCTTTTAGTACACGGCTCTGCTGATGATAACGTGCATTTGCAAAATACCATGCGTTTAGCTGAGGCTTTGATTCAAGCCGATAAGCAATTTGATTGGGTGATATATCCAGATAAAAATCATGGAATATATGGTGGAAATACAAGACTTCATTTATATAAAAAAATGACCAATTTTATTGATGAAAACCTAGGTGATAAAATTCTAAAAGAAAGAAAAACTAAGGTTAATCAAGTTAAGATTAAAGGATAAAAAACTAACCAAAAATTTTATATATGTCAACTTCAGTAATAAAACCACATCAAAAAGAACTTTTTGGACAACCAATTGGATTATACATTTTGTTTCTAACAGAAATGTGGGAGCGTTTTTCTTATTATGGAATGCGAGCATTATTAGTTTTGTATATGACTACGTCTACGCTTGGCGATGATGCCAGAGGTGCTGGTCTGGGTTGGACTAGTAAAGAGGCATTGGCGCTTTATGGTTGGTATACTATGTTGGTTTATGTAATGTCTATACCAGGCGGTATGATAGCAGATAAACTTATTGGTCAGAAAAAAGCCGTTTTATTAGGAGCAATTGTATTGTGTATTGGTCACGGTGTTTTAGTTTTAACAGATATATGGGCATTTTATACTGGCTTGGGGTTAGTAATTCTAGGAGTAGGTTTGTTAAAACCTAATATTTCTACAATGGTTGGTGGGCTTTACAAAGAAGGTGATATAAGAAGAGATAAAGGTTTTAGTATATTTTATATTGGTATTAATTTAGGGTCTTTGCTAGCTACTATGATTGTTGGAGGTGTTGTTGCCGAATGGGGATGGCATGCAGGATTTGGTCTTGCTGGTATAGTTATGGTTTTAGGTTTAATTAATTATTTAGCTGGTCAAAAATATTTAATTGAAGTTGGTAACTTTATTCCAAGTAAAAATGACGAGAATGAGGTGTCTTACGGATCATTATACTCAAAACTGTTTAGCTCTCCTAAACAATTAACAATAGTTGGTATTTTATTTATAGCCTCTATTTATGGTTGGTATGCATTGGAGTGGGGCTTTGGACTTTTGTTTTTATTCTTAACGGCAATTGCTGCATTATTAATTATGATTTACAAAGAATTGGATTCACAAGTATTTAAAGACCGATTTTTGGTATTGTTACTGTCCTTCATTATGGTAATTATATTTTGGGGAGCCTTTGAACAAGCAGGTGGATTAATGAATTTGTATACAGACACTAAAACAGATAGAATGCTTTTTGGATGGGAAATTCCAACGGTAATGTTTCAAAGTTTAAATGCTGGATTTATAATTATTTTTGCTACAATTGTTGCTAGTATTTGGGCTAAACGAAAACTTAAAGGAAAAGAAGCATCGTCATTATTTAAAATGGCATTAGGGATTATAATAATGGGTTTTGGCTTTTTATTTATGGTTTTTGCAGCTATGGAGTTTGACAAATCTGGTACATCAAGTATGATTTGGTTAGTATTAGCATATTTATTTCATACTATTGGAGAGCTTTGTATTTCTCCTGTGGCATTATCCTTTATAACAAAATTGGCTCCGGTAAAATATGCTTCCTTAATGATGGGTGTGTATTTTGCAGCTACAGGTTTAGGAAACAAAGTAGCGGGTATTGTAGGAGAATCAGCTAGTGAATATGGAGAGCTTACCATCTTTTCTGGAATAGTTGTTTTTACAGTAGTTATTGGTTTGTTATTTATAGCTATTTTAAAACCACTAAAGCGTTTAACACATGGCGTTGAAGAAAGTGAGCGTGTTTTAAAGAATGAAGAAGCTGAAGGATTTGAACTAGCAGATAACTAAAAAATATAATTATGGCAGAAAAAACAACCGACCATTTTTTTAAAGACAAAGTTTTAGGGCATCCATCAGGACTATTTGTTTTATTTTTTACCGAGATGTGGGAACGCTTCTCATATTATGGTATGCGAGCTATTTTAGTAATATTTTTAACAGGAGCACTTATCGGAGATAATCCTGGATGGGAATGGACATCAGAAGCTGCTTTGTCTCTTTTAGGAACCTACGCTATGCTCGTTTATCTTACACCTTTAGTTGGTGGTTGGCTAGCAGATAATAAAATTGGCTATAGAATGGCAGTTGTTATTGGTGCTTTGTTAATGACTTTAGGGCATGCGTCAATGGCGGTTGAAACGCCAACATTCTTATATATTGGGATTGCATTTCTAATTGTTGGAAATGGTTTTTTTAAACCAAACATGACTTCCATTATATCTAAAATGTATGAAGGACATGATGAAAAAAAGGATGGTGCTTATAATATTTTCTACATGGGCGTTAATGCAGGTGCATTCATCGGAATAATGCTTTGTGGTTGGGTAGGAGAAAAAATAGGTTGGAGTTATGGTTTTGGTCTTGCAGGTATATTTATGTTGTTAGGAATGTTCCAGTTTTATTATGCTCAATCACTTTTTGGAAATATAGGAGATAAACCAAAAAATGAAGATGTTGATTTAATAGACGACTTGACCAATAATATTAAAGAAATTTCTAATAGTGGTATTAAGTTGAATAGATTTCTAACTATTGATTATATTCTCATAGGAGTCTTTATTGTTTCTGCACTTATTTTTATAATTAATGATCCTTTAAGTAAAATTGGAAATATTTATACATTCAATTTTACTGTTGTGGGGATGACAGATTCTTTGTTCTTTGCTTTGTTAGCAGCTGTTACCTTTATTTTGCTTTTGATTCTTAGAATCCCAAGATATGTTCCAATAGAAAGGGATAGAATGATAGCCTTTTCGATATTTTGCTTATTTACAATATTTTTCTGGGCTGCATTTGAGCAAGCCGCAGGGTCTTTGCCAATATATACAAGAGATTATACCAATAGAATATTAGAGGGCGGAGCAGCAACTACGTTTAAAATAGTCGATTTAATTGTTACAGTAGTTCCACTCTTTGTAATTACTTATGTATTAATAAGTTTGTTTAGGAAGACATTTAATAGAATTGGGCTATCAAACATAATTCTTGGTTTTAGTTTTGTTATTGTTTGGGCTATTGTATTATATAAATTGTATATCGAATTCCAATCAACTGAAACTGAAGTGCCTATTACTTGGTTTGCAATTTTGAATTCACTTTTCATTATCATGTTTGCTCCATTATTTACTAAATGGTGGGATAGTAAATATAATCCTCCAGCATCAGTAAAGTATTTTTTAGGGCTAGCGCTTTTAGGAATTGGATTTGGTTTCTTAGCATTTGGAGCCAAAGATGTGCCGCTTGGTGCTCAAACTGCAAGTTTAAGTATGGCTTGGTTAGTATTTGCTTATTTGTTTCATACTCTAGGAGAAATGTGTTTAAGTCCAATGGGGCTGTCTTATCTAAGTAAATTAGTTCCTGGACGTATGATTGCTTTCATGTTTGGTGTTTATTATTTAGCAATTGCCATAGGTAATAAGTTAGCACATTATGTAGGAGGTGATATTGAGAAAATTACTAGCGAACATGGTTTGTCTTATTTCTTTTTAATTTTTACGTTAATTCCAATAGGGTTGGGTGTTGTCTCACTATTGTTGCATCCGCTATTGAAAAAACTCATGCACGGTGTCCGTTAATCGAAAAAAAACTTACAATTCTAGTTATTTAAAGCATTTTTTGTAAGTTCGGAACAACTTTTGTAACTAATGTGATTATGAAAAAGACAATATATTTATTAATAGCTATTGGTTTTATTAGCTTAAATTCAGTAGCTCAAGAAATTAATTGGGTATCATTAGACGAAGCTATAGAACTTCAAAAGAAGAACCCTAAAAAGATTATGATGGATGTTTACACTAATTGGTGTGGCCCATGTAAAATGCTTGATAGAAATACATTTCAAAATACAGATGTAGCTAAATATGTAAATGAGAATTACTACGCTGTTAAGTTTAATGCAGAAGGGAATGATAAAGTTACTTACAAAGGAAAAATATACTCAAATCCAAACTACAATCCAGAGCTAAAAAACAGGCGTAATTCACCTCATGAATTATCACGCTATTTCCAAGTGCAAGCATATCCAACTATTGTATTTATGGATGAAAAAGCAGAATTAATTGCGCCAATTAGAGGTTATCAAACACCTCCACAATTAGAGTTATATTTAAAAATGTTTAAAAAAGACGAGCATAAAAAAATTAGTTCTCAAGAAGAATTCACAGTTTATGCTAAAGCTTTTAAAGCAGAATTTAAAGGATAAATTATATTAGTATTTAATAATAAAGGCTCCCTTTTTACTAGTTTGGTGAAAAGGGAGCTTTCTTTTTTCACATATTGCCTCCCATCCTTCTATGTAGGATTTATAGTTGCTTCCGTCAGCAATAATGTATTTTGGTTTTATAGAATCTATAACTCTATTTAAATTTATTTTTGGAGATTGTCTTAGTAAAACATAATCTGGTGTAAACGTTTTTATGTTATAGGTTGCTAAACTATCAATGACTAAAAGTGTTTTGTTATTCAATAAATAAATAGATTTCAGATTGTCTTTTTCAGTTTTTTTAATATGATTTCCAACAACATAATCTCTAATAATATTATTTTTAGATTCGGTAATGCTATCAAAATTGTGCGAAACTATCGTCTTGTTTTTAGTTGTGTTTCCTATTAAACTATATCTACTTTTATGGAAGATGACAACTTCATTTTTAGGTTTAGAGTAATTGTTGAAAATAATAGCTAATTGAAAAAAAATAATAGAGGCTAAAAACCATTTTAAATTTGAATAATTCCTTTTTTTGAAGAGTTTGATGCCTGTAATAATTAGAAAATAAGATGTAATTACATATAGTAAGCCAAATGAAATATCTTTAAATAAAAAGGATTCTTGTTTAGATATCCAACCCACAAAATTATTCATATAACTAATAATAATTCCATATAGTTCAGCAACGAATTGTGGTAATATATTTAATATGGCCAGAAGAATAATTAAAATTCCGAAACCTAAAATAATTCCTAAAAAAGGAATAATGACCAAATTTGAAACAAAAAATAAGCTAGGAAATTGATGAAAATAATATAGGCTTACAGGAATAATACCAAATTGCGCAGATACAGTTATTGTAAACGTATGCCAAAATTTATCTAGAATATAGTTTTTTGGTTTCCAATATTTATACAATAAAGGGTCTATGATAACAATAGCAAAAACAGCCAAGTAACTTAATTGAAAACCTACATCAAATAAAAAGAGCGGTTTAAAAAGTAAAATAACAAACATAGAAATTGCCAGTGTATTGAAAATATTTGTAGGTCTTTTTAAATTTAAACCAATAGCCACAATGCTAAACATAGTAACTGCTCGAGTAACAGATGCCGATAAACCTGCGATTAATGCAAAACTCCATAGAAAAAGTACCAATAAAATTATTTTTAAAACTTTTCCATGTGTTAAGCGTTCTAAAGGTTTTAAAACAAAACTTAGTATTAAAAGAATAATACCAACGTGTAAACCCGAAACTGCTAAAATATGAATAGCTCCAGCATTGGTATAACTGGTGTAAACTTCCTCGCTAATATCTTGTCGTTGCCCTAGTAAAAGCGCATTAATAATAGCAAGTTCGTTGGATTTAAAATTGTAAGGTTTTAGTTTAAAATTTATGTAATCTCTTATTTTGTTAGCAATACCAAATAAGGTATGAGTATCTGATTTAATTTTTAACAAGGTTTCATTTGATATAAATAGCTGATGATATATGTATTTCTTTTCTAGATATTTTTTGTAGTCAAATTGATGTGGATTTAAAGGATGAATTAAATCTTTAAAATCAGTTTTAGTTATAAAAACAGCATCAACTTTTAAGGCAGATTTTGTAGAATCTTTTTCAATATTCAAAAGTGATTTTCCTTTAGATTTTATGTTGTCAACTTCAAGAATATCAATAACATATTTGTCATAATAATTGCCTGGTTTTAAAACTTCTCTTATTCTAAAAGTGATGGTTTTTGTTGAATCTGAATCTATAGATAAATACTTAGTATAATGGTTTGAAAACCTTATTTGATTGTGAAAGTGTGTTGTTAAAATACCAATTGATACCATTAAACAATACGTTAAAACACCAAACCATATGGTTTTAATAAATTGTTTTTTGGCTACAATAAAACTAATAAATAATGCAGTTAGAAAAACCCCGTTTAGTATTAATATAATGTTTAGAGGAGTATTTAATAAATACCCTATAACAATACCAACAATTAGGCATGATGTTAATTTAATTATTGTAAAGTTTAGTAATCGCATGGCGTGTTAAGATAAAGAATATCTTATAAAATTCTCCGCGCTTCATAAAAAGCTTTAAGCCAATATGCTTCATTTAACCAAGATGTAATAACACCTTTTCCACTAGTAGCATGAATAAATTCTATATTATTATCTCGAATATCAACAATTAAACCAACATGATTAATAGCGTTTCTTCTATTACCAGTTTTAAAAAAAAGCAAATCTCCTTTTACCACATTTTTAAGTATTACTTTTTTGCCTTTTTTCGCCATGTCTCTAGATATTCTTGGTAAAATAATATCATGCTCTCTAAAAGATTCAAATATTAAACCAGAGCAATCCATTCCAGATTTTGAAGTGCCACCCCATTTATATCTTACGCCTTCAAATTGTTTTGCATATTTAATAATACTTTCAGGTTTGGTAATAATTTTTTTGCTTGGAATGGTTTTGTTATTAGATATAGAAGTTTCTTCCTCAATAACATTAGACTTTTTGGTAATTATTTTTGTGGTCTTTTGTCTTTTGTTTTTAGCACGTTTTGAAGATTTACAACTGCTAAAACTTAAAAATAAAATAAGTATAACTATGAGTTTTTGCATACTAAATTTTAAGACTTAATGGCATTATAAATTAAACTAGCCGTTTTTTTACTTGCGCCTTTTCCTCCTAGTGCCTTTTCTAATTCGTAGTAATCAACAAAAAGTTTTTCGCGAATCTCTGGATTTAAAATACGTTCTAGCTCTTTTTTAAGTCTTTTTTTATTGAAATCATTTTGTATCAATTCAGTAACAACTTCTCTATCCATTACTAAATTAACTAACGAAATAAATTTAAGCGTTATTATGCGTTTTGCAATTTGATAAGAAATAGCACTGCCTTTATAACAAACCACTTGTGGTACTTTAAACAAAGCGGTTTCTAGAGTTGCCGTTCCAGACGTAACCAAAGCTGCATGAGAAACACTTAATAAATCGTATGTTTTGTTTGAAATAAAATTTATTTGAGTAGATTTAATGAAGGTTTGGTAAAAACTAAAATCTTGACTTGGTGCTCCAGCTATTACAAATTGATAATTAGGAAAATCTTTAACCAAACTAAGCATAACAGAAAGCATTTTTTTAATTTCTTGTTTTCTGCTTCCTGGTAATAAAGCTATGATAGGCATATCATTTAATTTATGCTCATCTCTAAATTTGTTTGGGTTTACTTGTTTTCTGTTTGCAATGGCATCAATTAATGGATGCCCAACAAAATTAACGTTATAGTCATGTTTTTTATAAAACGCCTCTACAAAAGGCAGAATAACATACATGGCATCAATATCCCGTTTTATGGCTTTTACTCGGCTTGCTCTTGAAGCCCATACTTGCGGAGAAATGTAATAATGTGTTTTAAAACCTTGTTGTTTTGCCCACTTTGCTATACGTAAGTTAAAGCCAGAATTATCTATAAAAACAACTACATCAGGATTAAATTCTTTAATATCAGTTTTGCAATGCAAAATAAATTTAAAAATTTTATTAAGGTTTAAAATAACTTCTGCAAAACCCATAAAAGCTCTTTCCTTGTAGTGGGTTACTAAATTACCTCCAGCAGCTTGCATCAAATCGCCTCCCCAACATCTAATATCAGCATCAATATCTTCTTTAATTAATGCTTTTATTAAATTTGAACCATGTAAATCACCTGATGCTTCTCCTGCAAGAATATAGTATTTCATCTATTAAAATAGTTTAAATACAAATGTAAAAACAGCTATAAAAACAGTTATTAATAAAACACCTCTGGCTCGGTAATCTTGTTTCTTTTTAATAAAAATAAAGAAAGCTGCCAGGTTTAATATAGCACCTAAACTTATTAGTTTTCCTAAAAACCCTTCGTTCGCAGCTGCTTTTATAACGGTTACAAAATCATCGCCTTTTCCAAGTAAATTTGCGGTTATAAATAGGCCGATGGCATTGGCGATAAGTCCGACAAACATACCTATAAAAATATCTTTTTTAATCATTTAATTTCCATGTATTTAAGGTTTTAATAAAGTGATGAGCAGTAATATCAAATTGTACAGGAACTATTGAAACATGGTTGTTTTCAAGAGCCCATTCATCGGTGTCTTCACCGCCATCTAAATTAACAAATTTTCCTGTTAGCCAATAGTAATCTTTACCTTGAGGAGTTTTTCTTTTATCAAATTCTTCGACCCAATTGGCTTTCGCTTGTCGGCAAATTTTAATCCCTTTGATGTCTTTTTCTGATACATTTGGAATGTTTACATTAAGCACAACACCATTTGGGATACCTTCTTTTAAAACGTTTTTGGTAATAGTTTTTACAAAAGATTTTGAGGCTTCAAAATTAGCATTCCATGAGTAATCTAAAAGCGAGAAACCAATAGCGGGGATACCCTCAATTCCAGCTTCAATAGCTGCACTCATTGTGCCAGAATAAATAACATTTATGGACGAGTTAGAGCCATGATTAATACCAGAAACACATAAATCTGGTTTTCGTGGTAAAAGTTCTCTAATGGCAAGTTTTACACAATCGGCTGGTGTACCAGAGCAACTGTACTCTTTATGAGATTCAGAATTAATATTCACTTCCTCAGCATACAGTGTAGAGTCTAAAGTAATGGCGTGTCCCATACCACTTTGCGGGCTATCAGGGGCTACAACAATAATATCACCAATGGTTTTCATAACCTGTATTAGTGTTCTTATACCAGGTGCATTTATACCATCATCATTTGTTACGAGAATAAGCGGTTTTTTCGACATATTTATCTTCTAATAGCATCGCTAAAATACATAATTTACTCTGTAAACGTCTAAATTCTTTGGTTTAACAAAAAATTAGTAGCAAATGCCATTATTGGCATAGTTTTTTCTTTATTTTAGTAGAAATAATGTTGAGCTTATAAAGAGCTATGAAAATTTAAATGATGAGAAAAATTATGAAAAAGAATTATAAGATTTTATCACTTTTGCTATTACTAGCATTTGCTTCGTGTAGCTTTACGTCAAAAACCACTTTTACCAACCCTGATAAAGATAAATTGTTAGTTCAAGTTATAACATTTGTTTTAGAGCAAGGGCATTTTGATCCTATAGATTTAGATGATGATTTTTCGGCCGAATTATTTAAAGATTATGTTGAAATTATAGATCCAGTTAAGCGTTATTTTTACGAATCTGATTATAAGGATTTCGAGAAATTTAAGTTAAGTATTGACGATCAATTAAAGGTTTCTGATATTACTTTTTTTAATGTTGTAAATGAGAGAATGATGAAGCGTTTTGAAGAAGCGAAAGTGATTTACAAAGAAGTTTTGTCTCAGCCTTTCGACTATACTATTGATGAGGAATTTGATACCGACCATGAAAATAAGCCTTTTGTAAAGAACAAAAGAGAAATGCAAGAAAGATGGAGACAACAACTTAAGTTTTCTACCATTTCAAACTATGATGATATATTTACTCAAGAGCAGCTTGCTAAAGAAAAGGACCCGTCTTACGTAATGAAGACTCCTGAGGAAATAGATAAAGAAGCAAGACAAGCCACCGAAAAATCATTAAATATTTATTTTGAAGATTATATAGATGACCAAACTCGAGAAGACTGGTTTGCAATTTATGTAAATACAATAGTTGAAGAATTTGATCCGCATACATATTACCTAGCTCCAAAAGGAAAAGAAGAATTTGATACAAGAATGTCTGGTAAGTTAGAAGGTATTGGTGCAAGGCTTCAAAAAAGAATGGATTACATAAAAATAGTAGAGCTTATTTCTGGAGGTCCGGCTTGGAGAAGTAAAGAGCTTGAAGTTGAAGATGTTATATTGAAAGTGAAACAAGAGGATGAAGAGTTTCCTGTAGATATTGTAGGTATGCGTATAAACGATGCCATAAAATATATAAAAGGCCCAAAAGGCACTAAAGTGACTTTAACTATCAAGAAAGTAGACGGTACCATTAAAGACATTACGATAACAAGAGATATTGTTGAATTAGTAGAAACCTATGCCAAAGCATCCGTAGTTGAAAAAAATGCTAAGAAATATGGTGTTATTAATTTACCAGCCTTTTACGTAGATTTTAAAGATTACAGAAATATAAATGCAGCCAAAGATGTAAAAAAAGAAATTGAACGTTTGAAAGCCGAAGGAATGGAAGGTTTGGTTCTGGATTTACGTAACAATGGAGGAGGTTCTTTACCTGCTGTTGTAGAAATGGCTGGGTTATTTATAAAAGAAGGACCTGTTGTTCAAGTTCGATCAACTGGCGAAACAAAAGAAGTTTTAAAAGATAGAGATAAAAGTATAACGTGGGATGGTCCTTTGGTTATTTTAGTTAATGAAATATCTGCTTCTGCATCAGAAATTATGGCAGCAGCAATGCAAGATTATAAAAGAGCTGTAATTATTGGTAGTAAACAAACCTATGGTAAAGGTACTGTTCAAAATGTGATAGACTTAAATAATATGTTGAGAAATAGCACTAGTGGAGATTTAGGTGCGCTAGCATTAACAACTCAAAAGTATTATAGAATTAATGGTGGTTCAGTTCAGTTAGAAGGGGTGAAAAGTGATGTTAAAGTTCCAGGTAGATTTAGTTTTATTGATGTTGGAGAGAAAGATAAAGACAACCCATTACCGTATGATGAAATTGATGCAGCTGATTATACACTTTGGGAAAACTATTTCGATTACAATTCTACAATTGCAAAAAGTAAAGAACGTATGAGTAATAATGAGCAATTAAAGCTTATTGAAGAAAATGCAAAATGGGTGAAAAGTAAAATTGATGATACTGTTTTTCCATTAAACTATGAAAAGTATAAGGCTAAAATAGATTTAAATGAAATGGAAGCAAAACGCTTTGAAGCAATTTCAAACTATAAATCGAATTTAACTTTTGAATCTCATGCTTACGAAAAAGCATTGTTCAATTCTGATACTACAGATTTAAAAGAAAAAAGAGAACGTTGGCATAAAAGTTTAAGTCAAGACGTTTATGTTGAAGAGGCTTTAAATGTATTAGAAGATTTAAAAACATCGTATCCTATAAAAAAGGTTGCATCTACAGTAAAAAAATAGATCAATTTTTATATGAGTCATAAATCAAACTCACTAAAACAATTAGCGCTCCAAAAGTTTAAAAAGAACTTTTGGGGCGTTTTTAGTTTTTGGTTTATTGTTTTTGTTGGGTTGGTTTCAGTGTTTGCATACGTTTTTGCGCCAGACAACTCACAATATGCTAATCAAATGCATTTGTCTATTCATTCCAAACAACCTGGTTTTAAAATAACTATACTAACAATACCATCTCAATTAGAAGTAAAGCAAACAGTAATTGATAAACTCTTTTTTGGAAAGAAAAATACGGATACTGAAGTACCTATTTCTAATTATTTTATAAAGAATGATGCTCTAATTTACACTGAATATGCTTCAGATGGCTTAGAAGGTGTAAAGAAAGAAATATCATTAAACACATTTCTAGAAAAGAATGCTGCCAATTATATTACAGAAAAACACTTTTTATTTGGCACAGATAAGTACGGACGCGATTTACTAAGTAGAGTTTTAGTAGGGGCAAGAATTTCTTTTTTTATTGGTTTTGTAGCAGTCTTTATTTCTTTAATAATAGGTGTTTTTATGGGAAGTGTTGCAGGCTATTTTGGAGGAAAAGTAGATGCTATAATTATGTGGATTATAAATGTTACTTGGTCTATTCCAACTTTATTACTAGTTATCGCAATAACTTTAGCTTTGGGTAAAGGTTTTTGGCAAGTATTTATTGCTGTAGGTCTAACCATGTGGGTTGAGGTAGCAAGAGTTGTTCGCGGACAAATAATAAGCACCAAAGAAATGCAATACGTTACTGCTGCAAGAGCTTTAGGTTATAAAGACCTAAGAATTATTACTAAACATATTTTACCAAATATTATGGCACCAGTAATTGTAATTTCGGCAGCTAATTTTGCAGCCGCTATATTAATAGAAAGCGGGCTTAGTTTTTTAGGTATTGGGGCGCAACCGCCCATGGCGAGTTGGGGTGCAATGATTAAAGACCATTATAACTATATTATTCTAGGAAAACCTTATTTAGCCATTATACCGGGGCTTTGTATTATGAGTTTAGTTATGGCATTTATGCTTATTGGAAATGCCTTACGTGATGCTTTGGACGTGAAGAATTAAATTTAAAAATAAGTTTTTATTCCAATTCTACTTTTATTTCCTTTGACATAAAATGTTTGTTCTTTCCTCCATAAATAGTTCTACAATTTCCTTTTATTAAAATAATTTGATTTTTAAGTATAAAGTTTTTATCTATTTTGTTCTTTATGTTCAATTCAGGTATTTCAAACACAATTTCGTTTACCGATTCAGATATGGTTCCCAAAAATATTTTTTTAAAAGGTTTTTCCTTTGAAATGGTATATTCATCAATGTATTCGCTGTCGTCTCCAAATAAAGGTGGACCTTCAATGAATCGTTTTTTTAATTCTTGATGAAATTCAAATTCTTCTGCTTTTGGTGAAAATGAAATATTAATATTATTTAGGTCTTTATAAAATCGAATAGTTTTTTCTGCCTCTGTTGGGTAAACTTTTATGGTCAATTCAAAGTTGTCATTAGATTGATAGGTTTCTTTATCAAAATCCAAGTAGAGATTGGTGTTTTCAAAATCATTTTTTGAGCAACTAAAAGCTAAAATAGAAAGCAGGAAAATAGCTAAGGTGTTCTTCATTCTTAAATGTATGCTAACGGTTTTGTATAGTATAAGATTAGTTAGGTGTTTTATCAATTAATTTAGCAAATACAAACCGAATATAAAATCCGAGAGGACTTTCTTAATTAAGAGAAAACAAGCAATTAATTATACGCGTTGTTGTAGTTAGTCTTTATTTTCTAAATCATCACTCTTTTTTAAGTGTCTTTTTCTTAGATTTTCTGCGTATTCAATAAATGAGCCGTCAAAAAATTGTTTATTCGGACTACTTAACAAGGCTCCAAAACCGGGAGATAGTATCATGCCATGAACTAAAGATTTTCTAGATTCCCAATTTTTTTTACTTAACATTTTGTTTTCATTCTGTAAAAACAGATTTTCAACGTGCCGTATTTCAGCAGCAAATAAGTGAAAACCATGATTATGTTCTTCTTCCGTCAAGGAATCTGGATTTCCTCGGAAGGTTGAAATTATTCTTGATGATTCTTTAGAAGAACCTAAACTTAGGAGTATATTAATATCTAAGGCAGCAATTTCATGGAAAGTTGAGGCTCGTGTTGCTTTTGTATTATTCCTAATTTGTAATCCTACAAAAATCAATGAAATAATGACAGCAATAGCAGATATGATTTCAGCAACCAAGGCATATTCTTCAAGTATTTCTTTCATATTTATCCTTTTTTAGTTCTAAAGTTAAAAATTAATTTACTTGTAGTAATTTTTTCCAATTACTTCAATTTCTCAAATTAAGCACAACGTGTTCGAGTATAATTTCGTTGTGTTGAGAACTAAATTAGCAAAAAAGGAGGGAAGAGTGTCTGGGTTTCAGTACAAACCATATTTTATTTAGCTTACACCAAATCCTTTTTCAATAATTTCTGAATAGTGTTCTTCTTGTTTTTAATTTTTATTCTATTTCTATATCCTAATCTATTATTTCTATGAGTTTGGCTAATTCTTTACCATAATCAATAAATGCAATGGTTTCATCTGTCCTCGCCAATTTGATTTTATCAAAAATGACAAGTGCCTCACCATTACTTTCGATATGATAAATCTGATGACTTTCAAAAAAGCGAATGATTTCATCTGTAAAAAATGCCCTAATCTCAGATTCATTATTCCCCATAAGCAAGAATTTTTTAGAAAAATCAGGATACATATCAAAATCAATGTCCTTGTAGCCAGTAAATGCCATCACTCGGTCAAATATTTTTTCTAATACGGCTTCTTTTTCCATGGTAAAAACGGGAATTTTTTTATTCAATTTCAAGACCATTAGTGTCGTATTAAACGTCTCAGCTGTAAATGCTTGTCCTTCATTGAAGGTTACATCTGCTATTTCCCATGACACATTCAACTCTTTAAATGTTCCTTTGAGACAATTGTATTTGCGTTCAATAGGTCTAATTTCAAAAAAGTGGAACTTCTTTAAATAATCTGTGTTCCAATCAACTTGACTTAAATATTGATAATTTTTCTCAGTTGCTAAATTTCGTAATCGCTTTTGCCTTTGCGATAGTTTAACCCCAGAACCAATAATGTTAATTTTTAAAGCCCTATTATAGGCAGAGGATGAAACATGAGAATCCAATCCTGATATAAAGACCTTACCGCCTGTAGCCCTTTGTATGTTTAGGTATTCCACCAAATAGTCCATGTAGGTAATGCCTACCAACCTGGTTTCTGATAAATCAATATTGACATCTGCTCCAGAAGGAATTTGAGCCACTAGTTTATCGACTTTTATGATACCTAAAAAATTAGCAATACCTCTAATCTTTAAATCGAAACTACCATCTGGTCGCTCCATCAATTTTGTACGAGACTTATAAACCATTTTAAAAAATCGAGAGATAGATACCCTTGCCAATAACATGTGAATAACCAGTGCTAATAGTAATCCACCGAGTAAACCAATTAATAAATTGGTGTATAGCGTTAAAACCATGGTGCCAACAAAAAATATTAATTGCTCGATTCCTTGATTATAAATTTGTTTAAAAACGGCTGGAGAAGCTAATTTAAATCCAGTATAAACAAGTAAAATTGCAAAAGCACATAGTGGTACTTGCCTCATTATTGGGCTCAAAACCATAATAAAAACTAACAATAAAAGTCCTTGATACATGTTAGACCACTTTGTCTTCGCACCATTATGAATATTGACTGTACTCCTAATAATCACAGCAATAATTGGCAAACCTCCAATTAGGCCAGCTACCATAGTACTCAATCCAATACCAGTCAAATCTTTATTTAAATCCGTCTTTCGTTTGTAAGGGTCAATTTTATCAACTGCTTTTGCAATCGCTAATGATTCAATACTAGTTATGATTAAAATAGATACTACGGTTGTCCAGAATTCAATGGTATTTATTTTATTAAAATTTGGATGCATTATTGAATCCATAATATTATCTGGAATATCCAACAGCAGATTAGGTCCTACCTCGTATACCTTTCCAAAGAATGAAAGCGTATGTTGGTCAAAGAAATTGAAAAAATAAACAAAGGGAATGGAAAGGGCGACGACCCACATTGGCGTAGGTAAAATATGGAAAAATCGATTGCTGATTTTTGAATGAAATAATAATAAAAGTAAGCCTACCAAAGCAATAATCACCACAAAAGGATTTGCTTGAGGTAGGTATAGAACCGCATCAATAAGGTTTTGTATAATACTCGAACTATCTGAATGCGTGCCTAAGGCAACATGAATTTGTTTAGCGAAGATGATAATTCCGATGGCTGCCAAAATACCGTGAATTACGGAAGAATGGAATATATCGGCTAATCGACCCAATTTCAATAATCCCAATAATACTTGAATTGCACCAGAAACGACCACTGCTGCCAATACATAATTAAATGCTTGTCCAGAACCATCATCCATCAATACAATACCCAAAAGTATGACAGCTATAACTCCTTTGGCAGGTCCGTTGACCGATATATGACCACCTCTATAAAGGGTTGTTACAACACCGCCAACAATTGCTGAGATGATACCCGACATTGCGGGTGCACCTGCTGCCAAAGCAATACCTAATGAAAGTGGTAGAGCAATAAGTGATACACTCACCGCAGCAATTAAATCACTTTGCCAATTTTCAATTAAACCTTTGAAGCCTTTTTTTGGTGTAATTTCCATGTATTTAACTATCTGTGTTTATAAAATGTTTGGATTTTGAATATACAACATGTCAATAAATCTTTTCAAAATTCTTAAATGATGCGATATATAACCTAGCTTTATTTTTGAGAAATTTGAATTTAAATCGATGATTATTAACATAAAGTCTTATTAAAACTAAATGTATTGATTTTATTTGTTAATGGCATTTATTGGTCTCGTATAAACATCTGTTACGGATTTAAAGTTAATGTTTTTCGGTTTAGCACTGACTTTAGCAATTCCGAGTGGATTCGCACCTAGACGAATCCGACGTAATTGGGGTTATACATCTTAACTTAGCAATTCACTAAATTTCATATATAATCATAAAGAACCAAAGA
>NZ_BAABJK010000019.1:0-6517 GCF_039543265.1 Algibacter aquimarinus | reverse complement strand
TATAATTTATTGCTAGTTCTAGCCTACTTACGAAAATCCTCGCGGATTTTCTATTCGGTTTGTATTTGCTAAATTAGGTGCTTAAAACACGCAACAAACCATATACAAACACGTTGTAAATAATTATGAACCAAAAACCTATTACATATTTTATAATAGTTCTCTTCATCTACACAGTATATGATTATTTTGAACATATTAACCGAATGAATTCTATATTCAAAAAAGAACCCTTGGACTGGATGTTTTTTTCTTTAACAGTATTTACATCACTTGTGCTTATTACTTTTTCAATTAAGGCATTATTAGAAAAAGTATTAAAAAGAAAGAATCTCTTAATTGAACTTAGTGCTTTTATTATTTGGATTTTACTTTATTTGTCATTGTTGGGGCCGCTTTTTGACAGTTGGTTTTGGCCTCATAGCGAATTGATTTTTAAATTGAGTATTATCCCTATCCTAATATTTTCCTTTATTTTCTTTGTAACTAGAAGCGGAATTAACCTGATAATGAGAAAAGAAATTTTGTACTCTGAATAATAACTATTTACAACAATGTATAAAAATAATAGCAGTTTAATCGCTAAATTAAAACTAAGTAAATTTAAAAAAGGTCTGTAATTAATCGAAAAGTAAATGCGTAAAAATCTGCTACTATTCTTATACTAGACCGTTGTGGGTAATTTGAGAAAACGGAAATGAACGAATCAAAAAGACTGAATTTTTTAAAATCATATCTCAAATTATTTGGAGTAGAGAAAATTGAACTGACCAATGAAACAGTGGACTCAATTAGTGGTATTGCAATCTATGACAAATCTGACCCAGAAGAAAGACAAGAATTTAATTGGTATAAAACTGAAAGTGAGGTTCCTTCTGCCGAATTAAACATTTTGATTGAAAAAATTGTTGCGGAAAAATGGCATAACGGAGATAAAATAACAAAAGATATTGCCGAAATAGAATTTACAGAATTTGACAATGAAACGAAAAATAGAATGGAATTTAAACTTTTTGAAATTGATATTAAAATGGTTGATAACGGAGAAGAAACAGATTCCTACTTTGTGCATTACTGATTGATAAATGAATATACTTAAGAAAATATCATTAATTGGAATTGTTTTCCTTTTGGTTGGCTGTTTCTCGACAGAAACAAAAAATGCTGAAAAAGCATATAAATATTGGTCTGGAGGCGAACCACCAAAAGAAATTGAATTAATAAAAGGAGAATATTACCAATCACCTCATTTTACACTAGAATACGAGCTATTCCTTAAATTCAAATCGGACAAAAAATGGTTTGACGAATTTGTTGAATATAACGGACTTGAAATTGACACAGTTGGAAACGAGTGGAAAGGTTGGACTAAATTACCTGAATGGTTTAAACCTGACCAAAACTATCTGATTTATGCAAAAGACCAATTAGACGAATTTGAACGTTCAAGATATTTAAGAAATCCTAAAACTGGAATTAGCTATATCTATGAAACCGTGGGAATGTAAAAAATAAAAAACTACCCACAACACCGTATAAAAATAATGCGTAAGTTTATTCCTAAATCAGAAGGCTAGTGCTTGTTTGCTGCATCTGATTTTCCTTCGGAAAATCCTCGCACTCAAACTACGCACTATTCTTATACTAGACCGTTGTACACAAGCTCTGAAAAGCCAACCGCACAGTCAAGCACATTTCATTTTGCTCGTGCCTCACAAAATAAAAAGAGCTTGCCTTTTCCCAATGCTCACTCAAACCGAATGATTATTTTTATACTCATTTAGTGAGATATTTAGAATAGTTCTTTACATTAGTGGACTGAATTAAAACAATTCAAAAATGAACCGAATAAAAGAGGTTTTAGACGAAAAAGGAATTAAACAAATCTGGTTGGCTGAACAATTAGGTAAGAGTTACAATATGGTGAACTCTTATGCTCAAAACAGAAGACAACCTAGTTTGGAAGACTTATACAGGATAGCTGAAATATTGAATGTACAAGTCAAAGAATTATTAATTGAAAGAAATGACCAATAAATGAAACTATACGAAGCATTAGAAAAACAACTCAAAAAGGAAAATAACTTTTTGACCGATAACGGAGAATTAAAAAAATGGGTTGTAATTAATAAAGCACAGAATTTTGATGCTGACCTTATAGAATTATTAATAGGAAATAATGAACTAAAAGAGAAGTTCTTTATAGACATTAAAGGCACATTAGTTTTCAACCAAAACTTGTTTGTGCAATTTTTAGAACAAAAAAACTACTTAAACGACAGCTATACAAAATATAAAAATAAAGTTGGTTTAACCATAGATGGCAAGTATTTAAAACAACGCAACGAAGTTGCTTTAGTTTGGCCATTTAAAGATTGTGTTTTAGAAGGAGGTCAAAGCAAAGAAGAAGAAAATAGAGAGGAAATTTTCTTTAATGAAATTTTAGCACAAGACGAAATAACCCAACTTTTCGAACCAAAAGTTTTGGCAAATGCCAAAACTTTTAACAAGGATGGAGAGCAAAATTTCAAAGGTTTTACAAGAGATGCTGAAATAAACAAAAAAAGAGGATTGCCAAAAGATACAATTACTGACAATTTAATTCTTAAAGGCAATAATCTTTTAGCTCTTCATTCACTGAAATAAGAATTTGCAGGCAAAGTAAAGTTAATTTACATTGACCCACCTTACAATACAGAAAAAGACTCTTTTAAGTACAATGACAGATTTACACATTCGACTTGGTTAACATTTATGAAAAGTCGTTTAGAAATTGCTCGTGATTTATTAACTGATGATGGAGGCTTTTATGTGCAAGCAGATTGGAATGAAATTCATTATCTAAAATTATTGATGGACCAAGTTTTTGGAAGAGATAATTTTAGAAACGAAATCGTTTGGTACTATGAAAATAAATTTAAATTCCAATTTACTAAAAACTTCAACAACGATACTGAAGCAATATTATTCTACTCAAAGAAAAATGGTAGTCAGTTTTTTAAACACGTTAAAGTTCCGGTAAAAAATAAAAGAAAACAAAATCAAGTAACTTGGGATAAAGAAGCCAAAAAAATGGTGACTGTCAAAGACGAGAATGGCAATGTAGTATATTATGAATCTAATGATAAAATTGTAGGTACTCTTTGGAATATACCAAGGATAAATTCACAGTCAAAGGAGAGAAAAGACCTTTTAGGTCAGAAACCTGAAGCCTTAATTGAAAGAATTTTATTGGCAGGTACTGAAGAAAATGATATTGTTTTAGACTTTTTTATTGGAACTGGAACTACTTGTGCTGTATCCCATAAAATGAATCGACAATATATTGGTGTTGAACAACTAGATTACTTAAATACTATGACTATTCCACGAATGGTAGATGTAATGAATGGAAATGACCAATCAGGAATATCAAAAAAATTAAAGTGGAAAGGTGGTGGCTCATTTAACTACTTTGAGTTAAAAAAGTACAATCAAACATTTATTGATAAAATAGAAGATGCAAAAGATAGTAAAACACTGTTAGCCATTTGGGAACAAATGAAAGCAAAATCCTTTTTGAATTACAATGTTGATATTAAAAGACAAGAAGAACATATTGAAGAGTACAAGAAATTAGAATTAAAACAGCAAAAAGAACATTTAATAGAATTATTGGACAAAAACCAATTGTATGTAAATCTTTCTTCAATTAACAATAAGGACTTTTTACTTTCAAAAGAAGAAACTGAAACAACAGAAGCTTTTTACAAACTTAAAAAGGACTAAATATGGGATTTTTATACAGCATATTTGATAATCCTTTTGCTCGTAAAGCATTGGAGCAAGTTGAACTTCCAAATTATATTTCAGACAATATAAAATATAGTATTCGACCATACCAAGAAGAAGCATTTAAGCGCTATATCTACTTAGATAAAGAGGATTTTGAGGAAAAACCAAATAAGCCATATCACCTACTCTACAATATGGCAACAGGTAGTGGAAAAACACTTGTTATGGCTGGCTTAATGATTTATCTTTTCGAAAAAGGATATCGGAATTTTTTATTTTTTGTTAATTCAAACAATATTATTACTAAAACAAAAGATAATTTTTTAAACTCTCAAGCATCAAAATATTTATTTACAGATAAAATAGTTGTTGATGGCAAAGATGTTTTAATTAAGGATGTTTCAAACTTTGAAGAAGCAGATAAAGACAATATCAATATTCACTTTACAACAATTCATAAATTACATTCTGACTTAAATAACACCAAAGAGGACAGTGTAACTTATGAAGATTTTCAAAGTAGAAAAATTGTTCTAATAGCTGATGAAGCACATCATTTAAGCTCAACAACGAAAACCAAACAAAAAGTTATAGATGAATTTGTACCATCTTGGGAAAATACAGTTACTAAAATTTTAAAACAAAATTTAGAAAATATTCTTTTAGAATTTACTGCTACATTAGATTACGAAAGCAGAGAAATAACTGAAAAATACCAAAATAAGGTAATTCATAAATACGACCTAGCTCAATTTAGAATTGATAAATATTCTAAAGAAATTAATCTCATTAGGTCTTTATACGATGAAAAAGAACGAATTATTCAAGCATTAATTTTGAATTTATATCGTCAGGAGCTAGCAACATCCAGAAATATTAATTTAAAACCTGTTATTCTTTTTAAGGCAAAAAAAACTATCAAAGAATCAGAACAAAACAAAGAAAACTTTCATAATTTGATTGATGGTTTTTCTGCTGAATTAGTTGAAAATATAAGAAAAACATCAACTGTTGCAATTGTTCAAAAGGCATTTGATTTTTTTAAAGCTGTAAAACTTTCTTCAAACGAAATTGCGAAACGTATTAAATCAAACTTTAAAGAAGAAAATTGTATAAGTGCTAATAACGACAAAGAAGCTGAATTAAATCAAATTCGTTTAAACACTTTGGAAGATGAAAACAATCCAATTAGAGCAGTTTTTGCAGTACAAAAATTAAATGAAGGTTGGGATGTTTTAAACTTATTTGATATTGTTCGTTTGTACGAAGGTCAAAATACAGGAGGCTCAAATACAAAAATTGGTAAAACAACACTTTCAGAAGCACAATTAATTGGTCGAGGTGCTAGATATTTTCCTTTCGAACTAGAAGAAGGACAAGAAATGTATAAACGTAAATATGATGATGAGCCTTCAAATGATTTGAAAGTTTTGGAAGAATTATACTACCACACAAAAGAAGACAACAGATATATTTCGGAGCTGAAAAAAGCATTGGTAGAGACAGGTATCTATGAAGACGAAGACAAAATAGAGACTAAACAATTATCATTAAAAATTGATTTTAAGAAAACGGATTTTTACAAAACTGGTAAAGTAATTTTCAATAAAAAAGTAGAAAAAAGCTATGACAATGTAAAATCATTTTCAGATTTAGGAGTATCAAAACGAAATATAGTTTTTACACTTTCCTCTGGTATTGGAATTATGTCTGGAGTGTTCGTAAAAGAAGAAAAGGAAGTTAAAACAGAAAAAGTAGAACAAAAAGACATTAAAGTTTGCGACATTCCAAATCACATTCTTCGTTATGCTTTATCTCAAAACCCTTTTTATTATTTCGATAGTTTGGAACGATATTTCCCAAATATAGAATCTCTTTCTAATTTCATTGAAAATAAAGATTATTTAGGCAGTTTAGAGATAACTTTTAATGGCACAAAAACAAGACTTAATGAAATTTCAAATTATGACTATTTGTTAGCTATTCAAAAACTATTACAAACCATCGAATCTGAAATTAAATCTAATCTTACTGAATATGAAGGTTCTGAATACATAAACAAGTTTGTTCACGAAGTATTTAAAGACAAGGAAATAAAAGTTTATAAAGATAGTGAAAGAGCTGACGGTCAAGAAGATTTAGTCGCAAATGAACCTTGGTACGTTTATAATGCAAATTATGGAACAAGTGAAGAAAAAGAGTTTGTGAAGATGTTCGCAAGACGTTTCGAGAATTTAGAAAAGTCATTTGAGAATATTTACCTGATTCGTAATGAAAGAGAAATTAAAATCATTGACAAATTAGGAAGAGCTTTTGAACCAGATTTTGTTCTATTCTGCAAACAAAAAACTGGAAAAGAACTAACATATCAAGTTTTTATTGAGCCGAAAGGAAATCATTTGAAAGCACACGATAAATGGAAAGAAGATTTCCTAAAAGAAATTAGAGCAGATAAAAAAACAATTGAAATTGACTCTGACAAATATTTGATAACTGGAGTTCCTTTTTATAATAATGAAAACGAAAATGAATTTAAGGAAACGCTGGAAAACACTCTGAATGAAGCCAACGCATAAAGCCATACACATTTGCAATTCGCTACAGACAAATCACAAGCCCAAAATTGCAAAAGAGTATGTCTTTGCCAACGCTGAATGACAATCTGAATGGAAAAAAGCCAGTGTACAACAAAGAACTGAGGTAAAAAACAAGTAAAAATTATTATTTTATTACCAATGTACTT
>NZ_BAABJK010000018.1:0-3200 GCF_039543265.1 Algibacter aquimarinus | reverse complement strand
TTTTCTCGCGTTCGTTTTTGTTTACTAAATTAGTTGCTGAAACACGCAACTAACCATACACGAACACGTTGTGCTTCATTATCAGAAACCGCTAACCAATGATAAAATTCTTTAGAAAAATTAGACAAGATTTACTTTCAAAAGGTAAAACTGGAAAGTACTTGAAATATGCGATTGGAGAAATCATTCTTGTAGTTATTGGAATTTTATTAGCACTTCAAATCAATACTTGGAATGAGAATAGAATTGATAGTAAACGCCTTAATTTATATACTCAATCACTCTTAAATGACCTAGAATTAGATAAAAAGCGTTTAATTGAGTGTATGGTATTTGATTCCACTAAAGTTTCAATCATTGATAGACTATCAGATCCAGTACAAGATTTTATAGAAGATCTTAGTGATAGAGGAATTCTTACGATAAAATCCATAAAAGTAAATAATGCCACATTTAAGACAATGTCTTCAAATAATGATTTAGAATTATACCAGAATATTGACTTACAAAATAGTATTTCTAAATACTATGCTGATGTTGAATATGTTATTCGGTTTGAAAATGTATATATAAACAATAGCTATTCGAATTTCGAAGAATTCGTTACTCGAAACCGAGGTTATACCTTAGAAGGTTTAAAAGGTTATTTGAGTTCTATGAAATCTGCATCAGAGAATGAATCTGACTGGTATAAAGAATTAATTGGACTTAATGAATCTATAACAAAAAAATTAAAAGACCAACTAAAAAAATAACGAAAGCACAACAATGTGTATAATTCATTGCTAGTTACAGCCTACTTACGAAAGTCCTCGCGGACTTTCTATCTGTGATTTATTTGCTAAATTTATTGCTTAAACACGCAACGAAATCATACACTAGACCGTTGCCAACCATTTGAGAAAAACCGAGTAAATGAAAAAACATTTTTTAATACCACAACCACCAATAGCTGAAAAATTAACCTTTTTGGTAGATGACTTAAATGAAACTCGGACTGTTGGAATCGCAACCGATTTAGATAAAATTGAATACAATTTAAAATTAATCGGAGACGACTTTAACCAAGATTTAGAAATCGGAATTAACTTTTTGGAAAAAGGAATTACAGACGTAGTTGACCTTGGTAGATATATTTCGGTTGTAGCAATTAAAAAAGACCAAACCGAAGGAAAAATGTATTTTTTTGACTCAACAGTTGACTTTTCAAGAGACGAACTGATTGAACAAATGAAAGAACTATTTAATGAAAGTATTTCTAATAAGTTCATTACAATTTATGATTTAATGGTTTCAGAATCGTCACCATCTTTTGACAATGTTGAATTATTACGTCCTTTAGAATCGTAAAGTTTTTTTAGCTTTATAAAAGCATCAGTTTGTTCTGGTGTTTGACCTTGATATTCGAAAGGCTCTGATTTTGGTAATTGTTTTCTAAAAAAAGCTGTGACATTTGACATAATATTTGAATTTTAAATTAATAATCTGAATAAAAAACGGTTGGCAACACCGGCTATAGTTCATTGCTTCTGACTTTCCTTTCGGAAAGTCCTCGCATTTTTGCTATATTCGGTTTACGGCGGAAAATCCTCGCGGATTTTCACGCAACGAAACCATAGCCAAGACCGTTGTAAGTAATATGAGAAAAACCGTCATTCTATTGAAATTTGTATTTCTAATTTTCGGATGTGCATCTGTGCAATCACAAACAGAAACGTCTGACTGTTCTGATTTGACAAGCCTTGAAGAAATTAACTTGGAGGAAATAAGACCTTCAATGGAAAAATATTTGATGGCTATTGAAAAAGATAAAAACGGAACTAATAACGAGAACACAATTAAGACTTTTTATTGTCCACCAACCATTCTTGCTTTTGAAAAAAACTGTTCGTTTCCCATAAATACAAATATTATTAAATTCTATGTTTCGTTACTTGATATTCGAAAAGACACAAAACTGATACTCTATGTGAATTCAGATACTTTAGAATATAAAGAAAATCCAGAAATGAATTTAAAACGTGCTGAAACAGTTAAGAAAATATTTACTCATTACGGAATTGATAGTAACCGAATTCTGATTGAAAATTTAGGCGCTGAATATCCAATGGACACAAATAAAACCGAACAAGGAAGAAAAAATAATAAATATATAAGATTGAGTATTCCGAATATTATTTCGTAAAATACTACTTACAACAACGTATAAAATTAATTGCTTGCTTCTAGCCTACTTACGAAAGTCCTCGCGGACTTTCTATCTGTGATTTATTTGCTAACTTTAGTGTTTAAACCACGCAACTAATCTTATACAACAACGTTGTAACACATTTGAGGAAACCAATGATTGACCAATTAATCGAGAAAACTAATTCATATGAATTCTATCATAATGGACAATTTCACTTAACCGAATTAAAAGGTAAAATCGGACATTTTGATACAATGGAGTTTAATTTCATCGTAGAAGAACGAGATGATTTTGGAAAAATAATTGAAGCCGACCATTGGAGGTTAATTGCACAAAATACGATTAAATTTAGAGGACTGTTCTCGGAACAATATTTACCATACATCAAATTAAAAATATTGGATGAACATCCTTTACTTTGGACTTTTCATAAAAACGAATTGGAATGTGAATTACAAGGTTTCCCAAGCAATCCGAGTGAGTTCATTGGAGATTTATACTTTGCATACGAACAGATGACAGGAAATTGGATAGAACTAAACAGACATTTTTTCAACATAAAAGAATATTATCATAAAAATGGAAAAATGAATCTTGGAATCACGGAACCTTTAGCTGAACCGATAAGACAAGTTTGTGAAAAGCACGGAATTGAATTCAATGTAGAAAATGTAATTAAAGATTATGACAAAGGTTACTCATATCGACCAAATGCAAAACTTTTAATTTTCGGAAATGAAGATGTAAGTCCAAACGATTTTAATTTGAGACAACCATACATAATTGCGGATGAATTTATTGCGAACAAAAAATAAAAAACATGTTACAACAATGTATAACCGCAATTACGGCGGATTCGACTACGTCCGAATCCACTCGGAATTTCTAAAGCTTGGGACTAACCGAAAATATTAGCTAACTTATCCGTAACTGACGGTTATACGAGACCGTTGGCATTAATTTGAGAAATGACCGTAAAAGTAACAGACAAAGTTGACCAAAAATCTTA
>NZ_BAABJK010000017.1:0-1218 GCF_039543265.1 Algibacter aquimarinus | reverse complement strand
CTTAACTTAGCAATTCACTAAATTTCATATATAATCATAAAGAACCAAAGAGAGGAATAAGGTTATGATATACGCAGAAGCAAGGACTTCGTCAACATTGATAATCCCCTCTCTTATCTACGTTAAATTCGTTCAGTTCTATGAAGCTTTAGACTTCGATTTTAAGTTGTTGAATTCCCAGTAGATTGGCTCTTTACAATCCTTTTTTCATATGACTAAAGATATAAAATATTTTGGTTTAGACATTAGTAAAGATGTCTTTGATGTATGCGATGATACTCGCAATTATTATCAATTTAAAAACAGTCTAAGTGGCTTTAAAAAGTTAATAAAATTATTAGACAACAATGCGGTTTGCGTTATGGAAGCTACAGGTTATTATCATGTGCGTTTGTCCTACTTTCTATTAGATCATGGTTTCAAGGTTAGTATCGTAAACCCATTAAAAATTAAGCGTTACATTCAAATGGAATTGTCTAAAGTGAAGACAGATAAGAGTGATTCCAAGATGATTCAACTTTATGGAAAAGACCGAGAACCAAAGTTATGGTTTGGGCAATCTAAAACGCAACAAGAGAGTTTGCAATTATCCCGTTTACTTAGTGTTTATAGTAAACAAAGCACACAGATTAAAAATAAAATCCATGGAGAAACAGTCTTGGGAATTCCATCGAAAGAAGTGTTACGCTCTTTAAATAGACAATTGAAAAGTTTAAAAAAGGAGATTGCGCTTTTAGAAACTAAGTTAGAAAAGAATGTAAAAGCAGAGTATCAAAACTCCTTGACACTGTTAAAAAGTATACCAGGGATAGGAAGTAAGACAGCATTGATGCTATTGGTTTTTACAGATGGATTTCACCGTTTTGAAAGTGCAAAAGAGCTTTGTAGTTATGCAGGAATCACACCAATAATCAGACAGTCTGGAAGTAGTGTAAAAGGACGACCAAGAATGAGTAAAATGGGTAATCCAAAACTTAGGAACTTGTTGTTTATGTGTAGTTTTAATGCCTGTAAATATAATAGAGCTTGTAAGGCCTTGTTCGATAGGATTGTGGCCAAAGGAAAAAGCAAAAAACTGGCTTTAATAGCAGTTTGTAACAAACTACTAAAGCAGGCTTTTTCTATAGTTAAAAATGGAATACCTTATAGTTCTGAGTTTAGAAGTACATTGGTAATAAAATAATAATTTTTACTTGTTTTTTACCTCAGTTCTTTGTT
>NZ_BAABJK010000016.1:0-944 GCF_039543265.1 Algibacter aquimarinus | reverse complement strand
GCTTTCCGATTTTTATAATTACAGCTATATTTTTACTGATAGAAAAAAACGTATGCTAACATTGTATATAAAAAATTGCTATTTTGTGCTTAACCAATGGGAGTTGCTTTGTTTGCTTGCTTCTGATTTTCCTTCGGAAAATCCTCGCACACAAACACGCAACATTTCATATACGTAACCGTTGTGCGTCATTTAAGGAGCACGTTAACTAAACGAAAAGCATCATTCACTAATTGGAGTTTTTATGAAAAACGGAATTGAAATATTTTTGAGAATAAAACAATTAAAATGAGAATATTTCTGGTTCTATTAATCTTGACTTTGACTTTCAGTTGCGCAACTCGGAATATAAAATACGACCGAAATAAAATATTAAAAAAATATTCAGCGGAATATGAAATGTTCGTTGATAACGAAAAAACGAATTTGGAAACTGTTTATCTTGACAAAGACAATATTGAAAATATCCGAATTGACAAGCGCACGAAAGAATTGAAAATCACTCAATTCAAACCGACTGATTTGTTTGAATTCAAAAATTTGAATTTGGACAGCTTATCTGCTGGACAAAGAGGTTGGAATAAGAAAAAAATTGACTTAATAATAATTGACGGAATTCCATTGACCGATAGTTTAAAAAACAGAGTAAAAATTGACCCAAATGGAATTAAAACGTTCAATATTCTGTCCGAGGAAATGATGCAAAAAACAAATTTCTGTCGAATTTACGATGGAAGTATAATTATAATAACAACGAAATAAAAACGAACGCACAACAATGGCTATAAGTAATTGCTTGTTCTCGCCTACTTTGGAAATTCCTGTGGAATTTCCAACTTGGTGTGTACTTGTAAAGTTAAGTGCTAACCCACGCAACTACTCATAGCCGAGACCGTTAGCATACATTTGAAATGACTCTTTCCGAAGTATATTTTTATATTATA
>NZ_BAABJK010000015.1:0-577 GCF_039543265.1 Algibacter aquimarinus | reverse complement strand
CGGTCTCGTATAAGAATAGTTGCGGTTTTGTGTGCAAGGATTTTCCGCAGGAAAATCAGACGCAACAAAATTGCAACTACCTTTGTTTAAGCACTAATGTAGCAATTATTTTTATACATTGTTGGCATTAGTTTTTAAACACTTTTTCGGTAATAATATTTTTCAAATCCTTTTGGGAAATCAGTTTCCGTTCCAATTTTTTCAAATCCGAGTTTCTCATAAAATTCAGGTGCTTGAAATGAAAACGTATCTAAACTTATAAATCTACAATTTCGTTTTTTCGCTTCTTTTTCCGCTTCGAGAATTAATTTTTTTCCTATTCCGTTGTTTCTCTTTTCAGGTTTTACAACAAAAGTTTTTATTTCCAATGTTCCCCAAATTGAACGTCCATAAAGTCCACCAATGATTTCATTATTATCATCTCTAACAATTATTTCAATCGGTTTATTAATTTCATTAGCAAACTGTTCAGTTTTACTCTTGTTATATTCCACCAATAATTCGACAACTCTGTCATAAGATTTTTGGTCAACTTTGTCTGTTACTTTTACGGTCATTTCTCAAATTAATGCCAACG
>NZ_BAABJK010000014.1:0-569 GCF_039543265.1 Algibacter aquimarinus | reverse complement strand
GTCATTTAGGTTGTTAGCTCCTTTTTCTAAAACAAGTTTAAGTTGATTAACACCATTGATATCAACATCAATAAATTGTGCATCATCAGCCCCTGTTAGCGTTTGGCTAGTAAATAATAGGATATCATCTCCATAGACTTCAAATTGAATACTTGCATTAGTATTAGCTCCTTGCGAGTCATCAACCCCGATGTACGCTTTAAAGTTTTGGTAATTACTGCCAGAAATATCATAAACAATTTCCGACTGCGCATGTGATCCAATACCATGGTTAAAGGTTTGCCCGTTAATAACCATAGGCCCTCCAGATATATTAGTATTTCTTGCAGGGGTTAGGTATTCTTGTTGAGCAGCAATCCAATCTAAATCACTCAAGTTAGTTTCAATTGGTGTATCGCATGCTGAAAATACGTTAGTTGTAATGGATAGGGCATTACTAATAGGACTTTCATTATTATCTGCATCTAAAGCAGTAACGGTAAAGTTGTAAGTTGTAGCTTCTGTAAGCCCTGTTACTTGATAGTTTAATACATTACCTAGAGTTGCTTCTAAGATACCGTCTTTATAGA
>NZ_BAABJK010000013.1:0-5570 GCF_039543265.1 Algibacter aquimarinus | reverse complement strand
TATAATATAAAAATATACTTCGGAAAGAGTCATTTCAAATGTATGCTAACGGTCTCGGCTAAGCGTAGTGCGGGTTTAAGGAAACCTTTTGTTTCCGTTTGCGCACTAAGCTAAAGCTTTTGGTTTAGTTTTTATTTTTCCTGTCCAAAGCTAAATCCCAAAGATTTAGCGACATCATAAATATACGCAGACCATTCGATTCAGACCAAAACCCCGTATTACGTTTAGCCATTGTTGTGTGCAGTTTTTTATTTCAGTCGTTTTTTAATATCCATTCGTTGGTGCAAAATTCTAACTATTTCCACAATATCATTTTCCACTTTTCTATAAAAAATCAAATGGGATTGTATTTTAGTCACTCGATAATTCTTTCGAGTTTGTTTTGCTGACTTTCCTGTCATAAAGTTGTCAGCAATAAATTCAATTTCCATAATTATCAAGTCGTAATATCTGTCAGCTTGTTCTTTAGACCATTTATTAAGGGTATAAATCCAAATTTTATCTAAATCCTCAATCGCTTGTTGACTTATGCGATATTCGTTTTTGCTCATAAGTGCTTACGATGTAATTCTTTCAGATGTTGTTTTGGGTCAAAGTTTTCAACAAATCCACTATCTTCGCCAACTTCGAGAGCTTTAATCAGTTCTCTTTCCTTTTTTTCTTCACGTTCTAACAAACGTAAAGCAGAACGAATTACTTCGCTAACCGAACCATATCTTCCAGAGTTTACTTCTTCTCTTATAAAATTCTCAAAATGATTTCCGAGTGATATTGATGTGTTTTTTCCCATTTTTAGACTAAAATTTTTTCAAATATACCAAATCTTGGTAACGTAGCCAAATTGCACACAACGTGTTTGTATATGGTTTGTTGCGTGTTTAAGCATCTAATTTAGCAAATACAAACCAAATAGAAAATCCGCGAGGATTTTCGTAAGTTGGCTAGAATTAGCAATAAATTATATACGGTGTTGCCCACAGTATTTTATTCCGCTGTTTTCATTGGAATATTAAATTCGTAATTTTCTTCTGTTTTTTTTCCAAATCTAACTTTCACGTTCAAAGTATCATTTTCTAGATAATTATTTGGAACTTTAATTTCAGTTTTCAGCGTTCCGTCTTTTGTTTCGAGTATCCGAATTCCAGCACCATAAACAGAAAAAGTATTAATTTCTATATTGGTTAACACAAAATTCGTTTCAGTCGGCTTATCATATTCCAAATAGTCATTTCCGTTCAGTATTTGAATTTCGACTTTTTGATTTCCATTTTCATAAACTAATTCAGTTTTTTCAGTCTTAGAATTTCCGCAACTATACATAATAAAAGTCAGAAATATGATGATAGATTTCAATAATATATTTTTCTTCATAGAGATTGGTTCATATTGTGGGCAACGTGTTTGTGTATGGTTAGTTGCGTGGTTAAGCAACTAATTTAGTAAACAAATATGAACTCGAGAAAATTCCGAAGGAATTTTCCAAATTGGCAACGACCAAAGCAATTAATTATACACGGTGTTGGCAAATCGTTTTTATTTAAAATACTTTTCGGCATTTTTCCAAATCTCATATTTACCATGCTCTCCTAAATAATAATAGAATTTTCCATCAGGTTTAATGAGAATATAATTTCCATATCTTACATCGTAAGGGAAAAATAACTTTTTGAATAAATTTTCTTTATCTGCTACCCAATTAATTTTTTTAGAATGATTGTATTCGAGATTATCGCATTCAGGTGAGTTTATCCAAAATTGATTAATATTTGCGATTTTATGCAGTTTTTTTAGATAATCTCTATGTAAAACATTCCATCCTGATTTTAAGGTAGTATTTTTATCCTTTTTCGGAAATGGTGTTAAGTAATTAATTACAATATTTTGAGACGAGTCAATTTGCTTATCAGTCAATTCTGTTAAGTATGATTTCAGATTCTCAAAAGTACTTTTATCGATTTGTCCGAATTTTTGTCGAGTTACTAATAGAGCTATTTGTGTTGTATCGTTCTCAAAATATAAATCCAAATTTTTACTATAATCTTTGGTTTTAATGAACTTTTGTTTACTTATTTCCTCTCCACTTTCATTGTAGAAAACTATTGGTTTTTCTTGTCCAAAAGTCAAACAAGTAAATAGGATAAATGCAAATGTTAATCTCATAGTTTGTTTTTCAGCTTAAATGTTTGCCAACGTGTTCGTGTATGGTTAGTTGCGTACAAGTACGCTATTATTCTTTGTTAAGCAATATACTAAAAAGTAGGGAAGGACCGTCGTCTTAACCAACTAGCGCAGCAATTAAATATACACGTTGTTGGCTAACGTTTTTAATTTTCTATATTCTCAATTCTTATGTCTTCTAATTCTTCTAGTTTTAATTCAGGTGTGACTTTTTCATCTTCTGCTTTTTCTTCAGCTGTTCTTAAGTCAGTACATTGTTTAGATTCAGCTCTTTTATGAAATTCCATTAGAGTTTTCTTCTTCCATAATTTTAAATTAGCAGAATCAATTTCTTCATAATCAAATTCCGCTTTATTCAATTCATACTTATCAAAACCCCAAGTACTCATTAGAACAACTTTATTTGATGAATGTTCTATTGTTACTAAAGTATCATTGTCCGTAAGTATTTTTGTTCCGTTTTTAAGTTGGTATGAAATTAAATTATCACCTAATATTTTATTTCCAAAAATTATAATTTCATCTGGTCTTGACGTAACCAATATCATCATATATTGATCAGTAATTTTGTACTCAATATAACTTCCATCTTTATTACATCTATTCCATGTTCCGATTGCAACATGCTTTTCAATTGATTTTTGGCAACCAAAAAATAAAAAAATAAGAAATATGTTTAATAGGTATTTCATTCCGTAAATGTTTGCCAACGTGTTTGTGTATGATTTCGTTGCGTGGATTAGCACGTAATTTAGCAAATAAAAACCGAATAGAAAATCCGCGAGGATTTTCGTAAGTAGGCTATAACTAGCAATGAATTATACACGGTGTTGTGCGTTCGTTTTTATTCTTTTCCGAACATATTTTCATATTCCTTTACGTGATTTGGGAATTCCTCTTCGTAAAAAGGATAACTGATTCCTAAAATTGAAATTTCATATCCATCTTCTTTCATTCCCGTAATTGCATTTCCAGCAACTCCTTTTATTTCCAGTCCATCTTGTCTAAATACTTTTAAACCAGATATTACTTGAGTGTCGATAAATTCAAATTCTGGGTCGTCAGTATTTATAACAATATTGTTTTTCAAACAGTATTCTTTAAAGAATTCGTATGGCGATTCAATTCCGTTAAACTCAATCAGTCCAAATGCAACTCCCATTGGTGCATCAGCTTTCTCTAAATCAGAGTAGCCAATTAATTTTCCATCAATTTCTATCAGATATTTTTTATTCATCTCTCTCGTACTTTTCTGATATTTCATTAATAAAATATTCGGCAGGGAAACCTCTTAATTCCATAAGAATTTGAATAAATGGGTCAAGAAAAAAATAACATTCGTAAAGAATTTTTCTTTTTTCTTTAACCAAATTCAGAACTTCAATTCGTCCATCTCTTGTTAAAATTTTCTCTCCTTGATGGTTTAAAAATCTATGAATTAAATAATTTCGAGCATCTAATGCCTCTTCCAACCTTTCAATGAATCCATCGCTAACCTCAATTAGTTTTCTTAATTGTCTCATTAAAGTTCCTAATGTTTTTTTAGAAATGTTGAGCATATATTCGTCAATTTCCTCATCCTGATTTTTATTTGTGAAGTCAAAATCTTTTCTTGAGAGAAGCATTAGAAATCCAATTGCATATTCTAATCTTTGAGAATCGAGCACAGCAAGACCTAAAATATCTGTAATTGGTTTAATTTCTTTCTTATCAATCTGCATAGTTTATCAAATGACGCACAACGGTTGGGCTATGGTTAGTACGGGAATTAAAAGTAGTAAACTTTCGATTAAGCACTTAGCCAAAACTTTTTATTTTGTTTTATCTTTTTTGTTATAAAGCCAAATCAAAAAGATTTGGCGTACTTAGTTAAAAGCTTTAAACTTTGGGTTAAACACCAAACCCGTATTAACTATAGCCATTGTTGTGCTTAGTTATTTTCTTTACTTTCAATTATAATTGTTCGAGCAATTTCGCTAATCATTTCTATTTCAATTCTTAGTTTGTCAATATTATTAGGTGAAGGGTTAAATGGAACTGCTTTCGATTCGTCAAAATCTGGATTTGAATGAACAATTGAACATCTTGTTGAATAAATACGTTTCGTTAATTCACCAAAGAAATTTCCATCTTTTTCAAAGTCTATTGCGGGTAACACAAGAGGTTTTACACAATCAAATATTAGAGATTTGGAAAAGTGGTCAATTAATTCTAATTCCTCAATTGATTCTTTTAACTCTTCTCTTTTAACGTATTGTTTTAAAACTCTTTCAATTTTTACTTTGTCATTGGTGTGTCTATCGTTTTCTTTTTTGAATAGATTAATTGCAGAAGTAACATATTTATCCGTTTTTAAGTGAAAATCAGGTTTTAATAAAATCTTTTTAACCTCTTTAGATACTAAGTCATAAGCACTTTTGTCTGAAAAATATTCAATAATATGATAATAACAAATAAATTTAAATGGTAAGAAATCAACTTTTTCAGCAATATGAAAGTATTGAATTAATTCTGGAATATATTTTTTATAAACCAAATCAATTTTTTCATTTGGCAATTCAGCTTTTTTCTTTCTTCGTCTAATAAATCTTCTTAATAGCCCATCAATATTAACAGTTTCAAGAGCTATGTCATAATTATATTCGATATCGAATAAAACAGAGTTTATAACATTTCGGATATCGTTTACAATACCATCAGGACTTTCTTTTTTGTAGCCTTCTATTTTTAAAATGGTCGGTTTTCTTCTTGAATATCTGAAAGCACCACGAACAAATTGAAGGAATTTCGGCAATAGATTATCCTGTCCAATTTCTAAAAGAATATTTAAGTTATTTCTATGGTAATTCATGCCAACATTAAAAACTACAGTTTTATTAACTTCATCATCAATTTCTATATTCCTAAATGAAGTTCTGTATGAAATGGAAGTTAGTAATACTTCAATTGTGTTGTTGTAACGGATTGCTAAAAAATCAGGAAAAACAAAAATGTTTTCTTTTAAGATTTCTGAAACTGAATCTATTTCGTGGTCAGGTTTAACAACTATTTGGAATTCTGAATTTCCTTTAAAACCTGAAATATATATTCTATCCTCTTTTCTTATATCATCTTCAGCATAGAAAAATTCGTGCTCTTTTGACTCGAAATTTAAATCGGGAAAATCTTTTTTTAGAAGCTCTATTTTTGTCATTAGCGTTTTTTTCTAATTAAGCACAACGTTGTTGTGTATGGTTAGTTGCGTGGTTAAGCAACTAATTTAATAAACAAATACGAACCCGAGAAAATTCCGAAGGAATTTTCCAAATAAGAACTTGCCAAAGCAATTAATTATACACGTCTTAACTTAGCAATTCACTAAATTTCATATATAATCATAAAGAACCAAAGAG
>NZ_BAABJK010000012.1:0-15658 GCF_039543265.1 Algibacter aquimarinus | reverse complement strand
TGTACTGCCGATTTAGTGCTGAACTTAACCGTAACGCCTGCAACAGTTTGGTACTTAGATGCTGATGGTGATAATTTTGCAATATCAACTGTAACGCAATGTACAGATCCTGGTATTGGTTACACTACAACTGTATTACCATTAACTGATTGTGATGATACAGATAACACAATATATCCTGGCGCTACTGAAACACCAAACAATGGTATTGATGAAGATTGTAACGGATCTGACTTAATCACTTTAAATAGAGATGATTTCACTCTAAGAAATGTGTCAATAATACCTAATCCTTTTAATGATAACATTACTATTAATTTACCTTTAGGTTTTAACAATAGTGATTTCACAATTAAAATATTAGACTTAAATGGACGAGTTATTATTGACAGACAATATTCAAGTATGAATAGTAGAATAAATGTTTCTGGTTTAAATAAACTAGATGAAGCTCCTTACCTATTCAAAATTACAAATAAGGAAACTGGAGCAACTATTCATAAAAGGTTAATAAAACATTAAACTGAATAAAAGCTTAAAATAAAAGGGTCGGGTTATAAATAACTCGACCTTTTTTATGTAATTAGCATAATTAATCTTGATTGTAATAATTATTTAAAAGCTTTTACAATTAAAAAATTTACCATTTTTTAATATATTGATTTTCAATTAGTTAAAATATTAAAATGCATTTCATCGATTAAATTTGTATTTCATGGAGTTTTAATCTACATTTGGTGCTTAAATAATTAGTCCCAAGCTAAATTTAACCTCTTATGAAAAAAATTACGTTTTTATTAAGGTCATGTATACTTATAGTAGGTATTCTATTTTCTTCACTTGCTTTTTCGCAAAGTCAAACATTTACATCTAGTGGAACATTCGTAGTTCCTGCAGGAGTAACATCAGTTAACGTTGCTGCATGGGGTGCAGGTGGCGGTGGTGCTGATGAAGCTAGTAACGATGGCGGCGGCGGTGGCGGCGGTGGCGGTTTCCGTGGTGGAACAATAGCTGTAACACCTGGAGATAATATTACAATAACAATTGGAAATGGTGGTGCTGGTGCTACATCAAATGGAAATGATGGAGCCAACGGAGGAAATACTATAGTTACTCATACAATTGGAACAATAACCGCAAATGGCGGTGATGGTGGTTTAACCTCCCCAGGAAGTGGTGGTTTTGGCGGTAATGGTGGCGGTGGTTCATTCACTGGTACTGTAACAAGTCAATTAGCATTTAGTGGTGGTAATGGTGGTGATGGTGATGACGACGAAGGTGGTGCTGGCGGTGGTGCTGCTGGCGATAGTGGTAATGGAAGTAATGGTGCTGATGCTGCCGGTAATTTTGCTCCTCCAGGTGGAGCTGGTGGAACAAACAATGGTAATGGCGGCACTGGTAATGGTGGTAATGGTGGTAATGATAATGATGGTCAAGATGGTGAAGATTATGGCGGTGGCGGTGGCGCATCAGGAGATGGAAATGGAACTGGTGGTGATGGCGCCCCAGGTCTAGTAGTTCTGACATGGACCGTAACACCAACACCAGAAATAAATATACAAGGAAACGGTGTTGATATTACTGATGGAGATACAACCCCAATTGCAGGCGATGATACAGAATTTGGTTCAATAGCTAACGCTACAACTTTAGACCATACATTTACAATTCAAAACTTAGGAACAGCTACGTTAAACTTAGATGGCATACCAGATATTGTAGCAATTAGTGGTAATGCAGCTTTTAGTATTGAAACACAACCTAGTGCTAGTTCTATTGCTAGTGGTGGTGGCGATTTAACTTTTGTAGTTAGATTTGCTCCTACAGTTGATGTTACCAATGCGCAAGCAACCATATCTATTGATAGTGATGATGCTGATGAAGATCCATACACTTTTGTAGTTCAAGGTTCCTCATTTACACCAGTTCCAGAAATAAATATACAAGGAAACGGTGTTGATATTACTGATGGAGATACAACTCCAATTGCAGGCGATGATACAGAATTTGGTTCAATAGCTAACGCTACAGTTTTAGATCATACTTTTACAATTCAAAACACAGGAACAGCTACGTTAAACTTAACTGGTGGAGTTCCTTTAGTTGATATTAGTGGAAACGCAGCTTTTTCTATTCAAACACAACCTAGTGCAAATAATATTACTAGTGGTGGTGGCGACTTAACTTTTGTTGTTAGATTTTCTCCAACTGTTGATGTTACTAATGCACAAGCAACAATATCTATTGACAATAATGATTCAGATGAAGACCCATACACTTTTGTTGTACAAGGTTCTTCATTTACTCCAACTACAGAAATAAATATACAAGGTAATGGTGTTGATATTGCTGATGGAGATACAACTCCAATTGTAGGTGATGATACTGAGTTTGGTTCAATACCAACTTCTTTAACTGTTGATCATACTTTTACAATTCAAAATACTGGTACAGCTGTATTAAATTTAACAGGTGGAACTCCAATAGTAGATATAAGTGGTAATGCAGCATTTTCTATTTTAACACAACCAGCATCTAATACTATTGGTATTGGTGCAAGTTTAACTTTTGTTGTAAGGTTCGACCCAACCGTTATAGGTTCTAATTTTCAAGCAACTGTATCTATAGATAATAATGACGGCGATGAAAACCCTTATACTTTTGTAGTACAAGGAACTGCAACCGCTCCCGCTCCAGAAATTAATATTCAAGGAAACGGAACTACTATTTCCGATGGAGATACAACACCAATAGTTGGCGATGATACCGAATTTGGAACAGTAGCAATAGGCGCAGTTATAGATCATACCTTTACAATTCAAAACACAGGAACTACACCTTTAAGTTTAACTGGAGGTTTTCCTTTAGTTGATATATCTGGAGATTCTGGTTTTTATATTTTATCTCAACCAACGGCATCAACAATTGCTAGCGGTGGTGATTTAACTTTTGTTGTAAGATATGCCCCTAGTGTAGTCAGCACAAATGTACAGGCCACAATTTCAATTGATAGTGATGATGTAGACGAAAACCCATACACATTTGTTGTTCAGGGTTCTAGTACTTCTGGCGATCCTTTGTATACCATATATTATGAAAATTTTGACAATAATAACGGTGGCTGGACAATGTCTGATACTGGTTCAGGTTCTACTTGGGCTTATGGCACAAATGGAACTGAAACTGGTGAAGCTAATTATTGGTATACAAACTCGTATAATAATTATGCAACCAATACATCAACCTATGCAACAAGCCCTGTTATAGATTTATCTGGGTTTAACAACTTAGTATTACATATAGATGTGCGTTTCCAAACAGACGCAAATGATGGTGCTATAATAGAATATAGTACTGATGGTACAAATTGGTCAACTCTTGGAGCTACCGGTTCTGGTACAAATTGGTATAATTCTGCTAGTGTTAACGCATTAGGAAGCGTAAATGGTTGGTCTGGAGACAGTACTACACTATTTGGAGGTTCTATTGTTGCAGGAAGAAACAACTTTCATGAGTCCAAAATTCCATTACCTTCATCGCTTGCTGTACCAACCGTTCAATTTAGAGTTCATTTTTCAACCCAAACTTCAAATGGTGATGGTTTTAATTTTGATAATGTATTCATAAAAGGAGACCCAGATGTTGCATTTCCAAATCCTACAAACGGACCAGGTGGTATTACTAATAACCTAACATTATGGTTAAAAGCAGACTCTGAAATTGGAGTAACTGCTGATGGTGCTGATATTGCTACATGGAGCGATCAAGCTCAAAATAATGACGCCGTAAGTGTTACAGCCACTAGCCCAACTTTTAATAATAATGCTACTGGAAATATTAACTTTAACCCTTATGTAGATTTTGTAAAAGCCAACCAAGATGTAATGAAAGGAAAAGGTGGTTATTTTGCAAGAGAGTATTTTATTGTAATAAAAACGGATGGTATTATTGATAGACAAGTAGCTAATACACAAGCACCTATTTCTGGTAGATTTGCTAACCAAACTATGCATAGTGATGGTTCTGGTTTATACTTTGGTGCAGGTTCGCAAAGGTTTTCTAATTATGATTCTATGGTTAACCATATGGTAAGTACTGTACCACCATCTTTAACAGGTGGTATAGACCCACAAGGTTCTTATGGTAGAACATATTCTAGTGCAACAGACTCTTATGATAGTGAAGTCATTGTATTTAATATTAAAAATAATCCTGCTAACAACTTAACAGAAATTTACAAAAATGGTATTAGAATAGATAATGCTACCGGTGAAACATCGTCATTATTTGAAACGTTGCCATTTAACGAATTTTTAAATTCATACTTCTGTTTAGGTAGTGGTAGAATTTCAATAAACGGACACCCTTTTGATACATTTTTCGATGGAAAAATTAGTGAGGTTGTAAGTTATTCTCATCAAAATACATCTTTAGATCAGCACAAAATTTTATCTTCTTTAGCAATAAAATATGGAATAACATTGCACGATACAAATAGTGTAACTGCTCAAAATTTAAATGATGTAGATTACATTGATTCGCAAGAAACTGTTATTTGGGATACTGCTGCAAACGCTGGCTACAACTATGATGTTGCCGGTATTGGTAGAGATGATGCTTCAGATTTAAATCAAAAACAATCAAGTAGTGTTAATGATGAGACTGATGTAGATGGACCAATTGAAGGTATATTAAGTATTGGGTTATCTGATATTTACGATACAAATAGCGATAATCAATCAACTAACCCAACTACATTTAATGATAGAGAGTTTTTAATGTGGGGTAATGATGGTGCCGATTTGAATTTATCTGCAACTGCTATTTCGGTAGACATGAGTTCTGGTATTGCTGGTTTAACAACTCCAGTATCATTTGTTTCAATGCAACGTACGTGGAAAGTTGTTGAAACTGGTGGAGATATTCCATCTTGTAAAGTAAGAATTCCGCAAAGTGCTATTAGAAACATAACCCCTCCTGGGAGTTACTATATGTTTATATCTGACACTGGCATTTTTGATCCAACTGCAGACTATAGGGTAATGACTCCAGATGGTAGCGGAAATCTTGAAACAGACTATAACTTTAATGCTACTAAATACATCACTTTTGGTTACGCACCACAAATTATCAGAGAACGTTCTATCTATTTTGATGGTGTTGTTGATTATATTGATGTTGAAGATAATTTAGATTTAAACACAACTGAATTTACATTATCTGCTTGGATAAAAAGAGATCCTGGTACTACAAATGCATCAATTGTTTCAAAAAGAAACGCAGCAAATACTGAAGGTTACGACTTAAGAATTGATGGCTCTGGAAGATTGGCATTTACATTAAACGGAGGTGCAGTAACTTTAACATCAGGAGTAGCCATACCAGAAAACGAATGGCACCAAGTAGCAGTAATTTACAATTCAGGTAATGCAAATTTATATATAGATGGTGTTTTAGACCCTACATTAAGCGCGGTAGGTACATCTTTACCAGCTCCTGTAGCAACAACACAAAAATTCTTAATTGCAGCAGCCGATGGCTTTGACCCAAATACAACCGATTATTTTGCAGGAATTATTGATGAAGTAAGGGTATGGAATATTGCCCTAACTCCAGCTCAATTAAGGTATATTATGAATCAAGAATTATCAGAAATTACATATTTCCCTGATCCAGATGATAATACTATAGCACAAATAAAAGGAAGCGTTATACCAACAACAATAACAAATAATGAAATAAATGCCATTCCATGGGGTAATTTAGAAGGCTATTATCCAATGTCTGTTTACACCTATACTAACACCGATGATATGTCTGGAAATGGTAATCAAGGTGCTTTGAGAAACTTAAATACAGTAGATTACCAAACTGCTCCATTACCATATGAAACTCAAGCTGCAGGTTCATGGGATGCCGATGCTACATGGTTAAATAACGCAGTTCAACCGTTACCTAATTCACTATCAATTATTGATGGCACAACACCTATTGATTGGAATATTGTTGAAATAAACCATGACACTTATTTAGGTGCATCTCCAACAGCTGCAAGAAGTAGAGATTGTTCGGTAGAAGGATTAATAATTAATAGTGGTGATTTACAAGTAAACGGAGATACTGCTTCAAATACAGGTATTGGCCTTACGGTGTCGCATTACTTAAAACTTGATGGCACTATAGATTTAGAAGGAGAATCGCAATTAGTACAATTGGATAGAAGTGATTTTGATGCTACCAGTACTGGTACTTTAGAGCGTGATCAACAAGGATATTCCAATACTTATTTATATAATTATTGGTCTTCACCTGTTGCTCCTACAAGTAATTCAAATTATACTTTAACAGATATAATGACTAATGTTGGCTTCCTAACTTCAGGGTATTTTGGTACTGCTTCACCAGTGCAAAATGCAGATTATTGGATATGGAAATACGCAAATAGAGTAAATGATACTTATGCAGAATGGCAACATGTAAGAAGTACAGGGTCACTATCTGTTGGAGAAGGATTTACTATGAAAGGTCCTGGTACTGCAACACCAGACCAAAACTATATTATGCAAGGGCAACCAAATAATGGAGATTTTAGCTTACCAATAACCGTTGATAACGATTATTTAGTAGGTAACCCATACCCTTCTGCACTTGATGCTAATGAATTTATACTTGATAATATTAGCACTGTAGATGGTGGAAATAATACAACCAATGTAATTAATGGTGCGTTATATTTCTGGGATCACTTTGCAATAAACAGTCATAATATTGGTGATTACCAAGGAGGTTATGCTGTATATACCTTATTAGGTGGAACTGTTGCCATATCTACAGATACTAGAATTAATGCATCTTATGCATCTGGTACAAAATTACCAGAAAGGTATATAGCAGTAGGACAAGGATTCTTCGTTTCTGCGGTAGATGATGGTGCATTAACAGGTTTAACACAACCAATTGTTGGAGGTAATATTTTATTTAAAAATAGTCAGAGAGCTTTCCAAAGAGAACTGGTATCTGGATCTAATTCTGGTTCAATATTCTTAAAATCTAGTGAAAAATCTAAAGGTGAAACCACCACAAATGAAGACACCAGACAAAAAATAAGATTAATGTTTGATTCTCCTGATGGTTACCACCGCCAACTATTACTTGGTGTAGATGAAAAGGCTTCTAATGAATTTGATTTAGGTTACGATGCCATATTAATTGAAAGTAACCTTGAAGATATGTATTGGAATTTGGATGCAGCTAAATTAATAATACAGGCTGTAAGCGATTTTAACACTGAACAAATAATACCTTTTAGCTTGAGAATTGCAAAAGAAGGTTTAGCAATTATTAAAATTGATGAATTAGAAAATATAGCTAATGACAAAAATATTTATGTTCACGATTTAGAATTAAACACGTATCATAATTTAAGAGATAGCGAGTACAGTTTACTATTAAGTCCTGGCGAATATACTAACCGTTTTGAGATAACTTTCTCTAACAATGCTTTATTAAGTACTGAAGATTTGGATGAATCAGATTTACAGGTATATTTTTCTAATGATAAAGAAAGTATTATCGTAAATAACCCAAAACTATTAAATATTAAAACTGTTGAACTATATAATGTTCTGGGTCAATCAGTATTTAATGTAAATAATGATAACAACGAAAGTTATTTAGAATTTAAAACAAAAGAAATAAATACAGGTGTTTACATTATTAATTTAACATCAGAAAATAATACAATTTCGAAAAAGATTTTAATCGAATAGTTAAATAAAAGCAACAAAACACATTGCGAATTTAAAATTAAAGCCCTAAAACAATTTTAGGGCTTTTTTATAAAAATAAACACTTAATCGAAGTTATTTAACACTTTATCGATTATATGGAAATAAATTGTTATATTCGCTAAGTAAATAATTAGTAAAGCAAACTAATATTTATCCCAAATTAAAAACCTACTTATGAAGAAAATTGCTGTTACTATAATTATAGTATTCTCTCTCTGTTTTTATAATATAAAAGCATATGCACAGCTTCATAAAACACCAGCTTGTGGACAAAATTTTAATTTAAAATGGTCTACAAGCATGGTAAGCGATGACTATTTCTGGCCATCTGGACAACTTGAAAACACTTATACAAATGTTGATGGTTCTGGAACCGATATTACCATAAAATTTACAGGCGAAACGAGTACATTAGGTTTTTGGGCAGGACAAACACCAAAAGTTGGTACACAATCTAGTTACTTATATAAGGCTATAGATTTACTATCAAACGGGTTTTCAGGTTCAGGAATTACCTGTACAATAATATTTAGTAAACCTATATATGCGTTTTCTTTTGATATACATCATGTAAACGTGTGGGAAGCCAATGGAGACAAATATGAATTTACTGGGAAAGATCAAGACGGAAATATTATTTATCCAGAATTCACAAATTCTTCAAAACCCACTTATACCTCAAATAATAATACAGGTATTGTGAACGCAACATCAAATATAACTTCTGGCGAAAATGCCATAGTAGGAGTTAACTATGCTAGTCCTAATTATATTAAAAGCGTATCATTTACTTGGGGAAATTGTGATAATTGTTCAACCAATGTACCTCATGCTACCGGTATAGGCGATTTTAGTTTTTGCACACCACAAAACTTAGATTTTGATGGTATTGATGATTATGTAAACCGTAGTGCATTTTTAGGAGGAAAATCAGAAGTTACCATGATGTCTTGGATTAAGCTAGATAGTAACTCTAGTGGTGGCGAAATTATAGGACAACGTAACTTTAGGCTATATCTCGATAACAATAAACAATTAAAAGCATTTATAAAAACTAATTCGGGCGAAGAATTAAGCTCTGTCGATTTACCTGAGGGCATATTAAAAGAAAATCTTTGGTATCACACCATTATTAAATTTGATGGTGATTCGGGTACTGCAACATTATACCTTAACGGAAATGTTATTTGGAGTTATCAAGATGATTCTTTAATTGGCACAATTATTAATGATACACCAGATTGGAATTCAGACTACGATTTTGAAATTGGCAGAAATACAGAATTTGACAATAATCATTTTAAAGGTTCTATTTACGAATGTAGAGTTTACGACAAGGCTTTAAGCCTAAACCAAATTCACCAACAAATAAATCAAGAAATAGAAAACAACAACGGAAATATTAGAGGAACTGTAATACCTAAAGATATAGATGGTTTATTATGGAGTAATCTAATTCTATATTATAAAATGAGTGTTTTAAATACTGGATTTACTCCTGATAGCTCTAATAGTAAAGAAGACGGAAATCTTAATAATATGTCCATTTTTCAAGAGAACCAAGATTACACAGCACCTCTACCATATGTTACAACATCAACAAGTACAGGTAATTGGAGTAATCCTAACAATTGGTTACAAAGTAATGAGTGGGTTATTTCGACAGAAATACCTGAACATTCCATTATCCATATTAAAGGTGATTTAGAGATTGACACTAACATATCTACTACAGGACTCATTATTGATGATGGTAGCAGTTTAAGCGTACAGAAAAACTCTGGTTTATTTAATTCTTGGTATTTAAAACTAGATGGGATTTTAGATTTAGAAGAAGAATCTCAATTAATTCAAACAGAAAATAGCACATTAGATATTACGAGTTCTGGAATACTGGAAAAAGATTTACAAGGTACTGCAGATAAGTACACATATAATTATTGGGCTTCACCTGTTGGAAAGGTTAATCAAACTACTAATAATAACAATTATGCTTTAAAAGATGTATTTACAAATATTACTTTTTTAGAAACTGGGCATGACGGAGCAATAAATCCAATATCAATAGCAGATTATTGGATTTGGAAATATATTAATAAGCCAGGAGACAACTTTGCATCTTGGCAACAAGTAAGAAGCACAGGCGATATTTCTCCTGGTGAAGGTTTTACTATGAAGGGTCCTGGCACAGGATCTATTGATGAAGAGCAGAATTATGTACTTCAGGGAAAACCAAATAATGAAAACATTACTTTAAATGTAAATGCAGGAAACGATTACTTAGTAGGAAACCCCTACCCGTCTGCAATGGATGCAGTTAAATTTATAAATGATAATAAATCAACAATTTCTGGAGTTGGATCATCCAATGGAACGCTTTACTTCTGGAAACATTGGGGTGGCGGGTCGCATATAGCAAATGATTATCAAGGTGGTTATGCTACTTTTTCACTTTCTGGTGGCGTCCCTGCAGCATCAAAAAAAACAGAAGATATTATTAATTCTACTGGCGGTACTCCTACTGATGTGCCAAATAGATACATTCCTGTTGGTCAAGGATTCTATATAACTGCTGAGACTGATGGTATAGTAAATTTCAATAATAGTCAACGTATATTTCATATTGAAGATAGCGAAACTTCAACTTTTAAGAATGAAGCTTTAAAAAGTAGTGACACAAGAATGAAACTAAGAATAGGTTTTAATTCCATAAATAACTTACAAAGACAACTACTTATAACCGTGGATGAAAATGCAACACCAGAATATGATTGGGGTTACGATTCTAAATACATAGACACCCAAATTGACGATATGTATTGGTTAATTAATAACGAAAAATTTATCATTCAAGGTACTAATGAAGTTAATGACCAAACCACTATGCCACTAGGAATTCATACAAAAACAGATGGTTTTAATACTATAACCATTGATGAATTAGAGAATACTCCTAACGATATTGAAATATTTTTACATGATAAAGAATTGAATTTATACCACGATTTAAAGCAGAGTAAATACGAAGTTTATCTTTCTGCTGGACAATATCCAAATCGTTTTGAGATTACTTTCTCTCAAGATATTACCTTAAGTACAGCAGAAAACAAAAATAAACAAATTGAAATTTATTTTTCCAATGAAAAGAATAAAATCATTATTGATAATCCTGCTTCAAGATTAGTAGAATCTGTAGAGATGTTTAATATTTTAGGGCAAACTCTTTTTAAATTTCAAACTAATACAAACAAGAATCATATTGAATATAATTCTAGCCAAATTAAAGCCGGAAATTATATTTTAAAAATTAAAACTGAGTTTGGAATGATTTCAAAAAAAGTACTTATAAATTAAATGACATAATTATTCTGTTTAATCAAAATATTTAGAGTCTTGAACAAAATCGAGGCTCTTTTTTTATGCATAAGAATCAAATTTTTAGTGTTTTTATTCGATGAAATTAATTAATTACCACATTAAAAGCCTTAAAATAATATTTTTCTTACAATTAGCTATGGTAAACCCGTAAAATATTTCATATAGGAAAATTATGTCAATAATTTATTTTGGGCTTTAAAAAAAAAGATTAAATTCAAAAAAGTTTTTTTTAACCTAACAACCAACCCTCATGAAAAAGACCCTATTAACCCTAATTATTCTGTTGAATGTAATTTTAGTTTTTCCTCAACAAATTTCAACTGCAAAAAGAGTATCAATTTCTAACCCATCAGACGCTTTATTATCAAAAATTAAACAAACTGGAATCGATTTAACCTGCGGTCCTAGATTTGTTAATAATAATCTTGAGTTAGAATTAAGTGGAGATGAATTGATGGCATTACAAAGAAATGGTATTTCTTATAATGTGTTAATTGATGATTTAACAAAGCATTATGCTGAAAAACATGCCTTAGAGCTGCCATTTGCAAAAAGTGAGTTAAATTCACTTAAAAGTAAACGTAACAAAAAAGGTGACGTATCGGCAACTCAAAAAAGTTTGAGTATTCAAGATATTCTTGTTGGTAATCCAGTACAACACGATGAATGTAGCGAAATAAACTGGACTGTACCTAGCAACTTTCAATTAGGAAGTATGGGTGGATGCTTAACTGTTAGTGAAGCCTTAGCGCAATTAGATTTGATGCGCAGCTTATACCCTAATTTAATTTCTGTTAAAACTGATGCCTCATCAACAGGGCAAACAACACACGGAAATTCTACAGGTTCAACAACATGGGCAGGTCAATCGGTATACTATGTAAGAATATCAGATAATCCTGATATTGAAGAACCATCTGAACCTGAAACCTTAATAACGGGTATGACGCATTCAAGAGAGGTAAATAGCCTAATGAATGTAATGTATTTCATGTGGTACATTCTTGAAAATTATAATAGTGATCCTTTTATTAAAAATGTAGTTGATAATCAACAGCTTTATTTTATACCAATAGTTAACCCAGATGGACTTCGTTGGAATGAAGTTATTGCACCAAACGGTGGTGGTTTACAACGTAAAAACCTTAGGCCAGGCGTTGCTGATAATGGCTCAACTAATACTTCAAATAATGTAAGAGGTGTAGATTTAAATAGAAACTTCAATTACTATTGGGGATGGGACAATGCTGGTTCTTCTCCTACTACAAGTAGTAATACTTACAGAGGGCCTTCTGCAGGTTCTGAACCTGAAACACAAATTATCCAAGATTTTGTAACTAATCATAATATTAAAGTTGCAGTAAATCATCACGGTGGATTAAATTCTATTGTAACATCATCTTACAATGGCTTTGTAAATGCTGCTGACTCTGGTAGAGAAGACGAATATGCAAAAATATGCCATGATTTAACGCATTACAATAGATACATTTATGGTTCGGCTCCTAATACCCTATACGAAGCAAATGGTGATGCAAATGACTGGATGCTTGGTGGAACACCAGTATCTTCCGGAGGACAAACAAGCTCTGGTTCTGGAAAAGATGTATTGGCTTTTGCACCAGAAAATGGTGACGACTTCTGGCCTGCACCTTCTCAAATTACACCCATAGCACAAAAGGCTATGAGAATGAATTTTCTATCTGTATTATATTCAGGAAAATTTGCTAAGCTTCATGATTTAAATACGAGTAGCATTTCTTCTACATCTGGTAATTTAACTTTTGGTGTTGAATACTTAGGAAAAACTTATGATGATATTACATTAACGGTTACTCCAGTATCTACTAATATTGCATCAATTACTTCTCCATCAGTACAATCTGGATGGTCTAAATTAGAAAGAAGAGATTTAAGTATACCTTATACGTTAAATGCTGGAATACAACCTAACGAAGAGATAAAGTTTCAAGTTACTTTAAGTAATAATGATTTTGTTATTTATCAAGCAAATTATGTAAAATACTATCAGTCAAGTATCCTTTTTCAAGATGACCCTGACGTAACTGGTACATCTAACTGGACAACATCTGGTGGTAGCTGGGGCATAACAACAGATTCTTATTCAGGTTCTGCTGCTATTACAGATTCTCCATCTGGAGCTTACAGCAATAATGAGAACAAATCTATAACTCTAAATTCAGCCATAGATTTATCTGGAACATCTCAAGCACTAGTGCAATTTTTTGCAAAGTGGGATTTAGAAAGAAATTACGATTTAGTGCAGTTAGAAGCAAGCATCAATGGAGGAAGTAGCTGGACTGCGCTATGCGGAAATTACAACAAACCAACCTCAACATTCGATACTAATTTTCACCTAAACAAAAACACAACCACTTTTAGAGAACACCAATCAACCAATGGAGATGTGATTTATGACGGAGATAGTATGGATAAATGGGTAATGGAAGAAATGTATATTAATGCCACAGAAAACAGCTTCTTGTTAGGCCAAAATAATGTACAATTTCGTTTTAGACTAAAAAGTGATAGTACAAATAGAGAAGATGATTTAACCACAACTTTTGATGGTTTTATTTTCGATGATTTTAAAATTACAAGTATCCAAGTTCCTTGTATTGCAACAACACCAACAGGATTAACAGTTGGCAATATTACAACGTCATCTGCAAGTGTAAATTGGGATGTAACAACATCTGCTACTTACGATTTAAGATACAGGGAGACAGGATCAAGCACGTGGATAGATATTACAGATATTTCAGGTACCTCTACAACGTTATCAGGACTAAATCCTTCTACTAATTATGAAGTTCAATTAAGAAGTCGTTGTACTAGTGCAACATCTAGTTATACTAATTCTAATACCTTTACTACAAGTGATTTTGTAGCATGTACAGGTACATCTATTAACACATTTCCTTACTCTGAAAGTTTCGAAGGTAGTATTGGAGATTGGTCTCAATCATCTTCAGATGATTCAGATTGGTTAATCAACTCCGGAACAACTCCATCAGCAGACACAGGACCATCTGGTGCTATTGATGGCTCAAGTTATATATTTGTTGAAGCATCAGTAGATGGAACTGGTTTTCCAAACAAACGTGGTATCATTACATCGCCATGTCTTGATTTAAGTGGCCAACTAGAAGCAACATTTAGCTTCTCTTACCATATGTTTGGAGCTGCAGATATGGGTACTATTGATTTAGAAGCAAGTAATGACAATGGAACTACTTGGACAAGTCTTTGGAGTCAATCAGGAAACCAAGGAAATACTTGGTTAAATGTTGATATTAATTTAGATGCTTATGCTGGGGGAAGTGTTCAATTACGTTTTAATAGATTTGTTGGAAGTACATGGCAAGCTGATATAGCTATTGATAATATAAATGTAACTGCATTTGATGGCGTCGATTCATCAGCTCCAGTCATTACTTTAAATGGAAATTCTCCACTAGATATTAATCAAGGTGCTTCTTACACGGAATTAGGAGTAACTGCCATAGACAATGTTGATGGAGATATTTCTGCTAACGTTATTATTGGTGGCGACACTGTAGATACTAATACATTGGGAAGCTATGTAGTTACTTACAATGTAAGTGATGCTGCAGGAAATAATGCAACTGAAGTTACACGAACTGTAAATGTAAACGAAGTATCTATTGGATGTACTGGTGGAATAGACACCTACCCTTATGCGTTTGGTTTTGAAGGCTCTATTGGAAATTGGTCTCAATCATCTGCAGACGATTTAGACTGGTTGGTTAATTCTGGAGGAACACAATCTAACAATACAGGGCCTTCTGGAGCAGTAGAAGGATCAGATTATATCTATGTTGAAGCTTCAGGTAATAATACAGGTTATCCAAATAAAAGAGCAATTATTACTTCCCCATGTTTTGATTTAACAAATGTAAGTGAGGCAACTTTTAGTTTTCAATATCACATGTTTGGTGATCCTGATATGGGAACCATTGATTTAGAAATTAGTAATGACGATGGTGCAACTTGGACTAGTATTTGGAATCAATTTGGCGAACAAGGTGACTTATGGTTATTAGTAAATGTAAATTTAAATAGCTATATCGGTTCAGGCATTCAATTAAGATTTAATCGTTTTGTAGGTGGTACTTGGAGAGCTGATATTGCTGTAGACGATATTAACTTAACTGTTGTTGAAGGTGCAGATACAATTGCGCCGGTTATTACACTTATCGGAAACGCGTCAATAGACTTAAATGTTGGTGATAGCTATACAGAAGCTGGGGCAACTGCATCAGATAATTTAGATGGCGATATTACTGCAAACATTGTTATTGGCGGCGATGTTGTTGATACTAACACAGCGGGAACATACATAGTAACTTATAACGTAAGCGATGCCGCTGGTAATGCTGCTTTACAAGTTACCAGAACAGTTAACGTCATTCCTGATACTACTGCGCCGGTTATCACACTTATCG
>NZ_BAABJK010000011.1:0-176167 GCF_039543265.1 Algibacter aquimarinus | reverse complement strand
TATAATCGTTTCCGTTACCGGCAGTCCAGGTGTAAGTTTCCCCAGAACATATGGTAGCATTGGTAACAATATCGGCAGGTTTATTTGCAGTAACTGTTACAACAGCCACACAAGTATCAGTGTTACCTGAGTCACTTGGGTCTGTAGCAGTTAATGTAATATTATTTGTTCCTAAGTCAGAACATGTAAAACTAGATACATCAAGTGATAAGTTTCCAACACTACTTCCGTCATCTACATCACTTGGTAAAATAGTTGCATTACCAAGTCCGTCAAGTAAAACACTAATATTTTGACAAGAAGCAATTGGTGTGAAAACAGAATCTACATTAGCTGTTAGGTTAATTTCATCTATGGCCATATCACTTCTGTAGTTACCTCCTGTAGCTCCAGCAAACCTTATTTTGATGGTTTGACCATCATAAGCACTTAAATCTACAGTTGTCTGTAACCATGGACTAGTTTGGGTAGTTTGTTGTTGACCAGAAATTGTGTTTACTGTTATCCAGCTATTTCCGTTATTTGTACTTACTTCTAAAAGTAAATCTCCCATGTCTCCGGAATTATTATCAAACATATGATAATAAAAAGAGAACATTGTGTCTTTGTAACCTGCTAGGTTGATACATGGGCTGACCAAAGTTACAGTTACACCTGGTCCTACGTTTGATGATCCATTAGCGGTAGAAGCTTCAGTAAAAAAATAACTTCCTGTAAATGCACCACCAGTATTTTCCTCAGTAAAGTCTAAAGTGGGACCAGTTTGACCAGATGTAGTACCCCCTGAAGTTAAAGTCCAGTCTTCATAGTTAGTACCCGGAACATCATTTTCTCCTTGAGTCCAATCTCCAATACCAGAATCAAAATTTTCTGAATATGGAAATGAAGATATTTCAGTTCCTGTACATGCAATTTGAATTACATTGAACGATGTTGTTACTGTTGTAGCAGCGCTGTAGTTAGCATCACCAGCTTGACTTGCTTGAACAACTACGGTACCAGTTGCACCAGTTAACGATACTTGATTACCAACAATAGTTGCTGGTCCTGAAATTATTGAATATGTTACTGGTAAACCTGAACTGGCGGTTGCAGGTGAAAAGTCACTATCTGATGTGTATTTGAAAAGAATGTCATCAAAAGTAATGGTTTGCGAAATACTAGTACCACCAAGTGAAATTACTTGAAAATCATCAAATAGGAATCCATCAAAAGTAGTAGTTAAATCATCTTCTCTGTTGGTGGTGTCAGTTTTAAATTTAAATCGTATTTGAACATCACTCTGACCAATAAATGCTGAATTGTTAGCATCATTAATGTATATTTCTTCCATAACCCACTTATCCATAGAATCACCGTCATAAACGGTTGTACCATTATTAGATTGGTGATCTCTGAAGGCCGTTGAGTTTTTGTTTAAATGAAAATTAGTTAAAGCAGTTGCTGCAGGTTTATTATATCTTCCACAAAGTGCTACCCAACCTGTACCAGCATTATTAGATCTAGCTTCAATCTGAACTAAATCGTAATTACGCTCAAGATCCCACTTAGCATAGAATTGTACTAAAGCCGCAGTTGACGATGATAAATCAACAGAACTGTTAAGAGTTAAGTATTTTTCTTCACTATTTGAATATGATCCTGAAGGAGAATCTGTAATTGCTAAAGAGCCAGAATACGCATCAGTTGTTGTTCCCCATGTACCAGTTCCTGAAGATGTCCAGTTACCAATACCAGTAACGTCAGGATTATCTTGAAATAAAACAGTAGGTTGATAGTGTTTTACAAAATTTGCCTGATACAAAACAAAATCATCATTACTTAAAGTAACTTGAAATTCAATTTCATCATTAGGTTGAATAGAGCCATTTAAAACGTAAGGGACAGATAAGTTACGTTGCTCTAGTTTTGACCAAGTTGTTTGAGTTAATGGAGACGTTAAAGATGTAATATTTGATGATATAGGAGTAACTGTTAATGTAACATCTCCATAAGTTTTACCAAGATATTCAATGCCAAATTCTAAATTACCGCTAGTAGAAGAAATACTACTAGAATTTAAGTCGTGCAATTTTGCAAATTTACCTGAATGCATTACGGCAATCAAATTCATTCGCATAGCACGTTGAGCTATTTCGGTTATTAATGTTGGTGTAGGCCAAAAATCATCACCATTTTCTGGTGTTAGCGCTAATACATCTTTTCCAGATCCAGAGCTTGTTTGTCCTCCAGAAGATACAGAAGGCCCTCCTAACATCCAATCATTTACATCTCCATTAGCTTCATATAAAGAGTTTGGTGCAGAGGCATATATATATCTATTATACTGTGTTAAATCATGGCATAGTTTTGCATATTCATCTTCTCTTCCAGAATCTGTAGCACTAACATTTCCATTGTAAGAAGACGTTACAATAGAGTTTAGACCTCCGTGGTGATTAACGGCAACTTTTATATCGTGAGCAGCAATAAATTCTTGAACAATTTCAGTCTCTGGTTCAGATCCAGCTGTTGGACCTCTATATGTGTTGCTACTTGTAGTAGGAGAAGAACCAGCATTATCCCATCCCCAATAGTAATTAAAGTTTCTGTTTAAATCTACCCCACGTACATTATTATTTGTATTTGTAGTACCGTTATCGGCTACTCCAGGTCTTAAGTTTTTACGTTGTAAACCGCCCCCGTCTGGTGCTATAACTTCATTCCATCTATAACCATCTGGGTTAGCACAAGGCATTACATATATTTCATGATTATCAATAAGGTTTTTAATGAAAGGATCTTTATTATAATTTTCTAGTATGTACCACATAAAGTACACGGTATTCATTAAAGAACTTACTTCACGTGCATGCATAGAACCTGTAATTAAAGTTTCAGGTTCATTAGGTTCGTCTATATCTGGATTATCTGATATTCTTACATAATACAATGTTTGTCCAGACCAAGTTGTAGATCCTGTGTTATTACCGTGAGTAACAGTTCCTGAAGTAGATGCATCAGTTTTTACCGAAATTAAATTAGGGTATAAACTACGCATTAAATCTAATTGAGCTAAAGTTTCGTCAAGGGTTAAAGCTCCCCCCATACTTCCTAAAGTATAGTTTTGAGGTACTGCCCAACTTATTTCGTCGCACTCATCATATTGTGCTGGATTTTTTACTAATAAATCCTTAACACTCTGAGTTTTTTGCGATAACGATTGTAATTTAAGTCTATCTAGTTCTTGTTTAGCCTTAGGTAATTCTCTCAAGTTTCGTTCTCTATAAAACTCCTTTAAATCATCAATTACAACATTATAGCTAATGTTCAGATTATCCAAAAGTTGAATTTCTTGATAGCTTAACTCTAATTCAAGATTATTGTTTACAAACTTACCACCACAAGTGAAATCAATTCCTGACTCCTTAATCTTTAGTAGTTGACTTTGATTTGGATTGGTTATAGAAACCCTTTTTGGTGCAAAAGTTTGCGAAAAACTAAATTGCACAGTAAATAATAGTATTACACTTAAGAGAGTAATTTTTTTCATCAGATTTGGGGATTAAATGAATTTTTACGGGGCTAATATATAATAATAATTGTCTAAAATCCATGAAACGCAAAAAAAACCGATGAAATGCATAAATATTTAGCAGTAAGATATTTAATGTACTGATTATGAAATATTTATAATTTGTAAGAAAAATAACTAAATATTAGGTTATTAATCTGTCATTTTCTTTTAAATAATACTAAAATGGAAGTTTTTTAGCGGCTAAGTATTTAACAACAAACGGTTTAGTAAAAACTAAACCGTTTGTTGTATAATATTTAAATAAGTAGCGAGAGGGGGGCACGATCCCCCGACCTCCGGGTTATGAATCCGACGCTCTAACCAACTGAGCTACCTCGCCATAATGAGGCTGCAAATATAAAAACAATATTATTGTAAGCAAACAGAAGTTGAGTAAAATATTATGAAAAATAGTTGCCATACTTATCAATTAATGTATATATTGGACAAAATAAAATTTAAAAGTATTTATGGACGATAAAATTAAATTTGATATTGAATTTCCAATACATGCATCTCCGCAATTACTCTATCAATATATCTCAACACCGTCTGGTTTGTCTGAGTGGTTTTCAGATAATGTGAATTCTAGAGGTGAACTATTTACTTTTATTTGGGATGATAGTGAAGAACAAGCAAAACTTCTAAACAAAAAAAGTGGCGAACGCGTTAAATTTAGATGGATGGAAGATGAAGAAGATGGTCTGTCATGCTATTTTGAGATTAGAATTCAAGTAGATGAAATTACAAAAGATGTATCGTTAATGGTTTCAGATTTTGCTGAAGAAGATGAAATTGATGAAGCTAAAATGCTTTGGGAAAATCAAATATCAAGTTTAAAGCAAGTATTAGGTTCAGCATAAACACAAAAGCATATTTTAATTTATATTTGCCATTCTCAATAACGAGAATGGTTTTTTTATGATAAATTTTAACGAAAATATTTTAGAGGACAACGCTTTATTGTCAGTTCAAAATAGAGGTTTTGCATATGGTGATGCACTTTTTGAGACTATAAAAATATCTTACGGAAAATTACTTTTTTGGGAAGATCATTATTTTAGGTTAATGGCTTCAATGCGAATTATGCGAATGGAAATACCCATGAATTTCACCATGGAGTATTTAGAAAAACAGATACAAAATACAATAAACGCTAGTCAATTATCAAATGCATCTTCAAGAGTAAAATTAACCGTTTTTAGAAATGAAGGCGGGTTGTACTTACCAGAAACAAATAACGTTGGTTTTGTTATTAGTGTAAAACTAATTGAAAATGATTTTTATATAACTAAGGAAGGTGCTTACAAAGTAGATTTGTTTAAGGATTATTACTTATCACCAAGTTTACTTTCTACCTTAAAAACTAACAATAAATCGCTTAATGTTATTGGTAGTATTTATGCAAAAGAGAATAATTTAAATAACTGCTTGGTTTTAAATACCAATAAGCAAGTTATTGAAGCTTTAAACGGAAATATATTTTTAGTAAAAGGTAAAACCATAAAAACACCACCAATTAGCTCTGGTTGTTTAAAGGGAGTTATGCGTAAACAACTTATAGATATTATTAAGACTATGGCAGAGTATGAGCTTGAAGAGGAACCAATTTCTCCTTTTGAACTTCAAAAAGCAGATGAACTATTTATAACTAATGTTATTGTTGGAATACAACCTATAAGTAATTATAGAAAAAAGCAGTTTGTAAATGAAGTTTCTAAAACATTACTTCAAAAACTAAATGTAAAAATTAGGTTGTCTTAATTAAAACTTGGATTTTCGGGTGCGTTAGACCAAATACTATATTCACCACCAAATTCTAACATTTTTTCTTTCCAGAAATATTCGTAATCTTTCTCGATAATATTCTTTTCATAGCTATTTTCGGTAACGACCCACGAGTTTGCTTTAAGTTCTTCTTCTAATTGATTAGTATCCCAACCAGAATAACCAAGAAAAAATCGAATATCGTTCTCTTTTATGGTGTTATCTGAAATTTGCTCTGCTACTTTGCTAAAATCGCCACCCCAGAAAATACCAAGTGATATTTCAATACTGTTTGGTATTAAGTGAGGTATTTTATGAATAAAATAAAGGTTGTCCTGCTCTACAGGACCTCCATTATAAACTTTAAAAGTAGCTTCTACTTCAGGCACTAAATCTTTTATAGTATATTCCAGCGGTTTGTTAAGTATAAAACCAATAGAACCTTCATCGGTGTGGTCGGCTAATAAAACAATAGATCGGTTAAACGAAACATCGCCAATTATAGCTGGCTCTGCTATTAATAAATTACCTTTTTTTGGTTTTGATGTTACCATACTAGAAATAAATTGATAAATAAATCTAATGTTAATTTATTAAAAAAGCAACTCTTAAGGGTTTTAAAACAAAAAAGCCTTCAAATATTTGAAGGCTTTTTAAATTATTAGGGAAGTAAAACTTAGTTTACTGCACTTGATAAATCTGATCCAGCTTTAAACTTAACAACGTTTTTAGCTTTGATTTTGATAGTTGCTCCAGTTTGAGGATTTCTTCCTTCTCTTGCAGCTCTTTTAGAAACTGACCAAGAACCAAATCCTACTAAAGAAACTCTGTTACCTTTTTGTAAAGCACCTTCAATTTCAATGATAGCACATTCTAAAGCTTTTTTTGCAGCAGCTTTTGTAATTCCTGCGTGTTCTGCCATTGCATCAATTAAATCTGTTTTGTTCATAATGTAATATTTAATTATTAATAAATTGGTTAAACTTTTTTGTTAAATCCTCTACAAATTTATACGGATTATGCAACCATGCAAGTAATAGCAAGGGAAATACAGATGATTGTTGATAACTTAATGCTTTTGTTAATAAAGGAAGTGTATTTCATCGATTTTTTAATAGAATCAGTGATAATAAGGGTTTAGAGCATTTTAGCATCAGTTTCAAAATGATAACCATTTAGAAGCGATTTTGTATCCATTAATTTTTTACCAGGAAGCTTAATTTTCTCTATAATTATATATCCATTTTCAACAGCTACTTTCAATTCCTTTTTAGTTGAGAGTATTAAACCGACTTCAAAATTATGTTTAGAAAATTCTTTTTTTGCTTCATAAATTTTAATATCCAATTCATCAGTACCATTAATTAATTTACACCAAGCAGCAGGGTATGGACTTAAGCCTCGAATTTTATTAATTATATTTTTTATGGAATCTGTCCATTCTATTTTACAATTATCTTTATTTAATTTGTAGGCTGTTTTTATATCTTCAGATTCTATTTGCGGCTTAGTTGTAACATCTCCCTTTTCTATAAGCTTAACTGTTTGTAAAACAAGTTTACTTCCAAGCTCCATTAATTTATCATGCAGACTTCCTGCGTTTTCTGTATCATCAATTTCTATTTCTTTTTGAAGAATCATTTCTCCAGTATCAATTTTTTCATCGATAAAAAAAGTAGAGACACCTGTTTTGATTTCGCCATTAATTACAGCCCAATTTATTGGAGCGGCTCCTCGATAATTGGGTAACAACGATGCATGAAGATTAAATGTGCCATATTCTGGCATTTGCCAAACCACTTTTGGAAGCATCCTAAAGGCAACAACAATTTGAAGATTTGCGTTTAACGCTTTTAATTCGTGTATGAAATCTTCTTTTTTTAAATTGGTAGGTTGCAAAATATTTAGGTTAACAGATTTTGCATATTGTTTAACTGCACTTTCATTTAGTTTTCTTCCACGACCAGCAGGCTTATCTGGAGCAGTTATTACACCAACTATATTATAGTTGTTTTCCACTAACGTTTTTAGTGTATTAACTGCGAAATCTGGAGTGCCCATAAATATGATTCTTAAATCCCTCATAAATGACTTAATTTGTAAGTGTTTGTTTGTGTAATGGTTATAATTTTATGTTCTAACAACAGTTTTAGTACCGTTTTTACTTGGTCTTCAGGAGCGTTTAAAGTAGCAATAATATTTCTTGATGATTTATCACCACTTTCTAATAGTTTTATGACACGTTTTTTTAAAGTATTTATATCTTCTTTGTTGTTCTTTTTGTTATTGTTGCAAACAGAACAAATGCCACAAGGTTCTATATTTTTTTCACCAAAATAGGAGAGTAGTTGTATGCTTTTACAAACCGTATCGTTTTCAATATAATCCAGCATAGCTTTAATTTGATTATGTTTAAGTTTGTTTTGTTGCTCAATATTTTTTGCTATTCTATTTATGGTTTTATCATCTTCTCTTGGCTCAATAAAAGTAACTTGGGCATCTGTTTTAGCTAAATTTAATGTAATAATTTCGTCACGCTCTAATTCTTGTAGAGTATTAATTAATTTACTTTCAGACACTGATGCTTTTTCCGAAACTTTACTCAAATCAATTTTTGATACATGATCAAAAATACCACCATACATTCTTAAAATAGATTTTACAATTATGCTATAATCTTGATGTGTTTCTAAATAATTAAACAATGCTGCATTAGTGATTATAAATTGAGCAGTTACTTTATTTTTAAATTGTTTTGATAGTGTAATTACACTATTTCTGTCTAATAATAGTAATGTATTATAACATAATAGAGCCCCAAATTCGTAAGTTTTACAAAAGGAATTAAAATCAAAATCGAAAGTTTGGTATTCACCTTCACCGTATGATATTTGAAAATAATTACAGAGCTTTCTATAAACTTGCTTCACAAATTTTACTGTAGGTAAAACACTTAAAAACTGATTTTTAACCAGAACGGTATCACTATTATTTTTTAAAATTACAGCATATGCTTTCTCTCCATTTCTTCCAACTCTACCTGCCTCCTGAAAATAACTTTCTATACTTTCAGGTAAATTTAAGTGAATTACTGTTTTTACATCAGGCTTATCTATACCCATTCCAAAGGCATTAGTAGCAACCATGACTTGTTTTTGGTTGTTAAGCCATTCAGTCATGTTTGAGTCTTTTTTAGCATTTTCTAGCCCACCATGATAGTAAGTCGCAGATATGTTTTTAGATTCTAAAAAAGCACTAACATCCAATGTTAGTTTTCTATTTCTAACATATATTATTGACGATTGATTAAATTTCTTTAGAATAGTTTCCAGTTTATAATACTTATCATGTTCATGTAAGACCATATAAGCCAAATTAGGTCTATAAAACGAATGTTTAAATATTTTTGGCTGAATAAAATCGAGTTCTTTAATAATATCATCTACTATTTCTGGCTTAGCAGATGCTGTTAAAGCGATAACATTAACAGATGGTTGTATTTGTCTTAAAACGGCTATGTTTTTGTAAGCAGGCCTAAAATCGCTTCCCCATTGCGAGATACAATGTGCTTCATCAACAGCAATTAAATTAACATGCATTTGTTTAATGCGGTCTTTAACTAACTCTTGCTGTAAGCGTTCTGGTGACAGGTATAAAAATTTGTAATTTCCATAAATACAATTGTCTAAAAGCTTATCTAGTTCGCTGTATGTAATACCACTTGTTAACGCCATTGCTTTGATGCCTTTGTTATTGAGTGACTTTACCTGGTCTTTCATTAACGCAATAAGTGGCGAAACAACTATACAAATCCCTTTTTTAGCTAATGCAGGTATTTGAAAGCACAACGATTTTCCTCCACCTGTTGGTAATAATGCAAAAGTGTCTTCACCTTCTAAAACAGCATTTATTATAGATTCTTGGTTAGGCTTAAACGATGTGAATGTCCAATAGCGCTCTAATATGTTAATGGGATGCTCCAAAAGTTTTAAATACTATTTATTATATAATTAGTACGTTCTTCAACGCTTCCAAAAGGAACCTCAATAATATTGTAGCCAAAATATTTATAAGTCTCTACTAGGTGTTTATGGATGTTTTCAACTTCCTCAAAAGTTTCAAATCGTTCATTATCAGTTTTATAAATGGCTTTCCATGGCGGAAGTAAAAAAAGGGTAGAATAGTTGTGTGTTTTACAAGCATTTGTATATAAATCATCATATACTTGGTTAAAATAATCCATATAAGCTAAAACGTCTGGTATTCCACGATCAAAGAAAATTATTTCATTGCTCAAAGAATTTGACTCTTTAAACTGGTCAATACGACCGTTTAATAAACGCTTGTTAAAATCCATAGGGTCTTTGGCAAACGCAATAGGGTTTGAAACATGCGAAGACTCATTAACCTCTTTTTTTGCTTCAAGTGTTAAGGATCTAATAATTTCATCAAAACAATAGAAGCCTTTTTTTTTCAAAGCATTAATAATTGAGGTTTTGCCTGTGCCTGGGCCTCCAGAAATTACAATTTTTTTAGTATTCAAATGGGATGATTTTGACTGTAAAAATCGTAATTTAACTGCTATAAAAAAAATGGAAACTAAACTGTATATTTGCAGCCAATAAAAAAGCTATGAGTACACCTCCAAATTCAGAAGAATTTTATAAAAAATTAAAAAGTCAGTTATACGATACGGCGCTTTGGCCATCAGAGTATTTGTATAAATTTATAGTGGTTACAGATAAATCTAAAATAATAGAAATAGAGAATCTTTTTAATAATATGGGCGCAGTTATTAAAACAAAAGAGTCTAAAAACGGTAAGTATACAAGTGTTTCTATTAATGTGTCTATGAAAAACCCTGACGCTGTAATAAGCAAATACAAAGAAGTTGCAGAAAATATAGAAGGCGTCATTAGTCTTTAGTTTTTTTTTGTATTTTGCGAGAGCACAATAACTACATGCAACAAAACATTTAACTCTACACATTTATTTTGATAGATAACTTAGAATATAACACAGAGCGTGAGCATCTAATTATTCCTGAATATGGACGCCATATGCAGAAAATGATTAATTACGCAAAAAGCAGAGAGACTAAAGAAGAACGAGAAAAGTTAGCTAAGGCTATTATTTCTGTAATGGGTAATTTACAACCACATTTAAGAGATGTTCCAGATTTTCAACACAAGCTCTGGGATCAACTTTTTATTATGTCTAATTTTGAATTAGATGTAGATTCACCTTACGAAAAGCCAACAAAAGAGATTTATGAAGAGCGTCCAGAGCCTTTAAAGTATCCTCAAAATTTCCCAAAATATCGTTTTTATGGCAACAATATAAAAACAATGATAGATGTTGCAAACACTTGGGAAGAAGGAGAATTAAAAGAAGCTTTAACTTACACTATAGCCAATCATATGAAAAAGTGTTTCTTAAATTGGAATAAGGACACTGTTGAGGATGCTGTTATTTTCGATCATTTATTTGAGCTATCGGGAGGTAAAATTAATTTGAAAGATTCAAAGGAAGATTTATCAGATTCTTCGAGCTTGATGCGAACAAAGTCTAAATACTCAAATAACAACAAAAAAGGCGGTCACCACAAAAAGAATTCTAACCGACAAAGAAAACGCTATTAAATTACATACATGGGAACATTTAAAATTGAAGGTGGGCACCAATTAAAAGGAAAAATACAACCTCAAGGAGCCAAAAACGAAGCTTTACAAATTTTATGTGCAGTTCTACTCACTCCAGAATTAGTTACAATTAATAATATTCCAGATATTGTTGATGTAAATAAACTGATTAATTTATTAAAAAAATTAGGAGTAAAAGTAGAAAAACTATCCCGAACATCATACACATTTCAATCAGACGAATTAGATTTAGAGTACCTAGAATCAGATCAATTTAAAATAGATGGTCGTGGTTTACGAGGGTCAATAATGATAGTTGGTCCACTTTTAGCACGCTTTGGAAAAGGATATATACCAAAACCAGGAGGCGATAAAATAGGACGCAGACGATTAGATACTCATTTTGAAGGTCTTATAAAACTTGGTGCAAAATTTAGATACAGTAAGGAAGATCAATTTTATGGAGTAGAAGCAGATTTTTTAACAGGAACTTATATGCTCCTTGAAGAAGCTTCTGTTACAGGAACAGCAAATATTGTAATGGCTGCTGTTTTAGCAAAAGGACAAACTACAATTTACAATGCAGCATGCGAACCTTATTTGCAGCAGTTATGTAAAATGTTAAATAGAATGGGCGCTAAAATTAGTGGTGTTGGTTCTAACATGTTAATTATTGATGGTGTTGAATACCTTGGAGGAACAGATCACACAATGTTGCCAGATATGATTGAAATTGGTAGTTGGATTGGTTTAGCAGCTATGACTAAAAGCGAGTTAACCATTACTAATGTATCTTGGAACGATTTAGGTATTATACCAAATATTTTCAGAAAACTTGGAATTACTGTTGAAAAACAAGGTGATGATATTCATATACCAGCGCACACAAATGGTTATGAAATACAAAATTTTATTGATGGATCAATTCTAACAATTTCTGATGCACCTTGGCCTGGATTTACACCAGATTTATTAAGTATCATTTTAGTTGTTGCAACGCAAGCAAGAGGTAGTGTTTTAATACACCAAAAGATGTTTGAAAGTCGATTGTTTTTTGTTGACAAGCTAATAGATATGGGTGCTAAAATTATTTTATGCGATCCTCATAGAGCAACAGTTATAGGTCATGATTTTAAATCGACGCTAAAAGCAACAACTATGACCTCGCCAGATATTCGTGCAGGTGTATCGTTACTTATTGCAGCGCTTTCTGCTAAAGGAACTTCAACTATAATGAATATTGAACAAATAGATCGTGGATACGAAAATATTGATGAACGATTAAGAGCTATTGGAGCTAAGATAACACGGTTAGAATAGTCACTTAAATTATTACTATTTAATTTTTATCATTTCTAATACCATATCGTCAATAGCATCATTTTTTGATATACAAATGTAACTATCAGCAAGTGTTTTAATAATTTCAACATGAAAAATTGAGCCAACTATATTTTTAGCATCAGAATTTAAAACTTTATAGCTGGTTAAAATGTATTCACAATCAGACTTCCAATCTACAGAACTAAAAATTTTAATACCTGTTTTTGTACTAGTTTCTATTTGCGTAGAGTCCGTTCTGTTTATTATCCACTCAGAATATTCTGGATTTGAATATTTAAAATCTCCAACTTTAAAATCAGAACATTTTTTCTCTTGTCCATAAATCCCTATGGTTAAACCGAATAGCATAATAAAAATTAGCTTCCTCATTATTTTATTAATTAGAGATTAATCTTAACTAAAAGTAAGAATTTTTACTCTAATTAGCAATACGTAGTTCTGCTTATATTTTGTTTTACTGGTATATAAAAGTATATTCTTAATTATTAAGAGCTTCTTTGTATACTTTTAAGCAACGTTCTCGTGCAAATTTATGATCAACAATTGGGCTAGGGTAGGTGAGTTCTTGAAAATCTGGAGCCCAAGTTTTAATATATTCTAAATCTTTGTCAAACTTTTTTATTTGTGTAGTTGGGTTAAAAATTCTGAAATAAGGAGCAGCATCTACACCAGATCCGGCAACCCATTGCCAATTACCTACGTTACTTGCCATTTCGTAATCATGCAATTTCTCAGCAAAATAAGCTTCTCCCCAACTCCAATCAATAAGTAAATGTTTGCACAAAAAGCTTCCAACTAACATGCGAATACGATTATGCATAAAACCTGTTTCATTTAATTGTCTCATACCAGCATCGACTAATGGGTAACCTGTTTTGCCATCGCACCAATTTTTAAAATCAGTTTCATTATTGTTCCATTCTATACGATCGTATTTAGACTTAAAACTTTTCTTGGAAGTATGAGGAAAGTGCCATAAGATTTGCATAAAAAATTCGCGCCATATTAATTCTTGCCAAAATATCTCGTTTTTTTCAGCTATAGCTTTTTTAATTATTTTACGAATGCTAACTGTACCAAAACGTAGATGGGGTCCTAATTTAGACGTGGCATCTTGAGCAGGAAAATTTCTTGTGTCTTCATAATTTTGAATAAGAGAAGGCGAAACTTTATAGTCTACTATTTTTTGATTTGATTTTTTAAAACCAATGTCTGATAAGCTTAGATTAGGTAAGTTTTTATATTTCAACAAATTATTTAAATAAGGTTTTGTTTCAAAAATTTCAAGATTATAAGACTTGAATTTTTCTTTCCAAAGCTTCATGTAAGGTGTGTAAACAACATATGGGGTGCCATCTTTTTTTACAACATCATCTTTTTCAAAAATAACTTGATCCTTAAAGGTTTTAAATTCAATATTTTTATTGGATAAAAATTCTGTTATTTCATCATCTCGTTCTTTTGCATAAGGCTCGTAATCATGATTTGTGTAAACAGTATTAATTGTGAAATTTTCAACTAGTTTTTTGTAAACTTCAAGTGGTTTACCATAAAACATCGCAATACTACTACCGCAATCTTTTTGTAATAAAGAAGACATGTTTTGAAGTGATTGATGAATGAAAGTAACACGCGCATCATCTTCTGGAAGTTTATCCAGAATATCTGAATCGAAAATAAAAATAGGTAATACCGGAATCTTATCTCTTAATGCATTATAAAACCCAGCGTTATCCTCTAATCTTAAATCGCGGCGAAACCAAAAAACATTAACAGTTCTACTCATTTTATTTTGAATACTTTCCAAATAATTCTTCAAGCTTTGTTGTACGGTAATTAAAAATCTCCTCTAGTTTTGGTTTTACTAAAATAGGGTGGACTAATTGACCAATAATTCCAAATGGAACTTTATAATCAATAATATCTTCCATTTCAACGCCTCCATCAATTTCTTTTATAAAGTGTTTGTGGTGCCATAATGAGTAAGGACCAAACCTTTGTTCGTCAACAAAATAGTGTTTATCTATGCTATGAGTAATTTCAGTCACCCATTTTGTTTTTATTCCTAAAACAGGAGTTACAATATACTGAATAATTTGACCTGCAAACATAGGACGATCGGCACCAGATAAAATATTAAAGCCCATGTAATCTGGGGTAATAGTTTTTAAATTTTTAGGGTCAGATAAAAAATCCCAAGCTTGTTGTAAAGTTATAGGTAAATTTTGTTTTTTATGTAAGCGGTAAATCTTCATGTTAGTAGAGTTAATATTTTATAGTGAGTATAAAACTATTCTAGTTGTAAATTAATATGTATGCATTTAGAGATGTAGCTATACATAACCAAACAAAATAAGGTAATATTAAAATGCTTTTTGCCTCTAAATCGTTGTAATAGTTGAAAAGGAAAATGGCTATTATTATAGTAAGCATAATAATAGAAATTAACCCAACTGTGATTAAATGCTGATTGAAAAATATATAATTCCAAATAACATTTAGCACAAATTGGATTGTAAACAAAATGCTTAGTTTTTTTCGTGGTACTAGGTTATATAAATAAGCCATATATATAGAAAAACAAACCATTATGGTAGACCAAGCTACACCAAAAACCCAACCTGGTGGCGTCCAAGGTGCTTGATTTAAATTTTGATACCATTCAGATTGAGGACCGTTATTCATAAGCCAACTACCAATTGCTAGGGCCCCAAAATTGATTATTAAAAAAACAAATATGTACTTAAGTAATTTCAAGCCTTTCCTGTTTTTATAAAGTCAATTTGCTTTGCTATTTCTTCAGCTTCAGCATACTTTTTGTCACTTTCAGATCTATTAACAGTTGAAAGCGAGTGCCATTCTTTCATAAGTTTTTCATACTTAATTTGAAGCTTATCAACTTCAGTCTTTTTTTTAAATATTCCGAACATAACTTTATTTTAAATGTTTTGTAATTTTAGAACTTAAAGGGCTTGTTGTAGATAGATAATAATCAATCAAATTACCATTAGTATCAACTAAATATTTTTGAAAATTCCATTTAACTGATGAATCTATTTTGCCATTGTTTATTTTCTGCGTCAACCATTTATAAAGCGAATGTTGTGTTTGTCCTTTAACATCAATTTTCTCAGTCATTAAAAACGTAACACCATAATTGACCTCACAGAAGGATTCGATAGTATCAGAGCTTCCAGGTTCTTGACCGCCAAATTGATTGCAAGGCACCCCAATAACTTGAAGTTTATCTTTGAATTGCTCGTGTAACTCTTGCAAATCTTTGTACTGTGGTGTGAAACCACATTTTGATGCTACATTTACAAATAGAATGTTCTTCCCGGTGAATGATGATAAGTCAATATTTACCCCTTGTAATGAATTTATTTTTATATCGTAAATAGAATCAATATTCATTTTTTGAGGTTTTTCTTTCGCAAACAATGTTGCTGTAAATGCTTTTACTGGATTCATATTTTAAAACTTACAATGCCACAATCCATTTCAAAAATTTGTCCAGATAAAGAAGCCGCTTTGTCTGAAATTAAAAATTCAGCCATACCTGCAACTTCTTCCGGATTTAAGAACTTTTTGAGAGGGTGACGTTCTTTTATATTTTCAATCATCTTATCGTTACGAAGAAGCTTAGATGCTAGTTCAGTATCTGTAACTGTAGGTGCGATGGCATTTATTCTAATGGTTGGTGCTAACTCTGCACCCAAAGACTTTACTAAACCTTCAACACCAGATTTTGCCGTAGCTATGCTTGCATGAAAAGGCATGCCTAATTTAGCTGCAACCGTACTAAAAAGTAATATAGATGGTTTTTCACCGTTTTTTAAAATTGGTAAATATTTGTGTACTGCTTTTACCGCACCGAGTACATTAATTTCAAAATCATTTTTAAAATCATCTATACTTAACCTAGAAATAGGTTTTAGGTTGATACTACCAGGGCAATAGATGAGTGCATCTATTTTATCCAAATCTGGTAAATTATCTTTGGTAATGTCACAAGAAAAGTGGTTTAAATTAGCATGTTCCATTTGAGGAGCAGTTCTGCTAATGTTTACAACTTTTGAGTGATTGAGAAGTTTATTTAATATGGCTTTTCCAATGCCCTTACTTCCACCTATTACAACTATTGTTTTCATATGGTTTCAGGGCATTTTTTCTTTTATGGCCTGCCCTTTAGCCTTTTTTCTATTTTTTGCTTAATTACAGTTAAGCGTTTCATTAAATCCATTATTTCAGGATCTTTATCTTTTTTATAAACTGTATTTAAACTCAATATTAAATCTTTAACCTCTCTAGACGATTCTATACGCTCACTTGTAGTTTTAAAGGTGTGTCTGCGTTGTTCGAATTCTAGAGCCCTATCAATAATCTCCATAATTTTTTAATCTTTAATCTAATTTTTTATTATAAATGTGAAACATTGTTTTTTCACAATTTCACAATATAATAAAATCTACGACATTAACGATTTTTATGGTGATTTATTAAGTAAAAATTAATATTTAAGGCCTAAATGACTTAAACTTTGAGTTTTTAAAAACTGTGTGCGGTTAATGGTGCTCCTTTTAAACGTTTTTCAACTTTACGTTTTATAACGGTTAGGCGTTTCATAATATCCATTATTTTATCATCTTTTTTTGCTTTATAGATTTGATTTAAATCTAGAATTAAAGCTTTTGCTTCACGTGATATTTTTACACGATCGCTAGTTGATAAAGATCTCATTTTTGTTTTTTCAAATTCTAATGCTCTGTCTATTAAATCCATAACTTCTTATTTTAAATAGTTTTGTAATTCACTTATTTTTTCTGGAGTGTTAAATGCTCCTCCGTAATATGTTGTTACTGTTGCAGATGTGTCATCCTTAATTCCTCTTGACGATACACATAGGTGTTTAGCGTCAATAATAACAGCTACATTTTCTGTTTGTAAAATGGTTTTTAACTCATTTGCGATTTGGTTTGTTAAACGCTCTTGAACTTGAGGGCGCTTAGCAAAATACTGAACAATCCTGTTTAATTTAGAGAGTCCAATAACTTTACCAGAAGATATGTATGCAACATGAGCTTTCCCAATTATAGGAACAAAATGATGTTCGCAGTTTGAATAAAACGTAATGTTTTTTTCAACTAGCATTTGGTTGTATTTGTATTTGTTGTCAAATAGAGCAACTTTTGGTTTGTTTTTTGGATTTAAACCAGAGAAAATCTCATCGATGTACATTTTAGCAACACGGTTAGGTGTTCCTTTCAGTGAATCATCGGTTAGGTCTAATCCCATAACATCCATTATTTCCTCAAAAAGAATAGCGATACGATCTTTCTTTTCAGTATCAGTAAGTTTGAAAGCGTCAGATTTCATGGGTGTTTCCAAACCTGTATATAAATGGTCGTCACCTATATCTTCTGCTGAAAAACCGTTTAGTTTATGTCCGTTCTTTTTAATCTTTAAAGTTTCTATATTCATTTTTTTCTTTTTTATGTGCTGTCTTAAAAACTATTTAATCAAAGCACTGTTATCGTTTTGATATTGAATTATGTGTAATTTGTTTTTGTCTAGAGCATTTGAAACGCCCTTTTTCAAAACCTCTTAATTTTTCATGTTTAGTATTTCTTCCTTGAACGCGCTTTCGCCACATTTTAAAACTACTAGGTTTCATTTCTCTTCGCATGAGTTCTATAACTTCTTGCTCCTTTAGTCCAAATTGGAAATTTATAGCTTCAAAGGTTGTTCTGTCTTCCCATGCCATTTCTATAATCCTATCTATGTCTACTATGCTCAAACTCATACGCCTTGAAAGTTATATTGCATATCGTATTTTATTTTTTCGTCAAGCAACTTTGCAAAAAATGATTTATTCTCTTTAAAAGTTTTGTTGTTTTTGAAATGGATAAATTTTCCTTGAGCATGAATACTGGCTCCGTTGGTCTTGTATAAAACCAATTGATAATATGGTATGGCCCATGTAAAATTTTTTAGTCCTTTATTTATAAGTATTAATATACCTCCTGTTCTTAATTCTATATTGGCATAATTAATATCTGAAACAATATTTAGATATTGCTTAAGGTTAGGACTAACATCATCAACAATCATTCTTTTAGAACCAATACCTTTCATTTTAAACGATTCGAAAAGCGTAAATGATCTACCAACCAAATCTTCTAAAATTTGCTTTTCGTCTTTGTTTTTGTATGTCGAGTCTAGTATCAATTTGTATTTATTTAAACCAAATATACAAAATGTTTAACTTTTTTAATAAAAAATTAAACAAAATAAATATGGATAATACTTATTCAGCTATAGATTACTATATTTACTGGGGTTAACACTTGTTTTAAGCTTTGGGTTTTGAGGTAGTATGCTTCTTTAAAATGCGTAAGCGCTCAGATTTTACTAAACTATTGTTACGCATATTCCATAAAGTATCAGATGCTTTTTTTCTTGTTTCATCAATATTTACAATTGGAAATGGGTAATCCTGCCCTAATTTAAAATTGTATAGTTGTTGTTCCATTTCAGTCATTAAATAAGGTTGATGCGCAAACGGTATTTTTAAATTTTTAAGTTCAGGAACCCATTTTTTTATAAATACGGCATCTTTATCGTGCTCCAAGCTATTTTTTATTGGGTTGTATATGCGTAACATATTTATTCCCGTTTCTCCAGCTTGCATTTGAAGTTGTGGAAAATGAATACCAGGTTCGAAATCTAAAAACATTTGAGATAGATGCGTGGTGGCCTCTTGCCATGGTTGCCACAAATTATGAGTAAAGAAAGAAACTACTAAAGCACGCATTCTAAAATTTAAATAACCAGTTTCATTTAAACATCTCATGCATGCATCCACAATAGGGTATCCTGTTTGTCCGTTTTTCCAAGCTATTTGATATTTTTTAGATACACTCTTTTTAAGTTTATGAAACCCTTTATTAATGCTCGCTTCTTCCATTGTATGTTCCATTTCAAATTTTTGAATGAAATGTCCTTGCCAGCGTAAACGAGACATAAAGGCTTCTAAGGCTTTTTTGTGTTTTGATGTTTTCTTTAAATGATAAGCCTTGTGATATACTTCTCTAATTGATAAATTTCCCCAGGCTATGTAAGGAGAAATTCTACTACACCCCTTTCTTGATAATTCGGGTTTAGATATATGAAACATGTAATTTTCATAACGCTTTTCAAAAAAGGAGTTGAGATATTTTAAACCTGTAGTTCGGCCACCTTTCTGAAAAGGGGAATCCAAATCAGTTTCTAATGTGGGTTTATTAAATTTTTCTTCTAGTTCTTCAATTTCGTTTGTAGTTAGGAGTTGGTTTTCATTTGGTTTAAAGTCTAAGGGCTCCATTTTATAAAATAAGTTACATAATTCCATCCATTTATCCCTGTCTTTTAATCCTCTTTGAACACCATTATTAATATTTTCATGCCAATTAATGAGGTTGTTTTTACAAAATCGCTTAAAAGATTTATCTCTGTTAAATGTTACCAAAAGTCCAGTTTCTTGGTGAGAAAAAATATTGGTGATATTGTAGACGGTTAAAAGCTGATTTAGTGCAGCAATTATATCAGATTTTACTACTAGTATTTTTGAGTTATAATTTTGTAATTCGTTATTTAAATCCACTAGAGATTGTTTAATAAAATCCCAATGGCGTTTACTGTAATGACTGTCATTTAAAAGAAGAGGTTCGAAAGTGTAGAGTAATACCAACCTTTCACCACAGGCTAGTGCATTAAAAATAGCTTCGTTGTCCTGCAATCGTAAATCGCGTTTTAACCAAACTAAATGTATTTTGGGTTTAGTATTCATCCTGATGCTTTATAATATGTTTTGCCTTTTCTTTTATATTTTGAAGGTCTTGTTTATCCATTTTATCAAGTAAACTATACATCATACCCATTCTGAAGTTGTTGCCTAAATGATCTCTTTTTTCATCTAAAAAATTCCAATACAAGCTATTGAAAGGACATGCATCGTCTTCAGTTTTCTTTTTATGGTTGTAATGGCAACAGCTACAATAATTACTCATTTTATTAATGTATGAGCCTGATGATACATAAGGTTTTGTAGCAATTTTTCCGCCATCAGCAAATTGGCTCATGCCTCTTGTATTTGTTAATTGTACCCATTGAATAGCATCTACATAAATTCCTAAATACCAATCGTCAACTTCATCTGGATTTGTTTGAGTTAACAAAGTATAATTTCCAGTAATCATTAAACGTTGAATATGATGTGCATAACCGTTATCTAGAGAGTTGTTTATGGCATGTTTTAAACAATTCATTTTAGTGTTTCCGGTCCAGAAAAAACCGGGAAGTTTATTATGATTATCTAATTCGTTTTTACTCTTATATTCTGGCATAAATGCCCAATACATACCCCGCATATATTCTCGCCATCCAATTATCTGTCTAACAAAACCTTCAACTTGAGAAATGTCAATATCGTCGCCATGTTTTCTGTAATAATTCATAACTGTTTTTACGATATCTTTCGGAGAAATAAGTTTTAAGTTCATCGCAAATGATAATCTTGAATGAAAAAGATATTCCTCATTAGTATGCATAGCATCCTGATAAGTCCCAAAGTGAATTAATAATTCTTTACAGAAATACTTAAGTTGCTCTATGGCTTGTTTTCTGGTTATTGGATAAGAAAAGGTTTTAGTTTCAAATTCCCCAATAGTTTTAATATTGGCTTTTTCAATATCTTTAATTACACTCGAAACATCATTTTTAAATAACTTGTAGTTTGGTATTTCGACTTCACCTTTCCACTTGTTTCTATTGCTTTTATCGAAGTTCCATTTACCGCCTTCAGGTTGCCCTGATACCATTAAAATATCATGTTTTTTACGCATATCTCTGTAGAAATTTTCCATGAGATATTGCTTCTTTCCTTTAAAAAATATTTTTAAATCGCTACGATTTGTGTAAAAATGTTCTGCAGAAACTGCGGTTGTTGATATATTTAAGTTATCGCAAAAGTTGTTGAGTTGTTTGTCAAGCCTATACTCATCAGGATAGATGTACTCAAAATTTTCAATGTTATGTTTTTTAATTAGCTTCTTAAGGTTTTCAGTTAAAGACTGTGTGTTATTTTTGTCGTTAATTTTGAAATATTCTACTTCGTGACCTTGTGTTTTTAAGTCTTCAGCAAACTGTCGCATTGCAGTAAAAAAGCCAATTACTTTTTGAATATGATGCTTTACATAATCGGTTTCTTGACGCATTTCAAACAAACAATAAATAACCTTTTCGTTAGTTTCGTTAAACCACGAATGTTTTATATTCAGTTGATCTCCTAATATGAGTTTGAGTGTTTTCATTTAAAACAAGGTTTCTTGAAGCCATAATTTTTGAAACTTACCATTTGTGTCATAACGTTCAGCTTGTAAGTCTACATTAAACTTTCTGTCTCTGGGATCATTTCCAACACCAGAAACATACATCCAATTACCATAGTTACTATGAACATCATAATCAATTAACATAGTTTCAAAGTAAACGGCGCCAATTCTCCAATCTAAAAAGAGTTCTTTTGCAAAAAATGACGCTACATTTTGGCGACCTCTGTTACTCATCCAGCCCGTTTTTTTTAATTCAATCATATTCGCATTTACAAATGATGATTTTGTTTCGCCATTTATCCATTTTTCAATTTGAATTCTATCAGTTTTCCAATTGTAGGTTTTATTTAAAATTCCACCAATTTTGAAAATTTTGTTATTGTGTTTTAGCGATATGTATTTAAAATAATCTCTCCAGACTAATTCAAATATGAGCCAATAAGTAGATTGGTTTTTAAAATGCTCTTTTTCGAATTGTTTTACTTTCCAATAAATTGTTCTTGCAGAAATACTTCCGTTTGCCAACCAAGGGGAAAACTTTGAACTAAAATCTGTTCCAACTAATCCATTTCTAGTTTTTTTATAGAATCCTAATTTTTTAGTTTTAAAAAAATAATCATCCAATCTTTCAAGAGCATTATCTTCACCACCTTTAAATGGAAATGCTGCGTTTGGATGAGTTTCAAAGTTTTCAAATCCTAAATCATTCAGTGATGGTATTTCAGTATCATTTACAATAGTTTCTACTTTTTCTGCAGGATGACTTTTGATTGAATCTCGAACTTGACTAAATTTTTCAAGCTTTTTTCTAAAATTGGTAAATACCTGTGGGATTTCTTTTAATGACATATTAATATCATTTGGATGATAAAGAAATTGATCATAATAACCATTAAAAGTTATATCCTTAGATATTGATGTCTTTACTTTTTTTAAAACTTTGGCTTCTTCGCTAGTCCACTCCTTTTGAGAATAGATATATTTAATATTGTGAGTTTTAACTAATTTTTCAATAGAAGTTTCAGGAGATTCATTAAAAATAAATAATTCAATATTTAAGGTTTTAAGATTGGTTTTTAAATTGGTAATGGTTTCAATTAAAAATTTAGCTCTGAATTTCTCAGTTTTTTTAAATCCCAAGTCTGTTATTTGATAATGTCTTGGGTCAAAAAAATAACAAGCAATAACAGATTTATGATTTTGAATCGCAGTATTCAAAACATTATTGTCTTGAACCCTCAAATCATTCCTAAACCATACTAGTGCTATGTTGTTTTGTTTCTTCTGCATTTCTCACTACAATACTTAACATTATTCCAATTTTTTTTCCATTTTTTTCGCCAGCTAAAAGGGAAGTCACAAGTTTCACAAATTTTTTCAGGTAAATGTTGTTTTTTATGATTAAACATCTACGAGTTTGTTTATCATTCCTTTAAAAATTAATCCGTGAAATGGTAAAACGCTATACCAATATAATCTACCCCAAAGCCCGCGAGGTCTAAACGTTGCTATTTGTTTCAGCAAATTGTCTTCAATTTTAAATTCAAGCCAAGCTTCACCAGGTAGTCTCATTTCTGCATACAAAAGCAGTTTTTGTTGTTCTTTGTCTGCGAAAATAACACGCCAAAAGTCAAGAGCATCTCCCGCATCTAAATTGGTTGGGCTAGTTCTACCTCTTCGTAAGCCAATGCCACCAAATAACTTATCAATGTAACCTCTGATTTTCCAAAGAAACGTTCCATAATACCAACCATTGGTGCCACCAATACTCCAAATTTTATCAAGCGTTTTTTCAGTGTTTTTTACTTTACGTTCTTTATAATCTGTAAAACATCCAAACTTTGGTACGTTAATATATTTGTAAAGGTTATTACGAAGTCTTCCGCTACTTATCATCGAATCTTTCCAACTAGATACAATACTATTTTGCTCTATTTTTTCGAAAGCTAATTCAACAGCTTGTTTATAGGTCATTGGGTTAACATCTAAAAGCTTATTGATGTTACTAGGTTTTCCTATAATTTGAACTCCCATACTATCTACCAATGACGACGCTAATTTATATGATGTTGATGTCACAAAATATAACCAATAGGAAGAGAGTTTTGGGGTCATTACAGGTACAGTTAAAATGTAGCGTTTTAATCCTCTTACTTGAGCAAACTGAAGTAGCATTTGTTTGTATGTGAGTACTTCAGGTCCAAAAACATCGTACGCTTTGTTATATAAATCTTCTCTTCCAGCACTTTTATGCAAAAAGGTTAAAACATTCCTGACAGACAAAGGCTGTGTTTTAGTATTTAGCCATTTTGGGGCAATCATGAAAGGTAATTTCTCAACTAAATCTCTAATAATTTCGAAAGACGAACTACCTGACCCTACAATAATTCCAGCTTTAAAAATAGTTAATCCATAAGCTTTAGATTTTAGACATTCTTCTACATTTTTACGTGATTGTAAATGTTTTGATAGGTTATCTTCATTTGTAATACCACTTAAGTAAATAACTTGTTTTGCCGTTGTAGTTTCAATACTGGTTTTAAAATTTTTGGCACATTGCTCTTCTAGAGATTCAAAATCCTTAGATGAGTTTGACATAGAGTGTATCAAATAATACGCAATATCTATATCATTTGGAATGTTGTGTAATGTTTCTGGTTTTAAGAAATCGGTTTCAACAACATCAATTAATTCTTCTTCAGCATAGTTTTTGTCAGCGCGAAGCTTATCTCTAACAGCACAAACAACATGATGACCTTCATTGGCTAATAAGGGAATTAACCGCTTGCCAATGTAACCTGTTGCTCCTGTTACAAGAATTTTCATGAGTTAAATTATTTTGGTCTTTGATACCCAAAACGTGTTTTTAGTTCTGGTACTGCGTAGCCATCTAGTCCATTTATGGCGGCAATTTTTCCTTTAGAAAGATTTATAAAGCCATCTTTTTCTATCAGGATGTCGTCAGCGTAAAGTTCTTTAATTTTTCCAATAACAAGAATTGTATTGTTGGCTTTAATATTATATTCTTCAACATATTCCATGGCTAACTGAATAGGAAAACCTTTAACAAAAGGCGCTTTAAAATCATTTTTATATTCTGACTCTAAATCAGTAACATCAAATTCTGAAATTGATGAATCGTATTTTGCTGATGTATGGTGTGCGTCTTTTAAAAAACTTTCCGGTATAGGATTGATGGTGTAAAAGCCTGTTTCCTTTAAGTTTTCATAAGTATTTCTAATAACCGTTGTTGGTCTTAAAAAAAAACCAAGCATAGCAGGACTTGAGCCAATATGGGTTATTGAACTAAAAACTGCCACGTTTTCAATTCCATTTTCGGATTTTGTACCAATTAAGTTCGCAGATTTATAACCAGAGCAACTATTTATCAGATTGATTTTATAAATATGATGCAGATTTTGAATGTCGTTTTCATTAAAATATGCCATTATAAATTTATAAAATTGTTGATTTGAATATCTTTTGCTTTAAGGTCGAACATTAAGTTGTAAAGTCCGAAAAAAGTACGATTTATATAAATAAAATGTTTGGATCCACGATTACCATTCATTTTCTTTAGATCTGTACTTTTAGAGTATTTTTCTCCTAACTCTGCTATTTTACCAAAGAAATCAGCATCAGAAAAATCGAAAACTTCGGCATGAAATGGTTGCGTAAATAAGCTTAGCATTTCATGAAACATGTCTGTAAAAAACTCAATTTCTTCTTTAGAGTCATCTTCCCTTAGAATTTCTAATTCATAGAGTTTTTCAACAAAATTCGCTTTGTTATTAATATTTTCTTTTTTTGCTAATTCAAAATAAGGTGTATAAAAATCCATCGGAATGGTTTTCATACACCCAAAATCTAACGCTATTAATTCACCCTTTTTAGATATTAAAAAGTTCCCTGGATGTGGGTCTGCATGAACTTTTTTTAATTTATGTATTTGAAACATGTAAAAATCCCAAAGTGCTTGTCCCAAATTATTTGATTTGTTTTGGTCTGTATTGTGTGATACAAATTCAGAAAGATGTTCACCAACCATATAATCCATGGTTATAATTCTTTCTGAGGATAACTCTTCATAATATTGAGGGAACCTAAGGTTTGGAATGTGAGAGCAAGCTTCAACAATTTCTTTACTTTGCTTAATTTCTAATAGATAATTGGTTTCTTCTACCAATTTGTTTTCAACTTCTTTAAAATACTTATCAGAATCTTTCCCTTTAATATTAAACATACTCATGGCTATTGGTTTTACCATAGCCAAATCTGATGCAATACTTTGCGCAACTCCTGGGTATTGGATTTTCACAGCAAGTTTTTTCCCATTCTTTTCTGCAATGTGCACCTGACCGATGCTGGCAGCGTTTACAGAAGTTGCGTTAAAAGTATCGAATATGTCATTTGGCATTTTGCCAAAATATTTTTTAAAAGTTTTAATTACTAGTGGTGGAGATAATGGTGGTACAGAGAATTGTGCTAAGGAGAATTTCTCAACATAAGCTTGTGGCAATATGCTTTTTTCCATACTTAACATTTGCGCTACTTTTAGAGCGCTTCCTTTTAATTGCTTTAAACCATCATAAATATCTGTTGCGTTATTTTTGTTTAGACGTTCTTTAGCGGATGCTTCTGTGTTAACAATTTTATCACCATAATACTTTAGGTAATTTACACCAACTTTAGCTCCAGTAGAAACTAATTTTGTTGCTCTTTGAATTTTTGAAGTAGGTATTTTATCTATGGTTTTCATGTGTCGTTTTTAATTCATGTTCATTTTTTCCTTAAAAAGGAATTTTCCTAAATCAATAACACTTTTAAGGGGTGCAATATCTAATACATCAAAAGTTGTATTTACCGATTTCTCAATAAATATATCAGTCTTTTCAAAGCTAGGAGACGTGTCATCTAACCAAAATTTCATGGTTACTAATAACTGAAACCAAGCAGATTCTTTTAAAGACCTTTGCTGAAATTTATCAAATTGCTCTTGTTTTAAATCAAGCATTTGAATTCCTAATTCACTAACGTAAGTTGTAAAGTGCACTTTTAAACCAGATAATATTTTCAGCCCTTTTAAACCGTGCTTATGTCTGTTTAATGAAAAATTAACATAGCTTCTATTGGCAGTTAAGTTTTCAAAAAATGTGTAATAAAAGCTTAGTAGTTTGTTTCTAGCATCAAAGTTTTGATAGTCTTCACTATTGTTAAGTGCGTTTATTGAGTTTGTGAAGAAAGCTTCAAAAACTCCTTTTTCAATCGCTTCAAAAGATGAAAAGAATTCATAAAATTGAGCCTCTTCAAAATTGTTGGTTTTTGCAAACGCAAAAACTGTTTTAGGATTTTGATCATGTTCTAAAACATAATCCATATATAAAGAAATGATATCGTTTTTCGAGACTGTTTTTTTCTTTGCCATAATACTTATATTTATGGTAAAGATACAAAATGTTTAATATATTTTAAAATAAGTTAAACAAAATATTCAATCTAGATATAAGATTTATCTATTTACCTAACAACAGGTATCATCTTTAACTAGTTTGCAGCTAGAAACAGCAGCTATAGCACCAAGAATTGGAGCTGTAATATAAAGCCATAAATATTGAAAATTAACAGTAAAAAGAGCAGGAGCAATGGAACGAATAGGATTCATGGATGCCTTTGTCATTGGGCCAGCAAACATAGCTTCTAAGAGAATAACACCCCCAACTGCAATTGCTGCCATAGTTCCAATTTCTTTGCTGCCAGTTGATACATTAATAATTACAACCATTAAAAAAAAGGTTAGCAAAAACTCTAAAATAGCAGCTTTATAAGCTGGGAAACCATCAGCAGGTCTAGTTTCGCCTAAAAACTGGCTTTCAGGAAAAAGAAACCATAATAAGAAAGCTGCAAAAATGGCACCAATAGCTTGAGCAAGAATATATTTAGGTACAAGGTTCCAAGAGAATTTTTTTGCAAATGCAAAGCCAATAGTTACTGCAGGATTAAAATGCGCACCAGATATTTCTCCAAAGGCATATATCATGGCCATAACAATTAGCCCCCAAGTAATTGCAACACCAACATGTGTTATGCTTCCATTGGTTATTTCGTTAATAGTCATAGCGCCACATCCGCAAAAAACCATGGCAAAAGTTCCTATTATTTCAGCGTAATATTTTTTCATTAGTTACTTTTTTGCAAATATACAACGTCTTATTTTAAGCTTTTGTTAACATATAAAGCTTAGGGATTGTTTAATTTTAACCAGCATAAAATAAACTAATCACAAATACATATTAAAATGGAAAAACTATTATTATTAGTATTGGCTTTTACCACTGTTTACTCGGTAAATGCGCAAATTGAAACACCGCAACCGAGTCCATTTTCTAAATTGGAGCAGCGTGTTGGGTTGACAGACATTACAATTGAATATTCTAGACCAGGAGTAAAAGGAAGAAAAATATTTGGTGGTTTAGAAGCTTACGGTAAAGTTTGGCGAACAGGAGCAAATGCTAGAACTAAAATTACATTTAGTACTGAAGCAACTATTGATGGACAAACTTTAGAAGCAGGAACTTATGCCTTATTTACTAAACCTGGAGCTGAAACTTGGGAAGTTTATTTTTACACAGACTACAAAGGAAACGGAACACCTCGAGAATGGGATGAAAGTAAAGTAGCTGCAAAAACTACAGTAAAGCCTATGGAAATTCCATTTAGTGTAGAAACGTTAACATTAGATATCAATAATATAAAAACTAGTAGTGCTACAATTGATTTGGTTTGGGATAAGACCTACATTGGTATTCCTTTTGAAGTGCCAACTGATAAAGTTGTTTCTGCTAAAATTGATAAAGTAATGAGTGGTCCTGGTATTGGTGACTACTATGCTTCAGCTGTTTATTACCTAAACTCTGGAAAAGATATCAATAAAGCCAAAGAATGGATGGACAAAGCTATGTCTATGATTGAAAAGCCAGGTTTTTGGCAGTTAAGACAACAATCATTAATTTATGCTAAAGCTGGAGATAAAAAAGGAGCAATTAAATTAGCTAAAGAATCTTTAGCTGGTGCACAAAAAGCTAATAATTCTGCTTATATAGATATGAATACTAAATCCCTAAAAGAATGGGGAGCTATGTAATTTTATATTTCTAAATAAATACAAAAAACGTAATCAAATTTTGATTACGTTTTTTTTTAATCTATATCTTCTAGAAAGAAAATATCTTCTACAGACTTTTTAAATAGCTTAGCTATTTTTAACGATAACACTGTTGATGGTACATATTTGTTTTTCTCCATGGCATTTATAGTTTGCCTACTAACTCCAATTTTTTTGGCCAAATCTGCTTGGGTTAAATCATGAATAGCGCGTTGTACTTTTATTTTATTCTTCATGACTTCTAGTTTTTATTTTTAAAAAGTTAAAGCGGATAATGAAGAATATTAAAGGAGTAAACATATTATATATCAAAACTGTAAAAAAGTTGCCTTCATAAATAAATATTACTGTTAGTAGTAAAACTACGTAGTTTAAAATAATTGCCCAAACTAAGGAATCATTTCTAAGTTTAAATATAAATTCATCTTCAATTTTTTCTTTGGTAAAGCCTACCAAAAGACCACCAATAATTATTAGGACAGAAATTATTTCATCTAGGAAGTCATAACCGAAATCTTTAATTAGTTCTATGCCAAAAAAATCTTCTTTTTCGGGTAGAATCTGTAAAACTATTCCTGAAATTACTCCTAATAAAAATAATGTCCAACCAAGCTTTTTGTACTTGTTCGATAATAAATAATTTGTTTTCATAACTGTTCGTTTTAAGATTGATTTATATGATTGACAAAACAAAAGTAAAACAAACTTTACATATAGACAAATAAAATATACTTAAAGTAATAAAAACTAGTCTTTTTTGTGCTTAATATTTAAGGTTTATAACTTCTCGCACTTGGTCTAGAAGTCTTATAAGGTGTTTGCTAAATTGAAAACTCATAATGTCACTTTCAATCTTTCCTTTGCGTAAAAGGTTGTTAAAGTGAATTGTTTCATAATTGTAACCAATGGTTTTGTAGTTGAATTCAATTATTTCTTCTTCCCCTTCTTTTATTATTGAAACAGTTGAAGGAGCATGAAAGTAGCTATTAATTTTTACAATAGCATTTTCAAAATAGAATGTAGCTTCTGTAGGAGTGTCTTCTAGAAGTGTGCTTTTTAAATGAGCTGTTATGTAATTCTCATATTGAAAAAGTATATTACAGGATGAATCTGTTCCGTTATCAAAAAATGTAGCATTAGCTTCTATTTTATTTGGTAAACCTAAAGTAGATAAAGCTGTAAAAATAGGATAGATACCAATATCTAATAAGCTTCCTCCACCTAAATCCTTATTAAAAAGTCTTGAGCTATTATCAAAGGCTCTATAAAATCCAAAATCTGCTTCTAGCTTTAAAACATTACCATGGGTTCTGTTCTTTATTAGATCTAAAACGTATTGATAATGAGGTAAAAAGTAAGTCCAAAGCGCCTCCATAAGCAATACGTTATTTTCTTTTGCCTTGGAAATCATTTCATCTACTTCACTACTATTCATGGCAAAGGGCTTTTCACACAAAACGGCTATACCGTTTTCTAAACAAAGTAACGTGTTTTCCTTATGCAGTGCATGTGGCGTAGCTATGTAAATAGCGTCAATGTTTGGGTCTTTAACTATAGATTCATAACTGTCGTAAACTTCTGTAGCATTATATTTTGTAGCAAATTTTTGAGCCTTTTCTTTGGAACGCGACGCTACAGCATGTAAAGTAGCATCATCAATAGTTAATAAATCTGTAGCAAATTTATGGGCAATATTACCTAAACCTATAATACCCCATTTTATAGTTTTATGTTTCAATTGATTTTTTATTTGAATTTATTAATTGAAGTATACATGCTATTAAAACAACTGTAATGCAACCGAATAGGTTAAGCCATAAATATGGCATCCAATCAAACCACCAACCAATTATAACAATTACTTGAGTAATTAATGCGGCTACAAAAACGGCATTTGCTTTAATAAACTTAAAGAAAAACGCCAATAGAAAAATACCTAATACATTACCATAAAATATAGATCCAATAATGTTTACTAACTGAATCAGGTTTTCTGCCAAATTTGCAAAACAAGCAATAATAATTGCAATGACTCCCCAAGCTAAAGTAAAAAGTTTCGTGACTTTAACCATATGGTCTTCATCTTTTTCTTCTTTGAGCTTTCTTCCATAAATATCAATTGACGTAATTGTTGCAAGCGCATTTATTTCTGAAGCTGTAGATGACATAGCAGCAGAAAGAATTACTGCTAAAAGTAAACCAATAAGCCCTTTTGGAAGATGCTTTAGAATAAATGTTATAAACATATAATCTCTATCATTCGTTTGTGTGTCTTTAGCAGAGGCTTTGTAAAGAGTTTCTAGCTCAACTCTTTTGCTTTCAAATGCAGTGCTATTTTTATCTAATAATGCTAATTCGTTTGAAATTTTATCGTACTCATTAGCATAAGTAGAGTCTATAGCTCGCTTAATTAAATATTTTGATTCTAAGCGATAGGTTTTTTCAATACTATCCAATCGAAATAGATCACTTTTTAAAGCATCATTATCGCTTTTTGAGAGTTGAAGACTGAGTTCTTTTTTAGTATTAAAAAGCTTGTTTTGCTTTTCTTGTAGGGTTTTGTAATCTTCAGAATATTCTGAAACTAAAACCTTTTGCGTTGATGATTCTATGAAATTAAGAGGTGCTGGATTGAATTGATAAAATACAAAAACCATAATGCCTACCAATAGAATAAAAAATTGCATAGGCACTTTTAATATACCATTAAAAATTAAACCCATTTGCATCTCCTTCATCGATTTACCAGATAAGTAACGCTGCACTTGACTTTGGTCTGTACCAAAATATGCTAAAGCAAGAAATGTTCCACCTATTAAGCCAGACCAAACAGTATATCTATTTTCTAAATCAAAAGAAAAATCTAGCACTTCCATTCTGCCACTTGCACCTGCTATATCAATAGCTTCTGTAAATGAAACCTCTTCGGGTATTAAATCTAATATGATAAATAAAGCGGCAAGCATACCTGCAAAAATGACTAGCATTTGTTGTTTTTGAGTGACTGTAACAGCCTTAGTTCCTCCAGAAACGGTATATATAATAACCAAAACACCAATTATGATGTTTAGATATGTAATGTTCCAGCCTAAAACAACTGATAAAATAATAGCAGGAGCAAAAATGGTAATTCCTGCAGCTAAACCACGCTGAATTAAAAACAAAATAGCTGTTAGAAACCTCGTTTTTAAATCGAATCTATTTTCCAGAAATTCATAAGCGGTGTAAACTTTTAGTCGATGGTATAATGGAATGAAAACTAAACAAATGATTACCATGGCTATTGGTAAGCCAAAATAAAATTGTACAAATCCCATTCCGTCAGAAAAGGCTTGACCAGTGGTTGATAAAAAAGTTATAGCACTGGCTTGTGTAGCCATAACTGATAAACCAATGGTCCACCATTTAGATGAGTTACCGCCACGTACATAATCTTGCACACTTTTTCTACCTTTTGTTTGCCAAGTACCATAAGCAACTATAGCTACTAAAGTGGTGCATAAAACTGTCCAATCAATCCAATTTAAAGTTTGCATAGCTAAAAGGATTGTGTAATGAGATAAAAGATGATTATGTAAATAGCGTTAGCAATCAAAACAATTGAATAAAGCTTTAACCAGGGTTGTTTCGTTTCTTTATCTTCAGACATTATTAATCGTTTAATTTAGCTTCTAGTTTTAAATCTTCTTTCCCTAAAGAAAGCATATTTGCAAATAGCCTGTATGCTCCAGATACACCTTCTGGGAATTCTCTAAAAAAGCTTAAACCAGTATAAATGTAACGACCTTTTCCATATTTGGCGATAAGCAAACTGCCTTCTTTTTCAGTTTCATTTTTATCATTCATGGATAAAATAGGCGTAAACTCTGGCCCCCAACTATTTGGAAAATATAAACCTCGTTCTTGTGTCCAATTTTCAAAATCCTTTTGAGTGATTTTGTTAGGGGAATTTAATACTGGATGATTTGGATTTATAATTCTAACCTCTGCATTTTCATCGGTAACACGATCTCTTGATAATTGTAAAGGGTAAGGTGCTATATCTGTTACTTTTAACCGTCTATTCCAATTATATTGCACAATCATATTACCACCATTTGCAACAAAATCAAATAATTCTTGTTGTTTAAAATTTAAGTCTTCAACAATGTTATAAGCTCTAATGCCAACTACTACCGCATCAAATCTGCTTAATGTCTCAGTGTTTATTTCGTCTGGTGTAATTATTCGAACATTATATCCAATTTGTTGTAAACTTTCAGGAACAACATCTCCAGCACCTTGAATATAACCAATGTTTTCTCCACGTTTTTTAATATCTAAACGAACAATTTTACTCTCGCTTGGAAGTAATACAGTTTGAAATGGGATGTGTTCGTAATCAATTTCTATGAGTTCTTTAGAGTAATTTTTATTATCAATATGAACTATTGGGGTAATTGTAACTTCACTTTGGTTGTTAGGAGGAATAACTGTGAAAATTAGTTTCTGTTCTGCGCCTTTGTTAGCAATTGATACTTTTTGTTTTTTCGGGAATATGTTCCAATCACTAGGATGTTGAATTTCTAGATCACCTTCAATATTATCTCTACCTGCTTTTACAACTACAGTAATATCACGTTGTTGATTATTATTTAAAATAATCACTTCCTCTGTAATTTTAGCAGTTACTTCTGGTATAATTTCGAAAGGCTTGTACAGCTCACCTTTATCTGGTTTTGAAAACCTATAAATTACATTTTTGGTAAATGTTATTGGCGTTTTATTAATTAAAACATGAAAGTCTATTTTGAAAAGCCTTGGGGTTTCAGGTAAACCAATCAGATTGCTATTATTAACTTTGTACATACCCAAACTTCCTTTTTCGTTTAGCCAATATGGTGCAGTTGGTTTCGCATCTTTATTGATAATAAGACTTTCCTTAAAGTTATATTTTGTGTTTTCTTTTAACTCAATTTGCTTTGATACTTTTAAGCCTGAAGCGTTTTCTAAACTTTCTAAGGTTATATTTGAATTTGATCTTTTAAGAACTTCAATATTAAGTCCTACTACATCATTTGCAGTTGCCCAATTTGTTTCTGCTGAAACTTCTAGATATAAACCAGCACACATTTCAATAATGGCTTTTAACTCTTTTGTTTTTTGAGTTCTCCAATGTTCATTATCTATTTTTTGAAGTAGTTTGTAAGCTTCTAATAATTTAGGAATATGAACTGATGGTGTTTTAAAGTTAAAATTGTTTTCAATATCATATAAAATATTCCCTATTGCGGTTCCTCCGTTTACTCGATTCCAGGATGTATCAATGCCATCAAATATATTAGTATTATCAGTAATTGGGTCTCCTTTTAAAAATTCAATATATTCTTGTTGCGAACCTCTTTGTGATAAACGCCCAAAGCCTTGACATAAATGTTGACTACTAGCCAAGGATGCTAACTCATTATTGCTCAATCCTTTTAAAGGGTAGTAAGTTCCAATATCAAAGTTTATCATATTGCTTTTGTCAAGTTTTTCAAAGGCTTCTCTTCCATATCGCCACCAACTTGTGTTATAAAATAAGCGTTTAGGTTGCCATGTACTGGTTTGTTTTAGCTGATTAGGATATGCATCATTTTTATTGGCTAAATCAAAAGCTTCCACGCTTAACATAGCAGAAGTAGTATGATGACCATGCGTTGTTCCAGGTGTTCTGTGGTCAAAGCGATTTATAATAATGTCTGGTTTAAATTGCCTAATTGCTAAAACAACATCGCTTAAAACTTGGTCTTTATCCCAAATTTCTAAAGTTTCGTCTGGGTGTTTAGAGTAGCCAAAATCGTTTGCTCGGGTAAATAGTTGTTCGCCACCATCTATTCGTCTTGCGGCTAATAATTCTTGAGTACGAATAACACCTAAAAGTTCTCTTATTTCTGGACCTATTAGGTTTTGCCCACCATCACCACGTGTTAACGACAAATAAGCGGTTCGTGCTTTAACTTTGTTAGCCATGTAAGATATTAGCCGTGTGTTTTCATCATCAGGATGCGCTGCTACGTATAAAACAGAGCCTAAGAAATTAAGCTTTTGAATAGATTCGTAGATTTCTGAAGATGAAGGTGTTTTTGGCTTTTGTGCTATGCTTAACGATAGAGAAAAAAAAGACAAAAAAACGAATAGAGTTATTTTTTGCATCATATTTATTTAGCTAAAAGCCAAATATAACAAAGTAAAATAGCCGAAGTATACCTTTTAATGTTTCTTTAACTTAAAAGACCGAGCAAGATAAATTTAAAGCCACTTTTTACGTTTAAAATAAAATAGCATAGCTACAAAAAGTACAATCATAACACCCCAAAGAATAAAATAAGAGTATTTGTAATGTAATTCTGGAATGTACTCGAAATTCATGCCGTAAATACCTGCGATGAAAGTTAGAGGGATAAAAATAGATGCCATAATAGTTAGTACTTTCATGACCTCATTCATTTTGTTACTAATGGTTGTCATGTACATATCCATCAAACTCCAAATCATTTCTCGGTAAATATCTATGTTTTCAGATACTTGAATTAAATGATCGTAAATATCTCTGTAATAAGTGATTGTTCTTTTTTGAATGAGTTTGTTTTCATTTTTTTCAATACGATTGATTACCTCTCTGAGAGGAAATATAGCACGACGAACTCGTAAAATTTCGCGTTTTAAGTTTTGAATTTTTTGACTTACATCATCATCAATATCACCTGAGAATATAGCCGTTTCAAAATCTTCAATTTTATCACCTAAAATTTCAATAACGCTAAAATAATGGTCTACTATGGCATCAATTAAAGTGTAAAGTAAATAATCAGATTTCATATTTCTAATTCGGCCTTTCGCATGCCTAATTCTATCTCTTACTGAGTTGAAAACATCACCTTCAGATTCTTGAAAGGAAAGTACATAGCTTTCGCCCAATATGAAGCTTACTTGTTCAGAAACAATGGCTTCATTTTCGTCGTAGTATAACATTTTTAAAACAACGAATATGTAATTTTCATATTCATCTATTTTAGGACGTTGAGAAATATTTACAATGTCTTCTAAAACTAGTGGGTGTAAACCATAGTGCGCTCCTAATTTTTCAATTTCATTAACATGGTTTAAGCCATTTAAATTTACCCACGTAATTGAATCTGTAAGTTTAAACTCAAAACTTTCTTGAACGGAGGTTAATTCTTTTTCAGCGCATTGCTCTTTATTATAGTCAAAAGTTTCAATAAAAAGTTTTTGAGATTTCTTTTTACCAGTGTAAATAACACTCCCTGGTATTTGACCTAAATGCTTTTCAAGGGTATGGGTTTTAGTATTTGCCATTTAAAATAATATAGCTTAAATATATGTAATATTTAGACAGCTTCACTATCATCTTCGTTAATATCATCAATAGCATCTTTCTTTACCAGTGTTACTGCTTTTTGTAACATTAAGTTATTAGGGTAGGTTACTAAATCGCCATTTTCTAATCTTAAATGTAATTGAAAAGCTCTGATGTCTTCAATAATAGCCGTTACGGGAAAATCTTTGTCGTGAATATCTATTTTATCGCCAACCTTATACGGAAAGTTAAAAAACATAATAATACCAGAAGTTATATTACTTAAAATAGACCAAATAGCAAAAAGAGCAATTCCTAAAATTGCAAATACGGAAGAAAAAACAACAGCAAGGTCTTTAAATTGAGCACCGAAAACAAAGGCTTCTATTATTACTGCTAGTATTAAAAGTGTTACGGTTACATATCTGCATACTAAACGAATTCTGGCATCATTTATACCATTTCTCTTCGCTATTTTTTTAATCGTAAAATTTGTAATATATCTTATAATCAATAGAGAAAGAAGAACAAATCCTGTAATTATTAATTCTTTTTCAAAACTTTTAAGTAATGTTTCATTGCCTTCTAAAAACATATTGGTTGATTTAAAAATATAAAACAAAGATACGCTACTAAACTAATATGATTTAATTTAATTGAAGTGTATCTCTTAAAACTTGGTCTTTGTTACTGTTTTTATTCCAATAAGGAGATTTTATAGTTTTAAGCTTTGTTGCTTTTGTAGTTTGGTTGCCTATAGTCTCCTCCCAGCTTAATATGTCGTGTGGGAAGTTAGAATTAAAATGTATGGTCAATGTTCTATTTAATGAGGGGTAGTTAATTGTATATACACCCGTATTTAAAGTTGCAGTGGCTTTATAAGCTTTTATTGTTTTATGGCGTAATCTTGTATACTCCAAAGAAGGAACAATTTGTAAATTACCAGTAGGAAGCAGCTCAGGGTTGATGCGCAGTTTCGTCCAAAGTTCATTTTCTAAAATGGTTTTATCTATTTTAAAACGCTCATCTGCTTCACGCTCAAAATAGGAATGCGACATAATTTCAAATTGCTCTCTATTGTTTAATTGCGCATAAACATGACCACACCACTCTTGAATAGAACTGGATACTTTTATAGCATGTTGGTTATTTGAAACCGGATAAAAGGTGCTTTGCATAATGGAATATGGATATATTCCGGTATTAAATTTTTTAGTAGCATTTAGTTTTAAAACTGGGATGTTTTCAGGGTTTTGATAATCAGCCTTTACTTGAATTTCTGGAAGAAAATCTTCGGTTACATATACTAAAACGGCAGTGCCTTCTCGCATTTCGCCATAGCGTGCTTGCTCTAATTTATAAGATGAAATTTCGGCCTCTCCTGCATACCAATAGGCTTTAAACTCTGGAGTTGTTTTAGTGGGCTGTTTGATGCTCACTTCTGCAATAACGTTATCAGTTTTTACGGCTAAGTCATCAGTTTTTACTTTGTTTTTACAAGATGTTACCAATGCGATAACAACAATTGCTAACCAAAATAATATTTCGGCTTTTATTATTTTTTTAAATTTAATGTAAGTTTCCATAGCATAAATTTACAACGCTAAGTTGTTTCTGCAATGGTATTTAACGTTTTATAAACAAGATGTGTGGGTAATCCCATAACGTTAAAATAAGACCCTTCTAGTTTAGTTACTCCTATTTGTCCAATCCATTCTTGTATACCATATGCACCAGCTTTATCATAAGGTTTTGCTGTTTTTATGTAGTATTTTATTTCTTCGTCTGTTAAATATTTAAAGGCAACTTTGGTGATTGAATGAAGTGTTTTTTCATAATTTTTTGTAGTAAAACAAACCGATGTAATCACCTCATGTGTATTATTACTTAATGATTTTAAAATTTTAAAAGCCTCGTCTTCGTTGCGAGGTTTCCCTAAAGCCTTGTTGTTATGCCACACAATAGTGTCACTGGTGATTAAAATATCATTTTCTTTTAATTCATCTTTAAAAGGAAGTGCTTTTAACTGAGCTAAATAATTACTTATTTCAAAATGCGTTAAACGGTTTGGAAACTCTTCTTTTACTGGTTTTAAACGAATTTCAAAATCTAGATTTAGGTTTTTAAAAAACTCTTGCCTTCTAGGAGAACCGGAAGCAAGTATAATATGGTGGTTTTTAAGTTTTTCGTTTAGCATTGTTATAGTAGAATGTACTTGTATAAAAGTAACGAAAGCATTCCAAAAACCATAACAATTTTTAGCATTGTGCTAATGTGATGATAATCTTTTTTTATTTCAGCGTTAAAAATTTTAATACTGATGTAAATTAGTGGACCAATTATTAGCAATAAAAAATATCCTACTGCAATTTCGTGCTTATAAAGTGAATTAATAACATAATATGAGATGATTAAAGTTGGAATAAAGGACAAAGCAAAAAGGATATTTTTAGCTCGTATTCTCCCAATTGCTATGGGTAGTGTGTTCATATTTGCTTTATAATCACCATCAATATCTTCAATGTCTTTTACTATTTCTCTAAGTAAATTAATCATGAAAGCAAAAAAAGCATAATCGAATATAATTTTAAAGAAAGTGAGTTGTAAGTGCTTGTTATCTGGTGTTATATCAGGTAGTAATTCAAAAATACCAACGATTAAAATACTAGAAGCTACTAATAATGAAATAATAATGTTTCCAATTAAAAGCGTTCGTTTTAAAAAAGTGGCATAAACGTAAAGTAAAGCTGAAATAATGACAAATAACGAAAAGAACGCACTCTTATCAACTAAGTTTGATACATAAAAACCTAGACTTACACCTAGAATATTAAAAACGATAAATAGATTAAATGCTTTCTTCTCAGAAATGGCTTTACCAACAATAAGTTTATGCGGTTTATTTATAAAATCGGTTTCAATGTCATAAATATCATTAATAATATTACCAGCAGCTGCGATACAAATAGTTGATAAAATTAAAAGAGAAATTCCTAATATATTTAAACTTGTATTAATTCCAAAGGGTTCTAAAAGTGCATATTTTATTAGTAATTGGACTAGTGCAATTATTAATAAATTTTTCCAACGAATTAGGTTTAAAAAAGCAATCATTTATTTAAAGTCTTGAAACAAAAAGGTCAATACCTTGTTTTACAAAAAAGCTCACAAAAGAAGCTATAATTACAAAGATAAAGAGGGTTTTTAAATTTCGTTTTCTCTCGGATTTTCTAATTTTCTTTTTTATTAACTCGCGTTCTGTCTTGGAAAGTTCTTTATGAGTAAAATCTAGTTTGAAGTGATAATGAGATTCTTCATGCAAACGTTCTTTAATATAAGAAAAAGGGGTGTTACTTTTTTGGTTGAAATTACTTTGCTTATTGCCAAAGCCTATATAACCAAAACCGTTACTAATACGTCTGCTTTTACGTTTCATTATTAATCATACTTCGCGTCAAAATTACCACTCCATTTTCCTTTAACTTTTAGCACTTGCTCAATAACATCTCGCACAGCGCCTTTACCACCATTTTTATGAGATATATATTTAGAGATGTTTTTAATTTCAGGAACAGCATCTTGAGGGCAACAAGGTAAACCTACAAGTTTCATTATAGGATAATCTGGAATATCATCACCCATATATAACACGTTCTTAGCTTCAATTTTATTTTCGTTTAAATATTCATCTAGCTGTTCAATTTTATTATGTGCACCTAAATAAATATGTTTTATTCCCAAACCTTGTAATCTTGTACGAACACCCTCATTACTACCTCCAGAAATAATACACATATTAAACCCTTTATCTACAGCTGTTTTTAAAGCGTAACCATCTTTTATGTTCATTTTACGTAACATATCTCCGTTGCTTAAAATGGTAACGCTTCCATCGGTTAAAACGCCATCCACATCAAAAATGAATGTAGTAATATGTTCTAAGTATTCTTTATAACTTTTTTCTTCCATGGGTTTGTTGTATTGAAGCTGTTAAGAGTTCGTAAATAGCTTTATGTTGGGTATTATTATCTAAAAGTTTTAAGTGCTTTTTTAAGGTTTTTTTATCATTACGTTTAGCAGGACCTGTTTGCGCCATGTATGGAGAGATATCTTGAATCTTTTTTGCCGTCTCTAGAATTAGTGGTTTTAAAACATCAAACTCTGCACCTTCACTTTCTGTAATTTCATGTCCAATTCTGTAGAGTTGATTCGTGAAATTATTAACAAAAACAGCCGCTAAATGCAATACTCTGCGTTGGTCGCTGTTTACTTTTTTGGTCGGGCTTCCCGTGCTTAACGCTACTTCCTTTAAAAGCGGATAAGATTTTTTATCAATAGTTTCTATGCAAATAGGTACATTTTTAAAATCTAAATTAGCTTCTTTACTAAAGGTTTGTAAAGGGTATAAAACACCACGTTTGTGTTTCATATCTATATCGTAAACACTAACGCTTCCAGAGGTATGTACAACTAGCTTATTTTCAAAAGGCAGTTGTGATGATAAATTAGAAATAGCATCGTCACTTATCGCTAATATATAAATATCGGCATCTTTAAGTTTTGATAAATCATCGGTTATGTCTACTTCATTTTTATAGGAAGAAATAGAACTTAAGCTCCTGTTAAACCACTGAATAACAGAAACGTTATCTGCTTTTCTGAAACCTTTAAATAAATGGGTTGCGACATTGCCAGCACCTAGAATTACTACTGAAATCATACTGCTAAAATAAGTAAGTATAATGTTAAATAAAAGGGATATGCCCTATCTTTGTTTACTATGGTAAAAAAGGATATTAAATCTAGAGAAGATGTGTTTTTATTAGTGACATCATTTTATAAGAAAGTTAAAAAACACCAAGTTTTAGCACCTTTTTTTAATGATGCTATAAAAGATTGGGATGCGCATTTAGAGCGATTAACGACATTTTGGGAATCGAGCTTATTTTTAAAAACAAAATATTTAGGTAATCCATTAGATGTTCATGTAAAAGTCGATAAAGAAAATAATAATAGTATTACCGAGTTACATTTTGGTTTATGGTTAAATCTTTGGTTTCAAACAATTGATGAACTTTTTGAAGGCCATTATGCAGAAAACGCAAAACGTCGGGCCAGAAAAATGGGAACGTTTTTGCATTTAAAAATTTTTGAAGCCAGAAAGCGCTAGTTTTACGAATTACACATCGCATTTAAATAAGCTTAAAATCAGATTAATAATCTGCAATTTTTTAAACTTTTTTAACATTCATAAATAAACTTTAATCCTTAAATTTGCAAAACCTTTTAAAGGGCTATGATTATGCAAGAAAAACTCGCCAAAATTCTCTTTTCCACAAGACTTACAGCTATTTTATTTATTGCCTTTGCAGCAGCAATGGCTACAGGTACTTTTTTAGATGCAGGACAAGATACTTCGCCAACACCGTATACCAGAAATTTAATTTATAATGCTTGGTGGTTTGAAGCCATTATGGTGTTTTTTATCATAAATTTTATTGGAAATGTTTTTAGGTTTAGGCTTTACAAAAAAGAAAAATGGGCAACTTTTATTCTTCATTTATCCTTTATTTTCATTCTTTTAGGAGCATTTATTACTCGCTATGTAGGCTTTGAAGGCATGATGGCTATTAGAGAAGGTGAATCTGAAAATTCATTTCTATCTCAAAAAACATATATAACTACTTATATTGATGGTGATTTTGTAGTAAATGGTGTTACCCAAAGACGAGTTTTAGAAAATGAAGTTGATTTTTCATATAGATTAGAGAACAATTTTAAAGTAAATACAGAATATGATAAACAACCTATTTCTATTGAGTTAGAAAAGTTTATAAAGGGAGCTGAGGAAGATATTATACCAGACGAAAATGGCGAGGAATATCTTAAAATGGTAGAAGGAGGCCACAATCATTTCCTAAAAGTAGGCGAAGTGCAAAGTGTACACAATATTCTATTTTCCTTGAATAAACCAACACCCGGAGCTATAAACATAACTTATAAAAATAATGAGTTAACTATAAATTCGCCTTATGATGGAGATTATATGACAATGGCTACTCAGGCCAGAGGAACTCTAGTTAAAGATAGTATTCAGCCATTAATATTGCGTTCACTCTACAATATTGCAGAAAACATACAAGTTGTTTTTCCTAAACCAGTAGTAAAAGGTGTTTTTGATATTGTACAAAAGCCCAAAATTCTTAAAAATGATGAGGATGGTGTTGTACTTAAAGTAACAGCAAATGGTGATACAAAAAAAGTTGGCTTATTAGGAGGAAAAGGTACTAATAGCGCGTTCAAACAAGTTGAAGTTGGCGGTTTAGATTTTGCTCTAAAGTATGGTTCTAAAACGTTAGAATTACCATTTTCAATTAAGTTAAATGACTTTGAAGCAGAGCGTTATCCTGGAACAGATAAAGGTTATTCTGCCTATTCAAGTGAAGTTACTGTTTTAGATAAGCAAGAAGGTGATTATGATTATAAAATTTTTATGAATAATATCCTTGACCATCGTGGTTATCGTTTTTTTCAATCAAGTTTCGATCCTGATGAGAAAGGTACTATACTATCTGTAAATCATGATTTTTTAGGTACCTTAATTACTTATATAGGTTATTTCATGCTGTACTTTGGTTTAATGGCTATTTTGTTTAGTAAGTTTTCACGTTTTGGCGATCTAAAAAAGCAACTAGAAAAAGTAAAAGCAAAAAAATCGAAATTGCTTACTATTTTAGTTTTATGTATTGGTTTAAATGGATTTTCGCAACAACATTCTGCAAATGATGGTCATGATCATTCTAAACCTTCAAAAGCACAAATAGATTCTGTTTTAAAAGCTAATATAACTCCTAAAGAACATGCTGATGAATTCGGGCATTTAGTTATACAAGACCTTAGCGGTCGTATGATGCCTGTAAATACATATGCGTCTGAAATGCTTCGTAAGTTAAGTAAGTATGATACTTATGAAGATTTTGATGCTAATCAAGTATTTTTATCCATTCATGAAAGTCCGCAACTTTGGTATAATGTGCCAATAATTTACTTAAAACTAAAAAAAGCAGACTCAGTACGCACTATAATTGGAGTTGATAAAGATGAAAAGTATGCAACTTTAGCAGATTTTTTCACAGAAAGAGGTGAGTATAAATTAGGGCCTTATTTAGATGATGCATACAAAGCACAAGTGCCTAATGGTCATCAAAAAGAGTTTAAAGAAGCAGACCAACGTGTAAATTTATTGTTTAATACCGTAGAGGGGATGTCTTTAAAAATATTCCCATTACCCGATGATGACAACAATAAATGGGTTTCTACTTTTGAATTTATTAGAGATAAAACTCAAATTAAAGATTCCCTGTATACAAATTTTATAAAGAACGGTTTTGGAGTATATTTATACACGCTAAATCAAGCAAAACAAACCGGAGATTTTACCCAAGCAAACAAGCTATTAGGTGCTTTTAAGAAAACGCAGCATAAATACGGAAGTGAAGTTATGTTGAGTGATGATAAAGTAAACACTGAGATATTATACAACAAATACGATATTTTTAAAAAATTATTTAGTTGGTATATGTATGCTGGTACTTTATTGTTTGTGTTGTTAATAGTTCAAATATTTAATGATAAAAATAAAGCGATTAACATCTCAGTTAATGTATTTAAGTTTGCCATACTAGGTCTTTTTGTATTACACACCGCTGGCTTAATAGTGCGTTGGTATATATCAGGACATGCGCCATGGAGTGATGCTTATGAATCTATGATTTACGTTGCTTGGGCAACCATGTTTTTTGGTCTTGCTTTTGGTCGAAAAAGTGATTTAACAATAGCTTCGACTGCATTTGTCACCGCCATGATTTTAATGATAGCCCATTGGAATTGGATGGATCCTGCAATTGCAAACTTGCAACCCGTTTTAAATAGTTACTGGCTCATGATTCACGTAGCTGTTATTGTGGCTAGTTACGGGCCATTTACTCTAGGAATGATTTTAGGAGTAGTTTCTCTCTTGCTTATGGTGTTTACCACAAAGAAGAATAAAGCTAAAATGGATTTAAATATAAAAGAGCTTACCATTATTAACGAAATGGCTTTAACAGTTGGTTTAGTTATGTTAACCATAGGAAACTTTTTAGGAGGCATGTGGGCTAACGAAAGTTGGGGTAGATACTGGGGATGGGATCCTAAGGAAACTTGGGCGCTTATTAGTATCATGATTTATGCTTTTGTTATTCACATGCGATTAGTTCCAGGGCTTCGAGGGCGTTGGCTTTTTAATCTCTTGTCAATAGTTGCTTTTTCAAGTATTATGATGACTTATTTTGGAGTTAATTTTTACCTAGCTGGTTTACATAGTTATGCCAGCGGAGATCAAATTGTAAGCCTTAAATTTATAGGTATTGCTTGTGCTATTGTAGCTGTTTTAGGTTTCTTTGGGTATCGTGGTTATGCCAAGTTCTACAAGAAATAGCCAAAAAATCACTTTTTTTATTAACTTGATAAATTAAATATCTTTATTATGAAACTATTTAATGAATTCAAAGAATTTGCGGTAAAAGGAAATATGATGGATATGGCCATCGGTATTATAATTGGTGCATCATTTAATAAGGTCATTGATGTCATTGTAAAAAAAATCATGTTACCACCGTTATCATTAATAACAGATGGTGTGAATTTCCAAAATAAAAGAATCATTTTAAAAGATGTTGTTAAAGATGCTTCAGGAACTATATTAACAGATGAAGTCGCTATAGGCTATGGCGCTTTAGGGGAAGCTTTGTTAGATTTTTTAATAATTGGTTTTACCGTTTTTATTGTTGTTAAGTTTATGAATAGATTGAAGAATAAAGCTCAAGACACAGAGAACAAAACGGTAGCTACACCAAAGGATATTGAGTTGTTAGCAAAACTTACAGACCTCATGGAAGAGCAGAATGCGTTGCTGAAAACAAAACAATAGTTGTGGCGAAAAAAGGACGAGAAAAAAACACAAAAAATAAGGCGAAGCACTCTAAGCTAATGTCTAGAAAAACGAATAAAAAGAAAGCTGAAGAAGCTTTAAGAAAAGAACGGTTAAAGGCAATTATAAAACAAGCCAATACATAGTTTTAAATAAGTGTTTTTATTTTATTAAAACGAATTTCTTCAAAATCTGTTATAACTAAATTAGCTTTAGAATAATCTTGATTTTTTGAGTACAAACTATTATAACCTATGCAAAAAATACCTGCGGCATAAGCTGCTTTTACACCGTTAGTAGAATCTTCAATTACTATACATTCAGAACGTTTAAAACCTGAAGCTTCTGCTGCTTTAATAAAAATTTCAGGGTGTGGTTTTGATGCTTTTAAATCTGCACCACTTAATTTTGCTTTGAAATATTGATTTAAATTAAAACGTTTAAAAATACGCTTTATCCCGGGCATAGAAGCAGATGAGCCTAAAACTAAAGTCAAACCATTTGCATGATAATCTTTAATTAAATCTAAAACACCATCAATTAAATCGAAATCTTTATCGTTATCAAACACGTATTCATAATGTTTACGTTTTAATGAAACCAGATATTGGGGTGTTTCTTTAAGCTGAAAAAGATCACACAGTTTTTTGCAAATATTTATAGTTGACTGACCAGTGAAAGATTCATAAAGCGTATCAGAAACCTCAATATTAACGTCTTTAAACATTTCATTGTAGGCATATCTGTGTAATGGTTCGCTATCAATAATAACTCCATCCATGTCAAAAATAACGGCTTTTATCATCTGCAATTTTTTTGCGAAGTTAAAATAATCAATGTCATTTGCCTAAAATGTTAAATTTATTTATCATATTTGTGACCTATGATTGTTTAATTTGACTTCAGGTAAGCGTCGAGATTCTATCGAGCAAAACAAAATCTAAATGTTTTAGCATTTAGTCATGTTTTATATTAAATTATTTCAAAATGCAATCAAGTAAAATTTCATTAAAACAATTCTTTCAATATTTTAAAATTGCTGTTACAGGCAAAGAGCAAGAGTTTACTACTGGTAGTATTCGTCGTGCCGTTTTCATGTTATCAATCCCAATGATTTTGGAGATGCTTATGGAGTCTATTTTTGCACTCGTAGACATTATGTATGTGTCTCAAGTAAGTGTAAATGCAGTAGCAACTATTGGTTTAACAGAGTCTGTAATAACTCTAGTATATGCAGTTGCCATTGGTTTAAGTATGGCTGCAACTGCTGTTGTTGCTCGTCGTGTAGGAGAGAAAGATTTAAAAGGGGCTTCAAATGCAGCGGTTCAAGTCATATTTCTTGGTGTTTTTGTTGCTGCTATAATTAGTGTTATTGGTATTACATACCCTAAAGAAATTTTGAGTTTAATGGGTGCTGAACCCGATTTAATAGCAGAAGGGTATGGTTATACAAAAGTGCTTTTAGGAGGTAATATTACAATTATGTTACTGTTTTTAATCAATGCAATTTTTAGAGGTGCAGGTGATGCATCTGTTGCTATGTGGACTTTGGTACTATCAAACGGATTAAACATAATTCTTGACCCGATATTCATTTTTGGTTTCGGTCCTGTTCCAGCCTTTGGTGTTGAAGGCGCAGCAATCGCAACTACCATAGGTAGAGGTACAGCAGTACTATTTCAATTAGCTATTTTGTTTTACGGTTACAGTAAAATTAAAGTAGGATTAAAAGATTTAGTATTAAGAGTAGGCGTAATGTTTAATTTAATTAAAGTATCATTAGGCGGTATTGGTCAGTTTTTAATCGGCACTTCTAGCTGGGTGTTTTTAATGCGAATTATGAGTGAGTTTGGCAGCGAAGTACTTGCTGGTTATACCATTGCTATTCGTGTAATGATGTTTACACTAATGCCAGCATGGGGTATGAGCAACGCTGCTGCAACTTTAGTGGGACAAAATTTAGGAGCAAAAAAACCTGATCGCGCAGAATTATCTGTTTGGAAAACAGGAAAATATAGCGCACTATTTATGGGTTTAGTTTCTATAGTTTATTTAGTATTCGCACCTCAAATTATCGTGTTATTTAACACAACGCCAGATGTTGTTAAGTATGGGAGTTTATGTTTACGTGTTATTGCAGCAGGTTATGTTTTTTATGGTTATGGGATGGTAGTTATAAATGCATTTAATGGAGCTGGAGATACTAAAACACCAACCTATATTAACTTTGTTTGTTTTTGGTTACTTCAATTACCATTTGCTTACTTTATGGCAATTACACTAGATTTTGGACCAGCTGGTGTGTTTTGGGCTATTACTTTAGCGGAAATCTTAATAGCCATTATTGCTATCATTTGGTTTAAAAAAGGAAATTGGAAACGGGTTGAGGTATAGTAGATTTATATACAATGAAAAATAGTCAAAATTTCCATCCAAAAAACAAACATAAATCAGGATACGATTTAAATGCTTTATGTGAAGAATCTCCAAGTTTATTGCCTTTTGTTTTTGAAAATAAATTTCAAAAGAAAACTATTGATTTTGCTAACCCAAAAGCTATTAAAGCATTAAATAGCGCATTACTTAAAAAGCATTATAATATAGACTTTTGGGAGTTTCCAGATATTAATTTATGTCCTCCAATTCCTGGGCGAGTAGATTATATTCATCATGTTTCAGATTTATTAAAATTATCAAATATTGAAGAACATATTAGGGTGTTAGATATTGGAACTGGTGCTAGTTGTATTTATCCTCTATTAGGAAACGCAGAATATAACTGGAAATTTGTAGCTACTGATATTGATGAAAAATCATTACAATATGCTCAAAAAATTATAGATAAGAATAAATTAAGTGATTTTATTTCTTTGCGATTTCAAAAAGATAGTTCTCGAATTTTTAAAGGCATTTTAGAGAAAGATAATAAATTTTCAGTAACCATATGTAATCCGCCATTTTATAAATCTAAAAGCGAAGCTATGGAGGCAACAACTCGAAAATTGAAAGGACTTAAAACAGAAGACAAAAAGGTTGTTAGAAATTTTGCTGGAACACATCATGAATTATGGTATAAAGGTAGTGAAAAGGCTTTCATTCATAATTATCTTTATGAAAGTTCTTTATATAAAGAAAATAGTACTTGGTTTACAACATTAGTTTCAAGAAAAGATTTAGTGAAAGGTATTTACACCTCACTAGAAAAACTAGAAGCAACTGATATTAAAACGATTCCTATGGGACAGGGTAATAAAATATCACGAATTGTAGCCTGGACTTTCAAATAAAAAGCGTTGAAAATCAGAAATTAACAACGCTTATTTATTAAAAGTATTTCATCTTACTTATTAGGCCTTTTAAAAGGGCCATATAAGAGGCACTAAAATTAATGTGATAATAAAAAATATGAGCAAGAGTGGTGCACCTACTTTTAGATAATTCATAAATTTATATCCACCGGCCGTCATCACCATAGCGTTGGTTGTTGTGCCAATAGGTGTTAAAAATGCTGTTGATGCACTTATGGCAACTACAATCATGAAAGGCTCTGGTGATAAATTTAAAGAGTTTGCTGCTAAAATCGCTATTGGTGCCATTAGTACTGCTGTCGCAGAATTATTTATAACTTGGCTAAAAGTAGTGGTTAATAGAAATACACCACCTAATAACATTATAGGGTGAATAGCTCCTAAATAATCAACCAAGCCATTTGCAATAATTTGGGCAGTTCCAGTTTTTTGTAGTGCAATACCCATAGGTATCATAGCGGCAATCATTACTACACTTGTCCAACTAATACCTTTGTAGGCTTTTGTAATTGGCACGCAGCCTGTTAATAAAACGATTCCTGCAGATATTAGTGCAGCTATAGAACCCGGAACTATTTTAAATACCATAAAAACAATCATTAATAATAATGCTCCTAAAGCAATGTATGATTTTCCATTTAAGTTATCTACATTTTTAGCCATTCCTTCTGGACTACCAATAATTACTAAGTTTTCGTGTTGTTTTTTAAGGTCGTCTATATCTTCCCAAGTACCTCGAATTAAAAAAGCATCACCTGCCTTTACAACTATTTCTTTTTGAAGAATTGGTTTTTTATTTCTTGATGCCGCTAAAAGCTGAATTCCAAAACGTTTGAAGTAATCACCTAGCTTATAACGTCTTCCTACTAGTAGCGAATTTGGATTTACAATGACTTCAGTCATACCAACCTCTTGATTAATAAGGTTGTTCTTAAGTTCATCTGCGATAGGTTCTAGAGGTAGAAGTCCTAATCTGAATGTAATCATCAACTTATTGATAGCTTCAGTATCACCTTTAACGGTAATAATGTCATGGTATAAAAACTCTGTATTAGGATCCGGAAACTCTATAAAAGTAGGTACTTTTTTTAATAAATTAGGGTGTCGTCTTCTGATACGTATAATGGAAATATCATATTTTTTCTCAAACTGCCATTTTTGAATTTTTGTATTTAAAAGTGGTGAAATTGATCGCACACGTAAGCGGTAATAACCATTGTCAACCTTATAGGCCTCTATCCAATTATGTAAGGTAGATTCAATATTAACAGGTTTGTTATTGGTTTTGTTTTTGGGTAGTAATCTGTAACCTATATATCTAAAATAAATTAGTGCAATTATTAATAGAGGTAGCCCTATTAATGCAAATTCAAAGAAAGAGAATCCTTCAAATCCAGCTTCAACAAGCGAGTTACTAGCAATAATGTTTGGAGGCGTTCCTGTTAAGGTTAGTAAACCTCCAGTATTAGAACCAAAAGCAACAGGCATTAGCATTTTAGATGGAAGCGTCCCAATACTCCATGCTGATGATATAGTTAAAGGCATTAAAGTTGCAACGGTACCAGTATTACTTACAAAACCAGATAAAACACCAGCACCAAGAGTGATTATTACTAATAATTTAGGTACACTTTTTCCAGCCCACTCTACAAACTTTTTACCAGCCATGGCTGTCCATCCTGTTTGTGCAATGCCTTCTCCAATAATAAATAGGGCAGCAATCATAATTACAGTTGGGTTACTAAAACCACTCAACGTTTCTGTGGCATCTAAAATACCTGTTAAGAATAAACTAATCATAGAAATAAGAGCTACAATATCTGGTGTAAATTTTCCCCACACGAAGAGACCAATTGTTATAACTAAAATGAGGAGCATTAAATAGATCATATTTTATAATTGTTTATTAATTTTACATTTAATACATCAATGAAGTTCATTTAAGATGTACATTTTGTTTCTTTATTATGGAGTAAAATTACATTTGATATTCACTAATAATTATGACTAAAGTCATGCTTTTTATAGGCACTTCATTTTTGAGTAATTATTAAAATTTAATACTTTAAATTGTAGAGTTGGAATACGAAAACGCAATAGTTACAGTCGATTTTTAACTATTCTTAATATATTTAATAAAATTAAAATTTAAAAATAATAAATTAAACACATGAAAATAGATATACTTGCTTTAGGAGCACATCCAGATGATGTAGAGTTAGGTTGTGGGGCCACAATAGCCAAAGAGATTGCAAATGGAAAAAAAGTAGGTATAATCGATTTAACTCGCGGCGAATTAGGAACGAGAGGTACGGCAGAAACTAGAGATTTAGAATCTAAAAACGCAGCAGAAATATTAGGAGTTAGTTTTCGAGAAAACTTGAAGTTTTCAGATGGCTTTTTTGTTAATGACAAACAGCATCAAATTGAGGTTATTAAAATGATTAGAAAATACCAACCCGAGATTGTACTCTGTAATACAATTGATGATAGGCATATAGATCATGGTAAAGGAAGCCAATTAGTTAGCGATGCTTGTTTTTTAAGTGGTTTGGTTAAAGTTGAAACTAAAATTGAGAATAATGTTCAACTACCATGGAGGCCAAAACAAGTTTATCATTATATGCAATGGAAAAATATAGAGCCTGATTTTGTTGTTGATGTTTCTGGCTTTATGGATAAAAAAATGGAATCAGTTTTAGCATACCAAACTCAATTTTACGATGCTAAAAGTAAAGAACCACAAACACCTATTTCAAGTAAAAATTTCACAGAAAGTGTTAAATATAGAGCACAAGATTTAGGACGATTGGTAGGTGTAGAATATGCAGAAGGTTTTAATGTAGAGCGTTACGTTGCTGTGGATGGATTGTTTGATTTAAAATAGTTTTTAAATTGTAATTTTTATTTGAAATAGAGCGTAAAATATTAAAAAAGTCTTTGTAGTTACCATTGAAATAATTTACATTTGCACACGCATTACAAAATGCGTTACACGGTGGTTGTAGCTCAGTTGGTTAGAGCATTGGTTTGTGGTACCAAGGGTCGCCGGTTCGAATCCGGTCTTCCACCCAAAAAGTAAAGCCTTTCAAATTTTGAAAGGCTTTTTTTGTTTTGCTATTTAATCTAGTTTTATTCTCTCTTCTCTATTTGCTAATTCCCATGCTGTATGGAAAATGAGTCTAGCCCTGGTTTCTAAGAATTCATAATTTATTTTATCAGGCGTATCACTTGGTTGATGATAATCTACGTGCGTGCCATTGAAGTAAAAAATAACTGGAATATTGTTTTTAGCAAAATTATAGTGATCTGAGCGATAGTAAAAACGATTAGGATCGTTTTCATCATTATAGGTATAGTCAAAATCAAGTTTTGTAAACTCTTTATTTATAGCTTCTGATAATTTGTGTAACTCTTTACTTAACTTGTCAGATCCTATTAAATACAAATAGTTTGGTTTGCTTTCATGTTTTGAATCTATTCTACCAATCATGTCAATATTTAAATTGGCAATTGTGTTTTTTAAAGGAAAAATGGGATCTTCATCTGTGTAGTATCTCGAACCAAAAAGACCAATTTCTTCACCGGTTACATGTAAAAAAAGGATTGATCGTTTTGGCCCATTACCATCTTTGGTAGCATTTTGGAATGCTTCAGCAATTTCTAATATGGCAACCGTACCTGAGCCATCGTCATCAGCACCATTGTTAATATCTCCATTTTTAGATATACCAATATGGTCTAAATGTGCTGAAATAATGAGAACTTCATTAGGCTTTTCTGAACCTTCAATAAAAGCAACTACATTTTCAGAGTCATTAAAACCACTTCTTAAGTATGATGCTGGAACTTCTTGAAAATAATCATTTTTTGAAATAGGAGATGGAATTCCATTAGCAATATATTGATCTTTAATATAATTTACAGCTTTTTTTTGCCCTGGCTCTCCTGTTTTTCTGCCTTCAAATTCATCAGAGGCATAGGTGTAAAGCATATCTTTTAATTCTGCTGCGGTTATTGTTTCTGCATAGTCAGATGCAATTTTACTTTTTACCTTATTTTTATTTTGAGAGGAGCTACACCCTGTAATTAGAATAGCTAAACATAAAAAAGATGTAAGTTTTTTCATTAATTTTTTGTTTTAAAAAATACGATATTACAAAAAGATGTAGAAAAAAGCCATTATTTGAACCTATTTTAACAGTTCGTTGTTTTCATCAACAGCCAATCTACTGTCTTGATTTGCAATTTGCCAGGTGGTAGCAAAAATAAGTTTAGTACGTTTTTCTAATAATTTGTAATTAATTTTATCTGGAGTATCAGATGGAAGGTGGTAATCGCTATGTTCTCCATTAAAATAAAAAATAACAGGTATGCCTTGCATTGCAAAGTTATAATGGTCTGAGCGGGAGTAATATTTGTTTTTTTCACCTTTAACGTTAAATCTATAGTCTAGATTAATATTAAAATGGGTGGTGTTTACTTTCTCAGATATATAATGTAGTTCTTTACTCAATCTATCAGAACCTATGAGATAAATATAGTTTTCATCCTCTTTATGATTGTTATCTACTCTTCCAATCATATCTATATTAAGGTTTGCTATAGTGTTTTCTAAAGGAAAAACAGGATTTTTTACATAATATTCAGATCCTTTTTTCCCAATTTCTTCTGCTGTTAAGTGTAAAAATAAAATACTGCGTTTTGGACCATTACCCTCGTTTTTAGCAATCTGAAAAGCTTGAGCCATCTCCATAAGTGCTACAGTACCAGAGCCATCATCGTCAGCACCATAATTTATATGTCCATCTTTAGTTATACCTAAGTGGTCTAAATGCGAGGATACAACAATAAGCTCGTCAGGTCTTTCGGTACCCTCAATGTATGCGAGTACATTTTCTGAAGGCTTGTCAATTTTAGAAAAGAATTCTTCAGGAATATTTTGAAAGTAGTTATCTCCCCCAAAGGCAGATTCTATATTTTCATTTTGGTAATAATTCTTTAAAAATTCTGCAGCTTTTCTTTGTCCTGGCTCGCCAACTTTTCTGCCTTCAAATTCATCTGAAGCATATTTGTATAAATGTTTACTTAATTCTTTAGAAGTTATTGTTTTAGAGTAACGAACAACTAATGCGCTATCAATTACATGTACACTATCTTTAACATTTTGAATTTTAGCAGTATACTTTTGAGTAGAGCACGTTCCAATTAAAACAAATAGTGAGAGACAGCAGAAAATTTTCATGTATTCTTTAAACTAAATAACTTAGAACAAATATAAAATAAATAGAGAAAATACTTACTTATTTTACACTTTAAAAAGATTTATTAAATATAAATGTTTTTTTTATTTTAACTTACTTACTAACTGATATTTATCATAGTTTTCTTTTTAGTAGCTAACTAAATTTATCTTAAATCTTTTTTAGCCATGAAAACTATTTTACTGCCAACAGATTTTTCTCAAAATTCAATTAATGCTATTAAATATGCGGCAAAATTATTCGAGCATTTAGAATGTGAATTTTATATAATGAATGTGCAAAAAGCATCATCATTCATATCTGATGATATGATGACCGTTTCATCATCAGCAACAATTTATAATACTTTGGTTGATGCTGCACAAAAATCGATTAGCAATATTATTCTACAAATGGAAAAGAAGAATAAGAATGATTTGCATACTTACCATTCAATAGTTGATTATGACAATTTTATAGATTCAATTAACCAAACATGTGAAAATAATAATGTCGATTTAATTGTAATGGGTACAAAAGGTGCCTCAGGTTTATCTAAAGTTTTATTTGGTAGTAATACTGTTCGTGTAATTCAGCGCTGTAAAACACCAGTATTAGCAATCCCCGATAATTGTATTTTTAAAAGTTTAGATACTATAGCTTTTACAAGTAGCTTTTCGACATATTATACTATTGAGAATTTAAAACTTTTAAAAGATTTAGCATTACTACATAAATCTAAATTGGATATTTTACATGTTATTGAAGAAAATAATTTTGAAGTAAATCTAACACAGAATATAGACTTTTTTCAAAAACACTTTACTAAGGTTGAATATGATAGAATTGTTTCAAATGATAAAAATATCTATGATACTATTCATGATTTTTTATTAGAAAATAATATAAAGATGATAACGATGTTAGCAAAAAAACATTCTTTTTTAGAACGTCTTCTTAATAAACATGCTGTAGAAACCTTCGCTTTTAAAATTGATATCCCACTACTGGTTTTAAAGCAGTTTAGTATTTAATTAATGTTGTAAATAATTTAAAATATATATAAATGAGAACAATCATATTAGCTCTAGCAGTTGTTTTATTTTTAGTAAGTTGTAACAATTCAAACAAAGTATCTTATGCTAAAAATGATATTAATATAGATGTTAAAAAGGATCAAGACTCTATACATTCAGGAAAAAAATTAATGGAAACCTACTGTTATGCTTGTCATGATGCTAGAACTTCAGAAGATAAAAGATTGGCTCCACCAATGATTGCTGTAAAAAGGCATTATATCTCAAGAAACACATCAAAAGAAGAATTTATAGTAAATATCCAGAATTGGATAGCTAACCCCAATGAAAAAGACGCAAAAATGTATGGGGCAATTAAACGATTTGGAGTCATGCAAAAAATGCCTTATCCAGATGATGTTATTAAGGAAATTGCCGACTATATTTATGATTATGAAATTGAGCAACCAGAATGGTTTCAAGAGCATCAAAAGCTTATGGGAGAAAGAATGAGACTTAAAAATAACTGATTTATAAGTATTTAAATTCTTTATTCTAAATAAAAAAGATTGGTTTATTTTATTCATAGACTACAATTAAGGTAAATATATCAACCTTTTTGTAAACATTATTTTGATTATTGTTCGCTTAGTAATTACAGTCTTCTTTGTTAGAGCGAATAAGTTTTAAAAACTCTCGAATTTTTATTTAAAGGTGTAACATTTTTTGTGTAGGTGCGTCAAATAAGTATCAATCAAAAAATTACACCATCATGAGACAAGACAATCAATTAATCGTTATTACACATCTAAGTCAGTTAATTATGTTAATTACTGGTTTTGGAAGCTTACTATTGCCATTAGTTTTATGGCTTACGCAAAAAGAAAAAGTATATCAAATGGATGAACACGGAAAAAATATTGTAAACTTTCAATTAAGTTTAATAGTTTACTTTATAATCTGTATTCCATTAATATTATTATTCGGATTGGGTTTATTAGGATTTATAGTTTTAGGAATTGTTTCCATACTATTTCCTATTGTAAATGCTGTTAGAGCTAGCCAAGGCGAGACTCCTAAATATCCTTTATCTATTAATTTTATTAGTTAATTTATTATGAATAAAGAGACGCAATCAGTAAAGTATATAGGTCTAGGAGTTGCTTTAGGAAGCTCTTTTGGAGTGACTTTAGGTACTATTATAGGTTCCATTACAAATGATGTTGGAACTTGGATTGGGTTGGGTATACCTATAGGTGTTTCCGTAGGTATTGTTACAGCAATTATTTACAGTAGCATTATAAAAGATAAGGCCAATATTGAAAAGGAAGAAATAACAAAATAAATATTTTATCTCTTAATTTTATTAGTTAGTTTGGTTAGATGAGATAAATAAAACGTTCACTTTTTTAGTGAGCGTTTTTTTATTTATGGTATTTTGGGTCTTAACCTGAAATAGGGATAGGCTATTCGTTAAAACTTTTTAAAATACTATTTTTTAGAGAGAGCGACTTTACTAATCGTATAAATTATAAACGTATTTTGTCTAATTTTTTTAAAATCTTTATCAATAAAACCACCTATTTTTTTAAAGCCGTTAACTCTGCAATTTTACAAATAACTTCAGTAGCCTTAATCATACTTTCAACAGGCACATACTCATATCTACCATGAAAATTATGTCCGCCAGCAAAAATATTTGGGCAAGGTAATCCCATATAACTCAATTGAGATCCATCAGTTCCTCCTCGAATAGCTTTAATTAAAGGTTTTATATTAAGTTGCTTCATGGCTTCTTCAGCAATATCTACAATATGCATCACAGGTTCAACCTTCTCTTTCATATTGTAATATTGGTCTTTAATTTCTATGGTAATAACTTCTCGTTGATATTGTGAATTTAGCTCGTTTGTTAGCTTTTGCATCATCTCTTTTCGTGCTTCAAAATGCTCTTTGTCATGGTCGCGAATAATATATTGTAGTTTAGTTTCTTCAACATGCCCTTCTATATCATGCAAATGAAAAAAGCCTTGATATCCATCTGTATGTTCTGGGGTTTCTAGCATAGGTAAGGAGTTTATAAACTCTGTAGCTATGTACATAGAGTTTATAAGTTTGTCTTTAGCATAACCCGGATGAACAATTTTTCCTTTTACTTTTACTACTGCACTTGCAGCATTGAAATTTTCGTATTCTAGTTCGCCAATTTGACTTCCATCCATAGTATATGCCCAATCTGCTCCAAATTTTTTAACATCAAATTTGTGAGCACCTCTTCCAATCTCTTCATCTGGTGTAAAACCAACTCGTATTTTTCCATGCTTTATTTCTGGATGTTGAATTAAATATTCCATTGCTGAAACTATTTCACAAATTCCTGCTTTATCATCGGCCCCTAGAAGCGTTGTTCCATCTGTAGTAATTAAAGTTTGTCCAATGTATAGGCGTAAATCTTCAAAATAATTTGGCGAGAGTACAATATTTTCTTCTTTATTTAGCAATATATCTCCACCAAGGTAATTTTCATGAATTTGCGGTTTTACATTAGCTCCTGTAAAATCTGGTGATGTATCAAAATGAGAAATAAAACCTATAGTTGGCACATCAAAATCTATATTACTTGGTAAAGTAGCCATTATGTATGCATTATCATCAATAGTTACATCGCTCATGCCAATAGCTTTTAATTCCTCAGCAAGTTTATTTGCCAAATCCCATTGTTTTTTTGTACTTGGGGTTGTATTTGAAGTTGGGTCTGATTCGGTGTCAATAGTTACGTAACTTATAAAACGTTTGATGATGTATTCCTTAGAGAGCATAATTTTATATAAATATATTTAGAGCTTGAGTGAGATAATTAAATGGCTTTTAAAGCCTAAAGTTACGATTATTGAGATTTTTATCATTTGAATTGCGCATTTTTTTATTTAGAAGTATTTTTGCATAAATAATACTGATGTACAAACTATTACTTCGCCCTTTATTTTTTAGTTTCGACCCTGAAAAAATTCATCATTTTACGTTTTCGTTAATAAAATTCAGTTCTAAAATCCCTGGTTTAACCTCTCTTTTTAGAAGTTTATATGTTGTTAATGATAAAAAACTAGAAAGACAATTATTTGGGTTAACTTTTAAAAATCCAGTTGGTTTAGCTGCTGGTTTTGATAAAAATGCGGTACTCTATAATGAACTGGCAGATTTTGGTTTCGGGTTTATAGAAATAGGAACAGTTACACCAAAAGCACAAGCAGGAAATCCTAAAAAACGTCTTTTCAGACTCAAAGACGACCAAGGTATTATTAACCGAATGGGTTTTAATAATGAAGGATTAGAAGCTGCAATTACCCAATTAAAAAAGAATAAAGGAAAACTTATTATAGGTGGAAATATAGGTAAGAACACCCAAACTAAACCTGAGAATTATACCAAGGATTACTTAAAGTGTTTTAATGCATTACATCCTTTTGTTGACTATTTTGTGTTAAATGTAAGTTGCCCTAATGTTGGAAGTCATGCCAAATTAAATGATAAAGATTATTTGGAAGAATTAATCAGCTCAGTACAAAAAGCAAATAGTAGTTTTGAAACACAAAAGCCAATTCTTTTAAAAATAGCTCCAGATTTGAATGACTTGCAATTAGATGAAATTGTTGAATTGGTTTCTGAAACCAAACTTGATGGCGTTATTGCTAGTAATACATCAACAGATAGAAAAGGTTTAAAAGCTTCTGATAAAATTTTGGAAGATATTGGAAACGGTGGTTTAAGCGGACAACCCATAAAAGAAAAGAGTACTCGAGTAATTAAATACTTATCAGAAAAGAGTGATAAAGCTTTTCCTATAATTGGAGTGGGTGGTATACATTCAGCTGAAGATGCGCTAGAAAAAATTGATGCTGGTGCAGATTTAGTACAAGTTTATACAGGCTTTATCTATGAAGGGCCTAGCCTAGTAAAAAAGATTAATAAGGCTATCTTGAATAAAAAGTAGTTACTATTTAATTATTTTTTTAGTAATTCTGGATCCTTTTTTCTCAATTGTAATTAAATACATTCCTGAGGATAAATTACTAACGTCAATCGGTCTAGTAGTTAAAGTTCCAGATTTAAACACTTGTCCTTCTAAGCTAGATATTTGAAATGTAGTTGGCTCTTTTGGTGTGTCTGTTTTAACGTAAAGCAAATTTCCTCTCATTGGATTTGGATATACTTTAACAGGCGTATCTGTAATTGATGTAGATATTGTTTTGAAAAGAATATTATCTATGGCAATATCTCCTTCCCAACTTGTGCCTCTGATTGCTCTGAAACGAATATTGATAGTTTGATTTGTAAAAGTTGATAAATCAATATTTTGAATTAAAAAATCATCTTCCTGATTTGTTTGTTGACTTCCAATAAGAGGTTCAATAACATCTAAAATATAGCCATTATCAGTTTTTACATCTACATGTAACTCTCCAATACCACTACCAAACATATGATATGAAAATTCAATTTCTGAATTTGAATAATCAACATTTATACAAGGTGAAACAAATTCTGCAACATCGCCATATTTAGCACCTGATGCTTCTGCATAAATATATGTATTAGTCACTTTGTTTCCTGAGTTTTTAAATGTTGGTCCTGTTTCTTCTGTATAAGTTTCTCCTTTATTTAACAACCAACTATATCCATTTCCTGATGCATCTTTTGCAGTCCAACCATGATCACCAAATAAAACAAGATCTTCAAAATCTTCATTTAAAACATTAAGTTCTGTTCCAACTTTTATAAAATTAGCGTATGTTTTAGTTATTGTCTTTGTTTTGGTATGAACTGTTAATGTTATATCATAAATTCCACTATTAAAAGTGTGTGTTGGGTTTTTTGTAGTGTAATCTGTAATTCCATCAGAATTCATATCCCACTCTAAACTTGTAACATTTTCGCAACTATTCTCAAAGGTAACAGTAAGTGAGTCTTCACAGGTTTGAGATACGTCCGCTGTAAAATCTGCATTAAAATCAGGACAAGACAAATAATTTTTGACGGTCTGGTAATATGCATAAATTCTAGCTAACTGTTGATCTGAAAAGAAGTTTCTACATTCCTTTCTGGAATAAGACATGATATTATTGGTATCAGGATTATATTTAGTACCGTTTGCATCTGTTTCTGCACCAGTATAATTACAATTACTATTAACGTTTGTATAGCTTAATTTTGGGTCTGCCGGAGTATCGCAAATACCGTCACCATCAGTATCGCAATTACTTCCATCAACTAGTTCTGTGGAATTAGTATCGTCAGGACCGTGAGTGTGAATTAAAGAGAAAAAATGACCTATCTCATGAGCTAAAGATGAATTATTTGTAGCACAATCATTTTTTATCATGATAAAATCGTTTCGAGAAATATTATTGCTATATCCACAAATACTTTCATTAGAAGCATTAACTATTTCATGTGTAAAGTAAATATTTATTGATCCTGGAACATTGTTAGTTTCAGTTAAATATCTTTCACTGCCTTTTTTTACATGAACTGATTCGTCATCATCAATATAATTAACTTCACCACAGATGAAAAACTCTAGATAAGCTTCGGCGTAAATACTGTTTAAATTAGAAATTGCATTTTTAACATCTGAAACGTTAATACCTTCAGAACCATCTGTATTTCTTAAAATAGTTATGTTGACGGGAACAGAATTAATAGGTGTTCTAGATGTTTTATTGGTATTGCGTTTATTTTGTAAAAAATGTTCTTCGTAGTTTTTAAGTTGAGGCCTTAAATTATTAAACAATTCGAGAGATTGAGAAGTTGTAATATTTCCACAGTTAGCAGAATCTGTATTTTGAGAAAATACATTTGTATTTATCGATAGGAAAAACATCGAAATTAGGATTAGGTAAAATCTAAAAGTAAAAAGATTCATTTGGGACGAAACATTTTTTCAAATGTATATGTAAATGAAAATTTACAGGAATATAAACGTTGAAACACCTATTTTTTCGCTAATTCAACAAATTTTGTGTTTATATTTTAATAATATCGCAATGTTTTAATAATAGTTATTTTACAATTACTTTTTTGGTTAATATTTGCCCTTTGTTTGTGGCTAGTTTTAATACGTATAAACCTTTATTTATATTTGATAGATTGATGTCTAAATTTTGCTGATTTTTCATAAAATTCATTTCACTTTTTATGAGTCTTCCCAATACATTGTATACCTCTACAGACATTAAATCTATATTTCGAATATTTGAAATTGTTATTTTACCTTCAGTTGGATTTGAAAATACATTTACACCTTCAAATATTGAGTTTTCTGTAACTCCTAAAACAGATTCTAAAGTAACGGTTAATGTTCCTATTTTGTTACCATTAAAAGGTAATCCGTTAATTAAAAATATACCTAAAGGAGGTGAACTTATAACATCTGTTGAATCATAATTTACGCCATCATCAGATCCAGAATCATATGCAAATACATCTATTGAAAAATCTGTTTTCCATCCTGTATTAGTGTCATTTCTTAAATCCAAACTATTAACTGAAATTAACCAGTCCGGACTTGGTGCAATCATAGACACTAATGTAATTAAATGATATTCTTCGGTCACTTCAATACCATTTAAATTGGCAGAGCTAATAGCGGCAAAAGGAGAAAAACCAGATTGCAACCATTGTTTAGCTTCATTTGTGCTAATAGCATTATTAACTTCATTGTTAAAAGCTGTGTTATCTCCCAATTCAGCAACGTTTTTAATTCCTAAACTTGCAACTTCTCCAGTTTTTATAAAATAATTTTCAGTTTTATGAGTGGCACCAACTAAATTAGACCAATGCGCGTTATTTGGTATAGATGTATGGTCTATTTCATTCCAAGAACTGGTAAAAGTAAAATTATATGTTGCTGTACTTTGGGCAAAAATGAGGCTGTTTATAAGAAGAAAACTAAAAAGAATAAAGGTTTTCATAAAGTAAAGATTGGTTACAACTATGTCGATTATTATATTTAAGGCTTACAAAAATTAGTAGTATTTTTACTTTTTTACAAAGGAATAGAATGTCTAAACCAATTAAAATAATTGAATGTCCCAGAGATGCTATGCAAGGTATAAAACAATTTATACCAACAGAACAAAAGGTACAATATATTCAATCGCTTTTAAGAGTTGGCTTTGATACTATTGATTTTGGTAGTTTTGTATCTCCTAAAGCAATCCCTCAAATGGCGGATACAGCGCAAGTTTTGTCTCAGTTAGATTTGAGTAAAACCACTAGCAAACTTTTAGCTATAATAGCTAATACCAGAGGCGCAAATGATGCTTGTAAGCATCATGAAATTCATTATTTGGGCTATCCGTTTTCAATTTCAGAGAATTTTCAAATGCGTAACACGCACAAAACTATAGCTCAATCTGTTATTACACTTTCTGAAATTTTAGAAATTGCTCAAAAATCAAATAAGCAGGTTGTGGTTTATATATCAATGGGTTTTGGAAATCCTTATGGGGATCCTTGGAATGTTGATATAGTAGGAGAGTGGACTGAGAAACTTGCTAATATGGGTGTAAAAATTTTATCACTTAGTGATACGGTTGGAACTTCAAGCCCTGAAAGTATTGATTATCTATTTTCTAATTTAATTCCAAAATATCCAAATATAGAATTTGGTGCACATTTACATACAACTCCAAATAGTTGGTTTGAAAAAGTAGATGCAGCTTACAATGCTGGTTGTAATCGTTTTGATGGTGCTATACAAGGATTTGGAGGATGCCCAATGGCGAAAGACGAACTTACAGGCAATATGCCTACCGAGAAGTTGTTGTCTTACTTTACTTCACAACAAAAAAATAATTTAAATGCTTTGAGTTTTGAAAGTGCTTATAATGAAGCTTCAAAGATTTTTAATCATTACAACTAAAAAAAGCCAAAGTTTTTACAATGGCTTTTTTTGTTATTTTATTATTAAAAACGTAATTCTAAACCAGCATAAGCTCCGAAAGGATGACCAGGACGTAAACCTGCAGGAACCCTTGCTACGGCATAAGTTTCATCAAGAAGGTTTATCATGTTTCCTGTAAGACTTAGGTTTTTATTTAGATGATATTTTCCTGAAAAATCAATTATGAAATTTGAAGTTATACCATTAGTATTAGTTATTGTTTCTGTGCCAGCTAGTGTTCTAAACGCACCATTAAGTCTACCATTAAGATTTAATTCGAATTTAGCATGCTCTAAAGAAACTGAGGTGTTAAATTGATGTTTTGCAATATAGGGCAACTCATCTCCCACAGTAACTTCGCCCCATAAACTATCATCGCTACCAAAACTATTTAAAAACTCTGTGTCTGTAAAAGTATAACCAAATGTAATAGGTAATGAAAAATTAGTGTTTTTTTCAAGTAAATCATAATTTAAAAGTAATTCAATTCCCTTTACAGCAACTTCACCAGCGTTAAATTGATCTAAAGAGCCAGTGCCCCCCGTTGCAGCTAAATCACTACCTAAGAGATTGCTGTAGTCGTTGTAAAAAGCAACAATTTCTCCTCTAAGTCCCTTTAAATTAAATCTACTTCCTAATTCGTAATTAATACTTTCTTCTGCTTTTTGACCTGCTTCATTCCCTGGAGGTGAAAACCCTTTATGTATACCACCATAAATAGATGTATTTGTATTTAGTTTATAATTAAAACCTATTCCAGGAATAAAAATATCTACTTTGTTTTCTCTAGATGATAGATTAATACCAGTTCTTCTAGGGTCGCTAGTTCCAAAATTATCTCTTGATAAAACTATGTTTTCGTAACGAATACCTGGTGTAAGAGTTAAATTTCTGTATTTTAATTTATAAAGTATTGAACCCGCAAAAGCACTAGCACTACTTATTCTGTTAGCATCACTTCCAGGAGCACCATTTGATGTTACATTCATTACACCGTTAATAATATTATAACCATCTTTCCATTGAAAACGGTCTTCTTCATCATAATGATAGCGTAGACCTATTTCTAAATCATGAAAAACATTTTCACCAGACCAGTGATAATCAAATTTTGTTTGTACACCTTTAGAAATATAGTCTCTGTTGTTTGCTTTAACAAGAAGAGCATCAGCGTCAGAATTTGATGTTCCGTTAACAATATCTATATAATTTGGATAATTTTCAGGATTATCTACTATTGAAGAAATTCCTACTTTATCACCATTAAAAATAACATCATTTAATTTGTACCAATTTCTTGAAAAACCATTATAGTAGGCATTTGTGGTGATTCTAAATTGTTTAGAAAAATCTATTTTATGTGTTACCATAAATTGAATATGGTCGTTAGTCATCTTGTCTTCTTGAGAACTAGCATATCTATTAAAAGGATTTGAATTGAAATCATTTTGAGTTAAGCCAAGATAAGTTTCATTAGAAACCTCGTCAGAGTATTGAAACTTAAAAGTTACAGCCTGTTTCAAAGAAGCATCAGGACTTGAGTTTAGTCTAAATTTAGCAACAAAATCGTTTTTATCAAAACCTGTATTACTTCCATCGGGTAAGTTTTTGAATCCGTCAGAATTAAAATTTAAATATTCAATGGAGTATCCAAAATTTCTTTTGCTATCACCAAGTTTAGCATGTAGTTGTCCAGTATTAAAACTTCCATAACTGGTTTGTATTGCACCTTTAAAGTTATCTGGAATTTGCGTACTAACTAAATTTATGGCACCGCCAGTTGTAAACGGACCGTATTGAATTTGGCTACTACCTTTTAATATTTCAACAGCTTGCATTCTCGCAACTGATGGAAAGTAGTAAGCTGCAGGAGCACTATAAGGAGCTGGTGCAATTAGAACACCATCTTCCATAATAGATATTTTTGCACTTCTTTCAGGAGAAGTACCACGTAAACTTATATTTGGGCGTAAACCAAAACCATCTTCTTCATAAATATTAACACCAGGGACAGTTCTTAAAAGGCGGTTGATATCAGTATAATTAAATTTTTCAATTTCTTCAGGTGAAATATAGTAAGATGAACCTGTTCTGTTTTTAGCTTCATATTTACTTCCAAAAATAACTTGAGCATTTATTAAAACTTTATCAAGCTTTTGAATTGAATCGGTTTTTATTTCTTTCTTTTGTTCTTGTGAATTTAAGATTCCAGCGATTATAAGGAATATAAAGGATATTTTTAGCTTCATTTTATTTAGACTGATTAAAAATAAGGTTTTCTTTCAGGCACAAAAATAGTAATGAATTTTACTTCTACAAAGTTTATTTAGAATAAATAAAAATAAAAATTATAAATAATTGATATAGAGTTTTTTACTAAAGTTAAGTTTTTGTTATGTAATTAATATTCTGTGTTAATTCTCATTTGGTACGTAAAAAAACCTTAAATTTGCACGCAATTATAACTGTAATTGCAACATGACTGCACACGAAAATAAAATTTTAGGAGAAGGATTAACTTACGACGACGTCCTTCTAGTTCCAGCCTTTTCAGAAGTACTCCCAAGAGAAGTAAATATTCAAACAAAATTTACACGTAACATTACTATTAATGTACCGGTTATATCTGCTGCTATGGATACAGTTACTGAAAGCAAAATGGCAATAGCCATGGCGCAAGAAGGAGGTATTGGTGTGTTGCATAAAAACATGTCTATAGAAGCTCAAGCGCAAAAAGTAAAAAAAGTAAAGCGTGCTGAAAGTGGTATGATAATAGACCCAGTAACACTTCCACTAAAAGCTAAAGTAAAACATGCCAAAAAATATATGGCTGAATACAGTATTGGTGGAATTCCTATAGTAGATGATGAAGGTATTTTGAAAGGTATAGTAACCAATAGGGATTTACGGTTTGAGCATGATAATAAGCGACCAATAACAGAAGTAATGACTAGCGAAAATTTAGTTACAGCATCTGTTGGAACTTCTTTACAAGATGCTGAATTAATTTTACAAGAGCATAAAATAGAAAAATTACTGATAGTTGATGATAATTTTAAACTATCAGGATTAATAACCTTTAGAGACATAACTAAATTAAGTCAAAAACCTAATGCTAATAAAGATAGATACGGTCGTTTGCGTGTTGCTGCAGCTATTGGTGTAACTGGTGATGCTGTTGAAAGGGCAGAAGCTCTAGTAAAATCAGGAGTTGATGCTGTAGTTATTGATACTGCGCATGGTCATACTAAAGGAGTAGTTAGCGTACTTAAGGAAATAAAAGCTCAGTTTCCAGAATTAGAAGTAATTGTTGGAAATATTGCAACCGGCGCAGCTGCTAAATATTTGGTAGAAGCTGGCGCAGATGCAGTAAAAGTTGGTATTGGTCCAGGTTCCATTTGCACAACACGTGTGGTTGCAGGTGTTGGATTTCCACAGTTTTCTGCGGTTTTAGAAGTTGCTGCCGCCATAAAAGGAACAGGAGTTCCGGTTATTGCAGATGGTGGTATTCGTTACACAGGAGATATTCCAAAAGCTATTGCAGCTGGAGCTGATACCGTAATGTTAGGTTCGCTTCTAGCAGGTACAAAAGAGTCTCCTGGAGAAACTATTATTTACGAAGGAAGAAAGTTTAAATCTTATCGCGGTATGGGGTCTGTTGAAGCTATGAAAGAAGGTAGTAAAGACCGTTATTTTCAAGATGTAGAAGATGATATTAAAAAATTAGTACCAGAAGGTATTGTTGGGCGTGTGCCTTACAAAGGTGATTTATATGAGAGTATTCATCAATTTATTGGTGGTTTACGCGCAGGTATGGGGTATTGTGGTGCTAAAGATATAGAGACTTTAAAAGAAACTGGACAGTTTGTAAAAATCACAGCGAGTGGTATTAATGAAAGTCATCCACATGATGTTACTATTACAAAGGAATCTCCTAATTATTCTAGGTAGTAATATGGTGTTTCTTTATATTTTAGTACTATAAATTAACTATAACAATATCATCACATATTTAAACTTTTGAGAATTTGTTGGTAATTTTCATTATTAGGTGACAATTTTATAAGTTTAGAGCATGTATTATATGCTGAAATATCTTGCTTCAAATTAATTTCTCCAATTAGTTTTACATAAAGTAGTCTTTCGTTGTCTGGAAAAAAATTCAGAGCTTCATTAATAATTTTTATAGATTTTTGGTTTTGTGACTCTGCCTGAAGCTTTAATGCGTAATTATAAAAAGCTCTAATATTTACAGGTTTTTTATAACAAGCTTCACTAAGGTATTTTAAAGCATTTTTTGCATCTCCAATTTCATTATAAAGAAGTCCAAGCATATAGTAAGAATTACTGTATTCAGGTTCGAGTTCAATAACTTTTAAATACAAGTTTTTAGCTTCTTCTATTTGACCTTGTTTATAAACTAATATGGCTAGATTCATTCTAGACATATTGTAGCGGTTATCTATTTCTAAAGATTTTCTATAAGCTTGAATGGCTAAATCTATATGCCCTTTATGTTCATGGTATATTGCAATTTGATGTTGGCCTGTTGCAAAATCGGCACTTATTTCCAGTTCATCCAAATATTCTTTTTCTGCTTTTTCAAAAGAGCTATTTCCACTCATATTGGCTCCCATATTATTAAAGAATTTTACTGCAGATATTCTTACTAACCTAACGGAGTCTCTTAATAGAGGTTCAATACTTGCAAAATGACTTTTACTATTAAATTTTTCGAAAGCACGAATAGCTTCATTTCTTACAAGAATAGAGGGGTCGTTCAAAAATTTTCTAATATCATTTATTTCTTTTGGAGATAATTGGTGATTTGTATATTTATATAGAGCAGTCGCTCTAGTAATTTCTGGGAATGTGCTTTGAGAAAGTAAAGTATATAAAGCAATTTGTTCTCCGTGATAACCAGCTAAAAGATAATTTGAAAAATGATCTGGTCGTTTGGTTCCATATTTGGAATTTATAAATTTACTAGCCCACTCAGGAGTTTTGTCTTTATGGCATCCATTACAAGCATTTGGAGTTCCATATTTTACAGATTGATCAGGTCTAGGAATTCTAAAGCTGTGATCTCTCCTGAAATCATTTCCCATATATGTTTTACCTGTCATATGGCAATTAATACATTGAGATCCATTTGAATTGGCTTTATGATAATGATGTGATTTGCTGTTATACTTGGGTTCATGGCATTTGAGACAAAGATTATTTCCTGTTCTCTTTAACTTTAGTGAGTGTGCATCATGGCAATCCAAACAAGTAACTCCACTTTGGTACATTTTACTTTGTGTAAAAGAGCCGTATACATAATCTTCGTCTTTTATTTGTCCATCTAATTCATAAATAGGGCTAATAAGTAAACTAGGATTGTAATGATCTAAAAAATGCCCTTCATAATCGAATTTTTTTGTTATTTGAGATCTTCTAGAGTGGCATCTAGCACATTTTTCAACCAGACTTTTAGAAGCCAGGGATTTACTCATATATAACTTTGGTGCTATAGAATTTTTATTCGGGTTCTTATAAAATGATACATGGTCTCTAGCAGGACCATGACAAGCTTCACAACTTACATTAATTTCACTGTATGTTGTATTGAAATTACTGGTGGTTTGGTTAAAGTCTTTTTTAAGATTTGTAGAATGACAATCAGCACAAGCTGTATTCCACCTCATAGCACCACCAGTCCAGTTTATCCATTCATTATGAGCTAATTCCAGATGAGGTTGTAAATGAAACCATTTGTTTTTTTCAGTATCCCAAGCTGTAATTAAACATTGGTAAGCACCATTTGGAAATTTAACAATATACTGTTGTAGGGGAGTAACCCCAAAGGTGTACTCTATTTTATAATCATGATATTCACCATTTTTGTCTGCAGTATTCACATAGAATATACTGTCTTTTTTAAAGAATGTATGTTTAATACCTTTATGTTCAAAGGTTTTGTTATCAAAATTTCCTAAAATAGTTTTAGCATTTCCTATTTGCATAGCTAGTTGATGATGAGAACCATTCCAAGAATCATATTCGGATTTGTGACATTTTATACAAGCCTCTTTACCAACAAATTTTGAATTTTGGACTTTATTTTGAATATTATCTTTTGGCAAATATTTTTCCTTTTTACAGGAATAACAAGTAAATAATAACAGTATAAAAATTAGCTTTTTTAGGGAACAAAAGAAGATGCTTTTGGGAATGTTTTTTTTGAAAAAATACATTTTTTTTTGAAAGAAGATGTGTGTTTATAAAATAGAAACATAAAAATAATCTGAATTTTAAATTCAAAAACAGATTTATATCATAGATTCTTAATTTTTTTTTATTCTCTTTAAAATATTTTTCTGAAGTATTCTCAAAAACTAAATTAGCCTTAGAGAAGTTAATTATCTTAAACATTAAAAACTAAACAGTTTTATAGATTTACATTGTAAACTTTTTATTTTTGAGGTTTTAAAGCTTATTGGAATTGGATATTGTGAAGTAAAAATAAAAGCACTTATTTAACAAAATACATTCCTGCAAATACAGCTAAAAAGCCAATTACAAAACTAGCAATGGTGTAAATGGCAAAACTTGTAAAATCTCCAGATTTTAAAAAAACATGATTTTCATAGGCAAATGTTGAGAAGGTTGTAAAACCACCACAAAAGCCTGTAGCTAAAAGTAAGGTTTGGTTTTGAGAAAGAGCATCGTTTTTAGCTGCTAAACCTAAAATAATACCAATTAATAAGCTTCCTAGAATATTAGCTATAAATGTTCCGTAAGGAATACCTGTATCTGTGCTATTTAAATATTTTCCAATACCGTAACGTAAAACACTGCCAAAACCGCCGCCTAAGAAAACTAGAAGAATTTGCTTCATGTATTATTTAATTGGAATATAGATTTCAGTAATCCAGTTTGCAGGATTTGGAAAGTTACCAGGATCGTTAGTGTAAACTTCAAATGGTTTTATATCTGATTGCTCAAGGTTGCTTTTTTCTAGATGGCTCATAGCTTCTATCCAAGCTTCTGTGAGATTGGTATAATTCCCTGTTAATGTGGTTTTTAATACTTTAGTTTTAGGAATATAACCGCATAAAACTTCACTTGCGCTGTCTACATTTACTTTGTCTCTTATAGGAATTCCGTTACTCATAATTACGCTTCCATTTTCAGCATTCATTTCATTATAAATAGTTAGAGGCATTCCGTTTGCAACTATATTATTTTGCGCCATATAACTCATTATCTCACCATATTGCTTACCCATAATTTGACTAATATTGGTATTTGTTGCAGAGGTTGTTTTATACATGAAAAAACCACCGCCATATTCGGTAATGCCATTAATATTAACGCTATATACCTTCATACTTTGCTGTACAATGCTATCTAATTTTGCCAGACTACGCTCATAATGAGGGCCGATTTGTTTTTCCATACCACCCATTAAAGCTGAGAAAGCTTTAAAGTCAAAAGGGAGGTCTTTGCCAGAAATAGTCCAAGTTACATCAGTTGTACCATCTTCATTTGGGTTAAATTCCCAAGTAACATCCGAGGATGGAAAATCTGCAAATTGCATTACTTGTTTTATAGATTTGTTAGGAACAGCTTCAGTGTTTTTCATAGTACCTATACCATCTTCATCTTCCCATGAATAAGAAGCATTTACACCACTTGTTTGTTCAGGGAGTGTAAAAATCATATCAGTATCCTCCTCAGCCCAAGAAGACCAAGATTCCCAATTTTTAAAGTCAATAACATTATTATAAACTACAGCTGCAGGTGCTTTAATTGTTTTAGTTCTAGTAACTTCAAAAGAGTTTGGTTGTACTGCTATATATATAGCAAGACCAATAACAGCAATTAATAATAGGAACAGAATATACTTAAAAGCTTTCATATCTTAAAGTTTAAAAGAATTAGGTTAACCAAAGATAATCATTTTAGAATTCTGTCTATTAAATTATTACATATGTATTAGTAAAACTAAAAACTCGATACTAGATTATTAGAATTTAAAGTTATCAATAAAACTGAAGGTAATTTCGTTTTATTTTTACAAAACAGTAAAGCTAAATTATATACTAATAATCTAGTATCTATTTTATGGTCTTGCTGTCATGTGAAATCTGATAAAAAGATAAACTTTTAGACATTGAAGATTCTATTTTTAGTTGTAATACTTAGGAATTTAAATCGGGCCTATTTCATGGCTTCATAACCTTTTTGTTAGCAATTAAGATAATGAAGGTGAAATTTTTGGTGTAAGAATTACATAGCCAGAAATATATTCTGGTTAAATGGTAGAGTGTAGTAAGAATTATAATTTCCTACTGGAAGTAAACTAAATTATTGCAATTTTAAAATTTAATGAATAGATCTTGATTCAAGGATCTGTTCTTTTGTTTACACTAAAAGTTAACAAAATTAAATTCACAACAATAAGAACACTTATTATTAATAGTATTTTCATGTTTGGTCTGATATAATAACTATTAAAGAGATGAGCAATTTAATAAAAGGTTGCGTCAAATTTTAATATTTATTTATAAAACAGTTGAAATAACGTTTTTCCTACCTTACCAAAAGAATATTTCAGGTAGATGATTCATTATAAATTTAAAACAAAAACTTAATGGCAGCTATAAAAGCAATAAAACCGATAAAGGCTAATAGTACCCATATACTGCCTTTATAAAAACGTTTGTGAAGTTTCAAATCTCTTCGATATGTATAGCCAATGATTATAGAAAAGACTATAAAAAATATAATTCCAAAAATGATTTGACCTTTACTAAACATATAGTTATTTTTATGCAAATTTAAATAAAAGCAACTACATGAAGAAGAAAATAGAAGCCGTAAAAGCATTTCACACTGCATTTAAAATTGGGCATAGAGAAACACCAAAAGCAGATTTGGGATTAGCCAAAAATATGTTGCGCTACAAATTAATGCGAGAAGAAAATGATGAATATCTTGATGCTGCGAATAATAATGACTTGGTTGAGGTTGCAGATGCACTGGGAGATATGCTATATATTTTATGTGGAACAATTATAGAACATGGTATGCAGTATAAAATAGAAGAAGTGTTTGAAGAAATACAACGAAGTAATATGAGTAAATTAGGTGAGGATGGCCAGCCTATTTACAGAGAAGACGGTAAGGTTTTAAAAGGGCCAAATTACTTTAAGCCTAATATTCAAGCTATATTGGATAAATAAAAAAAGAAGCCATTAGGCTTCTTTTTTTATTTAAACATAATGTCTTTTTATTTTTCAACTTTATAACGCCATCCAAAAGGGTCTTCAGTTTTATTTGTTTGAATATCTGTAATGCGTTTCTTTAAATAACTAGCATAAGTATCTTCTAATTCTGGTAAATCAAAATCTTCATTTTTGTAACCAAAACCTGCAATAGGCGATATAACTGCAGCGGTACCAGCACCAAACATTTCTTTTAACGATCCGTTTCTTGCAGCTTCAACAACTTCAGCGACAGATATCTTTCTTACTTCAACAGGAATATTTTCAGATTTTGCTAATTCTATAATACTTTTACGTGTTATACCATCTAAAATACGGTCGCTAGTTGGTCCTGTTATTAGAGTATCGTTTATACGAACAAAAATATTCATTGCACCAGCTTCCTCTATATATTCATGTGTGTTATCATCTGTCCAGATAACTTGTTGGTAACCTTTTTCAATAGCTAATTGTGTTGGGTAAAATTGTCCTGCATAATTACCACCAGCTTTGGCAAATCCAACACCGCCATTAGCAGAACGTGAGTAAGTTTCTTCAATTAAAACTCTAACTTCTCCTGCAAAATAAGCACCAGAAGGGGCTGTACAAATTATAAATTTATAAGCATCTGCTGGAGAGGCGTGAAAACCATTTCCTGATGCAAAAACAAAGGGACGGATGTATAAAGAACTACCATCTTTTTTTGGAATCCATTCACTATCTACCTTCAACAACGTTTTTAATCCATCCATGAAATAATTTTCAGGTAGCTCAGGAATTGCCAGACGTTTGGATGAAATATTTAAACGTTTAAAATTATCTAAAGGACGAAATAACCAGATATTTTCATCATTATCTTTATAAGCTTTCATGCCTTCAAAAACAGATTGTCCGTAATGAAAAATCTTAGCAGAAGGGTCTAAACTAATTGGAGCGTAGGGCACCACTTTTGGAGTATGCCATTTACCATCTTTAAAATCACATTCTAACATATGGTCAGAAAAAACGTGTCCGAATTTCAAATCATCAAAATCTACATCATTTATTTTTGTAGTTTTTGTTTTTATAATCTCTATATCGTTGATTATAGCATTCATAGTTTAGTTATTTTATAACACAAATTTAACTAAAAACGTTTTTAAAAAAGCGGTATATTTACATAAATCGTTTAAAATTGAAAAATTTATATCATGAAGCCTATTACCTTATTAATTATCTGTGTATTACTGTTAAATTCTTGTAAAAACAAAAGTGCGGAAACTTCAGAAACAACTCAAAAGACAGAAAAAATTGCTTACGCTTCTTTTGGAGATAAGATAATTGCAGATGATGCTATTGCATCAAAATCAATGTTAGAACATTATAAAACTATGAATTTAGGTGATAGTATAAATTCTAAAATGACAGCTACAGTTAATGAAGTTTGCCAGTCTAAAGGATGTTGGATGACATTAAACCTAGAAGGCGGAAATGAAGTTATGGTTAAATTTAAAGATTATGGTTTTTTTATGCCAAAAGATATAGCTGGTAAAGAGGTAATAGTTAACGGCAAAGCTTTTGTAAACGAAGTACCTGTTGACGAACTTCGCCATTATGCTGAAGATGCTGGAAAAACAGAAGAAGAAATAGCTCAAATTACAGAGCCTAAAAGAACATATTCATTCGAAGCCGATGGTGTGCTTTTAAAGCAATAATTTGAAGCGGGAAATTGTTATTACTGGAGATGGCTCAACTACTATTCATCTACCAGATTGGGATGAGCAATATCATTCTAAACACGGTGCTATACAAGAAGCTTATCATGTATTTTTAAAACATGGATTGCATTTTTTTTGTAATGAAATAAGTCAGCTTAAGAGCCTTCAAAATACCACAAAAACTATATCAATTTTAGAGATAGGTTTTGGTACAGGGTTAAATGCTTTTATAACCTTGTTAGAAGCAGAAAAGCTTAATATTAAAATAAATTATTCTGGTGTTGAAGGGTATCCTGTTCCAATGGATGAAATAAATCAGTTGAACTATGCTAAGGAACTTGAACAACAAAAAAAGCAGTCTACTTTTATAAGTTTACATAAATGTTCTTGGGAAGACAGACATACTATTGCGTCACATTTTTTATTAAATAAACAGAAAAAAATGTTTTGTGAAATTGATGATGAAAACGAATTTGATATTATATATTTTGATGCTTTTGGAGCGAGAGTTCAACCAGAATTATGGACTGAAGCCATATTTAAAAAAATGTATGACGCACTAAAAGATAAAGGTGTTTTAGTAACCTATTCTGCAAAAGGCAGTGTACGTAGGGCTATGCAATCTGTCGGATTTCTGGTTGAGAGACTTCCTGGGCCTCCAGGAAAACGTGAAATGCTAAGAGCTTCTAAATAATTACTTTAAAACAATATGAATTGTGTTAAACCTAATATAAAAACAATATTAAGGAGCAACGTATTTCGTAAATTTACATAAAAAAGAAAATGCGTGTTTTAATTACTGGAGCTACTGGATTAATAGGAGGAGAAATAGTAAAACTTTGTCATCAAAAAAATATAGATGTAAATTACTTAACAACTAGCAAATCTAAAATTCTTCAAAAAGAAAATTACAAAGGTTTTTATTGGAATCCAAAAGCCAATGACATAGATACTGAATGTTTTGCAGATGTTGATGCAATTATACATTTAGCTGGAGCTACAGTTTCAAACCGATGGACAAAAGCATATAAAAAAGAAATTTTAAACAGTAGAAAAGATACAACAGCATTATTAATTGACACGTTAAAGGGGATGCCACATAACGTAAAACAAATAGTTTCTGCCAGTGCTATTGGTATTTATCCGGATTCACTTGTTAATTATTACGACCAATCATTTAATGAGTATAGTAATTCTTTCTTAGGGGAAGTTGTGCAGGTATGGGAAGGTGCTGTTGATGAATTTTCTAAATTGAATATTACAGTTTCAAAAATTAGAATTGGGTTGGTTTTATCAGATAAAGGTGGGGCTTTGCAAGAAATGGTTAAGCCCATAAAACTAGGAGTTGGGGCAGCTTTTGGTAGTGGAAAACAATGGCAGTCTTGGGTACATATTGAAGATTTATCAAGTCTATTTTTATATGTTTTACAGAATAATTTAAATGGTGTTTATAATGGTGTAGCTCCAAATCCTGTAAGTAACCAAGAACTAACAAAAACCATTGCAAATGTTTTGAATAAACCACTGTTTTTACCAAATATCCCAAGGTTTGTGATGAAGCTTATTTTAGGAGAAATGCATACTATTTTATTTGAAAGTCAGCGTGTGAGTTCAAAAAAAGTTGAAAGCCAAGGGTTTTATTTCAAGTATCATCATCTTGAGCCAGCTTTAGAAAATTTATTGAAATAATTAAGTTACAAGGTAGTGGCTTCTGTTTTGTAGTTTTGCGCTTTTATTTTTTAAATAATAATGATATCCAATACAAACAAATAGTTGAAAGAGCTCCAATACTAATCCCGTAAGTTAAAAACCAAAAGCACTTCATGGCAGTTTGCCCGCCTTGAAAAACTGTTTTTTCAGAAAAATTAAATGATAAGTTGCCAGCAAGTAAATATGATATAGGTACCCATAAAATGGCTAATAGTATTATCAATTTAAGAAATGACGATAGAAACTTATTAAAATTTGTTGTTGGTTTTCTTAATTCTTGAATTCCCCAAAAAATTGACATTGGTAATGATATCAAACCAACCCAAGTAATAAAAGTTCCGAGAGGAATAGTATTACTATTATTTATTGCTAGTGTTAATAATGAAGAACCAGTAGCAAAAATTATAATAGTGGAAAGAGTTATTATTAAAGAGCTAAAGAAATAGATTTTTCTTTTGTACATTTATTTATTGTTGTAATTAGCTTTAATCTATTATGATTTAAAGATAAACATTTGTAATTAATTTTGAAACCGTTGGGTGATCATTTCCACCTGCAGGCTCAATAGTAATGTTTAAAGACTCAGCATCATCAATATAATTCATAGCTAATAAATTATCTTCTTTATTAATTACACCCATATCAATCATAACACCATCAACATCTGCCCACATTTGGTAATCATGTTCAGCATCAAGCTTTGGTAATTGCGCCGTGTTTATAATTACAGATTTACTCTTGTGGTTTACATAACTAACTACTTTTGCCTCGGGAGCTAGCGCATTCCCTTTTAAAATATATTGCTCTGTATCTGGAGAATTAACAATAGATAAATATTTGGAAGCGTACTCTAAATTACTAGTTAAGGCTTTTATGTCTTCAAGAAGTAATTGATTTTGTTCTTCAACTATTTGTATTTGTGTATTAGCTTCATCTAGCTTGGTAAACATCCAAATAGAACCAATAAGCAAACAAGCAGCAATTCCTGAGGCTAAGTATAAAAATGTTTTGTATGTTTTGTTTCTTTCTAGAGGAATTATTTTAGGTTGGTTTTTCTTAATTTTTTGCAAGAGTATTTCTTTTACTTCTTTTGGTGGGTTAATAGCATTTTCAAAAGCCATTTTTTCAAAATTCGTTTCTAAAAAATCAAACTCATTTTTTAAATCAGCATCTACATTTAAAACACGTTCAACTTGTATTTGTTCCTCAGGAGTTAATTCTCCTAACAAATACAGCTCTAAAATACCGTGTTCTATTATGTACGCTTTATCCATCATTCTATCATTTCAATAAAAAATAATAACCACAACATAGATTTGTTGTAGCTAAGTTGTAATTTCTTTAAAGCTTGTTTTATGTATGATTTAAAAGTTCCTAGTGGCACATCCATCTCTTTATGTGCTTCTCTATGTGTTAAACCATTAAAATAAACAAGTTCTAATGCTCTCTGGTGGTGTTTTTCTAGTTGTTTTAAGCAACCACTTAGTTGTAAATATTCAGGGTCTATATTTATATTATCCTCTTTATTAGTATATACACTTAAATCTTCGGTTTGGATGAGGTTTTTACTTTTGCGTAAAAAATTTAGCGTTTTGTTTTTTGCAATACGGTAAGCCCAAGTATAGAACTTGCCTTTTTCTGGGTTATACTGAAGTGATTTTTCCCAAATGGTCAGAAAAGTGTCTTGTAGTAAATTTTGAGCTTCTTGCTCATCTTTACACATTCTTATTATAACACCATATAATGCTGGCGAATAACTATCGTAAAGTTCCGATAAAGCTGCTTCGTCTTTATTCTGAATTTTAGAAATAAGTAAATTATCGTTTTGCATAAGTGTTAAAAATTTCCCAAAAAACAAGTTAGCTCATCCAGAGGAAACAAACCTGTGTAAATATAAATGAAAGCACTTCAAAAGAAAAGCAAAGTGTGAATTTAGTTTAACCAAATAACAAAAAAAGTATTATGAAAAAGTTAGTATTAATTTTTACAACAGTAGTAGCCTTATCAGTAAGTCAGTTTGCAACAGCACAAAAAACAATAGTTGATGCAGCAGTAGGTAACGAAGATTTCTCAACATTAGTAGCTGCATTAAAAGCAGCAGATTTAGTAGGAGCTCTACAAGGAGATGGACCATTTACTGTATTTGCACCCAACAATGCGGCCTTTGCAAAGATAGACTCAAGTACATTGAATTCTTTATTAGAGCCAAAAAACAAAGAAGCGTTATCTAATATTTTAACGTACCATGTTGTTGCAGGTAAATTAGCTGCTAAAGATGTAGTTGCTGCATTAAAAAAGGGTAAAGGAAAAGTAGAATTGAAAGCCTTGAACGGACAAACTATTACTGTTTTACAAAAAGATGGTAAAATATGGTTGAAAGACCAAAACGCTAATTACAGTGAAATAATAGCGACAGATGTTATGGGAAGCAATGGAGTAATTCACGTAATTAACTCTGTAGTAATGCCTAAATAATTTGGGAAAATTACTGCTATGAAGAGAAAGCCTCGTTTTAGCGAGGCTTTTTTATTGATATAAGATTAATATTTATTTACCATATTTATAAACTTTTCATAAATCCAATATTATCTATTACTATAACGCCACTTTCATCTTTATCGAAAATAAATTTTAATTCTTTGATATTTGAAGGTGAGAAGTTTGGGTTAATTTCTTGAAAATGTTTGGAAGGAAAATAGAATGTTTGAAAAACTTTTTCGGATTGTTTATCATCCGTGATAAATCCAGATTTCATAATCATTACTTCAATGGTTCTTTGTAACGGTGAAAAACTACTTAACGGGAATACTATTTTTTGACCTGAAGCATCAGTTAATTGAATTGTAAAATCTATGGGTTTTTTTGGCTCATCTTTGTCTTTTTCATCATCATCATTTTTATNTCTTCTTCTTCTTCTTCTTCTTCTTCTTCTTCTTCCTTTTCAGTATTATCAGTATTATTTTCTACCCATTTTCCTTTTGATTTAGGATTTGTAGATTCTTTAGACTCAGCTAATGAGAAGGTAAGCACAGGTAAAGAGTCTATTTTAGTGTTTTCAAGTTTTATGGTATAAGAAGCAATTAAAGAATCTGGCATAGTTTCAATGGATTGTTTATTGTTTTCAAAATCATAATCCCAACCTATAAATAGAGCTTTGCTTCCCTTTTTTTGCCATTTAAGTTTTACTTCTTGCTCGCGCCAAACAGATAGGTTTTTAGTGTTAATTTTTCCATTATTTTCAGTTGTGGTCATCACATTAAAATCTTCATCAAAATTGGCAATTGTTTTTAAATTTGAATCTTCGAATTGATTTAAATAAATAGTTTTAGGAAGCCAATCTTTACCTTTCCTAGCATCAACAAATAAAGGCAAATATTCTTTTTTGTTTTTTAGTGTTATGTCTAAAAATGCACTTATATAAACTTGTGCAATTTTCATCTGATCTTCTACAGAAATAAGTTGCTCAAGATTAAGAAGTCCTGAAAAAGGATTTGCTGTATCGTTATTACCCCAACTTGTATTAAACTGGCCATGGTTTGCACCATAAACATAAAGTCCAGATTTGAAATGATAAATACTGTCTTCAAATTTTATTCTTTCATATTGCTGAGAACCCATAAAAGAGCTAACATCGGCATCTTGTGCTCCATGAATCACAAAATAATTTATATCATTAATTTCGGTTCTGCTTTTTGATGGTTCATATTGTCCATCAACTGGAGCGATGGCAACAATAGATTTAATATTGTAGTTGTAATCAAATTTAATAGAAGCATCATCTGGATAACATGGTAATTTATTAAACATTGCCGCATGGGCCACTGCTTCACCACCTCTAGAGTGACCGATTAAGGATAAATTTGAAATATCAATTTTTTTATAAAACTGACTGTCTTCATTGTCGTTCCACTCATGCCATAGTTTTAAGTGCTCAAGTAATAACCAACCTCTGGCATCATTTTCCTTACTTAGACCTCTAAAAATATTAGACCAAGAGCCATTAATGAAATTCTCATCAACAGAGGCTAAAATAATTCCTTTTGAAGCTAGTAATTCTCCAAGATATTCATAACCAATATCTGAATAATCTTGCATACCATGATTCCCGTGTACAATTAAAGCAAGTGGAAAAGGACCGTCACCTTCAGGATACCAAACACGTGCATTTATTGGTAATGATTTTGAATCAAAACCCCAGTACTTTTCACGCCACCAACCACCTAAACCATCCCAACCATCAATAAAAGCTAAACCATTAACAGAGTCGGTTGTAATAATCACATCTTCACCATATTCTGGCCTATGCAAATCTTTTCCGCTTCCGTAGGTTAATGTTTTTATTTTATAAGGCCCTTTTTTAGCTGGTGAAATGGCATTAATTTGTTGAATATTTGTTTCAGATGAAAGTGCTGCATTAGCGATTTTATCCATTTCAAAGCCATCTTGATTGTATAGGATACCAGCGGTAATTAATCCACCAAATCCAAGAATTACTCCAAGAATAGTAACTATTTTTTTTGCTTTTGTTAAGTTTTTAAATCCCGTTTTTTTTATTACTAGAAAAGCTGCTCCGCAAAGTGATGCTATTATAAAAATTATTAGTGCAACCATCCAATTAAAGCTAATTATAAACAATAATGGGAATGAAATAAAAATGGCTAGTTTGTATAAGTTGGGAATTTTATTTAAAAGAATTAAAAGTTTTCTTGACAAAAAACCTAATAGAATTGTGGCGATAACAAAGGTTGTAAAAAATATAAGTACCCACCAATCCTTCAAGCCTATGGATACTCTTAAAGCGTAAATTAAAAAAAGCAAAGCTGTTGTAAAAAGCAATCCTATTGAGGCACCTTTTACGGCATTATTTCCTGGAGTTATGGCAGTAATTACATTTTTTAACCATCTTACAATTTGTTTGTATTTTTTCTTCATAACGCTGTTTAATAGCTTGTTATTCTAATAAAAACAAGATAGATGAAAATTTCTATATAGTCAAGCTTGGGTATAAAAAAACCACCTTGATTAAAACAAGGTGGTTTAGGATATATTATTTTTATTACTATGCTTTTGTAGCCATAACGTTTATAGTTAATTCTATATCGTCGTTAATAAACTTATCTCCTAAGTCATCAAAAAACGATTTCGAACCATATTTAACGTTCCATTTAGAACGGTCTATTGTAAAAGTTTCACTTTTTAAAAAAACATTGTTCCCGTCATGAGATACTGAAACAGGAAAAGTTACATTATTCTTAGCATCTTTTAAAGCCAGATTACCAGAGAGCATCATTTTACCTTCGACTTCTTCCAAACCAGTAATTTCAAATGTAGCGTTTGGGTATTTTTCAATATCAAAAAAATCTGGACTTGTTAAATGGCCAACAAGCTTACCATTACCTTCTTTGTCTGCAGGAATATCTAAAACAGTAATTGATGACATATCAATTAAAAATGTACCACTTGTTAGTTTTCCATCTACAGTGTTTAACTCACCACTTTTAATATTTATCGTTCCGTTATGAGAACCTGTTGGCTTAAATCCAGTCCAAGCAATAGATGAAGAATCAAGATTTGCTGTAAATTTTACAGCTTCTTGAGTAGCTTCAACAACTTCTTCAGCTTCAGTAGTTTCAGCTTCTTTGGCTTTATCTTTACAACCTGTTACAGAAATAGAAAGAAGTGATAGAAATAAAATAGTAAATAAATAATTTTTCATGTTTATTAAATTTTTGTTTGTATGACAAAATTAAGCAATTTGTTTTACAAAATAAAGAAAAAGTTAAACAAAAATATTATCAAAATATTTTAGTGACATTATGGCATTTTAATAATAATGGCAGTACTTTTGCCCACTAATTTTAGTTGAGTGAAAAATTGAATTTACTATGAGTAAAAAAGATAAAAAAGACATAGAAAAAGAGCAAGTTGAGGATAATGAAACTCAAACAGCAGAAGTTGAAGAGCAGGTAATTGAAGAAAAAACTATAGAAGAAAAATTACAAGACGAAGTAAAACAAGAAAAAGAAAAGTTTTTAAGATTATTTGCTGAATTTGAAAATTATAAAAAAAGAACTTCCAGAGAACGTTTAGAATTGTTTTCAACGGCAAGTGAAGACGTAATGAAAACTTTACTACCAGTACTAGATGATTTTGAACGTGCATTAACACACATAGAAGACGACAAGGAAGCTGAAGAATTACGAAAAGGTGTATTGTTAATCTATCAGAAATTAATAAATACTTTAGAGCAAAAAGGGTTGAAAGCAGTAGAAGTTGAAAAAGGAGATGCCTTTAATGCAGATGATCATGAAGCGATTACGCAAATTCCAGCACCGAGTGATGATTTAAAAGGAAAAATTATTGATGTTGTTGAAAAAGGATATAAACTAGGCGATAAAGTGATTCGTTTTCCTAAAGTTGTAATAGGACAATAAATATAAACCATGGCGAAGAGAGATTATTACGAAATATTGGGAGTTAGTAAGGGTGCATCTGCAGCTGAAATAAAAAAGGCTTACCGAAAAAAAGCGATTGAATTTCACCCTGATAAAAACCCAGACGACAAAACTGCTGAGGCCAAATTTAAAGAAGCGGCTGAAGCTTACGAAGTTTTAAGTGACGCTGATAAAAAAGCACGATACGACCAGTTTGGTCATCAAGCCTTTGAAAATGGCGGTGGCGGTTTTGGCGGCGGTGGTATGAACATGGACGACATATTCAGCCAGTTTGGTGATATTTTTGGAGGCGGTGGCTTCGGTGGTGGTTTTTCAGGTTTTGGTGGCGGTGGTGGCCAACGCAGAGCCAAAGGTAGCAACCTTAGAATAAGAGTTAAATTAACACTTGAAGAAATTGCCAATGGTGTTGAAAAGAAAATAAAAGTAAAACGTAAAATCCAAGCACCAGGCACAACTTACAAAACATGTTCTACATGTAATGGTAGCGGACAAGTAACCCGTATTGCAAATACTATTTTAGGAAGAATGCAAACCTCAGCACCATGTAATGTGTGTGGTGGAGCTGGACAAACCATAGATAAAAAGCCAAGTGATGCAGATTCTCAAGGTTTAAAAGTAGCAGAAGAAACCGTATCAATAAAAATACCAGCAGGTGTTGTTGATGGTATGCAACTTAAAGTTTCTGGAAAAGGAAATGAAGCGCCGGGGAATGGTGTATCTGGAGATTTATTAGTAGCTATTGAGGAAGCAGAACATGAAACATTGCAACGTGAAGGTGATAATTTACATTACGATTTATATATAAGTCTACCTGATGCTGTTTTAGGAACCTCTAAAGAAATTGATACAGTAACAGGTAAAGTGCGTATAAAGGTAGAAGCAGGTGTGCAATCTGGTAAAATATTACGCTTACGAGGAAAAGGAATTCCAAGTATTAATGGTTATGGAAAAGGAGACCTTTTAGTACATGTAAATGTTTGGACACCTAAGACTTTAAATAAGCAACAAAAAGAGTTTTTTGAATCCATGAAAGAGGATGAACATTTTGATCCAAAGCCAGAAAGTTCAGACAAATCTTTTTTTGAAAAAGTTAAGGATATGTTCTCCTAGATGAAAATAATTTAATGATTTTAAAGAATTCCGTTTGATAACGGAATTTTTTATTTGTACCATAAACAAATCTAATAGTTTTGCTATTAGTTAGGAAAAAAAAACTATATTTGATGTATCACTAATTCATTTTAGTGATAATTTTTCTTTTTCATAGCAATTTTTTTCCCATCCTTAATTATTTTAAGGGTGGGTTTTGTTTTTGTATTAAACTCATTTTAACAAACTTATTTTATCAAATTATTCTGCATAGTAGTTATAACATTTAATATATTTACAAATAAACAACTCAATTAAAAAATAGCAATGAGTAACTTATTAGAAGTTAACGGGGTTTCAAAAAACTTCGGAGACTTTAAAGCCCTCAATAGTGTATCTATATCAGTTCCTAAAGGCAGTATTTTTGGATTATTAGGCCCTAACGGTGCGGGAAAAACTACTTTAATTCGTGTTATAAATCAAATAACTATGCCAGATTCTGGCACAGTTCATTTAGATGGTGAGGCGTTAAACAATCTACACATAAAAGATATTGGCTATCTACCTGAAGAGCGCGGATTATATAAATCTATGAAAGTTGGCGAGCAAGCTCTGTACTTAGCGCAATTAAAAGGCCTGAGTAAAGCAGAAGCAAAAACGCGATTAAAATATTGGTTTGAGCGTTTAGAAATAGGAGATTGGTGGAATAAGAAAATACAAGAGCTCTCTAAAGGGATGGCTCAAAAAATACAGTTTGTAGTAACCGTTCTGCATCAACCAAAGTTGTTGATTTTTGATGAACCTTTTTCAGGTTTCGATCCCATTAATGCCAATTTAATTAAAGATGAAATTTTGCGTTTGCGTGAAGAAGGTGCAACTGTTATATTTTCTACACACAGAATGGAGTCTGTTGAAGAATTATGTGATGATATTGCACTAATTCATAAATCTAATAAAATTCTTGATGGGAAATTGGTAGATGTAAAGCGTCAATATAAAACCAACACTTATGAAGTTGGTATTAGAGCAACTGATAAAATAGTTTTACAAAGTAAATTAGCTGAAAAGTTTGAAACAACAGTTGCTAATTTTAAGACATTGGAAGATGAGTTGAAACTAAATATTAAACTTTCAAACGGTACTACACCAAATGAATTATTGAATTATTTAACAACAGAAGGCGATGTTTCTCATTTTGTAGAACTCATACCAAGTGTTAATGATATTTTTATTCAAACAGTAAAGAATAATTAATTTTTTATGAACCATTTACCACTTATTGTAAAACGGGAATATTTAACTAAGGTTAAAAATAAATCGTTTATTGTTATGACGTTTTTAAGCCCGATGATATTCATTGTGCTTATTGCTGTTGTGGCTTATTTATCTCAAGTAAATAAAGATAAAGTTCGAGTTATTTCTGTTTTAGATGAATCGGAACTCGTATCTGATATTTTTAAAAACACAGAAAACACAACCTATAATATTCTTGAGAATATGTCGCTTGATGATGCAAAAGCCTTATCAAAAGAAACAAATAGTTATGGTTTGTTGCATATTGAAACTATAGAGAATTTTGAAACAGTTTCAGATAAAGTTAATTTTTATTCTGAAGAATCCCCTTCGTTGTCTGTAATTTCAGATTTAGAAAGTAAAATTCAAATAGAATTAACAAATCAAAACAGAATAAAGAAGGGTATTGATATAGACAAACTAAAAGATTCTAGAATTAATATAGATATTATCCAAGAAAGTTTTGAAGGAGAAAAAACATCAAAAATTGATAGTGTTGTAAAACTCATATTTGGCGGTGCTGCAGGCTATTTACTATTTATGTTTATTATCATTTACGGTAATATGATTATGCGTAGTGTTATTGAAGAGAAAACTAGCCGTATTATAGAGGTTATTATATCGTCCGTTAAGCCAGTGCAACTCATGTTGGGTAAAATAATAGGGACTTCATTAGCAGGAATTACACAATTTATAATTTGGTTAATTTTAGGAGGAGTTTTAATGACTATTGTATCGGTAGTTTTTGGTATTGATATGGCTCAAATACAAACTCCACAGCAAGAAATAGTTCAGCAAGCTATGGAAAATCCAGATTTGAACATGAAAGTTCAAAATATTTTGACGTCATTTTATAATCTGCCAATTACTAATTTAATTATTGCTTTTATTCTATTTTTTATAGGAGGTTACCTATTATATAGTTCGCTATATGCTGCAATAGGAGCTGCCGTAGATAACGAAACAGATACTCAGCAATTTATGTTGCCTATAATAATGCCTTTAATTTTAGCTGTTTACGTTGGTATATTTACAGTAATTGAAGATCCACACGGTACGGTGTCAACTATTTTTTCTTTCATTCCCTTAACATCACCTGTAGTTATGCTTATGCGAATTCCTTTTGGTGTGCCTATTTGGCAACAATTAGTATCTTTATTATTGTTAGTTAGCTCGTTTATGTTTACCGTTTGGTTTGCGGCTAAAATTTATAGAGTTGGTATTTTAATGTACGGAAAAAAACCAAGTTATAAGGAGCTGATAAAATGGATTAAATATTAATATGATTCAGGATTTAGAGAAAATAGAAGATGCTATTACAGAAAGTTCTATCTGGGAAAATTTTATTGAATTTCTAGAATTCAAAATTATAGATTTCACTGCTGGTACTGGAGCAGATGAGCATGATATTGTATTAAAGGTTAAGTATGTGCTGCTAGTAGCTCTTGTTATGATTGCTACAACTTTTCTTTTAAGATGGGTTAAAAAGCTAGTTACAAGGAAAATGCCAGGTGAGGATAAGGTTAAGTTTAATACCGTTTTCTCATTCGCAAGATGGATAATTTATGTTATAGTTATGCTTATTGTTTTCGATTCAATAGGCATCAATGTTACTGCTATTTTTGCAGCATCTGCAGCTTTGTTAATAGGTATTGGTTTGGCACTTCAAACCTTATTTCAAGATATTATTTCAGGAATTTTTATTTTAATAGATCAGTCTGTTCACGTTGGAGATATTATTGAAATTGACGGTAAGATAGGACGTGTAGAAGAAATTAAACTAAGAACAACCAGAGCGGTAACAATAGATAATAAGGTTTTAGTAATTCCTAATCATTTATACCTAGAAAATAGTTTATTTAATTGGACTCAAAATGGTAATTTAACACGAGAATCTGTTGAGGTTGGTGTTGCCTACGGCAGCGATGTACAATTAGTAAAAAAATTATTAATACAAGCAGCCAGTACAAATCCAAATGTTTTAAGTAGTCCAGAACCTGTAGTTCTCTTTACTGATTTTGGAGATAGCTCTCTGAACTTTAAACTAGTTTTTACTATTGGAGATAGTTTTCAAGCCCAATTTCCTAAAAGTGAAATGCGTTTTGAAATAGACAGATTGTTTAGAGAAAATAATATAAGTATTCCTTTTCCTCAAAGAGATATTCATATTATTCAACCTAAGAAGGCATAATTAAATGTATCTTGATGCGGATAAATTTTATGACTCTTAGATTACTTTAATTAAATAAAAAGGCATTTTTTATCAGAAATCAAACCTCGTGTAAATGAAAAAAAAAGAATTGAAATGGCTTATCATATGTTTTTTAATTTTTGCTTTTCAAACCTCTAATGCACAATTAACAGATTTAGCTCGACTTGAATATTCATTTATACCAAAAAGTAATTCCGAAGACCAGTATACCAGATTAAGAGCATTAATTAATTACCCAATTAAAACTAAAAAAGACGCCTATTTAATTGTTGGTGCAGAATACAACCGTATTATACTAAATTTGGAAGATGATTATCCTTTTGATGTTTCTCAGTTGAATACCATTCATGTTATCGATTTAAATGTTGGCTATACCTTTAAATGGAACGAGAAATGGCGATTCGGATTTAAATTTAACCCAAGAATAGCTTCAACACTCACAAAATCATTAACTTCTGATGATTATTTTATGAATGGTGGTGCTTTTTTTATAAATGACAGAACAAAAGATGAAAACTTAAAACGTCCGTACCGTTTAATTTTGGGTTTAACCTATAATGCCACAACAGGATTGCCTTTTCCATTACCCTTTGTAAGTTATTTTAGAGAAGTTAACGATATTTGGAGCTTTAATTTAGGTGTGCCAAAATCTAATTTAAAATATTCTATTAATGATAAAAACAATATTCAAGCTTTTGTTGGTTTAGATGGTTATTTGGCTCATTTACAAGAGCCTTCAATTATAAACGGACAAAATGTAGACCACATATCATTATCTGTAGCCATTGGCGGTTTAGGGTACGAATATTTGTTTGGAAAGCATTTGGTAGGGTATTTGTATACTGGTTATACGTTTAGATTAAATAACGTATTACGTAACGAAAATAGAGATGAAGTTTTTAAATTAGACGACGTAAATGCATTCTATTTAAGAACTGGAGTAAAATTTAAAATATAAATATGTCGAAAATATTAGTAGTAGAGGACGAAGCAGCAATAAGGAGAGTACTTGTAAAAATTCTTTCAGAAGAGAATGATACTTATAAAGTTGATGAAGCAGAAGATGGTTTAGCAGGTATAGAAAAAATTAAAAATGATGATTTCGATTTAATACTTTGCGATATTAAAATGCCAAAAATGGATGGTGTTGAGGTGTTGGAAGCTGTAAAGAAGATAAAACCAGAAGTGCCAATTGTTATGATTTCGGGACATGGCGATTTAGATACTGCCGTTAATACCATGCGATTAGGAGCTTTTGATTATATATCTAAGCCACCAGATTTAAACAGATTACTCAACACAGTTCGTAATGCTTTAGATAGAAAAGAGCTCGTTGTAGAGAATAAAATTTTAAAGAAAAAAGTAAGTAAGAAATATGAAATGATAGGAGAAAGCGATGCCATTTCTCAAATCAAAGATATTATTGACAAAGTAGCACCAACAGACGCTCGTGTTTTAATAACAGGGCCTAATGGAACTGGTAAAGAGCTAGTAGCGCATTGGTTACACGAAAAAAGTGCTCGTATAAAAGGCCCTATGATTGAAGTAAATTGTGCTGCAATACCAAGTGAATTAATTGAAAGTGAATTATTTGGTCATGTAAAAGGTGCATTTACAAGTGCAAATAAAGATAGAGCAGGTAAATTTGAAGCAGCAAATGGTGGTACTATTTTTCTTGATGAAATAGGAGACATGAGCTTGTCTGCACAAGCCAAGGTGCTTCGTGCTTTACAAGAAAGTAGAATTCAGCGCGTGGGTAGTGATAAGGATATAAAAGTTGATGTTAGGGTAGTTGCTGCAACTAATAAAAATTTAAAAAAAGAGATTGAAGATGGTAAATTTCGTGAAGATTTATATCATCGATTGGCGGTGATATTAATTAAAGTACCAGCTTTAAATGAAAGGCGAGAGGATATTCCATTATTAGTAAAACACTTTTCAGATAAAATAGCCAATGAGCAGGGTACAGCTAAAAAAGCATTTTCTGAAAAAGCTATAAAATTACTTCAAGAGTATGATTGGACTGGGAACATTCGCGAACTACGTAATGTAATCGAGCGACTTATTATTCTTGGTGGTAACGAAGTAAGCGAGCAAGATGTAAAATTATTTGCAAGTAAATAAAGCAAAATAACCCTGTAAGTTTAACTTACAGGGTTTGTTTTTAAAAAGATTTATTTATCGCAAACTTCAAGTTGCGATATATAATTTGATGCTAGTTTTTTAAGATTAGAATTGTAGTAAGTTTTTATATTCTCAATACTTTGTGAAGATAAATCATCAGATTCATTAATGTCTTCTATAGCTTTATGGCTATTACAATCGCATATTTTTAAAGTCTCATTATAATTTATAATATTTGATGATATAGCTTCTTTATATGAAAGAATTAATTGTTGTTTTTTAAGCTTTAATTCATCTTCTTTCTGTTTAGCTAATTTTAATTTAATTTGTTCTTCTTTTTGTTTTAAAGCTTCTTGTTGTTGCTTTAATTTTAATTGTTCATTTTGTAAATCTGCCAAAGCGTCATTTGCTGAAACATCATCTTTATTCTTGTACATTCCAGCTTCACATTTATCAATTTCTATGACACTTTCTTTACTTGCATTTCTTGCACGATTCACATAAAAACGACCGTCTTCAAAGGTTTCAACACTTTCAACTTCTGCTAATAAATCAATACTTTTTTTAGTAAGGTCCAAAGCCGTTTCACAACCACAGGAACTTAATGTTTCTATTGAAAGTTCTAGAGACTCTAAAGATCTGCTAGAATAATATTTTAAATGACTCAAATTGTTTGAATCATAAGCATTTTTAACATGAGAATATGCACTAACAAGATAAGAGTTGGCGTCTTCGCAATCAGTTTGCCCATTAGTGATTAATGACAAAAAAAGACATAAAAGTAAGGTAATGGTTTTCATAAGGTTGGGGTTAATTTCATAAATAGGTTAAGCGAAAGTATTAAAAATAGGGCAGTTTTTCTTACCGTTTATCGAAAATATGGATTTACTATATTTATAGAATATAAATATTAGAACCTTTAAATTCGAAAAATTACTATTATGCAAGCAGATAAATACAAAGTAACTTCAAAGATATCTTTAAAAAATTCAGAAACTAAAGTTGTTTTTGAAGATGCTAAAAAGGAATTAAAGGATATTAGAAAAAAACTAGGGGAACTTCAAAATACGATGTATGCGCATAATAAATATGCGGTTTTAATTTGTTTGCAAGGTATGGATACCTCTGGGAAAGATAGTTTAATTCGTGAGGTTTTTAAGGAGTTTAATGTTAGAGGTGTAGAGTCTCATAGCTTTAAAGTACCTACTGATTTGGAACTAAGTCACGATTATTTATGGAGACATTACATTGTGCTTCCAGAACGTGGTAAGTTTGGAATTTTTAACAGAACACATTACGAAAATGTATTGGTAACTCGTGTTCATCCAAATTATATTTTAGGAGAAAATTTGCCAACGATACATTCTGTTGATGATATTGACGATGTATTTTGGGACATGCGTTTTGAACAAATAAATAATTTTGAAAAACATATAGCAGAAAGCGGAACTATTATTTTCAAATTCTTTTTGAACCTATCAAAAGAAGAACAGAAAAACAGATTATTACGCCGATTGAATAAACAAGAAAAAAACTGGAAATTTTCTCCCGGCGATTTAAAAGAACGTAAACTTTGGGATAAATATCAAGAGTGTTACGAAGATGCTATAAATAGAACATCAAAGCCCCATGCTCCTTGGTATAGTATTCCTGCAGATGATAAGCCTACAGCGCGCTATTTAGTAGCCAAAATATTATATGATGCGCTGAGTGCATATTCTGATATTAAAGAACCAGAACTTGATGAAGATATAAAAGCAAATTTAGAGCTCTATAAAGAGCAGTTAAATAAAGAATAATTTTAAATGAAATTTAGTAGCAGAAAAGACTACTTGTTTACTTCAATTATAATGGCAATGTGTTTGCTTTTAGTTTCTATTATTGGTTTTACGGTAGTTAATTCTAAATCTATAAATTCCGTTTTGTTTCCAATAATAATAACGTTTTTAGTACTTGTTTTTTTAATTTGGATTTTTCTAGATACAAATTACGAGATATCAAAAACACATGTAAAATATTTTAGTGGGCCAATTAGAGGTAAAATTGAAGTTAATAAAATTCGGAAAATTATTAGCGGAAAAACACTTTGGGTTGGTTTAAAACCAGCTACAGCGAAACATGGTTTAATTTTAAAGTACAATAAATTTGATGAAATTTATATAAGTCCAGAAACTAATGAAAAATTTATATCCGAGATATTAAAAATAAACCCTGACATAGAAATAATAAAACATTAAAACTTAATTTTTTATTAATCGCATTAACATAATTTTATATTTTATTAATCCACTCACTTTTCTATAAATACTATCTTTAACTAAAAAATTATCATGCAAATTTTAAAACCCGCAGTATTATTATATTTTCTTTTTATTTCATTTTGTGTAACGTCTCAGTCTGACGAAGATGTAATTAAAACCATATACTCACAATCTTTAACTAACGGAAAAAGCTACGATTGGTTAAACTATTTATCAAATCAAATAGGTGGGCGGTTATCTGGCTCTTTAAATGCGGAAAAAGCTGTAGCATATACCAAAGAAGAATTAGATAAATTAGGTTTAGATAAAGTTTGGTTACAACCTGTTATGGTGCCAAAATGGGTAAGAGGTATTAAAGAATATGCTTTCATAGAAACCCCAAATGGCCAAACTACAATAGTTAATATTTGCGCCTTAGGAGGTTCTGTAGCTACACCATCACTTGGTTTAAAAGCGAATATAATTGAAGTTAAAAATTTTGAAGAGTTAGAAGCTTTAGGAAAGGAAAAAATTGAAGGTAAAATTGTGTTTTATAATCGCCCCATGCAGGCAGATTTAATAAATACTTTTGAAGCTTATGGCGGATGTGTAAATCAGCGTTATAGTGGAGCCATGGAAGCCTCGAAGTACGGTGCTGTTGGTGTAATTGTACGTTCTATGAATTTACGTTTAGATGATTACCCTCATACAGGAAGTATGGGGTACGAAGATTTACCAAACGACAAACGCATTCCATCTGCAGCTATAAGTACCAATGATGGGGAACTATTGAGCACTATGTTACAATTAGATAATTCTATTAAATTTTATTTCAAACAGAGTTGTAAACAACTTAAAGATGTTCAATCTTATAATGTTATTGGAGAAATAACAGGGAGTGAATACCCAAATGAATATATAATTGTTGGAGGACATTTAGATTCTTGGGATTTAGGAGATGGTTCTCATGATGATGGAGCAGGCGTAGTGCAATCTATGGATGTTTTAAGGTTATTAAAAGAATCCGGGGTTAGACCAAAACGCAGTATAAGAGTGGTTTTGTTCATGAATGAAGAAAATGGTTTAAGAGGAGGAAAAAAATATGCAGAAGTTGCTAAACAGAAAAACGAAAATCATGTTTTTGCTTTAGAAAGTGATTCAGGCGGATTTACACCACGAGGTTTTAGTTTTGATTGTAATGATGCTAGTTTTAACCAAGTGTTAAATTGGAAACCTTTATTTAAACCGTATTTAATTCACTATTTTGAAAAAGGAGGTAGTGGTGCAGATGTTGGACCATTGAAAACTGAAACTAATGTTTTAGCAGGATTACGTCCAGATTCTCAACGCTATTTCGACCATCATCATGCCAGTAATGATACTTTTGATGCTGTTAATAAGCGTGAGTTAGAATTAGGAGCAGCAACTATGACGGCTTTAGTTTATTTATTCGATAAATATGGTGTAAATCCAATTACCAATAAAGGAACTATTAAAAAATAGTAGAACATTCAAATTAGAGTTGTGATGATTTCATGACTTTGAAATCTAAATAAAATGAAAAAAGTAATTGTAATTTCAGCCTTATTTTTAACAACTATAGTAATGGCGCAGAGTGAAGATAAATTACCGTATTATGAAATACCAGAATATCCAGAAACATATACTTCGGGTACTGTAGCAGCACGTATGGTTGATGGTTTAGGATTCAGATATTATTGGGCTACGGAAGGTTTAAGACCGGAAGATTTAATTTTTAAACCAAACGAATCTGGACGCACCACACAGCAAACTATTGACCACCTTTATGGGCTTTCTAAATTTATTAGAAATAGTGTTTTAGAAAATAATAAAGATGAAAACAAAGAAGAGCTAAATTTTGAAGAAATGCGAACACAAACATTAATGAACTTCAAAATAGTTTCAGATGTTTTAAGAAATACTCAAGAACCATTTAAGTTTGAGCAAACTGAAGTTCCATTCTGGAATATAATTAATGGTCCAATAGCAGATGCTTTATGGCATTGTGGGCAAGTCGTTTTACTTCGCAGATCTTCGGGTAATCCTTTTAATTCTAAAGTAAGTGTGTTTAGTGGAAAAGTAAGAGAATAATAATTTTTAATTTATATTAATCGTTTTGATTTTTTTTCTTCGATTTAGAGAATACATAAAAACTAACATTACGGTAAAATATAGAATTGAAAAAACTTTATAAGTTAATATTCCTCCTGTTGTTGGAGCAACTTGGAAAAGAACTATGGAAGTGTTTAGCATACATTGTAATAACCAAACGCAAATCCCACTTTTAGTTTGCACATAAATATAGGCACACATACCAGCGGCTCCCATCATATTTATTATCATTGGCCATAATGGTAAATCAGGAATAACACCGAAATTTAGCCAGACTATTGGTGCCCACCAAAAGCCCCAAGTTAAACCAACAATTTGACTTGCAAATAAAATATTCATAACTTTTGAGAGCTCACGTACCGCATAACTAACCCATACAACTTCACCAACAAATGCCCATAATATTATATTGAACATGAAGTCAAAATTATTAATTAATGAAACATTCATTTTAAAAATAGAAAAATCTCCTAAATAATTAGCTTTCAAAAATAAAGTTAAACAAGCTACTGATGGTGCGAAAATTAGCGCGAAAAAATACCATTTAAAAGGAATGTGCCATTTTTTCATTGGTTTAAAAATATTTTTTAATCCTACATTTCCTTTGGTGATTTTTACAATAACTATTAATAGAAATAAAAGAATAAGAAAACGACCATACATATATACTCTTCCTGGGATAAGTTCTAATATTCTTAAATAAACGAATATAGTATTAGATATAGGGGCAAGTATTAAGAATATCCAAACTTCATATTTTTTTATAAAATCTATCATAGCATAAAATTTTAAATTAGGTGATCTAAATTTTAAAAATAAAAATTTCTTAAGAACCTGTAATTCAAAATAATAAAAATTTGGTTCTTATAACACTCAATTCGTAAAATTTAAGAGTTTATTACTTTATAAGAGTTATTTAATGGTTTTATTAAAAAAGATGAGTTATATTAATATTCTCGTAATCCTTTTAATTCTAAAGTAAGTGTGTTCAGTGGAAAAGTAAGAGAATAGTTAGTTTGTATTATTATTATTATTATTATTATTATTTTCCTTATCGTTTTTAGTTTCTTTTTTTAATTTTATGTAACCAGAAACCAACCTGACACCAAGTCTGGCAAACAATATTATGACTATGACCATTACAACATCAAAACCATTCATATCATTTTTGTTTAAAATTAGTACCTGGTTACGTAGCTAATTTAACAAATACAAACTGAATATAGAATTCGCTGGAATTTTTTTGATTAATTAGGTTTTGCTAGAAATAAATTTAAACTGTGTTGAGTAATGGTTTTCTTAATATCACTTTCTTCTTTTATTAGAATTAAAAAGGACAAAAAGAAACTAAAATAGATTGAATAATAAAAAGTATGACAAAAGGTAAAACTAAATAGCCCATAATGTCTCGAGCTTGTATTTTAATACCTGATGCCATTATTGGTAATACCAGTAACAAGTAAAAAGGTTGTAGTAAGTTGCTTAAACTTTCTCCATATGCTACAGATAAAGATGCTCTTGCTATCATTTCAGTTATTTCTTCAGTAGGTAACCCAGTACCAATTTCTTTTACAGCATTTATGATACTCGGACCAACAACTGCAAATTCGCCTCCAGCAGATGGTATTGCAAAATTAACAAACGCTCCCGTTAGGTAAGCTAAAAATGGGTAAGAGTTTATGCTAGCTTGCGCTGCTAAAATTTGCCCAAGCTTTTCACCTAATCCGGTATATAACATAATTCCCATTATACCTGCATAAAAAGGGTATTGAAATAATATTCCAGAGATATTACTGCTTGCTTTTTTCATTGAAATAACATAGCGCATGGGTGTTTTATGTAGTAGCAAACCAACAATAATAAATATAAAAATCATTATATTAAAGCTCAAATCAAAACCATTTGTACTGAAATGATAAACGATATAAACAAGTCCCATTACTACAATAATCATCTGAAGGATAAAACTATTGTTTAAATTATCTGAATATGATTTAAATGGTAGTTTTTGACTTAAAGCTTCTTCTTTTATGGTTTGTGTATTTGAGTTCTCCTTTGCTATTATTAAATCTGAAATTTCTTTATTAGATGTTTTTCGTGGTCTTAGTATAACTAAAATTAATGGCACAACTATAAGTGTTGTAATAATCATTACAATATTTAATATAGAACCCAGAGTATAAGAGGTTGGGATAACTTCCGATAATACACCAGAGTTAATTAAAAAATTGTTTTTTGTATTTAGTAATAAAGGAATTGAACTTGATAAACCTGAAACCCAGCTGCCACTTGAAATATAAACACATCCAATCAAAAAGGGATAATGAACACCTTTCACTCGTAAAGCTAATTCTCTCGCTAAAACACAGGTGATAACTACCCATCCGAAACTTATGAGAGTTAGTATTAATCCTATTAAAACAACTAAAAAATACACCTGAGTTGGAGAATTGATATGTCGAGTGAATGAGTCTATTCCTCTTTTTATTATAGGAGACAAAGCAATGCTGAAGCCAGTAATAATAATTAAAACAATTTGCATCGCAAACCCTAATAAATCAAAAAAACCATCATACCATGAAGTTATAATTTTCATTGGTGTAGTATCTAACCAAACATAAGCTCCAATAGCTGTTATAATAGTTAAGAGGATTGCAAAAACAAATGCACTTGGCATAAATTTTAAAAAAAGGAATGTTATTTTTTCTCCAAGCTTTTCAATCATATTTCGCTTTTTAATGTTGACCAACAACAATATGTAGTTTTTAGTCAATCTTTGGTTATAATTAGTTTTGACTCGTTTAATGTAATAACTTAACTATCGCTTTTCTTTTTAAAAAGGTTTATAAGTAAAAAAATAAAACTTAAAACAGCAATGACTATAGCTGTTACAATCATTTCTCTCTTTGGTAGGTTTGATAAGAAATATAAAATAACCAAAATGGCTACAATGGGGACAGTCCATCCTCCTGGTATTCTAAAACCTTCTGAGAGCTTTTCTTCAGTGAGTCGTAATTTGATAACAGATAATGCAACACCTAAATAAAGAATAAGCATAGAACTACTAGCTATAATGGCCAACTGCTCAAAACTACCTGAGATAGCCAATACAAAACCAATAGTGGCATAAACTATAATAGCTATATATGGTGTTGCGAACTTTTTATGAATTTTTGATAATGCTTTTATTGGTATAACATGGTCTCTAGATAATGCATAAACAACTCTAGGGCTGTTTAAAATAGTACCACTCATATAGCCAAACATAGAAATTACTGCTCCAACAATTAAAAGTACATATCCAAAAGAACCAAAAACTACTTTTGCAGTTTCGGCAAGTGGTGCTGCTTTAAAATTTGGTAAATCACTACCTAAAATTCCTTGTGAGACTGTCTGAATTAAAACGTAAACAATTACAACAGTTGTTAAACTAATTAAAATAGCTTTTGGAATTGTGCGTTTAGGGTTTATAACTTCACCACCCACTATAATGCCTGTTTCGCAACCTTGAAATGCAAAAAATAAAATAAGAGATGTTTCACCAAGTGTTTTAATATTTGGCATATTTTCAAAATAAAGATTACTTAAAGACACATCTTTAAAACCAATAATTATTAGTAGGAATAAAGGAATAAGTTTTATTAGCGTATTAAATTTTACTAAGCCAATACCTTGCTTTAATCCCAATACGTTAATATAAACCATGCCATAAAAAAGCACTACAAGGAATAATAAACGAGGCCAGCCTTCTGCAAAAATTGGATATGCAGAACCAATAACATTTACTAAGGCATTTGATACTGCAGCATCGGCAAATAGATTACTTCCAATAGCAAAAAAACCACCTATAAATCCTGCATAGTCACCAAAGGCAGTTTCAATGTAAGTATAGGGTCCGCCAGTATTTGTAACTTTACTTCCTGCCTCTGCAAAGCAAAGCATAATCATTGCCATTAGAAAACCGCAAAATAGATAAGCAATAATACTAGAGGCTCCCATGTAACCGGCTACAACGGCTGGTAATACAAATATGCCCGATCCAATGATGATATTAACAATATTAGCTGATAAGCCTAATACACCAACGCGCCTTTTTAAACCTTCTTCTTTCTGAATCATAATTTATTTTATAAATAACTTAACCACCATTTATCTTTATTGTTAGCCTTGTAAACCATGTATTTTTTAGAAGGGAAGTAAAGTAATGCTACTACACCAATCCAAACCATATAAACTACAAAAAGGGAGTAACCATAATTAATGAGTTTTTGACCTTTGAAAACTTCACTAGTAAGAATCATGTCTTTCCAATCACCACCAAAAATAAACATTCCTAGTATTGCCAAAACATGAATGAGTAGAATATGTAAGAAGTAATAGAAAAGAGGAACACGTCCAAAAACCAAAAAGAAATCGGTTATTTTATTTTTAATGTTTTCAACTGCATATAAAAACAATAAAGATGGGCCAATAGTTATTAATAAATACAACAAGGAAGGCGGATATTTAGTTACGCTAAAGAATGATAATATTGTTTTAGTAGTAGTTTCTTGGATTGTCCAAGGGATGAGGTCACCATAAATATTTATTCCTCTAATTATAAAAAACAGAACAATAGAAGTTAAACCAATTCTTATTAAATATTTTTTTCTAAGATTTGGATTATAGTCTTTTTTATAAAGTTTACCAAAACAATAGCCCAAAGTAATTAAACCAAACCAAGGTATTATAGGGTATTTGAAAGCAAAAAAGATATTACCAATAGAAATAAACTTTTCTTGATGTAAAATATACCAAACTATAGATTCAATACTCGAACCCTCCATGATTATATTATCTAAAAAATTATGACCGGCAACTAATATTAACCCAATAAAAAGCAATGCTCTAATGGGCAATAAAATTACAAATGATAGCAGTATCATACATAAACCAATAGCCCAAATAACTTGAAGAATTATAAAACTATAGGTTATGTCAAATTTCCATAATAAATTATTTACAACTAAAGCCAGAATAATTAACCACAAGCCCCTTGTAAATAAGAATTTAAATAGCTCTAGCTTTGTTTTTTTAATACCATATAAAAAAGCTGAAGTGCCAGCTAGAAAAATAAAAACGGGCGCACAATAATGTGTTATAAATCTAGTGAAAAACAAAAAAGGGGTAGTGGTTTCCAAATTTGTTGGATTAGAGAAAAAAGAGCCATAATGAAAATAATCCCTAACATGGTCTAATGCCATAATTACCATAACAAGACCTCTTAAGATGTCGATGGATTCTATTCTTGTAGATTTTACTTCAGACATATAGAAATTTTTAAAAGGAAAACTGAATTTAAAGTGGTTATTTCTTGAATACAGGTTTTTTCAAGTAACTTAAATATCTCCAAAGCCATTCTAAAGGACCATATTGAAAATATTTTAGCCAAATTGGGCTAGCTATTAATTGAAATAACCAAATACCAAAAACGATATAAAGTAATTGATGACGGCTAAATGTACCAAAAAGTTTAAAACCAACGCCAGTAAATATAAACATAGCAAATACAGAATGCATAACATAGTTTGTTAATGCCATTTTTCCAACGGCTGACAGAGCTTGCTTTAGCCATTTTAAAATGGGAAGTTTACACAAAAGCATAATTAATCCTATATGTCCTATGGCGGTTGGAACTCGACCTAAATCATAAGTGATACTGGTTTTGGAAAAACTTAAAAATGAGAAGTTAGAATTAATTATTAATTGAGTTTCGTAATAGTTAACGCTTAGCCCTACAATATATCCAATGATGGTCATTAAAATATAAAGTCGATAGGATTTTTCAGCAGAAAGAATTTTTAGTTTAAATAAAGCTATACCTATAAGCATCATGCTTAAAATGTCCCAAACATCATATCGGTATGGCCAGACTAAATCAGATTCTTGATTTTTTTCTGACAGAAAAGCTACTAAACTAAAGTAGCCTTCATGCATGTCATTATTATATTCTTCTATGGCTTCAGGAGAACGTTCTTTTTTCATGCTTTCCCATTTTTCATCTGCTTTTTTAAGTTCTTTGGTAAGCTCTTTGTTTTCAGTTTTATAGGTTTGCGCTAAATTTACTTTATCCATAAATTTTGCATCTTTAGTGTAATCATAATAACTCCAAAATGAACCAATGGAGAATAAAATTATAGCAGTTAATATTAATTTTTTGGGAGACAAGTTTCTAAATGAAAAAACCAAAAATCCCATCAGCGCATAGTCATACAGTATTTCTCCTGTCCAAAGTAAAAGGTAGCCATGAATAAGTCCGAAGATAAGAAGCCAAATAAGACGACGGAAGTAAATATTAGCGGCTTCAATACCTGCGCCTTTTTTTTGTAGTCGATCTAAAAAAATAAACATGCCAACACCAAATAATAATGAGAAAAGTGCTCTCATTGTGCCTTCAAAAAGCATGTTTGTTGTTATCCAAGTGTAAAGGTTAAAACCTGTAGCACCACCCGATCCTGTTGGGTCTCCATATGCGTGTGCTAACCCCATTTCATTAATATTCATTAATAGAATTCCAAAAAGTACAATACCTCGCATAATGTCTAAGGATAGAATTCGGTCGGTTGCTTTTAAAGGTTTAAATGATATATATGATGTATTCATTTGATTCGTTATGGGTTTAGATTAGTAAAATTAAAATTGGAAATAAATAAATTGTTCTCCATTACCTTGTGATATAACAATTAAGAAAAGCATAATAGCCCAAAAAACACCTAAAACCCAAGTTGGTGTTTTTAAAGAGACTTCTTTCATTGATGTGTTTCTCATAATCCAATGGCATAAAAAGAGAATGGTTATTACGACCGATACTTTTATAATATCAAAAGTTTGTAAAACTTTTTCTCCTTCAGTTTGCATGTAAAGCATAGATTTAATCATGTTCCAAGCCGTATCAAATTGCCTTGCTCTAAAAAACACCCATGTAATATTAACACAACTAAAAGTTATAAAAGCTAAAAAGATTCCGTTCCATTTAGTTATTTTAAAGGGTAAATAGCGTCTTTGTAAGCGCTCCAGAATCAAATATGTACCGTGTAAACCACCCCAAACTATAAAAGTCCAAGCTGCTCCATGCCATAAACCACCTAACAACATAGTAAGCATTAAGGCAACATACATTTTTGTAATGCCATGACGATTACCACCTAAGGGGATATATAAATAATCTTTTAACCAAGCTGATAACGATATATGCCATCTTTTCCATAGATCTGAAAAGCCCAATGAGGCATACGGGTATCTAAAATTGTCTGGTAAAATAATACCTAGCATTAAAGCAATTCCGATAGCACAAGTGGAATAGCCTGCAAAATCAAAGAAAATTTGACCTGAAAAAGCTACTGTACCTATCCAAGCATCAATTCCGTGCAATAATTTATCTGAACCAAAAACAATATCTGAAGTTTCTGACAACAACGTGTCGGCCATAACTACTTTCTGAAATAATCCAATAGTTAATAAAAATAAGCCCCAAATAAATTGATTTGCTGTTGCTTTTTTTTCTTCATAAAATTGCGTTATTAAATCTTGAGCTCTTACAATAGGACCTGCAACTAATTGAGGAAAGAATGTTACATATAAGGCAAAGTCTAAAAATGTTTTAGCAGGTTCTATTTTTTTCTTATACATATCTATTGTGTAAGACATGGTTTGAAATGTGTAAAATGAAATACCCATAGGTAATATAATGTCCATAGGTCTAGCTTGGAATTCAATACCAACCATATTTACTAAGGAAACAAAATTTTCTAGTAAAAAATCACCATATTTAAAGAAAGCTAAAAAACCAAGATTGACTAACATACTTAGCATTAACCACATTTTACGTTTACTTTGATTTACTTCGGTTGCAAGTTTTTTACCTGTAGTCCAGTCTACCACAGTAGAAATCCAAAGTAAAATAACTAAAGGGGGATTCCATAAACCATAGAAGATATAACTTGCTAGTAAAAGCATTCTTTTTTTACCAGTCCAATTAAATATTTTTGAATAATATAGTGCTAACACTAAAACTAAAAAAACAACAAAACTTAATGAATTGAATAACATAATTAGTTGGTTTTAGAGTTAGTTAAAGCACCATCAGCCTTCATTATTTTAATAAGCTCAGTTGTGAAAAATTGAGCAGATGCATGAGATAGATGCGACCATTCTGGAAGTTCTAAATCTTTAAATTGTTCATAATCTTCAAAGTGGTAAGCTTTTGAACCTACTTTCTCTGCTAAAGTATTCCAAAAATCTTTACGAGGAAATCCCATATTCTCTACATGACGAAAAAAACCAGATGAGGGACATCTCACCAAAATTAAATTTCCCCCTCTTGCTTTAAAAGTATTTGCTAATTCAAGAAAAGCATTTGTTGTTGCTTCTTTATCTGGTGGAGGAAATTTTCCTGATAATATCGTTTTCCATACTTTTTTTACAGTATTTGCGTAAGCCGTATCGGTTACCATTCTTTGTGGCATTTTCATGTGTCTATCTAGAGTGATTTCTTCAAAGTTGTTAAAGGGTGGAAAAAAAGGACCAGCTCTTTCTTTTAAATGAATTTGCTTAAGTAGTGTTTTTAGGTCAACATCAGAATCCCATTCTTCATCCCCGTCTCTTATAAAGGCTAAATTACTTTGTAAAGGAATTGATAACTTATGATTTAATTTTTGTGCATAAGTTCTAGTTTTATGATAATCAACCAAAGTCTGAGATCGTTTCATGAATTCAGCTTGTGGATATGTAGTAGAAAATAATAATGGTGGGGTTATACCCACTATGAGCGTTCCATTAAAATCTGTATTTTCAATGATATCTCTAAAAGGAGGTATTGGCGAAGCGCCTTGTGTAGCAAGCATCACAGGTTTTGTCTGTGTTTTTTCTTTCCAAATATCTAATTGAATATCATATAGAATTCTTGAAGAACCAATGAAAACAACATTATTATCAGTATTATCATCAAGTTTTTCTCTTTGATTTGTCCAAAGATTTTTATTGTCATCAATATTAGGTTCAAGACCTTGAGAACGCCAATAAAGTTCCCATGCAGTAATTGAAATTATTCCTAGTGTTATTGCAATAATTAGGGTTTGTTTTAGTTGCATAATGGTTGGTTGTGAAATTATTAAAGTTGATTCTAGACTAAATTTCAATAAATCTGAGGGAAATAATAAACTAACATTAAATAAAACTCGGATACAATTTTAAAAGTATCCGAGTTGTTAAACGTACTTATAAAGATTTTACTAATTAGAAAGTTCTTTGTTTAGAGTATACATATAAGACCAATCACTTTCAAGAGAAGCTCTAAATTTATCTCGTATTGCAGCTGCCTTGTCTTTGCCTTTAGCATCTGCATAAACTTTCCAAACGCCATCTCGCTCAATATCTAGTTCTGCAAAGTTTTTAAAAGGTACCGCCACAAAAAAGTCTGCAACTTCTGGAGCGCCACCTACAACAGCATACCAAGTTGCTCTATTACCTTCTTTAGACTTCTTCATTTCTGAAGTTAATGCGTCTACAACTTCTCTAAAAGTAGTAGAGTTAGAAATTTTGAAATTGTATACATTAACAAGCTCTGTATCTTCTGACATTGGAGTTTTTGTGCTAATCTCTGGTATAGAACTAGCTACATTATAATGCACACTTTCCACATGAGGCAAAATAAAATTTTGAACTAGCGTTCTACAAGCTTTTCCAGCTTCATCACCACTTTCATCCATTTCGGCCCATTTTGCCATTCTGCTTGTCATGGTGTAAACAGTTCCTTCACCTTGAACTCTTCTCCAAATATTCCATTTGTCTTCTCCTTCGTTTTCCAAGTAACATTCTTTCCAGGATTTAACTCCTTCAATAAATTGAACTTCATGCCCTCGTTTTACTGTGATTTCAGACATGTTTAATAAAAACCTCTCGTTCTCTTGAGAGAATACTACTAAAGGTAATAAAAGGATTAGGTACAATAATTTCTTCATAATTTTTGATTTTGGTTGATTCATAATTAATTATTCAGTTTTATTACTTAATAAGTACGTTTTAGTTTATTTGTTCATAGCATCGTTAATTCCCTTTGTGTCTGCATATTGTTGAAAGCTAACTATTTTACCATCTATTATTTTCCATAAATGCGCCATTTGTAAATTTATAATAGCTCCATTTTTTTTATATTTTGCATTGTAACGCCCTGTAGCTAAAATTTTATTATTGGTTAATTCATGTAATTCTAAGTCTTCAAGTTTCCAATATTCCCAATCACTACCAATTCTTGCAAAAACACCATTTAAAATACTATCAAAACCTATATAAGGGTTGCCATCTGCTAAAGGAAAATTTTCAGCTTCGTTCCAAACAATATCTTCAGCCATAGCTGCCCCAACTGCAGGTATATCTCCATTAGCAAAATCGTTGTACACCTTTTGAATTATAGCTGTGTTTGATGGATTTAAAAACGGATCGATACCTAGTTGCTCCATAAATATTAAACCATCCATGAAGTCTTGTTCTTGAGCAATTTTCCCGTTTTTCATTTTAACTAATGTAGTGCCTTCAACATCAATTGATTTACCTGTTGCAGGAATTCCAAAGAAATTTCCAGAATGCGTTCCTTTAAAATTCCAATGTTTAACTATTTTGTCGCCTTGTCCAAAAATATCTACTAAAGTAAATTCTACATTAGAAAAGCCAGTAACAAATTCTGAGTAGTAAGCCTTGAAATCTTCAATACCTACAACATTTTCAGGACTTATAATAAGTGTAACATCTGAAGTAAAATGAGATTCATTAATAAGGTCTAGGTTTCCTTTATTTATAATCTCACCCCAAGTATTTGAATACATTGCAATATTATCTTGAAGTTGCTTATTACCAGAATTACATCCTGTAAGTAATAGGATAAAACTAAAAGTTGAAATTTGAATAATTTTTTTCATTGTTAAGTATTTAGTTAGTTTAATAAGTTTTTAATTAATTTTTTGTGTTATTTACTCATAACAATCCAAAAAGGAATAGCAATGATTAATGCTTTCATCTAAGTTTCTAATTACGTAGAGTAGTGTATTAGGAAAACATCCTGAGATGATATTTTCAGCGATAAAAAGATTCTTTGTTTTTATTACCTCCATTTTGAGAGTTTTTGGTTAGTTGTTTGTAGGAGTAGTAAATTGCAAAATGACATTAGCCAGTGTTAGCCAAAAAAAGAATAGTATTAAAATAAGAATACGGAAAAGTTGTAGAGAGATCTCTATTTAAAGTAAAATTGAAGTATTTTATCATTGATGCCTTTTTTAATTATACTGAGCAATTAAAAAGACTTAGGGAATAGTTATAATATTATACAAAATATTAAGTATTAACAAATTTTTTAAAGATTATTTGTTAATTCAGTTAAAATAATTAACAAATGTTAATTATTTATAAAGATTTTGTTGTTGTTTAATTGTCAAAGTACTTCCGTCATGACTCCAACCAGGGGCGCCAAAAGCATACATAAATTTATGGTACCAGTTTTTCGATTTTTTCATATCGTTCCATATATCCTTGTATTCGTGAGTTAAGATAATTAACGGGTTGTAAGAATTAGGTGCCTTAGTAACACCATATTTTATGTCAATATTTTCGTCAAGCTCTTTCCAAGTGCCAAAAAGTTTGTCAAAAATATTAAGAAAACCACCATGGTTTTTATCCATATACTCTATATTTTGGGCGTGATGCACTTGATGCATAGTGTGCGTATTAAATACTTTTTCAATAATTCCCATTTTAGGAATAAATACACTATGAAGTTGAAATTGCCATAAGGCCTCAATACCTAAACAAACAACAAGCATTTCTGGTGGAAAACCAATTGCAGGAATCCACATGTAAAAAAATGGCTTATAAAAAATTGTAAACCAACCGTTTCTTACTGCAGTTCCTAAATTAAAATTTTCTGATGAATGATGCACTATATGTGCAGCCCAAAGAAATCGAATATTATGATTCTGCCTATGAAACCAATAATAGCTAAAATCATCAGCTAATTGGCAAAGCAACCAAATATACCAAGCATAACCAAAAGATTCCCAACCCATAATGTTTGTGCGTACACCATTAATTTCTGGGTTAAAAACTTCATATACATATTCAAAAAGAACTATGGCTGCAATTGTTTTTGTAAGCGGAGCAATAATAGTTGAGCCAATACCCATGGTAAGACTAGCCACTAAATCCTTCCATTTATATAAATCTTTTTTTTCTTTATGGTGCTTGCTATATGATAATTCTAGGAGTATAAGGGCTAAAAAGCATGGTACACCATAAACCAAAGGATTTGTAAAGCTCATTAAAAATGTTTTTACCAAAAATAACGCCATTTTATCTTTTTAAGTGTAATTATTTAAATTAATCTGACATATGTTGTTTTTTATTTTGTTTTCGAGTTTTATATTCTTTGTTATGTATGATATTTACGATGTATGAACCATACTTTTTTGTAGTTTTAAACCAAAATATAATTATGAAAACAAAACTACTTTTTTTACTATTTTTTTCAACTTTATTTAGTTTTTCCCAACAGGATATTGAACAACTTCAAAGTGCTACAGGATCAGAATATCTCTTAACAACTGGTACTTTAGATCAATCCTCTTCAGGTGCAAATGCATCTTGGGATTTTACAAGTTTAACAAACACAACAACAGTATTAACAGACACTTATACAGTTATGCTGCCAGCTTCAACTATTGAAACTACAGATGGTTCAACAATAATAAGTACAATTGGCCTTAACACAGATATTAATAATGTTATATCTGTTACGTCTGCATTATCTTCTGGCATTCAGTTAAATTATTCTGATACAGGAATAATAGGAGCGTTTCCTTTAAGTTTTGGTTACTCTAGTACAGATGCAGTTGAAGGAACCTTTACAGGGACGTTTTCTGGTGATGTTTTAAGTGGAAGTACTTTAAATGTAGATGTAGATGCTTGGGGAAATTTAAAAGTTGGTACTTTTGATGGCGAAGTAACCAGGCTAAAAGTTGTTCAGAATTTAAACCTTTCGACAATTGTTCCACCTTTACCTGTGCCTGTTACTACAACTGGTACCCAAACATCATACTTTTATTATGATGCTAATAATAACGACCTTGTTTTTAGAACTACTCTGCTTGAAGTGCCTTTGGTGTCTATAAACGAAGAAATTATGGAAACATTAATATCTTACACTTTAGATAATAATGAGTACCAAATAACTGATTTTGATATAAAATTAAAAGAAAATCCCGTAAATGAAATTTTGAGTTTTGAAGTAAAAAAGTCCATTAATATTAATTCTATAACTATTTCTGATATTTCAGGTCGGATAGTTTTAGAGACTGATACCATTTCTTCGTCAATAAACGTAAATCAATTAAACTCAGGATTATTCGTAATATCTTTTAAAACTGATGAGGGTATATCTTCTAAAAAATTCATAAAAAAATAATAATATACTTAGTAAAAAAAAGCGTTTCAATTTTTTTTGAAACGCTTTTTTTAATTTCACACTGAAGTTAATTTCTCTTTTTTTGTTGAAAAATCTACTTCAACTTGATTACTTAAAATATCTTCAAAAGTTTCTCTTTTTCTTATTAAATGAGCTTTTTCATTATACCATAGTACTTCTGCAGGTCTGTAACGTGAATTATAATTACTTGCCATAGAGAAGCAATATGCACCAGCGTTTTTAAAACATAAAACGTCTCCTTCATTAATTTCATTAATTCGACGGTTATTTCCAAAAGTATCAGTTTCACATATATATCCCACAACGGTATAAAAACGTTCTCTTCCTTTTGGGTTTGATATGTTTGTAATATCGTGGTGCGATCCATAAAACATTGGGCGAATTAAATGATTAAACCCAGAGTCAACTTGCGCAAAAACTGTTGATGTGGTTTGTTTTACTGCATTAACTTTTGTTAGAAAATAACCAGATTCGCTAACTAGAAATTTCCCTGGCTCGAAGGCTAGAGTTAATTCTTTACCGTAATCCGCACAAAATTCATTAAAACGCTTAGATAGTTTTTTTCCTAGTTCTTCAATATTAGTTTCTATATCGCCTAGTTTATATGGTACTTTAAAACCAGAACCAAAATCTATAAATTCTAGGTTATCAAATTGCTTTGCTGTATCAAATAGTATTTCACTAGCATATAAAAATACTTCAATATCTAGAATATCACTACCAGTGTGCATGTGTATACCGTTAATAGTCATTTTAGTATTTTCTACAATACGTAAAATATGTGGTATCTGGTGAATAGAAATTCCAAACTTAGAGTCTATATGCCCTACAGAAATATTGGCATTTCCACCAGCCATTACATGCGGATTAATACGAATACAAACTGGAGTTTTTGGATGCTTTGTGCCAAATTGTTCTAATATAGAAAGGTTGTCTATATTAATTTTAACTCCCAATTTAGCTGCTTCTTCAATTTCAGATAGAGAAACACCATTAGGCGTAAATATAATTTGCTCTGGCTTAAATCCAGCAGCCAGACCTAATTGAACTTCTTGAATAGAAACAGTATCTATACCAGAACCTAATTTATTAAAAAGCTTTAAAATAGATATGTTTGATAATGCCTTAACAGCATAATTTAATTTTAATTTTTTTACATTTTTAAAGGCATTTGTAAGTCTTTTGTATTGTGACTCAATTTTATTTGCATCATAAACATATACTGGACTTCCAAATTCTTCGGCAATTTTTACCAATTGACTTTCTAACATGAATTCAAATTTTTTTTCAAAGATATTTTTTTAATATGAATAAAAAATAAAATGAATAAAAAATAATAAAATTAAACATAGTGTTAATTATTTAACATTATGATTTAAGGAATTTTTATATAGGTATTCTTAATTAAAAATTAGATTAATTAACTGCTATTATTTACTTTTGCTTTTCTTAAACTATTAGGCAAATTATGAATTTACACGAATATCAAGGTAAAGAAATATTAAACGGTTTTGGGGTACGTATACAACGTGGTATAGTTGCTCAAAATGCACAGGAAGCGGTTGCAGCTGCAAAACAACTAACATCAGAAACAGGTACAAGCTGGCATGTTATAAAAGCACAAGTTCATGCAGGTGGTCGTGGTAAAGGTGGCGGTGTTAAACTTGCTAAAAACCTTAAAGAAGTTGAAGATATTGCTGGACAGATTATAGGAATGCAATTAATAACACCACAAACTTCAGCTGAAGGCAAAAAAGTTCATCAAGTATTAGTAGCTGAAGATGTTTATTATCCAGGTGAAACTGAGACAGACGAGTTTTATATGTCTGTTTTATTAAATAGAGCTACAGGTAGAAACATGGTTATGTATTCTACGGAAGGAGGAATGGATATTGAGACTGTTGCAGAAGAAACGCCACATTTAATATTTACTGAAGAAATTGATCCTGCTGTTGGATTATTGCCATTCCAAGCAAGACGTGTTGCCTTTAATTTAGGTTTATCTGGCTTAGCGTTTAAAGAAATGACAAAGTTTGTTACTGCTTTGTACACTGCTTATGTTAAATCTGATTCATCTTTATTTGAAATAAATCCAGTTTTAAAAACAAGTGATAATTTAATAATGGCTGTTGATGCCAAAGTAACTATTGATGATAATGCGCTTTACAGACATAAAAACTATGTAGACTTAAGAGATGTTCGAGAAGAAAGTGCTATTGAAGTTGAAGCAGGTGAACTTGGTTTAAATTATGTTGATTTAGATGGTAATGTTGGATGTATGGTTAATGGTGCTGGATTAGCCATGGCGACTATGGATTTAATAAAGCAAGCAGGGGGAGAACCAGCTAACTTTTTAGATGTGGGTGGAACTGCTGATGCAGCTCGTGTAGAAGCAGCATTTAAAATTATATTAAAAGATCCAGCTGTAAAAGCAATTTTAATAAATATTTTTGGAGGTATAGTTCGTTGCGATCGTGTAGCGCAAGGAGTTATAGACGCTTACAAAAATATGGGTAATATTAATGTACCTATTATTGTACGTTTACAAGGAACGAATGCAGATATAGCTAAAGAATTAATTGATAATTCTGGATTAGATGTTATGAGTGCAACAGAGTTTCAAGAAGCTGCAGATAAAGTTCAGCAAGTATTAGCTTAAAAAGTAAAATTATATTTAAATAAAAAGAGCAACAATTAATTGTTGCTCTTTTTTTGTGGTTTATTATTAGTTTTTTCAGGTCTTGGTCCTCTAAGATGTATAACGAGTCCGTTTAAAAAATTTCTTAGAATTTGATCACCACACTCCATATATTTAGGATGGTCTTCTTTTCTAAAAAAAGCACCTAATTCACTTTTAGAAATTCTAAAATCTACAAGGCTTAAAATTTTTACTATATCGTCATCACGGAGCTTTAAAGCAACTCGTAATTTTTTAAATATATCGTTATTAGTCATTTTATAAATTATATCTGCTTTTGTAATTGCATTTCATCGATTTTGAGTAGTCGTAATTGTTAAATTAGCGTTTTATGAGTTTTTTCAAAGATAAGCTAATGTAAATTTTATTCAACTATTTTTAGAATGAAAATGTTAGCGATTAAATACTTAAAAATCAACAATTTAAGTAACCTGTAAGTCTTTATTTTTTTAAGTGCTGTAATGATGAAACGCATTTTTTTTAGATTAATTTTTTATAAACTTGACGAAATAAATAAAATACACGACCAAATACTAGGTGTTTTTCGATAAGTTACGTTATATCTACGATTAATAAATTACTCTTCTACGTACCTTTATATTGTAATTAATTAATCCCTATATAATGGTTAATAGAGTAGAAAAATTGAGTCTTTTGTCAGAAATGATTGCATTTGCAAAATACGATAAGGACATACAAAGAATAGAGTATAATTTTTTACTAGGTGTTGCAAAACAGTTAGATATCACTCGTGAAGATTTTGAATATTTAATAGAGCACCCGGTTACATATACACATTTAAAATCGCACAGTGAGCGTATAGTGCAGTTTCATAGGTTAGTTTTACTTATGAATATTGAACAAGAATCAAATGAAGGAAACAACTCTTCAGGAGTTATAAAGTTATATAATTTTGGATTACGTATGGGGCTTAGCCATGAATCTATTACCAAAGTACTTTACTTAATGGAAAGTTTTCCAAATAAAATAGTACCGCCAGATGTTTTGATAGACATCTTCAAAACGCAGTACAATTAAGATATTTTGCTAAGATTAATTCGAAGTGTTTATTGCCCACTTAATGTGGGTATTGAAAAGCTAAAAGTTTATACTTTTAGCTTTTCTAGTTTTTTCTGATAAGTTTTTATTTCGTCACGTAATTTTGCCGCTACTAAAAAGTCTAAAGCTTTAGCAGCTTCTTCCATTAATTTTCTTTTTTCTCTTATTTTATTTTCTAACTCGGGTTTACTTAAATATTCGCTTTCAGGTTCTGCAGCTTTTAATGCCTCAAGTTCATAACTATAAGTACTTACAGAGTTTTTTGATAATGCATTATCTAAACTTTTATTTAACGCTTTAGGTTTTATATTATTTTTGGTATTGTAAGCAATTTGTTTTTCTCGTCGGTATTCAGTTTCGTCTATTGTTTTTTGCATACTTTTTGTAATCTTATCAGCATACATAATAGCTTTTCCGTTTAGGTTTCTAGCAGCTCTACCAACGGTTTGAGTTAATGATCTTGTAGAACGTAAAAAGCCTTCTTTATCTGCATCTAAAATGGCTACTAACGATACTTCTGGTAAATCTAAGCCTTCACGTAATAAGTTAACACCTACCAATACATCAAATAACCCTTTACGTAAATCTTGCATAATTTCAACACGCTCTAAAGTATCAACATCACTATGTATATATCGGCAACGAATTTGTATTCTATCCAAATATTTTGTCAATTCTTCAGCCATTCGTTTTGTAAGAGTTGTTACTAAAGTACGCTCATCTTTTTCAACACGCTGCTGTATTTCTTCAATTAAGTCATCAATTTGATTTAAACTTGGCCTTACCTCAATAATTGGATCTAATAATCCTGTTGGGCGAATAACTTGTTCAACATAAATACCATCCGTTTTTTGTAATTCATAGTCAGCAGGTGTGGCACTTACATATATAACTTGATTTTGTAAAGCTTCAAACTCTTCAAATTTTAACGGCCTATTATCCATTGCAGCTGGTAGTCTAAATCCGTATTCAACTAAGTTTTCTTTTCTACTTCTATCACCTCCATACATAGCATGAACTTGAGAAATAGTAACATGACTCTCATCTACAACCATTAAAAAATCCTCTGGAAAATAATCTAATAAGCAGAATGGTCTGGTTCCAGGTAAACGACCATCAAGGTAGCGTGAATAGTTTTCAATACCAGAACAATACCCTAATTCTCGAATCATTTCCAAATCAAATTCTGTACGTTCTTTCAGTCGCTTTGCTTCTATGTGTTTCCCAATTTCTTTGAAATAATCGTGCTGTTTTACTAAATCGTCTTGAATATCTTTAATGGCTCCCTGTAGAACCTCAGGAGAGGTTACAAACATATTTGCAGGATATATATTTAATCTATCATATTTCTCAACAACTTCATTAGTTTGAATATTGAAAGATTCGATATCTTCAATTTCATCTCCAAAGAAGTGTATTCTAAAAGCGTCATCTGCATAACTTGGAAAAATATCGACCGTATCTCCTTTAATTCTAAAATTCCCATGATTAAATTCCGCTTCAGTTCTAGAATATAAACTTTGAACCAATTGGTGTAGTAATTTTGTTCTAGAAATGACTTGATCACGTTCTAAAGTGATTACATTTTTTTGGAACTCAATAGGGTTTCCAATACCATATAAACACGAAACTGATGCAACTACTAGAACATCTCTACGACCAGATAGTAGAGAGGATGTAGTACTTAAACGCATCTTTTCTATTTCTTCATTAATAGATAAATCTTTTTCTATGTAAACACCAGAAACTGGAATGTAAGCTTCGGGTTGATAGTAATCATAATAAGATACAAAATACTCAACGGCATTATTAGGAAAAAACTGCTTGAACTCTGAGTATAATTGAGCAGCCAAAGTTTTATTATGTGCTAAAACCAGTGTAGGACGCTGAACTTCTTTTATAACATTGGCAACAGTAAATGTTTTTCCTGAACCTGTTACACCTAGCAGTGTTTGATATTTTTCATTTGTATTAATACCACCAACAAGTTGGTCTATAGCTTGAGGTTGATCTCCTGTTGGGCTAAATTCTGATTCAATTTTAAATTGCATTTTGCAAAATTAAGCAAAATAATGCGGTTATCGTTTTAAAGTAAAATGTCCTTTAAACTCCCTGCCATCATCGAGCATTACTCTAAACCAATAATCATCAGAAGGTAAAACTTGACCGTTAAATGTACCATTCCATCCATTAGAAATTGGATCCAGCTGCTTCATTAATTTACCATATCGATCAAAAATATAAATATCACTTTGTGGCTGAAATTGAGCATTTATACCCAAAATTTGCCAATAATCATTTGTGCCATCGCCATTTGGAGTAAAAAAACTAGGATAATCAATCACAGAAATTTCAATAGATGAAGTACCACATCCTTTTTTATCTCTAACAAAAATTGTGTGAATACCTCCTCTAACTCGATCAAAGAAGGGTTCGTCTTGATATGATGAAAATTCATCATCCAAAGCATATTCGTAATCTCCCAAACCTAAATTAGCTTCATTTATCGTTATAGTATTATTATCTGATATATCAACTATAGTTATATCTGCTTGGGTTATAGTTGCCAATTCTGAAGCATTCACAAAAACTTCTCGAGTTCTTGAGCAATTTGTACCATCTGTTTTTGTTAATGTAATTGAATACGTTCCAGGAGTGGAAACTGTAAGTGTTTCATCATTTGAAAGTGATAGACCATTTTCGTCAAACCACTCGTAAATGAAAACTTCAGAGTTATCAGCTTCAAGAGGATCTAAAGTAACGGTAAAATTAGGGTCAGAAGAACACACAATTTGAGGAGTTTCAATTGTAAATTCTGGTAATGGGTTTATAATAAAATTAATATTTGTTGATGCTAAACAGGTTGTGTTTATTGGATTAACAACATCTACAGTTATAGTTTGAATTCCTGAAATTAATGGATTTGGTAGAGATGTTGCATTATTAATTATATTTCCATTTTCATCTTGATAGGTATAAAAAACATCCATTCCTGTTTGTGTGCCTAGAACCAAACTTTCAATATTTGAGGTATCGAATGGGTATAAGCGGTCATCATCAATATCCCCAGAATCTCCATCACAAACTATAAAATCAGTCACAGGATTTGCAACTGGACTTACATCTACTATAAACTCTAATGTCGTTTCATCGAAACAAGGGCCATCTGGTGCTGAAGTTGTATTATTTGTAACACGTATTGTAATGGTTTGACTAGCAGTTAAAAAGGGATTTGGTAAAGGGCTAGGTAAAACATTATTTAATGCGTCAAAATATTCAACAGTAACATCAGCTGGATTTTGAGTTCCTAATAAATCAGATTCAACTTGCGAGGTGTTAAATGGGAATTGGCCGTCATTATCATCATCACATTGTCTGTTAATTGCAACTGAGTTTGCAACAGGTAACGGTTCAACATTTAAAGTTATGTATGGGCCAAAAGCTTGACAGTCATTACCAACTTGACTATCAACTCTAACATAAATTTGTTGCGTATTAGGGTAGCCAATATTTCTGTAGTTAGATGTGTTGGTTATGGCATTACTTTCTGCCAGAGCATCCGCTTCATTTCTGTAAAAAGTAACGGTAGGCGTTTGTGGTAAAAAGAAATTTTCTACAGTAGCTTGAACGTAACTAAAATCGAATGTAGCTATACCATCTCTGTCATCGTTATTTGCGTTATCATTTCCATTAATATCCAAGAAGTCATCACACTGATTTAGAATTTCATTAATAGCACCAGCTGGTATTTGACTCGTACCAACATTTAGTTGAATTTCAGAAACTGATGCACAACCAAATTGAGATTCTACTCTTGCCCAAACTAAATCTGAAAAAGGGCTAGAGTTATTTTCGTAAGTGGTTGGTGAGGCTATATAATCTGGGTTTGTAATATCTCCAGAAATAGCAGCAGCTTGAGTTAAGAAATAAGTAATTGTTTCGTTTATAGCGTTACTAGTAATCTCATTATTTGCCTCGGTTAAGTTAAAAAAGCTGATACCATCTATGTCATCATCACATTGAATTAAAACAACAGGTGAGTTTACTATTGGCAGAGGATTTACGGTGAGTTCAATTTCATCTGAATATAATCCACAACCATTTCCATTTCTATTTAACTCTGCTCTGTATTTGTAAGTGTTAAATGATAATGGTGTACTTAAAATATTTAAGTTAGGAGTTTGTGAGCCACTATAGTTTGCATTATCAACTACTATATTCCAAGTAATTCCATCAGTACTTACTTCCCATTGTATAGTATCGAAAGTTGTACTTGAAATAGATATTATCGCGTCTGATAATTCACAAGTTGTGGTGTTTACTGGTTGTATATCTATAACTATAGGAGCATTATTTAAAAAATCAGGATTTGGTGCAGTGTAACCATCAGCAGAGTTAGTAACTAGTCCGTTGGTATCAACAATCACAGGGTTGTCACCTAATAAATCATCACCGTTTCCATCAGAAAACCCAGCTTCAATAACATCGCTACATGTATCTCCATCACTATCAAGGTCTATATAAGAGAAAACAGTATCTGCATCAAGATCGTTAGGTGTATAACCTATTAAGTTACTGTCTGGCGACGTTTCAGCTCTGTCAACCCAACCATTAACTCCAAAAATAGGTCCATCATCAATACCATTTACATCTGTATCTGATAAGTTTGTAAACGTTGGATCTGCTTCAATTAAGTCGTATATACCATCATTATCACTATCTAAATCGTAAAAATCGAATACTCCATCATTATCGCTATCTAGCGGTATTGCGTTAATATCAAAAATATCATCTAGTCCGTTAATATCTGCATCAACTCCAGATAAAGTAACTAAGCTTCCAAGATTTTCGACAAAATCTGGAATACCGTCGTTATCGCTGTCTAAATCTAGTTCATCTTTAATGCCGTCAGAATCATTATCATTTTTAAAACAGGTTAGCGAAATGTTTGTTTGAAAACTTGATGTTACTGATACATTTTGTAGTATATGAAAAAACTGAAAGCCATCAACTTGATTTGCAAGAAATTGATAAGGCGTATTTCCATTGGGAGTAGGATTATATTTAAAACGAATTTCAGATCCTGAAATTTGAGTTACACCAGTTTCGAAAAGACCATCAAAATTTGAATCGACTAGCAGCCTATTATCTGGATCAACTAAGGTGATGTTTTTATTTACAGGTAAGATTTTAGCAATAAAATATTCTCCATTAACAGACGTATGTGTGTGTGAAGTGTCTTCAGATAGTTTAATATTAACGGGTTCTGTAAATGCTAAATCATAAATATTTTCACCGTTACTATCTTGAGGTATTTCACTTGTAATATTACCTGTTCCAGTAAGCCTAATTACACTTGTTCCTGGGCTTGTTCTATTAAGTGTAATATTGTCTGTTGCTATTGTTGTATTAATAGTTCCATCTTGAAACCTAAGTCTTGGTGGTCTTGTATCTGATAAATCCAAAACAACGTCCCCTCTTGATTCAGTACAGTTAAGAATACCATCATTGTCATTATCAATATCTATATTATCAATTATGCCATCATTATCAACGTCATCAGGACAAATACTTACTGGAACTTCAACTGATTCTAGAGTTTCTCCAGTACAAGTTATAGTTCCTATTAATTTATACCTTGCTGGAATTGTTGGTGTGATTGAGGGCACGTTTGAGGCTAATAATTGAAAACCAGAACCGTCATCATAAAACCATTCATAACTATCAAAGTTTTGAGCATTGGCTGCTTCTAAAGTTATATTTGGAATACAATTACCTAAAGTGGCAAATTGGGCATCAAAATTAATTTCAGGATTTGTTGGAAATCCTGAGTAAAAACTTCCTGATGTTGCAGCTCCATTTTGGTTGAAATAGGCAACATACAATTCGTCATCACCTTGAACTGAAACATTTCCTCTTAAACCTGTTACAGTATAAGTAATATAATCTGGTTTTCCGGTAACGGCATTTGGAGTAACTGTAAGTGGTTGATTGTTAATAGTTACCGTAGCTCCAACTTTAGTAACTATTGATACACCACTGTTTTCGGTATAAGGTGTATTACCAATAAAATCAATAATTGGAATGTTATCAATATTTCCTCTTGTTTCACAACTTAAAGGAGGGACAAAGAACATACCTTGATTAGCCTCAGAATTTGAACCAATTCCTTGATACGCAAAAACATTTTGACTTGTTTCAACATACATATTACCAGCAGTACTATAGTTATTACCTTCAATAACAAAATACTCACCTGCATTTATGGTTACACCTGTAGCATTGCCGTTTATACTGATTGTAGTATTATCAGTATGCGCAACAATTAAAACATTTTCCCAATCATTGTTTCCATTACCTCTAACAAAAATGTACTCATTACCTATTTTTGAAAGACCAGCTATTTGGTCAATTCCGTAATCTCTTGCTCCTCCATTCCCAAAACTCCCATTGGCAGACCCACAATTGACGGCAATAGGTTTGTCAGCAGCTACTAAACACCCAATTAATCCATCCATTAAACCATTAGCTCCAGGACCATTAGTATTTGTATTAATAGCTATTATATAACTCTCACCTTCGTTTAACGTTATTGTAATTGGGCCTGTAACTGCAGTTGTGCCCAAGCTACTCTCTAAGAGAAGTCCCAAGGGTAAGTTGTTAAAATTAATGGTTGTATTATCTTCTGTTGCCATTACAGATAAAAAACTCAAATAATTATTTTGTGGATTAGCGCTGGTATAGGTTCCTATTCTAAAAGTAGTATCTAGCGCAGAAAGTCCTTTACTAACTAGTGCTCCAGCTTGAGCATAAGTCCCATTATTTCCCAAACCAGCATTCATCCTTACAGAAACATAAATTGGTGCTTCGGCTTCAATGATATATCCTTTATTGTTAGTTACTTTACTTGTATCTTCAGAATTCTGAAATAATTGAGTATCGAAACCAATATCTATAAATTGAACCTGTGGATTATTGTTTGAAACAGTTCCCGTTATGGGTGTGCCTCCAATAGGAATTATAGTGTATGGTACTAGTGAATTACTTGGTGTAGAAATATAGATATATTGATCTCCTGGGTCGGCGTTTGCAGGTCCACTTGTTAATGGTGGTATATAATGTTTTTTACTAAGTTGAGCATGCACAAAACTTGAAAAAGAAAGAACAAAAATAAGCAGTAGTACTTTTAGCCAAGATCCAGTTTGCATTTCAGGGTTTTAAGTTTATTTAGATTTAAGGTTCAATACTTTAAAATAATCAGCTTCTAAAATAAATTATTTAATTTACTTTAGACTTCAATAATCTATAAAGGTTTAAATCTTTTAGATGAAAAGAACAAAAAGACTAATTAAGTGTAAAAAAGGTGCTTCTTGTCGCACGCTTGTGTTTATCGTTTTAACGTAAAATGTCCTTTTAAATCGAAAGCTTCTCCATTTTGAATAACCTTGGCAACAAACCAATAATCATCTGATGGCATGTTTTCTCCATTGTAAGTTCCATCCCAACCAATTGAAGTATGAGGTAATGTTTTGAGTAGTTTACCATGACGATTATAGATATATACAATACTACCAGGTAACTGATTTGCACCAATTATATGCCAATTATCATTAAAAGAATCACTATTTGGTGTAAAAAATTTAGGTATATCAAATATAAAAACACTAATAGGTAAATCTTCACAACCATTTAAGTCTCTTACGTAGATTATATGTGGACCATAGGGTACATTACTAAAAACATTGGAGGTTTGTGGTTCTCCATCATCATCTAATATAAAAACGTAATCACCAATTAAACCGTTAGCTAGTTCTAAAGTTATACTATTTGGATCTGCGAAATCTATTTTTGCACTTACATCTCCTATCGCCGTTTGAGATTCAGTTACAGTAAAACTATGTTCAGTTTCGCAATCTCCAGTTATATAAGGTCTTATTACCTTCACAGATAAGTCAAGAGTTCCCATTGTTAAATCTGATGGTTCTACTATTATTTCAGGACCAGTTTCTCCTGTAGACCATTCATATAAATCGCCATTTATTCCAGTTTCTGCACTAATTATAAGAGGATCGTTATTGCATAAAGGTACAATTTGATTAATTGGAATTATTGGACTTCTCTTTATGTTTAAATTAAATTGCGTTAAACTGAAGCAATTCGTGGTATTATTTTCTACGCGTACAAATATAGTTTCACCGTCAAACCCTAGATAAGAATTATTTAATGGATCAGTTTTATTTTCTGCATCCTCATTAGAAGCATAATAACTTAATGAAAATTGACTAGGCGATTGGGTAGCTCCTAAAATAATATTATCTCTATCAGTAAGATTAAATAATAATGCATCAGTTTCGTCAGCATTGTTATCGCAATAAAATAATCCTGGAGGTGTATTTGCTATTGGGTTAGGATTTATTTGTAGTTCAAATGAAACTACAATAGGGCAACCCGAACTTATATCAGATACTCTAATATAAATCATATGGTTATTTGAAGTGTAATTGAATGTATTACCAATTGGTGCTGTGTTATTATTAGCATCATCAAAGGTATTATGATATGAAATATTTACCGTACTTATATCATCAACAATTAACGTATCAATTTGAGTTAAATCGTAGCTGTCTGTTTCGTTATCGCATATTTCAATGGTACCAATTGTATTTGTTAAGGGTGGTAGGTTAACAATAAGTTGTAAAGGAATTACACTAAAACAACCAGTTAAAGTATTTGCAACTTTTATATAAACTGTTTTTGAATTTGATATAAAATTTTGAGGGTCTGGAATTGCATTTGAATTATCTAAACCATCATTTTCATTTATATCAGTTTCATTTTCAAAATAGTTTACAATTAGGTTAGACTGTATTCTATCCAAAATATCAAAATCTGCTGTTTCAAGATTAAAAGTTGTAAAACCATCATAATCAACATCACATTCAATTAAAGGTGCGGTAACTTGAGTAATATCTGGCGCTGGTACAATATTTAAGCTTATTTCTTCCACAACATGGCAAAGTGAGTCGTCACTTTCAATTCTAACAAAAATAGTTTGCGGGTTAGCTATGTTACTGTAGGTAAGAGGTAATGGATTTGAGTTACTACTAAGATCTGCATCATCAAAGCTTATGTGAAAAGAAATATTTAAATCATCAGGATTTGTAATACCATTTTTCATTTCAGCAATTTTTTCTTTAAAATCGAAAACTTCGACTTCATCATTACTAATATCATCGCATGTTAAAAACGGTGTAGGTGAATTGTATATGGGATCTGGCGATACCTGCATGATAAAAGAACTGGTTGAAAAACAATTTGCATCAGTTATATTTTCTACACGTACATAAATAGTTTGCGGGCTCGAAGTGTTTTGATAAATATTATTTTTATCAATAGGGAGTGTTAATGCAGCGTCTTCAAAATAATAAACATCTTTATCAATTTGTCCATTTAAAATTTCAGTATCTTTTTCAGAAAGTAAAAAATCTGCTGTACTGCTTCCTCCAACCTGACAAATTTGAAAATTTTCAATCGTTGGAATAATGGGTAGAGTATTAACTATAATTTCTAATTCTACAATATTAAAACAGCCAGAAGTATCTATACTACTTTCAACCCGTATGTAAATAGTTTGTGTATTGGCGTTATAATTAGTTAAGTCTGCTGCTGGAATCGCATTTGTAAATGTATTTGCATCATCTAAAGAAGTAAAGAAATCTATATTTAAATTAGTTGTATCTGGTACAACTTCAGAAATTTTGTCTTCTAGGTTGACAATAAAAAATCCATCTTGGTCATCATCACAAATTATGTATGGGGATGGATTACTTGCGGCAGGAGCAACAAGAACTTCAATGTCGAATGGATTTACGGTAGAACACCCCGTAAGAATATGTTCTATTCTTGCATACAAAGTTTCTATTGGATTTGTGTTTGTGTAAAAAGGCGGTAACTCGTTTGTTGTACTGTTATTTATGTTAAAATTTTCTGCATCAAACTGTGTTGGAAAATATCTAACTTCAAAGTCTGTATTTCCTCCGGTTACTAAATCGTCTAACGAATGTAAATCAATACTAGTAATACCGTCATCATCATTATCGCAATATGGTAGTGGCGTAGCAGGAGTAAACTGTAAAATAGGGTTTACTAATAGTGTAATGTCTTCAACCTGGCTACAATTTCCATCATTTAATCTTATATAAAGTACTGTAGGGCTAACAGCTGCAAATAGTTGAGTTTTATCTATTGGATTTGTATTGGTATCTCTATCTGTTTCATTTTCAAAAAACGTTACAGTAACAGGGTTAGGTAGATTGTTACTGATGAAATTTTCTACAGTGTTAAGGTTAAAATCTAGTGTATCGTTAATATCATCATTGGTATCACACAAGGCAAAATCTCCGGTATCTGTACCAGTTAATAACAAATTGGTGTGAATTTCAACTGGTACTACTGATGCACAACCAGTTACATCATCTTCAATTCTGGCATAAAGTGTTTGTTGTTCTGGTACTAAATTTTGATAATTTGTTTCGTTTGCTATAATATTTGCACCAATTTGAGCGTCATCAAAACCTTCATGAAACGTAACCGTGACTCCTGTTAACCCATTTAATATATCTGCAATTACTTGTGTTAAGTCAAAATTTGCGGTACCATCTAAATCTGGATCACAAGCGTCAATATATTGTGTGTCTCGATTTACAATAGGGCTTGTTGTAATATTTACGTTAAGTACAGAAGTGTTTACACAGCCAGTTTGTAAGTTAACAACTCTAACGTAAACCACATCTGTTGGGGTGTTGACATTAATATAAGGTATGGGAATAGGGTTGTTGCCATTACTTGCATCTGTAGAGTTGTAATGATAGGTAACATTTAAGTTTGGGTCGCCAGCAGTTATTTCATCATCTTTAACAGATAAATCTATTACTGAATAACCATCAGGAGAATCATCGCTATCACATACTTCTAAATCTGTAGGAGTAATTAAATTAGGAAGCGAGTTTACTATTAAGTTAAAACTAGTGTAGGCAAAACAGTTGGTATCTAAATCTTCAATACGTACAAAGATTTCTTGTGGGTTTTGAGGATTAGAAATTGGCGTTGTTATTTCATTTACATTTCCTCTTGCTTCAGTTTCAGATAAATGATACGAGAATGTATAGTTTGTAAAAGGAATATTTGGTATTAGTTCTGCGGTTTTTGTTGATAGGTCAAATATTTCTGTTGCGTCACCACTATTATTACTATCACATAATTCGTAATTAGATATTGATGTTATGGCTTCTTCAGTATTTAGAACAATAACTATTTCATCTTCTTCAACACAATCCATTCCATTTAATGGAACTGTAACTTCAACTCGATATGTGCCATTTTGTACTGCGTTATATGTTGGTGTTGTTTGTACGCTAACAGATGTTCCATTTAAAAACCATTCATATGTAGCTAGTGGGTTTTGAATATCAGCATTTAATAAGGCAGAACTGGCACAAGTAGATATGTCATCTCCTAAATCTAGTATCTTGAAACTATTACCCTCAATAAAAACTGCTGAGTCAAAGGTACCGTCAGTTTGGTCAGCTATAATTAATTTTACATGGTATGAGACATAGGGCGTTATAGTTGTTGAAGCTGTTAAAACTGTGGTTCTACCTATATAGTTTGTGTCTCCGATATTATAATTATCAAAATACTGTTCATTTTGAGCAGCACAAGCGGGTAATAAATTAGTATGAACAGTTCCAGTATTAACAGGGTCTGTAGTGCCTGGAACTAATGCTATATTTTGATAAGGCGCATTACTTCCTGTTTCTCTTATAAGAAAAACAAAGCCATCTGAAACTTGGCAAGGGTTGATACCATCATAATCTTCAGAGGCAAACAAATAATTAAATTGAAATTGACTTGAAATAGAAGTAATATCAAATTCTATAGAAGTTGCATTAAGTGTGTTGGTTGTCATTAATGCCGTTTCTAAATCAGGATCTGTCCCCCAAGCTGAGGAGCCATCGCTTAAAGGTGGTGTAATAACACCATTTCCAGCAGCTGTGGCATTTCCCGTAGTTAAAAGTATACCATTCTGAAAAGGAAAATTAGAACTAGCACGCTCAAAATAACCAAAACTTGGTACACCAAAAGGCGTTCCATTAACCGCAGAAGTAATGTTTGTAATTTCTACACAACCATCTACAAGATTGTCTTCAATCAGTTGTTGTAATGGTACAGAATTATCTACAGTAATCTGTTGAGAAAACATGAAATTATTACAACAAAATATTATAATTAATATGTAGTAATTAAATTTCATAGTAGGTTTTTCTTTAGTTTACTTGATTTGAGTAAAATATTAAATTTAAATTTGGGTTTAAATTCGATAGAAAAGTAGATGTTTTTTTGCTAAAATGCTAAAAAATAGAATAAAATGCATTTTAATTGGTTTTTCGGTAATTAAATCTAGTACTTAAGTGTAAAATGATTTTTAAAAATTCTACCATCTTGGAGTTTTACAGAGAACCAATAATCATCAGTAGGGAGTCTTTCTCCATTAAATAATCCATCCCACCCTTCTCCTAAAGGGTTGATCTCTTTTATTAGCTTTCCAAAGCGATTAAAAATCAATATTTTAGAATCTGCTTGAAACATATTTGATATACCAATTACCTGCCACGTATCATTAACTCCATCATTATTAGGAGTAAAGAATTTGGGAAAACCAACAACTGAAACATTTTGATTAATAATACCGCATTCATTTTTTATATCTCTAATATTTACAGTATATATTCCAGGAGAAACATTCTCAAAAATATTACTTTCTTGATATGGGCTAGAAATATTATTGCTTGTATTAATTAGCTGATATTCATAAGTACCCTCTCCAGATGCCAAAACTGTTATTGTGTTATTTTCAGAAACGTCAATAACTTCTATAGTCTCAATAGTTGCTATATTAGAAGGATTTACAGTAATTGTTCTTTCTTTTGAACAACCATTTGTATTAGTTACTGTAACATTATAATTTCCAATTTCGTTAACTTCTATACTAAAAGTGTTTTCTGTAGTTGACCAATTATAGCTGTAATTAATGGGAGAATCATTAATTATACCAGAATCTAATGTAATTGTGTTTGGAAAAGTATTGAGACAATAAAGTGCTAAACTTTCTGTATCAATATTTGGTAATTCGTTAACAGTAAGAACTATTTCACTTATGCCATAGCAGTTATTTGCGTTTTCAACACGAGCATAAATAGTTTGATTGTATTCTATTGTATTTGTATAAACTACATCTAAATTGTTAACTTCTAGAAGTGCATCATTATAAGTTTCAAAATATGAAATATCTAAGCCAATTGGTAAACCATTTGTGATATCATTATCAGCATCATTTAAATTAAATTGGTAAAAACCATCTTCTACACCGTCATCATCGCAAACGATTAAACTCGTATTATTAGAGTCGGTTAAACTTACTTCAAGGGTTAATTCTGAATCACTTTTACAACCTGTAACATCATTTATAACATCTACATAGATAGTTTGCGGATTTACTGTATTGGCGAACGAGTCTGCGTTTATTTCTTGTGTTTTAGAAACGTCTGTATAGAATTCAGTAGATCGATTAGGTAATCCTCCTGTTAGATTAATATTAGCTTCGTTGAGGTTAAAGAGTGTGAAACCATCATTAATTCCGTCTTCGTCACATTGTAAAATAGTATGGTTGAAGGCTTCAGGATTTAAATTCACAACTAAATTTATACTAGCAATACTCCTACAATCTGGATTAAAATTATCTTCAATTCTTACAAAAATTTCCTGATTAAAGGGTCTAGTATTATAATATGAATCTGGTAAAGGAGAGGTTTCTGTTATCGCATCATTTTCTGTTCTGTAATAATTAATGTTAACATTTGCAGGATCTTGACCATCTAAAATAATAGTGTCAAGAGTTTGTAAGTCAAATATTGCCTGTCCATTTGTGTCGTCACCATCATTTAAGTCGTCACAAGTTGAATAATTAATTGGGTTGAAAAAATCTAAACCTATGGAGACTTCTAAATCAAAACTTGAAATATCAAAGCAATCGGTAGTTGAGTTTTCAATTCTTGTAAAAATAGTTTGCGGGTTTGTAATATTAGTATAAGGACTGATTAAGGGTCTTATTCCAATAATAGCATCGCTTTCACTTTCATGATAGGTGATATCCACATTTGTTTGATTTCCTCTAATTGAACTTGTTTTAGACTCTAAATCGAACGCAGTAAATCCATCATCAACAGGAGCTATAACATCACAAATGCTTAGAGTAGTTGGGTTAGGCGTTGATAGATTGGTAGATTCATCAGTTGGTGGTTCAGAAAATGTAGCTGTACCTGTCCATTCTAAGCTAAAACCACTACTACCTCTAGGTCTATCTATCACAATAAAATAAGTGTGTCCAGCTTCAGTATCTAGCCATCTAACAAAGCTGTTACCATTAGGACCAAGTCCTTCAGTGAAATCTGTTTCTGTACTATTCATTCCTGTTAAATTGCTAGTCAAGCCTGCAGCCAGGGGGTTAGTAGTAGAACATCTTATAGTACTACCAAGATTCCCACAACTTACATTAGGTCCAAACACAAAAAAGTCATAGTCTTCAATTAAGTTAGTACTCTCTGGGGTTAAAGTAAAACCTAAAGTCCCATCTGTAATTACAGTAACTTGTAACCAAACACTATTATTCTCGTTACTAAAGCATGAATTATCAAATTCTCTAATTCCAGAACCATTTACATCTAAATTAACATTTGAATTTCCGCATACTATAATGGCATCCACACAATCATTTTGAGCAAAACAAAAAGTTGAACAAAAGAAAAATACTAATAGGTATTGTAAGCAAATTTTAAATTGAAATTTCAAAAAATTAATATTTTAAAGTGAAATGATTTTTAAATATTCTTCCGTCTTGCAAGGTAATAGAGAACCAATAATCATCTGAAGGGAGTTTTATTCCATTACTAGTGCCATTCCAGCCTTGTCCAAGCGGATTTATCTCCTGAACTAGTTTTCCGTAACGGTTATAAATAAGTATTTTGCTATTTGGTTGAAACATACTAGAAACACCATAAACTTGCCAAGTATCATTTATTCCATCGTTATTTGGTGTAAAGAATTTTGGAAAACCAATTACTGATACATTTTGTTCAACAGAGCCACAATTATTTTTTACATCTTTAACTGATACAGAATAAATTCCTGGAGACACATTTTCAAATATATTATTTTCTTGATAAGGAATAATAAGGTTATTGTTTTCCTTAAAAAGTGCATATTCGTAAATACCCTCACCTGAAACCATTACTGTTATAGTATTGTTATCTGTAACGTCTATTACGTCAATAGCATTAAAAGTGGCTAGATTTGATGGTTCTATATTTACTTTTCTGCTTTTAGAACAACCATTACTGTTAGTTACTAAAACATTATATTCTCCTGGTTCATTTATTTCAATATTATAAGTTGTTTCTCCAGAACTCCACAAGTATGTATATTTACTTGGAGAATCATTAATAACCCCGGCATTTATGATTATTGGTTTAGGGAAATTATTTAAACAATAGAAGTTTGAGCTTTCAATTTCAATATTAGGTAATTCATCAACTTTTAATGAGATTTCACTAATGCCGTAACAATTATTTGCATTTTCAACTCTTGCGTATATGGTTTGATTGTACGGAATAGTATTTGTAAAGGATGATCCTAAGTCGTTTTGTTCTAATAAAGAATCTTCATATGTTTCGAAATAAGATATATTTAAACCATTTGGTAAGCCATTTACAATTTGAGAATTAACCTCACTTAAGTTAAATGTTTGAAAACCATCTTCAACACCATCATCATCACATATTGTAATTGATACATCATTTGAATCTGTGGTACTAACACTAATTTCGAGCTCAGAAATATCATAACAGTTTGTATTTGTGTCATAAACTTCTACGTAAATAATTTGAGGATTAGAAATATTACTAAATGAAGAACCATTTATTTGATTTGTTCTAGCGATGTCTGTATAAAACCTCGTTGAAAGGTTACTGTTATTATTTGTTAATTCAGGATTAGCTTCGTTTAAATTGAAAGTTGTAAAACCATCAATAATATCATCTTCATCACATTGTAAAATGGTGTGATTAAATGCTTCAGGATTTTGATTATAAACTACAAAAGCCTGACCTTCAAAAGCACAATCTCCATTGTTAGGGTCTATGTAAACTTGATAATGACCACTTTTTGATACTTCTAAATCAAAATCAGTTTCAGTTAATGGAACACCATCTAGTGTCCATATGTAGGATGCTCCTGAAATATTTTCAGATATTAAAGTATACTTATCTCCATCACACAAAGCTAGGTTAATTGAACTCTCACCATTTTTAATGATATCAATTTCAGTATTAAAAAATGAAGATATAAATGGAGGAAGTCCTTGAGAGGAATTAAATGGAGTTAAATTTATTGCGTTGTGAATATAATTACAGCCTCTTCCTATAGTATTAGGGTTTTCTATTACACCAAGGAATGGTAAGCCCTCATTATATGTAGCACTTAATGCTCTGTATATTTTTCCATTAGGACCAAGTTGTAAAGCACCTCTGTAAAGCTGTCTCTCGTCTATTATAACTCTAGAATCACTTGGGTTGTTATTTGATAAGTCAAACTGAGCTAAAATTGATGTATGATTAGATGGGATATTACCATTACTGGGATCGTCAAAGTCAAAAAAATCGTTCGATGAATGAACGTAAAGCAAATTACTGTTTGGAGAAAATTCAACTCCATATGGAAAAATATTTCCATTTGTGTCAGATAAATTAATAGTTTGTTTATTTGTAAGAGTTCCAGTTGATACATCGAAATCATAAATAAATAATCCATCACGAACATTTGCTGAAGCTATTTTTTTCCCGTCAGGAGAAAGTTTTAAATAACCTCTTCCATCTGAAACAATTGGAGTTAACGTTGTTTTTACAGAATTGGAATCTACACCTGATGGGGAGACTTCAAAAGCATGAAAAGTATCATAAAGCCTTTCTTCTGTTCCATCCTTAGAAGCATAGGCTAAAACCCAAATAGAACCAGATATACAATCTTTTAAAACGGCTGTAATTTTTTCTGAGCAAACTCCTAAAAGATTTGTGTTTTTGTCAGTTACAGCACCTAAACCATTATCTAGAGTTATATCAACTTCGGAATAGTTTAATCCAAAATTAAAACCATTCAAATTATTATCAACAGTAAAAATGTAGTAAATATTTGATGATTCGGGTTTGGGCACAATAATAGCAGACTGCGAGCTGGATGGATCACCAAATAGACCTGAACCATTAGCCATTGTTACATGGTTTTTATTCCAAACTGTTATACCATCTGTATAAAATAAAAGATTGCCAGAATCATCTGAAATTGATGAGCAACCTTCTCTAGTGTTTAAGCGTCCATCAGTAGTAATTGATACTGAATTTGTATCTAAATTAAAGGATAAACCTGCATTTTCACCAAAATACCAATTCGCTGCTTGGTTTTGCGATAGTGCTTTAGCCCCAGTTAAAATAATTATTAAAAGGAAAATTTTTTGTTTCATCTTTTACATAGCAAATGCTATCAAAGATATTACAAATCTCGCTTTTTCAATAATCTAAACGATAAAAAGACGAATAGTGCTGTCCAACCTAAAACTATAGCTATTTCGTGCCAGTGTACAGCATAATCGTAAACTAAATCTGCTTTTTCTGGAAATTTACTCATCGCTATTCTTTGAAAAGGTTGATCTATTAGCTTATACATCGATTTTAACGGAAAGAAATTTTGAATTTTTTCAGCAGTATTCATGTCTATTTTCCATGATAGTAACCCAAAAATTATCCATTCTAATATGTATAAAATAAATAAAAACGCTAATGCAAAAGCAGATCGTTTTACAAGCATACTAAAAAACAAACATAAACTAAAGAATCCCATAAGTTTAACAAAATAAGCTACGAGAAAATTAGTTTCTTGTATTACGATACTCATTTCATTATAACTTGAATAGTACAAGCCTATACAAAAAGAAATGAGAGCTATTAAGACTGTAGAAACAAGTGAAAAGAAAGCAATAGTGTAGAATTTAGACAGAATAAATTCCTTTTTACTCAATCCGTCAATTAAGTTTTGTTTTATAGTTTTATTGCTATACTCGTTACCAATCATGCTTACTACAACTATGGCAAAAAAGAATTTAAATTGTGAGGCAAAAAAGGTTGTTAAATGCCAAATTATTGGAAAATTAAAAATACCAAGTTCTCCTAGTTCTAGAGTAAAAAAACCGAAAACATTAATTTTTAATGATGATAATAAGATTACAAAAAAGGGTAAAATGAAAGATACAAAAATGAGTATTTTACTTGTTCTGTTAAGCAAAAGTTTTTGTAATTCTAAATTTAAAAGTCGTAACATTTGGTTGGGATTAGTTTTTTTGATTGTCAGTAAGTTGTAAAAATTGTTCTTCTAAGCTTTCTTTACGTTGCACTAAATGGGTTAGAATTATATTTTGCTCAAAAAGTTGTTTGTTAAAATCTTCAGATTTCATAGGTTCATTTAAGAAAGCAGTAACTAAATCATCTTGAATTTTTATGTTTCCAAAAGCATTATGATTTTCTAAAAAAGATACTAGTTCTTCTTGTTTATTGCATTTTAATTCAAAAAAACCATGACTAGAAATCATTTCATCAACACGGCCAGAATAGAGTTTTACACCTTTCCTCAATACCACTACATGCGAACATACTTTTTCAACTTCATCTAATAAATGTGATGCCAATAATATTGTTGTGCCTTTGGCAGCAATTTGTTTTATTATTTCTCTTATTTGATGAATACCCTGAGGGTCTAAACCATTTGTAGGTTCATCTAAAATTAAAATCTCAGGATCATTTAGTAGGGCAGAAGCAATAGCTAAACGTTGTTTCATACCCAAAGAATAGGTTTTAAACTTACTGTTCTTTCTATCTAATAAACCAACAATTTCAAGTTTTTCGTCAATTTTATCGTAGTTAACACCTTTAATTCTGCAAACTAATTTAAGGTTTTGTGATGCCGTCATGTAAGGGTAAAAGTTTGGACGCTCAATAATGGCTCCAACTTTTTTTAAAGCATCATGTGTAGATGTGTTCCCGTCAAACCAATGAAAATCTCCTTCAGTCTTATTAACAACATTTAAAACTATACCAAGAGTAGTAGATTTTCCACTACCATTGGGTCCTAAAATACCGTAAACATTACCTTTGTTTATGGTGAATGATAAATCTTTTACAGCTGTTAAATACCCGAATTTTTTTGTTAGGTTACTAATTGTAAGTATGGATTCCAAATTATAATTTTTTAATGTCGAATTTGAAACCGACATTGGTTAGTTATTAAAGTATGACGATCCTCTTTGATTTTTGTTACATTTTTAACTATAAAACATTAAATTTGGTTAAGTTTTAAACCCATGCAAGATTTAAAAATATCTAAAAGAAAGCCATCATATCCTATAAACGAAAAGCTTCACCGATATCTATCTAAATATAATAGAAATATAAAAATTCCTATTTTTTATGAAGATTTATTGAGGTTTCAAGGATCTATTGTGGTTTATGATAAAGATGAAAAAGACACTTTGTGGATACGTGTTTATTATAATGAATTTGAAAGAGAAGAAATTGAATCTGCATTAAAGAAAGTGTATACCATTTTTCATTCTGACGGAAATGAAAATATATTACCGTTTTTAAGTGTAGATGCTATAGATTTTTGCACTTTTGGAAATTCTAAACCTTTCAGAATAAAAATCCGAAATATATTAAATGACAACTCTACTTATTTTTATGTGAAAATTGCTGATGCTTCAAGGATTTATGGTTTAGAATTAGAGCATATGTTATCGCCATATAACTTAAACTTTTTGGTCTATAAAAATACTTTGATTGAAGAGCATATTGTAGGAATTCCTGGAGATGAGTTTATTAAAAACATGTTGCCAAATTGCACAAAATCTGAAAAGTCTCAAATAGCTAAAGAGTTTGTAAAGTTTAACGAACGTTGTATGATTAGGTTGTTAGGAGATATGCGATCTTATAATTATGTTATTGTACCCACTCATGATTTTGATAAGGTTGTTTATAAAATTAGAGCTATAGATTTTGATCAACAATCCTACGAGGGTAAATTTAATATCTACAGACCTCAATTTTTTAAAGAAAACTTTAAAATGGTAGAATTGGTTTCTAACAATATTCAAAAGCTATCAATAGATCAATACAAAACAGAGGAGCGTTCTATTTTAGTGAAGCGTTTAAAGAGTTTTTATAACAGAGTAAATAGGCTTATTGCTTGTATAGAAGAAGATGATATTTCGAAAAAATCTCATGTAGATTTATTAAAAATGACCATATTTGAATATACCCATGATGTGAACTTTAAAAAGAGTAAGAATATGGGAGAAATTCTAAAATATTCATTAGAATTCTTAACTAGAAACTATGAAAATGTTAACCCTTTAGAACTAGACTAATTCCAGTTTTCGTCAAAATCTAAATTATCGTAATCATCTACATCAATACCGTCATCAAACTCACTTAATTCATCTAAATTATGCGATTCAAACGTTTTTTCAGGAGCAGTATCTGGTACTTGTCCTTGAACGAACATAAGATTAGGATAATCTGAGCCTTGAGCTTCATCTACTATTTCTGCCAGTTCAACATAAAAAGTCCACATGCTTAAAAAGTCGTATATATAAATAAGTTTTGTTTGCGCTTCATGTACTACATCATTTAAGGTAGTTTCGTTCATAAGGCGAATTGATTGTTGCCCTTCACTTAAATCTACCATTGAAATTTCTTCACCTTGATCCCATTGGTCATTACTCAAGTAAAACGATGCCATTTCTAAACCATCAAAGCCAAAAGATTGTGTAATTATATTGTGCAAATCTTCAAGAGTATCAGTTTCTCGAATTTCTAAATCGCGAAAAATATCATCTTCTGTATCATTATCAAGTATAACTCTAAATCTGTAAATCATGGTCCAATATTAAAGGTACAAAGATATGTTTTTTTATATTTATTTACTGAAGCGATGCAATGTAAAAATCATGGCGCTTAATAAGAAAAATGCTCCAACTTGATGCAAAACACCAAGCCAAACAGGAACTTGTAATAGTATGGTAAATACTCCTAATAAAAATTGGAAACCAACAAAAAATAATAGTGCATTTATACCCTTAGATTGAAGCTTGGTTAGATTTAATTTTTTTGATTTTCGCCAAATTAAAATAATAAATAGCACTACTATATAAGCTAAAATTCTATGCACAAATTGAACGCCACTTTTTCCTTCAATAAAGTTTTTATAAACAGGTTGTTGCTCTATTAAAACGGTGTCGTGCATAAACTGTCCTTCACTCATTAACGGCCAATGATTGTGAATAAAACCAGCATCTAAACCAGCCACAAAAGCTCCGTAAATAATTTGAATAACTAAAATGATCAATCCAAATCTTATAAAATGCCTAAAGCGAATATTAATTTGTTTTTTATTGGGATAAATTAAGTCTAAAGCAACCCAGAAGGTATATGCAAAAGTTAAAAAAGCTGTTGTTAAATGTCCTGCCAGTCTATAGTGGCTTACGTCCGGATTATCAACTAACCCACTTTTAACCATATACCAACCTAAAAAGCCTTGGAAGGCACCCATACAAAGAAGAATAATAGCTTTTTTAGTTGTCGATTTTGAAAGCTGTTTAGTAGCTAAAAAGAAAATAAATGGAATAAGAAATACTAATCCAATAAACCTACCAATAACGCGGTGAATCCACTCCCAAAAATAGATGTCTTTAAAATCTTGAAGTGTAAATTGATTATTAAGTTTTTGGTATTCAGGGTATTGTTTGTATAAATCAAAAGCGGCTTCCCATTCAACCTCATTCATTGGAGGAATGGTTCCTGAAATTAATTTATAGTTTGAAATTGATAAACCAGAATGTGTTAGCCTAGTAATACCTCCAACAACAACCATTATGAATATCAATATACAACCCGTGAGTAACCAATAAATAACTTTTTTGTTATCCTTTTTCATTTTAAATCAGTTCTTTTTTAAAACATAAACTATTTTCAACACCTTTGTATGGACCGAAATTTGCTATGAGAGTATAATTCATTTTTTTATAGAAATTTACGGCTTCAACTTGTCTTTTGCCAGTTTCCAAAATAATATTTCTATACCCTAATTCTCTAGCCCAATTTTCAAGAGCATTTAACGCTTTGGAAGCAACTCCTTTTTCTCTACTTTCTGGACACGTATACATCCTTTTAATTTCAACTGTGTTTTTATCAAATACTTTAAAAGCTCCACATCCAGAAGCCTTTTCATTTACATATACAATTATCACGTTTTTTAAAACATCTATATTATTGTATTGATTATAGAAAGCATGGTCATCACCATCAATAATTTTTAAATAAGAGTTGAGTTGGTTTACTAAGTTTTCAAAATCAATATTTTCTGAACTTGTCCTGATAACACTAATCATTGCTTCATACTTGTTTTAAACCTAAACGTTCACCTTCTTTAAGCATTAGTTTATAAGCAGATTCATAGTCATTTGGAATTTCTCCTTCTAAAATAGCTTCTTTAATGGTTTCTTTTATTCTACCAATTTCTTTTGATGGCTTTAATTTGAATGTTTTCATTATTTCTTCACCAGATATTGGTGGCTGAAAATTTCTAATATGATCGCGTTCTTCAACTTCAACAATTTTATCCCGAACTATTTTAAAATTGTTATGATATTTATTGAATTTTCTTGAATTTTTTGTAGTAATATCTGCTTCACAAAGCGTCATTAAATCATCTACATAATCGCCCGCATCAAAAACTAAACGGCGTACAGCAGAATCGGTTACTATGTCTTGAGCCAAAACAATTGGGCGGGAACTCATAAAAACCATTTTTTGAACAAATTTCATTTTATCATTTAATGGCATTTTCAATCTTTTAAATAAATGAAATACCATTTTAGAGCCTTCAAATTCGTGTCCATGGAAGGTCCATCCTACTTTTTTGCTAAACTTTTTTGTGGGAGCTTTACCAATATCATGTAATAGAGCAGCCCAACGTAACCATAAGTTTTCGGTGTTTTTTGCAATATTATCTACAACTTCTAAAGTATGATAAAAATTGTCTTTATGACGTTGACCATCAACTTCGTCAATGCCTTTTAAGGCTGTTAATTCTGGTAAAATGTATTTTAATAGCCCTGTTTTTTCAAGCAATAGAAAACCAATAGAAGGTGTTTTGCTTTCTAATATCTTATTAAGTTCTACTACAATGCGTTCGTTTGTTATTATTTTTATTCTGTTGCTATTTTTTGAGATGGCGCTTAGCGATTTATTTTCAATTGTGAAGTCTAATTGCGTTGCAAAACGAATAGCTCTCATCATTCTAAGTGGATCGTCACTGTATGTTATATCTGGATTTAGCGGTGTCCTTATGATTTTTTTTTCTAAATCGTTAATACCATTAAAAGGATCTAGCAAATCCCCAAATTCACTTGTGTTTAAGTTAAGCGCCAGGGCATTAATTGTAAAATCTCTTCGGTTTTGGTCGTCTTGCAACGAGCCCTTTTCTATGGAAGGGTTTCTGCTATTTTCATCATAAGATTCTTTCCTAGCGCCAACAAATTCTACTTCAATATCATTATAACGAAGCATCGCCGTGCCATAGGTTTTAAAAACCTGAATTTTGGGTTGATTTGGCAGATTTAATGCAACTTGTTTAGCAAGTTTAATACCGTCACCAATAGCTACAACATCAATATCTTTAGCATTACCTCGTTTTAAAATAAAATCGCGAACAAACCCACCTATCACATAACTGTCTAAATTTAATTCTTCAGCAGATTTAGAGATTATTTTAAATATAGGGTTTTCTAATGCTTCTTTATAATTCATTGATGCAATTTGCAATTTTAAGCTCTTAAATCTTTGGCTTAAAATGGTTGTTAAAATTGATATTTAACTATCACTTATTACAGATTTTTTCACGTTGCAAATTTACGACATAGTAAACATTATTTAAAACTTGTAATGCTTTATTTATTTCTTCATTCATGTTATGAAGCTTATATTTGTGTTGTTTTAAATTTCCTGTTGGAATTCAAAATTTTATTGAGCAAGCTTATTTTATTAAAATGAAAGAAATTAAAATATTTGATAAAAATTTAGATAGTGAGTTTAAAAGTGAATTAACTAAATTAATTCAGAATTTTGATTCGATTAAAGGAGGAGAAGGCGATAGAAATATTATAAAAATTGTAAAATTAAAAGCAAGTAATTTAAATATTAAAGCTTTTAAAATACCAAATATAGTTAATAAAATAGCTTATAATTTTTTTAGAAAAAGTAAGGCACAGCGTTCTTTTGAATATGCTAATAAACTAATTGCTTTAAAGGTTGGTACACCAAAACCAATAGCTTATTTTGAATACAAGTCATTGTTTTTATTTAATAAAAGTTTTTATGTAAGTGAACAATTGGATTGTGATTTGACTTACAGGGAGTTAACTAAAAAATTTGATTACCCAGATTATGATGAAATGCTTCGTGCTTTTACAAGATTTACCTATTCTTTGCACAAAAAAGGAATTCATTTTCTGGACCATTCTCCGGGGAATACTTTAATAAAGCGTCATGGTGATTCTTATGATTTTTACTTGGTAGATTTAAATAGAATGAATTTTGGAATTTTAGATTTTGAAACTCGTATTAAGAATTTTTCTCGCTTAACAACTCATAAATTTATGGTTGAAACCATGAGTGAGGAATATGCCAAATGTACAGGTGAAGATTACAACAAAATATTCAATTTAATGTGGAGAGAAACCGAAGAGTTTCAACAAAAATTTCATCGTAAAAAGCGGTTGAAAAAGAAATTTAAGTTAAAAAAATAATGAATTAATGTCTGTTTTTTCTTAAAAGCCACAACTTTATATATCTCATAAAAATAACATAGCCCTGTATATACCCTATAGCTAAACCAACTACACCATCTCTAAAACCACCTTGTACTATGTAATGTTTGAAAAAGCCCCAAAAAGGTTTTATTATAAAATGATATGGTGAAAGTTTACCAGTTTTTTTGTCGTAATCTTTAGCTTGCCACCAAGCATAACGATTCATCTTTTCTAAATATTTATCAAAAGTAATATAAGTGTTATGATAAAGTTTATGTTTTAATCGTTCAACTCTTCCATCAGCAATAATTTCAGCATGTACTTGCTTATCTTGATAAACACAAAAATCGCGTTTAAACAAACGAATTACGCTATCGTTTTTCCAACCGCTATAATTTACGCGTTCACCCATAAAATGATTCATCCTACCAATCCAATAGGCTACAACGTCAGGTTTAGGTTCCTTTAATACGCTTTGAATTTCTTTTTGTAATTCTGGTGTTACTCGTTCATCAGCGTCGACTAACAAAATCCACTCATATTTTGCTTGGGGAATAGCCCAATTTTTTTGTGAAGCAGAATATTCATAATCACGCCGAATTACTTTTGTCGCAAGCTCTTGTGCTTTTTCAAAAGTTCCATCAGAGCTAAGACTATCTACAACCAAAATTTCATCAGCAAAACTAACAGATTTAATAACCTCTTCAATATTATGAATTTCATTACCAGCAGGTATAATTGCGGTTAGTTTTTCCATTAGCAGCATTTAATTTTTTGCGGATATAATTAATGATGTAAAAATAGCTATTTTTGTTACATTCAACATGATATAGAAGAAATTTTAATTTATGAAAAAACCTGAAATCTCTATAATAATTAGTACTTACAACTCAGAAGCTTGGTTAGAGAAGGTGTTGTGGAGTTATGAGGCTCAGGTTTATAAAAATTTTGAAATTATTATTGCAGATGATGGTTCTAAACAACCAACATTTGATTTAATTAATATAATAAAACCAGATGTGCATTATAAAATAATTCATGTTTGGCACGAGGATAACGGATTTCAAAAATCTCAAATTTTAAATAAAGCAATTTTAGCTTGTAATGCCGATTACATTTTGATGAGTGATGGAGATTGTTTGGCGAGAGAAGATTATGTTAAAGTACATATGGATTATAGAGAAAAAGATTATTTCCTTTCTGGCGGTTATTTTATGTTACCAATGTCTATATCAGAAGTTATTGAAAAAGAAGACATATTATCTCAAAAGTGTTTTAATTTAAAATGGTTAAAGGCGAACGGTTTAAAACAATCATTTAAAAACAATAAATTAACTTCAACAGGTTTAAAAAGTAAAATATTAAATGCTTTAACACCAACAAATGCAAGTTGGAATGGCCATAATGCATCTGGTTGGAAAGCAGATATTTTAAAAATAAATGGTTTTGACGAGCGTATGCAATATGGAGGACAAGACCGAGAATTAGGAGAAAGGTTATTTAATTTAGGAATTAAATCAAAACAAATACGATATAGTGCTATTTGTTTACATTTAGATCATCCACGAGGATATAAAAATCAAGAATCGATAAATAAGAATTTAGCAATCAGGTCTACAACAAAAAAAGAAAAGAGGACTTGGACTGATTTTGGAATTGTAAAAGAAAGCTAAAATTTTAAATTGAAGTAATTCGTAATCTGTTCCCATTGAATTCGATTATAGTCCCTTACAGTATTTATTTTTTTTAAAGAATATTTTTGTGTAGCAATTATTGGTATTGGAAAATATGGTTTTTTAGTTACTTGTATACTTAAAGTATTATTTAACAAACTCATAGCTTTAAACCACAAATCATCAGCTTTTGGGGCAAGTTTATTGATGAGTTCTATATTATTAAACCTTTCATCAAATACTCTTGGTGGATATAAAACTAAAAAAGCACCCACAGGCATTAATAGTTTTTCGTCTTTGTAAGTTTTTGTAGCAAATGGCCATTGCAGATACGGTAAAGCATTATTGTTACTATCATACGTAATTCTTCTACATCTATTTCCAATAACGACATTTGGATTTTTTAAATGTTCTTTGTACAATAACTTTAAAGATGTTGGATGATAAATTAAATCATCATCACAAGTAATAATAATACTATTTGGGAAGTTTTCTATAGTGTGTATTAATTTTCTATGAGAAAATGTGTACGGAGAAAATCGTATTTCAAAAGTGTCATCTAAAAGCTTTTTTAACTGATTTGGGATATTATTTTTGTAACTATCGTTAAGCCATAAAATAATTTTTTCAGGTAAAATATCTTGAGACAATAAACTTCTAATCGTAATGTGCAACGTTTTAATTCTAGAAGGAATAGATGTTAAAGAGACAATAACAGGAAGGCGTTGTTTGTTACTTGTTTTTAATTTTTTTACAGGAGTTAAGTGTAACTTTACGCTATTATATAGTGAAATTGGTATTTCAGAAAGTTTCATAAACTTATTGAATCAGAAAATAATCGAATCTAAAAATAACTTTAATATTTTAAACTAAAGCACCATTATAATATTTATTATAATGGTGCTTGCTTTTTTAATTATACATAGAAATAGCTATTTAAACAGCTACATCATTTTCACGAAGTGCATTATTTAAAGATGTTTTCTTATCAGTGCTTTCTTTTCTTTTTCCAATAATTAAAGCACATGGTACTTGGTATTCACCAGCAGGAAACTTTTTTGTGTAACTACCAGGAATTACTACAGATCGTGCAGGAACTCTTCCTTTCATTTCAACTGGCTCACTTCCTGTAATATCAATAATTTTAGTGCTCATTGTCAATACAACGTTTGCTCCAAGAACTGCCTCAGTCTCAACATGAACACCTTCAACAACAATACATCTTGAGCCAACAAATACATTATCTTCAATAATTACTGGCGCTGCTTGTAAAGGTTCTAATACGCCGCCTATACCTACGCCACCAGATAAATGTACATTTTTACCTATTTGAGCACAACTTCCAACTGTTGCCCAGGTATCAACCATAGTACCTTCATCAACATAAGCACCAATGTTAACATAACTTGGCATTAAAATAGTACCGCTAGAAATATAAGCACCATGTCTGGCTACAGCATGTGGAACAACCCGAATACCTCTTTCAGCATAATTTTTCTTTAAAGGAATTTTATCATGAAACTCTAGTGGGCCACATTCAATAGTTTCCATTTTTTGAATAGGAAAGTATAAAACAACAGCTTTTTTTATCCACTCGTTAACCTGCCAACCATTTTGAATAGGTTCTGCGACTCTTAATTCGCCTTTATCTAATAAATCTATAACTTTTCTAATAGAATCAGTAGTATGTTTTTCTTTTAAAAGATCTCTATTATCCCAAGCTTGTTCTATGGTATTCTGTAATTCTGTCATTAGTATTTAAATTTTGGACAAATATAATAGGTATCTATTAAAATTGGGAAATAAATAGAGATAATATAATCTAAAAACAGGTGTCGAATTCAAATTATTTTTATGGTTTTTATTGAGTTTATGGAGAGATATTTCCTTTGAAGTTAATTAATATATCGTTTAAATGTAATTTTTGTGCTTTTAGTCGAAAATAAACAGCGTTTCAACTGTTTGTCGATGAAAAAGCTACCGTTTTCTAATAATCGAAAATCTAGTGGTTTCAACTAATTTTTTGCGCTTCAGCATTCATCTGGATATATATTTGTCCCATCAAACGATATGAACCCAATGAAAACAAATTTTTACATATTATTAACTTTATTATTTACTTTCTCAATATGTAATGCGCAAAGTACAGTTTCAACTATTGAAGTTGAGTCAAATAATGTGATTTCTGTTTCCAAAACTAACGATGATGTTGTTGCCGTTACTAGTAACACATTAAACGAAGTAAATAAGAAAGAAGATGTTTTAATTGATGCTTCACAGTTTAGAGAATCTATTGCACGCACTAATAGCGATATTAGAATTTATTTCAATAGATTAAGAGATAAAAAAGTAGATAATATTAAAATATTATTTCCAAAAATAAATAAAGCGACTAAAGCTTAAAAAGCTAAGATTTCAAATATTAATAACGTTAATTATTGTAGAAAGACTGTCTGAGAAGATAGTCTTTCTTGTTTAATATACTATTTTTGTTTAAAAATTATAAATGGCCCGTATATTAGCAATAGATTATGGTTTAAAAAGAACAGGAATTGCTATAACTGATGAATTGCAAATTATCGCCTCTGGACTTACAACTGTAAACACGAAAGATATTTTAGAGTTTTTAAAGGACTACGCTACTAAAGAGAAGGTAGAGTTGTTTTTGGTTGGCGAACCAAAACAAATGAATAATACTGCTTCAGAAAGTGAAGCCCTTATTTTACCATTTATTTCAAAGCTAGAAAAACTATTTCCTGAAATACCTATAAAAAGAGTAGATGAGAGATTTACTTCAAAAATGGCGTTTCAAACCATGATTGATAGTGGATTAAAAAAAAATCAAAGAAAAAATAAAGCACTTGTTGACGAGATTAGCGCTACACTAATTTTGCAAAGTTACCTTTATGCGAAATAGGCAGATTTTCAAATATTATTTTGATAAATAATACTTCCAGTAAATAACTAAGTATTGTATTTTTGCAAACAATAACACAAAGTTTAATAATGATTTTACCAATAGTTGCTTATGGCGACCCTGTTTTAAAAAAGAAAGCGACTGATATTACAAAGGACTATCCAAATTTTGATGATCTTTTGGATAACATGTTCGAAACCATGTACAATGCATACGGTGTAGGTTTAGCTGCGCCTCAAATAGGGTTACCAATTCGTTTGTTTTTAGTAGACACTTCACCATTTTCGGAAGATGAAGATCTTTCAGAAGAAGAACAAAAAGAACTAAAAGATTTTAAACGTGTTTTTATTAATGCTAAAATAACAAAAGAAGAAGGTGACCAATGGGCCTTTAACGAGGGGTGTTTAAGTATTCCAGATGTTAGAGAAGATGTCTTTAGGCAACCAAAAATAACCATTGAATATTTAGATGAAAATTTTAAATCGCACACAGAAACTTTCGATGGATTAATAGCGAGGGTTATTCAGCATGAATATGATCATATTGAGGGGGTTTTATTCACAGATAAATTATCATCACTAAAAAAACGATTAATTAAAGGGAGACTTAATAATATTTCAAAAGGAAAAATAAACGTAGATTATAGAATGCGTTTTCCCAATCAAAAAAAGAGACGATAACATTTGCAAAACATTATTAAACAAATATATTTGCGCTTTTTTAATAAAATAATTTATGAGTTTAGATAAAGTATTATCAATATCAGGAAAACCAGGTTTGTATAAATTAATAGCGCAGACCCGCGCTGGTTTTGTTGCAGAATCTTTAATAGATAAAAAAAGATTATCAGTTAGTATACAGCAAAATGTTAGTGTGTTAAGTGAGATTGCTATCTATACTTTAACAGAGGAAGTTCCTTTAAAAGATGTTTTTAAAAAAATAAAGGAGAAGGAAAATGGCGAAAAAACATCAGTAAAACCTAAAGATAGTAAACATAAACTAGAAGAGTATTTCTTTGACGTTTTACCTGATTATGATGAAGATAGGGTATATGCTAGCGATATAAAAAAGGTTGTACAATGGTACAATTTGCTACAACAACATAACATGCTTGACTATTTAGATTCTGAAAATGATTCCGCCGAAACTCTAGATGAAGAAGAATAAAAAGTATTAATTTTAAAAAAACCTCCAAAACTGGAGGTTTTTTTATGCTTAAAATGTAAGTATTACTTATTCTTTTCGACATTATAGATGTTAAAAATTCTTATAATTTATGAAATCACTTTGGTTTTTTGATGATGTCAATCTTTTCAAGGTATTATGTCCACATAAATTCAAAGCCTACAAAACGGATCATGAATTTGATTCCTACAAAAAGAAAGATTACATTTATTTTGAAGAAGATTCTGCAAACAAAGTTTATCTAATAGAAAAAGGAAAAGTAAAAATTGGATATTATAGTGAAGAAGGTGAGGAGATTATAAAAGCCATTTTAACTCGTGGTGAAATATTTGGTGAGACTGCTATTTTAGGAGAGTCTAAAAGAGAAGAATTTGCGCAATCTATTGATAATATGACAAGTATTTGCCCTGTAGGAGTAAATACAATGCATGATTTAATGAGAAACAATCAAACGTTTAGTTTGAAAATATACAAAGTTATCGGTTTTAGATTAAGAAAACTTGAAAGACGCTTGCAATTACTGCTATTTAAAGATGCAAAAACAAGGCTAATTGAGTTTTTAGATGAATTATGTTCTGAATATGGATATGATTGCGAAAAAACAGGAGATAAAGTTATTCACCACCCTTACACCCAAAAAGATATAGCGTCTTTAATTGGTACTTCAAGACCAACCCTCAATATTTTACTGAATGAGTTAAAGGAGGAAAATATTATTAAATTTACTAGAAAAGAAATAAGAATTCATGAAAAAAGCGCCTAGTGTATTGTTAGTTGTTTTTCATATAATATTAAGTTTTAATTAATAAATTCAATAACCATAACAAGAAATTAACTGTTTTTTTCCAACCTTTTAGATGGAAAGCATTATTTCTACTAAGGCCTTAATTATTTTATCTATGTCATATGTTTAAAACAAAAATTAAGAAATCTAATATAATTTATTTAATAGTAATTGTATTATTTCTTATACCTCAATCGCGCCAGTATTTGCAAGTATTAATACATAAAGGTTTAGCAATGTTTGTACCTTCAGCAATAGATAAATCGGAACAAATTGTTTTAACTGAAAGTGACTATAATTGGAGCCTGAAAAATAAAAATGATGAGGTTTTCAATTTTAAAGAAACTAAAGGAAAAGTTGTTTTAGTAAATTTTTGGGCAACTTGGTGCCCACCGTGTATTGCGGAAATGCCTAGTATTCAATCATTACATAATGATTATAAAGACAAGATTGAATTTGTACTAATTTCGGATGAAGAATTTTTAGAAATAAATGCCTTTTTAAAAAAGAAAGCGTATTCTTTTAACGTATATAATCCTATAACAGACTTACCTGAAATTTTTGATGTTGTTAGTATACCAAGAACATTTTTGATAGATAAAAACGGACATATAGTTATGGACGAAACAGGCGCAGTTAATTGGAACAGTGAATCAATTAGAGAGATTATAAACAAACTACTTTTGTAGAGTTTTAAAGAATGCTTTTACAAAACTCCATGAGAATAACGACCACATAATCTGTAATTCTTCATAAATAGAAGATTCCTCATCTAAAAAACGAAACATGGTTTGAATTGAATTTTTGCTGTAAAATTGTTGAAAAATCCACTCACCTTTATTGTTTTCATCCTTTAAAACTTTTAAAAAAATAGAATCATAAAATTTATATCTTTTTTTAAATAGATTTTTAGATGGGACTTGGTTTAATTTTAAATTATTAATAATAATATTTACTTTCTTCTCAGTGTTTTTAAACGAGTAACCAGTAGATCCTTTTACCCATCCGCCACCAGTTCCAATTTTGGTAACGTTGTTACTGTTAAATTTCTCAAACGGATAGTTTGTCATTGGAATTTGCCCCATTTCGGTTTCAATAACTTCGTATGACTTAATTTTTAAAAAATCAGAAATATATTTTTTTATATAATTATCATAAATAGATTCATTAACAACATTTTCAGTAAAGTAAGTGAATTCAATTAATGCTTCATTTTTAGAAAATGGTAATACATATGTAAAAGTGGTTTGGTTTCCATCTTTTAATCGATAATCCATCATAGTCATACTATTCTCATCGAAAATATCATTTTTGGTTTTAATAACCCAACCTTTAAAATGCTGAACAATGTTTGTGTAATCCTTTATTGATTTGTAATAGTCTTGTGCAATTCTACTGTCAAAAACATGATTGGCTGTGTAGCTTTTTTTATCAGTTTTAACAGTTGTTTTATTAGTTTCTTTAACAGATAAAACATGTTCTAAAATGAAATGAATATTATTGTTTTGGCTTAATTTAGATTTAGCATAATTATAAAAATCTATAGAGCGTATAGATTGATAGCTATAAGGTTTAAGTTTTAAATCGATATTTTTTCTGGTTGTATAAATAGATGCTTTATACCAGCTTTTATTTATAATAGATTGCCATTGAGAAGGTTTGGTTTCCCAAAAGCTCCATGTTTTATCGTTAGTTTTTTTCTCAGACGGATCTATAAGCGCAATACGCTTGTGTTTAAAAAAAGAATCAGAATTTAATCTTAGCGCAAGTTGTAAACCAGCTAAACCATTTCCAATAATTATATAATCATAATGGTAATTATCGGTCATTATTTATTTTTGGAACTATTTTTTGAAGTATTTAAAAGGCACGAACAACATTCCAAAACATTCACTGTCCTTTTTTCCTAAATGTTTATGATGAATTTTATGTGCTCGTCTAACTCCTTTTGCGTACCAATTGTTAGCATTTCGGAAGAGTTTAAAACGTTGATGTATAAATATATCGTGTACAAAAAAATAAGATATTCCATAAGCAAGAATACCTAAACCGATAGGTAAACCAGCCCAAAAACCTTCATATTTCCAAAGTAAAACAAAAGTTATACTAACAATTGCGTAAAATATAAAAAAGGCATCATTTCTTTCAAACCAATTGTCATGATCTTTATTATGGTGGTCTTTGTGTAAACTCCATAAAAAACCGTGCATGATGTACTTATGAGTAAACCAAGCCATAAATTCCATTGCACAATAAGCGCCCAAAAAAACTAATATCCAATATACTATTTGCATGGTATAAAATTACATTAAATTTAGTTGATATTTTACATAACTACGTGCAAGAAGTTCAATTTTTTTCGGATTAGAAACTCTTACTCTAGTATTTTTTATATTTAGTGCAGGTGTTTTCTTTAATTTTTTTAATAGTTGACTGTAGTATCTGTAAGCCATAAATACACCAAATTTAGCTTCAATTGGTAATTTTTTGATACCTGATAATCCTTTTTCAAAATCTCTTTCAATATCATCAATTATATCTTGTTTTGATTGTTCATCTAGATTATTCAAATCTGTGTTTGGGAAATAAGTTCTATCTAATCCTTCAAAATCTGCTTTTAAATCTCTCAAGAAATTTACCTTTTGAAAAGCAGAACCAAGTGACATTGCTGTGTCTTTTAATTCATTATACTTTAAATCATCTCCATTTACAAATACTTTCAGACACATAAGTCCAACTACATCTGCAGAGCCATAAATATATTCTTTATATTCTTCTTCAGTTAAATAATCTTTTTTGTGTAAATCTAATCGCATACTTTTCATGAAAGCATCAACTAGGCTTTTGTCTATATTGTATTGATGAAATGTATGCTGAAATGAATTTAAAATTGGATTTAAACTTATTTTATCCTTAAGAGCGCTTTCCAAATCATCAGAAAATTTATTAAATAACATTTCTTTATCGTAATTATGAAAAGAATCTACAATCTCATCAGCAAAACGAACAAAGCCGTAAATATTATAAATATCATATCTAATTGATTTATACAACATTTTTGTAGCAAGAGAAAAAGAAGTACTATATGATTTAGTTACTACTTTGCTACATTTGTATGAAACGGTATCGAAAAGTGCTTTCATTTAACTATTGTGTTTAACTACTAAATCAGCTACTAGTTTACCAGATATTAATGAAGGTGGAACACCGGGACCTGGAACAGTAAGCTGACCTGTAAAAAATAAATTATCTACTTTCTTACTTTTTAGTTTTGGCCTCAAAAAAGCCGTTTGCAATAAGGTATTAGCCATACCGTATGCGTTTCCTTTATACGAATTGTAATCTTTTATAAAATCATTTAAACAAAAAGACTCCTTAAATATAACATGTTTTTTTACACTTTGTGATGTTAAATTTTCAAAACGTGTCATTATTTTTTCAAAATAGAGTTCTCTTAGTTCAGTTGTATCTTCAATACCCGGTGCTAAAGGAATTAGAAAGATGCCAGCCTCTTTTCCTTCTGGCGCTGAATTTTTGTCTGTTTTACTTGGGAAACTTGCATAAAACAAAGGGTTTTTAGGCCATTTCGGGTTGTCATATATTGCCTCAGCATGAACGTCAAAATCTACATCAAAAAATAAAGTATGATGATCTACATTAATAAGTTTTTTGTCAAAACCAACATAAAATAATAATGAGGATGGGGCAAATGTTTTCTTGCTCCAAAATTTTTCAGAATATTGTCTGTATTTTTCTTCTATAAGTGTTTCTGTATGATGATAATCGGCACCGCTAACTACAATGTCAGAATTGTAAATATTACCGTTAACAACAATGCCTTTAGAAATGCCGTTTTCAACAATAATTTTTTCAATCGGAGAATCTGTTTTTATAGTTACTCCTAATTCCTTTGCTAGATTTTCCATAGCTAGGATTACTTGATACATGCCATTTTTTGGATGAAATGTACCTAATCCAAAATCTGCATAATTCATGAAACTATAAAATGAAGGTGTGTCGCTTGGTTTGGCGCCTAAAAACAAAACAGGAAATTCTAAAATTTTAACAAGTCTATCATTTTTGAATTGCTTCCTAACATCTCTTTTTATGTTGCTAAAAAACTGATTTAACTTTTTTATTGTAGCTGGTGTAACAAGCTCTAATGGTGAAACACCAGGATTATAAACCAAATCTTTAATTGCAATATCATAATTGCTTTTAGCATTTTCTATAAACTTCTCAAGTTTTTTTGCACTTCCAGTTTCTTCTTTTTCAAATGCTAGTAATATTTTGTTTAAGGTATCTTCAATGGTAATGTAATCGTCTTTACCAAAATATACACTATAAGCCGGACTAAGTTTTTCCAGTGAATAGTAGTCAGAAGGTTTTTTGTCGAAATCAGAGAAAAAACGTTCAAAAACATCAGGCATCCAGTACCAAGTTGGGCCAATGTCAAAGGTGAAGCCGTCTTTTGTAAGTTGTCTTGCACGACCACCAATAGTTTTGTTTTTTTCGAATATAGTAACATTGTAACCTGCTTTTGCTAGATAACAAGAAGCAGCTAACGATGAGAATCCGGAACCGATAATAGATATAGTTTTTTTCATTTGTTTAACAAATATATGTAAAAGTTAAACAATAATAAAACGTATTTATAAATCTTTAACTAAATTTTCAATTGAATTATAAATAGTGATGCCATCTTGTAAGTTTGAAGAATCAAAGTCAGCAAGTTTAGGCCCTAGTAGCATGAATTTAGTATTCTCTTTTTGTAAAAGTAAATCATTAAAATCATCTATATATGATGGAATATTTTCAAGCTCAGGGTAAACTGTAAAATAACTAATAAATGTTATCTCATCAAAAAAGTCTAATAAATCGCTTAAGCTATCCATAGGTACACTTTCACCTAAGAAAATGGAATGATATCCTTTGCTTCTTAATTGGTAATTAATAAATAGCAAACCAATATCATGTATTTCTGCATCAGGCAAGAAAAGTATAAAAGTTCTGGTGACTGGTTTTGGTTCTAAACTTTGTAATCTTTCAATATTTAAAAGAATTTTTTGTTTTATGTGAACAGATAAAAAATGTTCATGCGCAGGCGTTATAGTGTTTGTTTGCCATAACAAACCAATCTCATTTAATAAGGGAAGAAAGACATCATAGAATATTTCGCTAAATGTTTTATTTTCTATTAAGTTGTTATAGGTGTTATAAAAAAGCACTTGGTCGAAATTAATCATCGACATTTTTAATGCATTTATGGCATGGTCTTCTACTTTTGCTCTAGAAGCTATTTCTCTTACTTTAATAGGAATTTCTTCTTCCTTGAGACTTGCAATTTTAGATATTTTAAGGCCATTATTATTTAAATAAGATATGTTTAGAAGCTTTTGAAAGCTTGTTAAACTGTAATTACGTATGTTGGTTTCAGACCTGTTGGGACTAAGTAAATTGTATCGTTTCTCCCATATTCTAATGGTATGTGCTTTTATACCAGTAAGATTTTCTAAATCTTTAATACTAAAGTTTACCTGAATATTGTTCATCTTTTTCTTTAAAATTTTAAACAAAAATAAGGATTATTATTCAAAGAGCAACAAATTTACCTGATTAAAGTATATTATTTTTTTAAGTTAATAATTTATTAGTTAACAAAAAGATTTTCAAAGTAGTTCTTAAGTGTTGTTGTTTGTTATCCCAAAGCTCAGATTTTATAGTTATTCAGGCAAAAAATATCGATGTAATGTTCAAAAAAAAATAATACTTTGTTTAAGACGTATTTTAACGAAAATAATAGCTATGTACAGAATATATGTTTTTAGTTTATAAATTCTACGTTTTTTTGTAAAAGAAATGTATAGACTCTATACACTCTCAAATTTAATTGATTAATAGCAACAAGACAATTAATAATGATAATAGCGTTTTGGGATATACGCAAAAAAATATTTAGTTATTAAGGTTATTTAAACCTTGTGTAAATAATTCGCTTTCCAAAAAGGAATTTGAATTTAATAAGTTGCTAATATGAAAACTAGGAGTTACTCTCACTTAATAATACCTTTTTCGGTACTTATTCATTTAGCCATAATAAATGGAATTCTATTTATTATGACTCCTGAGACTTATTACAATACTTACAGCATACTGTTTTACAACATTTCTTGGTTAGTAATAACTTACAGTCTAGATTTTTACCCTACTGCACGTAAGGAGAAATTTATGACTAACATAAAAAAGATGTTTTATCTGTACATCATTTACGGTTTAGCATATTTTTCTTGGTTTGGGATTAGTGGTAATCTGCCTGAAAATATAAAATATCACTTAGTTATATATCTGATAATTTGTTCCCTGCTTACAGTTTACAGATGGATTTTTTACATGTTTATAAGAAACTACAGATTAAGTGGAGGGAATTATGTAAATGTTGTAGTTATTGGTAGAGATAAGAACTTGAAGAAAATAAGGAAAGTATTTGATAATCCTTATTTCGGTTATAGATATTGTGGGTTTTTTGATGAAAAACCATCAGAAAGTCCAACTTATTTAGGAGGTATTTTTGATTGTTATAAATATATAATTGACAATAGTGTTGATGAGGTTTACTGTACAGCTGCAAAACTGTCAAAGTCAGATTTACAAAATCTTATAAATTTTGCTGATAATAATTTGATAAAATTGAAAATTATACCTGACAATAAAGACATTTACACTGCAGCTATGACTGTGCAGAAGTACGATAAAATCCCAGTTCTTGATGTAAGAACTGTTCCTTTGGATGCAGATTTTGGAAGAATGGCCAAGCGTGTATTTGATGTTGTTTTTTCTTCTATTGTAATAGTTTTATTATTGTCATGGCTAGTCCCATTGTTATATGTGTTAATTAAATTGGAGTCGCCAGGACCTTTGTTTTTTAAGCAAAACAGACATGGTCTTAAACGGCAAACGTTTAAATGTATCAAGTTTAGATCAATGGCTGATAATAGTGAAGCAAATACAAAAATGGCTACTAAAGGAGATAGAAGGGTTACTAGAATTGGTAAAATTTTAAGAAAAACAAGTATAGATGAGCTTCCGCAATTCTTTAATGTTTTTATGGGAGATATGAGTGTAGTTGGACCAAGACCTCACATGGAACAACATACTTCAGATTACGAAATATCTGTAGATAAATATTTGGTACGTCATTTTGTTAAGCCGGGAATAACAGGCTTAGCGCAAATAAAAGGATATAGAGGTGAAATTATAAAACCCTCTGATATATTAAACAGAATTAGATTAGATATATTATATGTAGAAAAGTGGTCTTTTCTACTGGATTTTAAAATTATTCTTTTAACAATTTTCAACGCTGTAAGTGGCGAAGAAAAAGCTTATTAAAATAAATATAACTTAAAAATTTAATACTATGAGTTGGTTTGTATTATCTGTAAAAAGGAGTCAAGAAAAAAGAGTTGCTGATATTTTAGCAAAGATGAATGTTGATGTTTTCTGTCCTATGATTGAAGAAGTTAAGTACTGGAGTGATCAACAAAAGTTAATAGAATCGCCATTATTCAAATCATACGTTTTTGTTAATTTACCAGAAAAATATAGAGGTATTGTTTTTGGAGTTCCAGGTGTTAAACGCTATTTGTTTTTAGAAGGAAAACCTGCACTAGTCGGCAATGAAGAGATAAAAACTATTAAAAAGTGGATCATGGAAGATTCTTATGATTTAGTTATGCTCTCTAAATTAATTTCTAGAAAAGAAATTGGAATAGATAACTGGTTTATAAGAAACAACTCTGGCGTTAAGAGAATTGGAAAAACCAATGTTTCTTCATTATTAGATGAAATGGATGTTTTAGTTAAAAACAAATTAAGAGATGTTGTATAATTAGTTTTTTAAGTTAATAAATTATAATCTTATTTAATATTCTCACTAAAATTATTGATTTATAATTAATTATTACCATAATTAACAAATATCTAAATCATTCTTATTACCTTTTATAGCCTACTTAATTCCTTTGTATTTTAAAAAAAAAGATGTTCCTTTGATAATAATTATATTATTGAAAAAGAATTTTGAATGTATTAATTACATAATAATTATCATGAAAACAACCCCAAATCTAGTATGTATTAATCAAGTATTATGTCTAAAACAATTTTAAAAAATGGAAAAAGATATTTTTAAAATAATACTTGGTTATTTAAAGTATTGGTATTTATTTTTAACAGGAGCAGCAATTTGTTTGTTTTTGGCTTTTTTGCATATCAGATATAATGTAACGCCTGAGTATTATGCGAGTTGTAAAATTTTGCTTAATGATAAAGAAGAAGGTGGAGGGGTTGATGGAGCATCATTCGCTGAAATGGGTTTAATTAAGAATTCCAAAAATATTCAAGATGAGATAGGTGTTTTACAGTCTTATGACTTAATGAAACAAACCATTACTAGTCTTGGTTTTTACAAAGGATACTATGTAGAGGGGCGATTCAATGAAGTAGAAATATACGAAAAATCGTGTCCAATCAAAGTTGTTTTAGATGATAGTATCGCTAACTTAAGATATGGGGTTTTGGGAAATGTTGTAATTCAAGATGAATTTACTTACCGCATAGAAAAAGTAGTAGACGATGAAATTGTAAAAAAAAGTACCCATAATTTTGGAGAAATAATAGAGACAGATTTTGCGAAATTTCATTTAGAACTACCTTCAACTAATATTAATTTTGCCACTCAAAAGCCTGTTAAAGTTGTTTTTAGAAATATCGATGGCTTAGCATCAAGTTTTACTAGTAGATTAAGAGTCTATAATGTTTTCGATGGTGGAGGAGGACTTTTAGGGATTTCTTTAACAGATCCTATACCAGAAAGAGCGGTTGACGTAATTAATAAGATTATTCAAGTTTATGCGCAAAATTCGGCTGATAATAAAAATTTCTTAGCAAAATCTACATTAAAGCTCATAGATGAGCGTTTAGAGTTATTAACAAATGACCTCAATATAGTTGAGGAAGATGTTCAAAATTTTAAACAACGAAATAATGTTATTAATCCTGAGTCTGATGCATCGCGTTATGTTGGCTTAGCAGACCAAGTTGATGTTGATTTAGCTGGCATACGAACAGAAATTAATGCTTTAAATGCTTTAGAAACTAATTTGAATTCTTCAAGTCAAACTTTTGCTCCAATCAGTGCTGTTAATATCGAAAGCCCAGTTTTAAGCAGTTCTATTCTTTCTTATAACAATGAATTACAAATAAGAAAAAGTCTAATTAATGCCACAGGTACTGGAAATCCGAGGTTGCCAGAAATGGATAGAAAGTTATCTGAAACTAGAGATTTTATTATGCAAAGCTTAAGGAGTATTAAAGCGCAATTAATAAAATCACAAAGAGTTCTTATTAATAAATCTGCGGAGTATAGGTCAAAAATATCATCTGTACCTTCTTCCCAAAGAGCACTTTTAGAAATAAACAGAGATCAAAGCATAAAACAGAATTTATATCTTTATCTTCTACAAAAGAGAGAAGAAGAAGCCTTATCTATTAGTGTCCCTTTTTCTGATACTCGAATTATTGAAACGGCTAAGGCTACTGGATACCCTGTAAATGGTGGTAAAATGCCTGTGTATATGGGAGCACTTCTGTTTGGCCTATTCGTCCCTTTTACTTGGGTGTTTGTTAAAGACAAGCTAAATAACAAAGTAAGAGGTAAAGAGGATATAGAGGAGGTGACAAACAGGTCTATATTAGGTAAATTAGCAAGCAATATAACACAAGAGGTTGTAGTAGTTAAAGAAGATAGTGTAACACCTATAGCTGAATTGTTTAGGTTAATGAGACATAATTTAAAATTCTTATCAAAAGGCAACTCGAGTCAAGTTATTATGGTTACTTCTGGAAAACAAGGTGAGGGAAAAACTTTTATATCTATAAACCTAGCAGCTAGTTTAGCTGTAACTGGTAAAAAAGTTGTGGTTATTGGTTTAGATTTAAGGGCACCAAAACTTATGAAGGATATGAAATTAACTAATAATTTGGGTGTTTCAGATTTTATTGTTGACCATAATCTTGAAATAAATGATATAACAGTACCATATGATAAACAAAATAACCTTTTCTTTATTGGTTCTGGAGCAATTCCTCCTAATCCAGGAGAATTAGTTTTGAATGAAAGGTTAGCTCAATTAATTGAAAAACTTAAGATTGAGTTTGACCATATTATAATAGATACGCCTCCAATTGGTAAGGTAGCAGATGCACACTCGTTGGCTAGTTTAGTTGATTCTACATTATTTGTTGTGCGATATAATTTTACTAAAAAATCTGAATTAAATTTAATTAATGAAGCGATACAGACTAATACTTATTTGAAGGATTTAATGATTGTTTTGAATGATGTAAAGATGACGAAGATTGGAGAATATAGTTATGGTTATGGTAAAAAGTAAATTAATATAGTAAATAAAGATATTTTAATTTAAAGCCAATGTAAAGTCAATTTTTGATTTTAATATTAAAACAAATACTTTTTTGAATTTGATAAAAAAGTTTATGAATAGCCTTAAATCTCTACAACATTATGATAGAATAGTGTATTGGGTAAAAACTATTTCTCTTACAGGTTTGATGCAAGTCATAGTGCAGATACTTGGTTTTCTTTGTGGTATTTTAGTTATTCGTTTATTGTCAATGCAAGAATATGCACTCTACACTTTAGCAAACACTATGTTGGGAACAATGACAGTTTTAGCTGATGGTGGTATATATACAGGTGTTATGGCTGAAGGAGGAAAAGTTTGGAAAAATCCAGAAAAACTAGGTGCTGTATTAGTAACAGGTTTAGATCTCAGACGTAAATTTGCTATTGGTAGCCTTATTATATCCATACCAATTTTATTGTATTTGTTGTTAGATAATGGGGCTAGTTGGTTTAGCGCTATTTTAATAACATTATCAATAATACCCGCTTTCTATGCTTTTTTATCTGATTCTTTATTAGAGATTGTACCAAAATTGCATCAATCTATATTTCCGCTTCAAAAAAATGAAGTATCTGTAGCGAGTTACCGTTTAATTCTTTCCACACTTACATTATTTATTTTCCCGTGGGCATTTTTGGCTATTCTAGCTAGTGGTTTAACGCGTTTATATGGTAATTTTGAGTTAAAAAAAATTTCACAGAATTTTGTTTTAATTCCGAAATCACCAGATTCTGAAATAAGAAAAGAAATTTTAAAAGTAGTTAAACGAGTATTACCTGGTGCTATTTTTTATTCGCTGTCTGGACAACTAACAATTTGGTTAATTGCTGTTTTTGGAACAACATCTTCTATAGCAGAATTAGGTGCTATAGGTCGTTTGGCTATGTTACTATCGGTATTTAGTAGTTTGTTTTCAACACTGTTGATACCAAGGTTTGCTCGTTTAAAAGATGATTCTAGCTTATTATTAAAACAATTTATTCTAGCACTTGGTTTACTTTTACTGGTATGTGTTTTAGTAATAGGGGTATTTTTAGTTTTCTCTGAAGAGGTTTTATGGTTGTTGGGTAATAATTATTCAGATTTGACCAATGAACTTATTCTGAGTGTTGTTGGTAGCTGTATTGGTTTATTTACGGCATTGATTTTTTCTTTAAGTTCGAGTAGAGGTTGGGTGTTAAATCCATATTTATATATCTCAGTGAGTCTTATTGCTATTATAACAGGAATATTGTTTTTTGATATTTCTAGTTTAAATGGGGTGTTAGTTTTCAATATTTTTATTAGCGCAATTCAAGCGATTATGTATTTACTGTATACATTTTTTAAAATTAAAAAGGGATAATTTTATGAAAATACTTTCATTTCAACCTCAGTCCTTATACGAAAATGGTGGCGCTGCTAGATTATTAAGACGCTTGTATGCAGGGAGAGAAACTCAAGTAACATCACTTTTTGTGAATTACAGTTTTACTCCTATTAAAATTGGAAAGGTAAAAGAGATTTTTATATCTGTATTTCCCAAACATCGTTCTTGGATGAGGTGGAAATTAAGAAGTTTTTTTAGTTGGTTAAGGGATAAGCTGTTTTTTAGTCTTACCAAGAAAAAACTTTTACGAACAGCTTTTAAAATACCATTTGATGTGCTTCATATAGTCAATCATAGTGTTTACTCATCGGCAATTTGTGACGAAGCTTTATTGGATAAGAAGAAACTTTGGGTCTCGTTTCATGACCATTTTTCTACAACACATTCTTCTTTTGAGGATACCATGTATTTATGGAATCGAGCGGACAGAAGGCTTTTAATATCTAAAGCCTTAGGAGAGGAGTATCAACGATTATTTGGGGAAAATACTTTTGAATTGATTACCGATGGTGTTTCAGAACAAGAAATTTCTCAACCAAAAAAATTAAATAGTAATAATATCATAATCTATTTTTCAGGTCTGTTGCACTTAGAGTATTACCCGTTGTTTGATACTTTAGCAGAAGCATTGGACAAATTGTCAACCGAAAATAAATCATTTACCTTGATTTTAAGAGGCGTTGAAAAGCTTCCTTTACTTAATAACAGAAAATTTAAAGTAGAATACCGTACAGATTTTATTTCTGACGCTGAAATTAAAAAAGAACAAGACCAAGCAGATATTTTATATTTACCTATCAAGTTTTCTCATCCTGAATTTTATTTGTACAGCTTATCAACAAAAATGATTGGTTATTTAGGTAGCTCAGGGAGGATATTATATCATGGTCCTGATGATAGTGCTGCATATATTGCTTTGAAGAATAATGAGGCATCATCAAATTGCCTTTCGTTAAATATTGGAGATATGTTAAATAGTATTGAGAAACTTTTAGAACCAGATAATAAAGTGTCATTTAATGCAAAAAAAATGGCTCAAAACTATTTTGTTTTGAATGATATTCAAAAATCATTTTGGAATGAAACAAATTAATCGACTGTGAGTTGGTATTGAACAGGAAATCAATGTTTATAAAAAAATAGTGTTGATTAAGATTCTGTGACAACGGTATAAATTAATGAATAAAAAACAAATTAAATAATTAAAAAAATAGAAAAATGAAAATAACTGTAATAGGAACAGGATATGTTGGTCTGGTAAGTGGTACATGTTTTGCAGAAATGGGACACTCAGTCACTTGTATTGATGTTGATACGAAAAAAATAGAAAAGCTTAAAGAAGGTATTATTCCAATTTTTGAACCAGGGTTAGAAGCTATGGTTAAAAGAAATTTTAAGAATAAAACGTTATCCTTTAGCACAAAATTATCAGAGCATTTAGAAGGATGTGATATTGCATTTATTGCTGTTGGAACTCCTATGGGAGATGATGGTTCAGCCGATTTAAAATATGTATTACAAGTTGCCAAGGAAATTGGACAACACATGACGACACCTCTAATTGTTGTTGATAAATCTACGGTCCCTGTTGGTACTGCTGATAAAGTAAGGGCAACTATTAAGGAAGCTTTAGAAGAGCGTAATGTAGATGTAAATTTCCAGGTGGTATCCAATCCAGAATTTTTAAAAGAAGGTGATGCTATTAATGATTTTATGAAACCAGACCGTGTTGTGGTGGGTGCCGATGATGAGGAAACTACTGAGAAAATGCGCGCTTTATATTCCACATTCTTCAGAAGTGGCTCAGCAAGATTAATAACTATGGATGTTCGTTCAGCTGAAATGACTAAATATGTTGCTAATGCCATGTTAGCTACAAAAATTTCATTTATGAATGAGGTTGCAAATATTTGCGAATTAGTAGGTGCAGACGTTAATGATGTGCGTATTGGTATTGGCTCTGATAATCGTATAGGATACAGTTTTATTTATCCAGGTAGTGGTTATGGAGGATCCTGTTTTCCTAAAGATGTCAAAGCATTGCATCGTACAGCAGCAGAACACGGTTATGAAGCCAATTTAGTTGCAGCAGTAGAAGCTGTAAACGACAAACAAAAACTAGTTATAGCAAAAAAAGTCGTGAAACGTTTTGGTGAGGATTTAACTGGGAAAACATTTGCCATTTGGGGATTAGCATTTAAGCCAGATACTGATGATATGCGTGAAGCACCAGCTATATATGTAATTAAAGAATTAGTAAGCAGAGGGGCCAAAATAAGAGCTTATGATCCAAAGGCTATGCATGAAGCTCAAGAGTTTTATTTAAAGGGTATAGAGGCTGTTACGTATTGTAACTCAAAATACGAAACACTTGTTGATGCCGATGCCATGATACTATTAACAGATTGGAAAGAATTTAGAATCCCAGATTTTGAAGAGTTGAAAACACAGTTAAAACAACCTGTTATTTTTGATGGTCGTAATCAGTACAATGATAAGATGATGAAGAAAAATGGATTTGAGTATTTCCAAATTGGAAAAAAATCAGATTAAATTTCACAATCTTCTTTGTAATATTTTAGTAGTGTTTTTTAAATTTATTAGTTAACGTGAGAATTATTTTTATTTGTGGGAGTATTGAACCAGGGAAAGATGGCGTAGGAGATTACACTCGTCGTTTAGCTTCTGAGTTAATTCGACAGGGTGTTAAGGTTGGTATTATTGCATATAAAGATGGATTTGTTGAAAGTGAAGAAGAAGTCAATCAAGAAATGGAGGGTATCCAAATTCTATGTTATAGGCTTCCTGTTTGCTTAAAACGTAAGGAACGTGTTGCCCTCAGCAAGAAGTGGATAGTTAGTAAAAATCCTGAATGGTTAAGTCTTCAGTTTGTGCCTTATTCATTTCATTTTAAAGGTATCCCTTTTGGTTTAGGTAATGAGTTGAAAGAACTTGGTGTAGGAAGGAAGTGGCATATTATGTTTCATGAATTATGGTTAGGGTTAAGAAGCACAGACTCCATTAAGTTTAAGGTTACTGGTTTTTTGCAGAGACAAATTGTACAATCTCTTAGAAAGAAGTTAAAATTTAATGTTGTACATACACATACCAAATTTTACATGAATGAGTTGACTAGAATAAATTTTAACCCCAAATACTTGCCAATATTTAGTAATATAAAGTTTAGTCAAAGTCATAATAAAGATAGCTTTGTATATGATAAAAAAAGTATAGTATTCGTTCATTTTGGCTCCATTCATCCTAATTTACCAATAGAAGAATTTGTAAAAGAGCTTTATTTATATTCTCAAGACATTAATAATAAAAGTATTACTTTGGTTTTTATTGGTAGGAGTGGTACTGAGTTGAAGAATTGGGAAAAAGAGCTAAAAAATTATAAAGTTTCATATCAGGTTTTAGGAGAATTAACAAATGAAGAAGTATCGCATGTATTGCAAAAGGCCGATTATGGAGTAACAACAAATCCAGTTTTTGTTTTAGAAAAAAGTGGAACAGTAGCCGCCTTGAAAGAACATAATTTACCAATATTAGTTGTCTCAGAAAATACAAAACCAAATAATGGAACAGAAGTATTTTTGGAAAGTTGTTTTTTTCAGTATAGTCATGGTAATTTATCTGATTTTATTAGTTCAAAGCAAGTGAGTTTTAATCTAAAAGTTAAAGGAATTAAAGAAGTGTCAGATGAATTTTTAAATAGCCTCTTGATATAATAGTTTATAAGGTATCAGGGGAATTATTAATAAATCCAATTTATAAAAGTTGAGCAAAGTAGAACATAAAAAGCACGTTAAAATTTTAGATATAGCTAAGGGATTTAGTATAATTTTAATGACTCTTGTCCACTATCCCTTCATTCAAGTAGATAATATCTATCCTAATCTCAATTTCCTAGTTGATAATGTTTTAATGATTTTTGTAGTTCCAATTTTTATTTTTATATCTGGTTATTTAATAAGAGACAAACTTAGTTTTAAGGCTTATTTCTTTATTAAAGTAGATGGTTTGATCAAGCCTTTGATGGGTTTTTTACTATGCCTAACAGTCCTAAACATATTATTGTATATAATTAGTTCTGATGAGGTTAGTATAAATGGGATGACAAAGTATGTAAATGCTCTATTATCGGTATTTATTTATGGAAACTTAGGTTTTGTAAATTACGCTTTATGGTTTGTAGGTGCATTATTCTTAGGATTAATAGTACTAAAAGGGAGTTTAGTTAGTTTAAGTCTAAAAAAGCCATTAAGATATTTATTTTTAGTATTTATAGGTTTGATGCTATTAGTTCTAATTAATACTAGAATTGAATTTTATTATTTATCATATGTACCTATTTTCTTTACTTTCTTGGTGTTAGGTTATAGTTTTAAAAAAATAAGTGATCGTCATCTCAATGGGGTTTCATTTTTTCACAGTAAAATAATGATTATTTTTCCAGTATTATTTTTAATATCATGTTTTGTTTTAAATGAGTTTGAAATTAGAACCGATTTGGATATATTTCTTTTTGTTTTTAATTACCATTATTTATTATTGTTATCTATTGCTGGTATTTTTTCTGTCTTTTTTTTCTGTAGATATTTAGAAAAGATACCATATTTAAATAAAGCCTTGGTTGAATGCTCTAAAGCCAGTTTTTTTATTCTAGGTTTTCATGTCTTCATATTAGATGTATATAGGCTCATGTTTAACCTGAATGTTTATAATCCATTTTTACATTTTGTTCTATTTGTTTTAAATATATTAATGTGCTACATTATTTATAGAATAGCAACTCAAATACCATTTATACGTTTACTATTTGTTCCATTAAAAAGAATAGACCTGTTTAAAAATGAAATGAGGCTTATAAAATATAAACCTATCAATAGACTCATACCTAGCGAAATTATAAACTTAAACTAAATACAGTATTTTTAAAGATAAAAATATATCTAAAATAAATGATTGACCTGAATAAAAATAATCCCCTAGTTTCTGTTTGTATTCCTATGTATAATGCAGGTCTTTATATTGTCGAAACTTTGCAAAAGCTCAATGATCAGACCTATGATAATATTGAGGTAATTATTGTAGATGACAACTCTAGTGATCATTCTGTTGAAATAGTGAGCTCATTTTTAAATGATACGGTTAAGTTATTTCATAACCCCAAAAAAGGTGCTAATGCTGCTCGAAATTATGCGTTCGAAAAATCATCTGGAGCGTATATAAAATTTATGGACGCAGACGACTATTGTTCTAGTAGATTAATAGAAAAGCAGGTTGACATATTACAAAAAAAAGGCACTGCGACATCTTTTGTTTTTTCACCGCTTAAAATGCTGTTTCCCAACGGCGATATGGTGGCTCCACCCAGAGCAATAGATAAAGATTATGAGCCTGCTATTGGATTATTAATAGATATTTGGAATGGTGGTGGCTTTAATTGTCCCTTATGCCATTTAATGCCTAGGACTTTGGTTAGTCGTGTAGGAGGATGGAATGAAAACATATTAAAGAATCAGGATGGTGAATATTTTGCAAGAATGTATAATATAGCAGATAAGGCATTATCCCTAACAGATGAATATGTGGTATGGAGAAAAACAGGCGTAGGCATTAGTTCTAAATTATCAGTTAAAGCCATCGAATCGGTTTTAAATACTTTTGATATCATCATTGGTATTATTTTAAAGTATAATAATGATAGTCATCATAAAGAAATTTGCGAACAATATGTAGGGCTTTTTGTTTATGAAAATTACATATATGATACTAATTTGTATGATAAAGTTTCTGTAATATTTAATAAATATGATTTAAGTTTTAAACTTCCCGATAGAAAATTGCTAAGCTTTTTTAGGAAATTTTTAGGATGGAAGCGAAGTGTTAAGTTAATGAATAAATATAATTTGTAATGATTCCAAAAATAATACACTATTGCTGGTTTGGAGGCGCAGAAAAATCGGCGTTTATAAAGAAGTGCATTGGTACTTGGGAAAAATTTTTACCAGATTACGAAATTAAGTGTTGGTCTGAAGAAAATTTTGATGTAAACACCAACGAGTTTGTGAAGCAGGCTTACCTTCAAAAGAAATGGGCTTTTGTTACCGATTATGCAAGGTTTTATGCACTTTCTAAAGAAGGAGGAATTTATATGGATACCGATGTTAAGGTACTAAAACCCATAGAAACAGATTGGTTAAAATATGGTTTTTTTAGTAGTATTGAGTATCTGCCTGATATGTATGAAGAGCATAAACATTTACTCGATTCAAAATTTAAACCAATCAATAAGAGTGAAAGATTTCATGGTTTGGGGATACTATCAGCATTTATGGCATCTATACCAAACCATAAATATGTAGTTGATTGTTTAAACATGTACGATTCAATTAAACCAGAAAAGGTAAACGGAATGGTTGATTTTAATAATTTTATTATTGGGTCGTATATTACCAAATGTGCAGAGAAATATGGATTTGTTTATCAAGATAAAGAACAAAAACTTGATGAAAACATGTTAATTCTCCCAAAGCATATTCTTGTGGGGAATACTTGGTTTTTAGATGAAAGCTCTTATGCAATTCACTTATGTGATGGAAGCTGGCATGACGACAGAACACCATTTGAGTCATTTCTTTATAAATTAAAAAATAAATATCCTTCTATGAGTAGAATTACGGGTTTACTGCTGAAAATTCATAGAAGGTTAATAAAAAATTGATTTCTAAATTATTTGAAACTAATTTGAAATATGCAGAAAAACAATAATAAACATATAAAAGTTACTGTTGGAATAATGAGTTATAATAATAGCGAATTTATTACAGAAGCTATACAAAGCGTTATAAAACAAACATACACTAATTGGGAGTTGTTTATTGTTGATGATTGCTCAAAAGATAATACTCATGAAATTGTTTCACAATATTTAGATGATCCAAGAATAAACTACATTAGCCATGATGTTAACAAAGGTCAGGATGCTACGTGGGAACATGTTCTTAGCCTAGGCGAAGGCTCTATTATCGGAACGCTTCACGCAGATGATTATTGGAACAAAAACATGCTCCAAGTGGCAGTAAATAGCTTTATTGAAAATACCGATTTAGATTTGTTTTTTACAAATTGGACTTTTATAGGTACAACCGATACGGGGCCAGTAGTAAATAAATTGGACTCTGGACTGGATTTTCTGGAGGATCAGATTAAATTTTATACCATTTTACCCTCGGCATCTTTTTTAAGTAGGGATGTTGTTAAAAAGTCACCTTCGCCAATTTGCGATTACCGTGCTGCGGTTGATACATATTATTTTTATCGGGTTTTGCTTCATGCCAATAAAGTAAAGTCTTCTAATGATGCACTTATGCATTATAGAATGCACGATAATAACGAAACAACCATATCAAGATCAGCAGGATATGTATTTGAAGAGTGTATTGATAATTTGCGAAACATACAGAAAGAAAGAAAAATTTCCAATTTGTCAAATTTAATTAATCGACGAATTGCATATTTTTTTCTGATTCTAGGTGTACAACGTATAAAATTTGGTGACCCAAAAAATACTTGGAGTTATGCCATAAGTGCCTTAAAAAGTGGCGGTTTAAGTAGTTTAGCAAATAGGAATTTTTATAGATTAATGTTTCATCATTACAAAACATTAGTATCTAATAAGCAATAAAGTGATTTATAATAGTAAATCAAATATGAAAGTAATAGTATCGCATCCCACAAGTAATCAAAATAATAGAGCCGTTTTAAAGGGTTTAAATGATTCTAAAATACTTTATAGATTCTATACTGCTATTGCTGTTTTTTCTGGTAGCATATTAGATAAACTAAAAACTATTGGGCCGTTAAAAGAGTTTTCTAGAAGGCATTTTGATGACAGTTTGCAGCCCGTTACCAAAATGTTTCCCATCAAGGAAATGATGCGATTATTAAGTGCAAAGTTAGGGCTTACAGCTTTTGTAAAACATGAAACCGGTGCATTTTCGATTGATGCCATCTATCAAGACATCGACAAAAGAGTAGCATCTAGTTTAAAAAATCATGCTACCCATCAATTAGATGCCGTTTATGCTTATGAAGATGGTGCTTATTACTCATTTAAAATGGCTAAAAAATATAATATAGCCTGTTTATACGATTTGCCAATTGGGTATTGGCGTTATGCCAGAGAGTTATTGGAAAACGAGCAAAAATTATGGCCTGAGTGGGCGTCTACCTTAACAGGCTTTAAAGATTCTGAGGAAAAACTTCAAAGAAAGGATGCAGAATTGGCTTTAGCTGATAACATATTTGTGGCAAGTACGTTTACAGCTAAAAGCTTAAGTAGCTACCCTGGTAAATTAGCACCTGTTCATGTCATTCCCTATGGTTTCCCCAAACCTGTAACTAATCGAATTTATGATATTAGTAATCGACCTATAAAATTATTATTCGTTGGTGGGTTATCGCAACGTAAAGGTATTGCTAATATGTTTGCTGCGATAGAGTCATTATCATCCCATGTACAACTCACCGTTGTTGGTCATAAAAGCACCAACGATTGCGAGGCGCTAAACAAGGCGCTTTCTAAACATACATGGATTCCTAGCTTGTCTCACAATGAGGTGTTAGAACAAATGCAAGCGCATGATGTATTACTTTTCCCATCACTTTTTGAAGGTTTTGGCTTGGTTATTACTGAAGCGATGTCTCAGGGGACTCCTGTAATCACAACAGATAGAACAGCAGGACCTGATTTAATTGATCACGACGTAAATGGCTGGTTAGTTGAGGCTGGGTCAAGTACAGCTTTACAAAATTGTATTGAAATCTTAATAGATAAACCAGAAAAAATTGAAGCTGCTGGAAAAGCAGCGTTGGAAACGGCTAAACAACGGCCATGGTCTGTTTATGGAAAAGAATTAGCAGAAGCCATATTAAAAACTTAAATGAATACCAGTTTATCAGTACATAACAAGGTAATTACCAAGGAAGAAGCTTTAATAAACCTTTTAAAGAAAGGGGTTTGGTTATATTTTTTCTTACTAATTTTTGAAGGCGCCTTACGTAAATGGTTTTTACCTTTTTTATCAACGCCGCTATTAATAGTGAGAGACCCATTAGCGATTGGCTTGATTTTTATGTGTTGGAAACACAATATTATAAAAGCGAATATTTATGTATTATCCATTACATTCATTACCATGATTTCTTTTGCCACCTCTTTGGTATTTGGTCATGGTAGTTTATCTGTAGCTATATTTGGAGCACGAATTTTAATTATCCATTTCCCCGTAATGTTTATTATTTCTAGGGTTTTTAATTTAGAGGATGTGATTAAAATGGGTAAAGTCATGTTAGTTATCACAATAATTATGGCCATACTCATTGGACTACAATTTTACAGTCCGCAATCGGCTTTGGTAAATCGTGGTGTTGGAGGCGATATTGAGGGGGCTGGGTTTAGTGGTTCAATGGGGTATTTTAGGCCATCAGGTACGTTTTCTTTCACCACGGGTAATGTGTTGTTTTTTAGTATGGCAGCTTGTTATATTTTTTACTTTTGGTTAGCTAAAGTGCAAGTAAATCGCATTATATTAATTGGCGCAACTGTTGGTTTGTTGGCTGCAGTCCCGCTGTCTATCAGTAGAACTTTAATGTTTTCTATAGGTATAACTTTTATTTTCACGATGTTATCTGTAGCTAGTAAGCCTAAATTCTTACTACGTATGATTGTTTTTGCAATATTAATAGTACTTATTTTATTTGTGTTAAGTAATACTGAGTTTTTTGGTACTGCAACAGAGGCGTTTACAGATCGTTTTGAGACAGCCAATAGAGTCGAAGGCGGTATGTCTACTACGTTATTTGATCGTTTTTTCGGACATATGATTCACGCTATCACCAACAGCGACTTACCCTTTTTTGGTTTAGGTTTAGGCATGGGTACTAATGCAGGAAGTGCCTTACTAACAGGAAAAGCAACTTTTTTAATTGCTGAAGGTGAATGGTCAAGACTAATAGGTGAAATGGGGTTCGTTTTAGGCGTTCTTATATTATTAATAAGAGCCATTTTTTGTGCAGATATCTCTATAAAGAGCTATCTCAACATAAAACTTAATAATATATTACCTTGGTTATTACTTAGCTTTGGCTTAACGGTTATCGTGCAAGGTCAGTGGGCACAACCTACAGTATTGGGTTTTAGCACCTTAATAGGAGGTTTAATTTTAGCTGCATCTAAAAAAGTAGATACGAATGATAGTAAAGAAATTTAAATTTATATCGAAGCATGCAAATCATACTTATAGGAAATTATAAATTGGATAAACAAGAAAGTATGGAACGTTTTACACTCATGCTGTCCGATGGCTTTGAAAATTCAGGTATAAATACTAAAATTTGGAGACCTACTGTTTTTTTTGGGCTAAAAAGACTTAATCCCTACAAAGGTCTCGGAAAATATTTAGGATATATCGATAAATGGATTGTATTTCCAATGATATTGAAATTTCGAATAATAGGTAACTCAAAAAAAGTTAGTCCTACGTTTTATCATATTTGCGACCATTCTAATGCACCATACTTAAAACATTTACCTAAACAAAACTCAGGAATTACCTGCCATGATGTGCTTGCTATTCGTGGTGCTTTTGGTTTTAAAGACGCATATTGTCCCGCAACCAAGATGGGTAAGATACTCCAGAAATGGATACTGAAGAATTTATCAAAAGCCAATAAAATGGCTTGTGTATCAGAACATACCCTTTTTCAATTAAAAGAATTATCAAACTCTGAATTCGAACACACTAAAGATTGGCGTGTTGTTCACAATGCTTTTAATGCGCCTTTTTCACCAATGCCATCCACAACATATACTAAATTACTTAAGCCTTATGGTATCCAGTCCAATAACGAGTTTGTATTACATGTAGGATCTTCATTGCCCCGAAAAAATAGAAAGCTATTGATAGATATGCTAAAAGAATTAGAAAATACATGGGATGGGTATGTTTGTTTTGCTGGAGAGATTTTAGAGCAAGAGCTTTTAGATTATGCAAAGGATTTAGGGTTAAGCGATAGAGTAATTTCAATAAAAAGACCAGAGCATGATACTTTAGTAGGTCTGTTTAGCGCATGTAAAGCATTTGTGTTTCCATCACTATCAGAAGGCTTTGGTTGGCCTGTTATAGAAGCGCAAGCTTGTGGGGCTCCTGTTATAGCTAGTAATTTAAAACCCATGCCAGAGGTAAGTGGAGGTGCGGCAATTCATGCAGACCCTTTAAACCCCAAGCTATTTGCTGATGCTTTTATAAAACTAAAAAATCATACTTTTAGGAATGAACTTGTAAAAAGCGGTTTTGAAAATATTGGAAGATTCTCAAACCAAAGAATGATACAAGGATATCTTGATTTATTCGGTTTAAATAAAAAAATAAAACTTTAAATGATTCTTAAAATTTTAACTACTATTATGCCATGGCCGATTCGTAGATTTTTGCTCCAAAAATTCTTTGGATTTGAAATTCACTCTACTGCGCGTATAGGTTTATCTTGGGTTTTTCCTAAAAAATTAATAATGGAAGCCCAAACAAGAATCGATCATTTTACAGTAGCGGTAAATTTGGACTTAATTCATTTGGATACAAATGCTACTATTGGAAGAAAGAATTGGATTACTGGGTTTCCTACCCAAACAGATTCATTACATTTTCAACATCAATTAGATAGAAAGGCAGAGTTACTATTAGGAGAATCCTCTGCAATTACTAAAAACCATCATATCGATTGCACCAATTCAATTAAGATTGGAAAATTTAGTACCATAGCTGGGTATAATTCTCAATTTTTAACGCATTCCATTAATGTTTTAAAAAACATTCAAGATAGTGCACCAATTCATATAGGAGATTATACTTTTGTAGGAACAAATTCTATTATACTTAATGGTGCTTGTTTACCTTCATTTTCTGTTTTAGGGGCTAAATCTTTATTAAATAAAAAGTTTGAAACGCAATGGACATTATATGGAGGTGTACCTGCCAAAGCCTTAAGTGATATTCCAAAAACGGCAAAATATTTTTTGAGAGATGAAGGGTTTGTTAATTAAAAAAAAATAAATGGCAAATAAAAAGGTTTTACATGTTGTAAATAGTATGGATCCTGTTTTAGGAGGCGTTTGTAAAGCGGTTCGTATTATTGCGACTAGCTTGATTCAACAAGGTGTAGAAAATGAGGTTGTTAGTTTAGATGATTCAACTGCTGATTTTGTTTTGAATGAAACTTTTAAGCTTCATGCTTTGGGGCAAAGTAATAATCCTTGGGGTTACCATTCACAGTTACTCCCTTGGCTTAAATCTAATATCTTAAATTATGATTATGTCATAATACATGGACTTTGGTTGTATAATGCCTTTGCTGTTTATAAGGCTTTTAAAAGTATAGCAAAAAAAAGTAGTATAAATAATAAATGTCCTAAATATTATGTGATGCCTCACGGCATGTTAGATCCTTATTTCCAAAACGCATCAGGCAGACGTTTAAAAGCTATTAGAAATTGGGTGTATTGGAAAGCTATAGAAAATAAGGTTGTTAATGCCTCAGCTGGTTTGTTATTTACTTGTGAAGAAGAAAAACTTTTAGCTAGAAAACCATTCAATCCCTATCATCCTAAAAGTGAATTGGTAGTAGGCTTAGGAGTTGAAGCACCTCCTAAATATGAACCAAAAATGGATGCTGCATTTTTTAGTAGCTGTGATGGATTACAACAAAGACCATTCTTCTTGTTTCTTAGTCGAATACATGAAAAAAAAGGGGTCGATTTATTGGTAGCGGCTTACCATAATATTTTAAAAGAAAATCAGAATAATAAAAGAATACCTGCACTAGTGATAGCAGGTCCAGGTGGCGATTCAGATTATGGAAAAAAAATAAAAAATTTAGTCTCTGAATCTGAATCTTTGAGACATAATGTTTTTTTTCCAGGGATGCTCTCTGGAAATGCTAAATGGGGTGCGTTTTATAACTGTGAGTCTTTTATATTACCAAGTCATCAAGAAAATTTTGGAATTGCAGTGGTCGAATCTTTGGCTTGTAAAAAACCTGTTTTAATTTCTAATCAAGTTAATATTTGGAAAGAAATCAAAGCAGAACAAGGTGGTTTAATTGATAATGATGATATAAAAGGAACTGCCTCACTTATTAAAGGTTGGATTAATATGAATTCGAAAGAAAAAGAACTTATGGAAAATCAAGCAGAAATTTGCTACAAGACGTATTTTTCGTTAGAGGCTTTAGTAGAAAATTGGAAAACTAAGGTTTTCAACATATAAAAAAATAAAGTTCATCTTAAAAAAGTAAATAAAATTAGTTAAAAAATGACCAATACAGATACATTTTCTGGACCTTCTTTTAGCCTAAAAAATAGGCTAGCTCGTGTAATATGGAATCTTGTATACATCATTTTTATACGTTTTTCACCAAATCCTTTACACCAGTGGAGAAATGTAATCTTAAGAATATTTGGTGCAAAAATAGGTAAAGGAGTTCATGTGTATCCAAAAGTAACTATTTGGGCACCTTGGAACTTAATTTTAGATGATGAATGTGGTATTGCTAATGGGGTAACTTTGTATTCTCAAGGTAAAATTCACATCGGTAAGCGTACAGTGATTTCACAAGGAGCTCATCTGGTTGCCGGAACTCATGATTACACAAAATCAGGGTTTCCTTTGTTTACGAAACCTATCACTATTGGTGACCATGTTTGGGTTGCAGCGGAAACGTTTATACATCCAGGTGTTACAATAGGAACGGGTAGTGTTATAGGTGCACGATCCGTAGTTGTAAAAAGTATGCCTGAATGGATGGTTTGCACTGGACACCCTTGCATACCAATAAAAGAACGACTTTTAGAAGGAATTAACTAAGGAATAAATTATTTTAATTAATAACACTATGAATGCACCATTAGATTTAACTATAGCACTACCAGTAAAGAATGAAGAAAGTAATTTAAAAGGCTGTTTAGAGTCTATAGGTCCAGATTTTGCTAAGCATGTTGTAATTATCGATTCTGGAAGCACGGATGCTACAATAGATATTGCAAAGTCTAAAGGTGTTTCAATTGTCAATTTTGTATGGGATGGTAAATTTCCTAAAAAAAGAAATTGGTTTTTACGTAACTATAATTTAAAAACAAAATGGGTATTATTTCTTGACGCCGATGAATATTTAACACAAGATTTTAAAAAAGAGTTAACACAGAAATTAGAAACCGAAGATGATAAGGTAGGTTTTTGGCTTAACTATACGATTTATTTTATTGGAAAAAAGTTAAAAGGCGGTTATCCGCTTAATAAATTAGCACTATTTAAGGTTGGAGCTGGGGAGTATGAAAAAATTGATGAAGATAAATGGAGTAATCTAGATATGGAAATTCATGAACATCCCATACTAGACGGTCAAATAGGATATATTAAAAGTAAAATTGATCATAGAGATTTTAGAGGGGTATCACATTATATGGATAAACATAACGAATACGCATCTTGGGAAGCCTATAGGTATATGAAAACCTATAACAATCATGATGCTAGGGCCTCTTGGACATGGAAGCAAAGAATTAAATATAGACTTATGCGCAGTTCGCTAATAGGTCCAATATATTTCTTTGGTAGTTTTGTTTTTTATGGCGGTTGGAAAGACGGAGCAACTGGTTTTGTATTCTCTATTTTGAAAATGTCTTATTTTACCCAAATTTATTGTAAAATAAAAGAACTAAAAAATAGTAAACCATAAGGCTAAAAATAAGTTTGAATTAAGTTATGCGTTCGTTTTTTTTAATTTTCAGTATATTATTTTTCGTCTTTTCAGTATTATATTTTAGTTGGATTGCAAGTCCCAGATTTGAATACAACCAGCTAGTACCAAAATGGATTTGGCAATGGACTGATAAAGATGAAAATGGTAATTTAAGAACAGCGATTCCTTTGTTTTTTCTGGGATTGTTCTCTGGTCTGTATTTACTATTTCAGAAACATAAAACAATTTATTGGGTTTTAGTATTTCTTTCTTTAGTAAGCTTAGTTTTTATTGCGGAATTAGGCCAGTTATTAAGACCCATTAGAATATTTGATTGGAAAGATATTTATTGGGGTAGTGTAGGCGCCGGAAATGGTTTACTAGTCATTTTTATGGTGAAGCTAATTAAAAGTAAAATAAAAAATAATAAATGCTAAACAAAAAAAAACGCTTATTACTTATTGGATATAATTTTTCGCCCGAACCTACAGGAATAGGAAAGTATAGTGGCGAGATGATAGATTGGTTAGCAAATGCAGGTTATGAATGTTTGGTGGTAACCACATACCCCTATTACCCATACTGGAAGGTGCAAGAGCCCTATCATAAAAATAGATTTTGGTATAAAAAAGAAGTTAAAAATTATGAATCTGGAGGAAAAATTACGACATATCGCTGCCCCATGTATGTACCATCGGAACCTTCAGGAAAAAAACGTATGCTTTTAGATGTATCCTTTATGTTATCAGCATTTTTGCAGTTGGTTAAGTTATTGTTTCAAAAAAAATGTGATACTGTTATTACGGTAGTACCTTCTTTCCAATTTGGCTTATTAGGCTACTTTTACAAAGTGTTTAAAAAGGCTAAAACGGTTTATCATATTCAAGACATGCAAATAGAAGCAGCACAAGACTTAAACATGATTACTTCTAAAAAAGTTATAAACCTATTATATCAAGTCGAACAATTTATTTTTAATAAAACGGATATTATTAGTAGTATTTCCGAAAAAATGGTTTTTAAAATAAAAGAAAAAGCTAAGAAAGAAGTTGTGTTATTTCCTAATTGGTCTGACACCTCATTTTTTTCACCAATTTCTAAAAAAAATGTACTGAAAGAAGGTTTTGGATTTAATAAATCAGATAAAGTGGTTTTGTATTCTGGTGCCATTGGAGAAAAGCAGGGTTTAGAATCTATTATTTATGCAGCTGAGGTATTTAAAGATAAGAACGAAGTCAAGTTTGTTATTTGTGGTACTGGACCTTACAAAGAAAAATTAGAAACGTTATCTAAAGATTTAAATTTAAAGAATGTTATATTTTTTCCATTACAGCCCATGGAAAAATTCAATCAGTTTTTAAATATGGCAGATGTGCATTTAGTCATTCAAAAAGCGAAAGCTAGTGATTTAGTTATGCCTTCAAAGCTTACTACTATTTTATCTGTAGGAGGCTTGGCTTTAATAACGGCTAATGAAGACTCAGGTTTATATGCAGTAACAAAAAAATATAATATGGGACTCTTAGTGGCTGCTGAAAATCAAATTGCTTTAAATGAAGGTATCGATAATGCTTTATCAACTAAGGATCGAGAAACTATAATGAAAAATGCGCGTACTTATGCTGAAAACTATTTAGATATCAATAATGTGATGAAAACATTTGAGAAGATTGCTTTAAAATAAACCCTTAAGTATTATTTAGTATTTATTACATTACGAATTAAGTTTAAATAGTTTTATTGTTAGTTTACGTTTTATCTTTTTTTTGTTTTTTAATAAACAACTTAGGGTTAACAAATCTAAAAGTAACGTTTATCTATATTATAACTTAGGTTACCGTTGTTATTTTTTGTAAGGTAACTATTTATAATGCCACCATTGTATTCTTTCATACAATATGTCACTTTGTAAATAAAATATTCCTATGAGACAGAGACAGAATGATCAAATGTGTTTGTGATACACTAAATTATTTAATTGTAGAGTGGTTTAATACTTCACATCCGTATATTTAAAATACTCGCTTGATAGTATGAGTTGGTTTTAAATACTTTTATTTACAATGTTATTATGCACTACAAACTATAATAGTTTTTTAATGTTTAATAAAAAATTGCGGGTAAGGGTTTGGTGCTTCATCTATAATCGTAGTTATTACATTATCCTTCATGTTTACCATTAATTTATTTAAAGCTGGGATATTTGGGAAACTTGTGTTTATAAATTGTGATTGATTATTACCCCAACCACCACCTAAAGTAGTCGCATTTACTGTACTATTTATAATATATTGCGATTGATTAAAATGGGTTTCATCACCCATTAGTTGATTAGTATCTAAAAAACTACATCCCTCTGCTAATAGTCCTACAGTATCAAACGTAAGTGTTGACGTATTACCAGAGAATACGCAATTATAAAAACTAGGACCACTACCGTTAAATAACGCACCTCCGGTTAAGGTACCACCTGTATTATTTGTAAAGTCACAATTAACAAACTGTGCAAAATTCTGTCCGCCCATAGTAGCTACAGAACCATTGCTATCGAAATTACACTCTATCCATGCGTTTAAATTACTACCTCTATCAGAACTTATCTGCATAGCTACATTACAGCCTATAAATTGATTTTTATAAAACACCACTTTATCTATATATCCTGCATATTCTAAAACTTCGTAGTTTGGGTCACTAGGAGGAAGCGGGTCATTCCATATACCTTTATCACAATTTATAAAACTTAAATGGTCAAAAAAACAATTATCTAAACCAAAAATTTGTTCTAAATAAATACCTGTATTTTGATTTCTGAATATAACATAACGCCAGCTATTTAAAGAGGTTAGTCTTAAATTTGTAGGAAAATATAAACCTACATCACCACCTTGTAAGGTTAAGTGTGCTAAATTAATTCTACTTTGTTGGTTTTCCGCAAAATTAAATTTATTAACGGTTATTAATGGAAAATCATCGGTTAAGCCACATATTACGGTCTTGCCTGTTCCAGCACCTATAATACCACCTTTAAAATTATCGTCTCCGTTAATATTTAAAGTACCACTTATGTAAAATACACCCTCCGGTAATTGTGCAATGGTATCAGTGTCAATTAAATTCTGAATATAGGCTCTACTATCTGGCTTTCCTTCACGCTCAGTTGCCCAATTAGGTCCAAGAGGGTCTGGTAAGACTTCGTGTACTGGTCTATCAACAGGTGTAAATTGTGGTTGTAGTATGTTCTCTTTAATTTTGTCAATAGTAGTTTGGTCTGTTAGTGTTTCAGTTACTAGGACATCATTAATGTAAACTGAGTTATCGTCGTAAATTCCTAAACCATATTCAGTAGATAGTTTTACATCATAAACGCCTGCTTCTTTTCTATATGGGTCACGCTCCCAGTTTTCTTCTAATATAAAAAGATTTGTATTGGCTCTAATTATACTTTTATCACCAAAGGCATCAGATATTTTTTTATTAAAAATGAATAGATTATCGGCTTGTATATCTAATGCAGGTTGCTCACAACCTTCACAATAGCCATTTGCACCGCCTAAATCAGTGATCTTTATATTACCTATGTTCTCCGCCTTAAACATGGCATTTCTTGTAGTTTGATTTCTTAAATTCCACCCTTCTGAATCTAATCCTAAAAAGCTTATATCTTCAATATTATTAATGTAAGCAGCATCACCACTAGGAGTTAAAAAATTATTCCACACGTGCACATTTCCATAACTAGGCGTAGTGCTATTGCCTAACAGTTCTAAAAAACTACCTTGTGTTTGATGCCTGTACACTCTATTATTTCTATAATAACCGCTTACACTAAAATCTAACTCAATACCAGAGCGTGCAATATTTAAAAACAAGTTGTCTTCTATTTGTCCACCTGTTGAAAGTATGGTTGAATTAGACAAAGAACCTATAGTAATATGGGTGATAGGTGAACCAGCTAATAAATGAACTCTATGAGGGTTAATATTATGAATAGTCACATTACTACTACCTGCTAAAACATTTATTTCTGGTGTGTTGGTTTCTGTAGGAAAGCCATATAAACTTTGGTTTGTTGTTAAATTTATCTGCTGTCCGTTAAGTCTGCCATAATCCCCCTTTTCAAGGCGTATATGATCATATAAATCTATATAATCCTGTAAACTATCTTTTTTAGTTAGTGGTAATAATACAGCATCAAAATACTTTTGTTCGCTAACCATGTTGTTAGTTAATGAAGCTGAAGGTGTATTTTTAATTATTCTTGGTGGTACAGTACCATTAAATATATAATCACATATTTCATTTATAATTCTATCTCTAAAGGCTGTTAAGCCCGATCCTGCAACGTGTATATTGTCATTACCTAAATAAGTTTCCCAATTATTATAAGACATATTATAAAACTGCATGAAAGGTTCTCCGTCATCATATCTAAACTCTGTTCTATTGAAAGCTAAAGGGATTACAATATTATCGTTGTATGGTTTACTTCCTAACTCTTCGTTTTCATAGGCGTTATTTGGTGTACCTTCGTCATAGTTTCTAAATGATATATCACAAATTAATGGTTTAAATCCTTTAGCATCAATTTTATCTAAAATTTCTGTATAACAGGCAGTCATACTTGTTAGATCGTTTTGAGATTCACCGCTGTAAGGTCTGCCACTTGTAACATCGTTACCGCCTAAATGAATAAGTACAATAGTTTCAACACCTGCAATTGGTTCGTATTGTGACAACGTATCATCAATGTTAGGTATGTTACTATCTACGTAACTACACATGGTTTGCCCTGATAATGCATGCCTAAAAGCTGAAAATGTTTTATCTGGCCAAGTATTTTGAAGTACTGCTAAAAAATTAGCCATTCCACCACTACCAAAAGCAGCTTGCATGATAGATGCCCCTACTATAATGAAGCGTACTTCTGTAACCTCATTAGGAGTATTAGTTGTTATTGTTACTGTATTACTTGCTAAACTTTCATTTCCTGAACCATCTATTGCTGTTACTGTAAAATCGTATGATGTAGAAGCATTTAAACTTGTAACTTGGTAGGTTAGCACATTGCCTAATGTAGTTTCTAAAACTCCATCTTTGAAAACGCTATAATTTGTAATAGCTGTATTATCAGTTGCAGCACCCCAATCTAAATCAACACTTGTTGTAGTAATATTTGAAGCTACTAAATTTATCGGTGATTTTGGATTTTCAGTATCTGGTGCTGTGGGTTCTTCATCTAACGCATAAAAGTAGTTTTGTGAAAAAACCGTTGACGACACCATAAAAATAAATATTATCAAATAGTTTTTCATTGTCCTGAAATTATATAGGCATTAGTATTAGTTTTTCTTAGCAATCCAAAACGAACATTTCCAATACGGCTAGTAAACACAGCGCTTCCAGCATCTGTATAATTCAAGGAAACTCCAGATCCAGAAGTAACAGTTAAAACGGCACCATTGTGAGCTTCTAGATTAACGGTATCGCCAATTTCCATATTAGAAAAGTTAGATGGAATACTTAAAGTTGCTGAACTTGTACAAGCTATGGTATTATTAACGTCTTCAATAGCCAGACTTCTAGATGTTGTTAAAGGAATGATAGCAGCTCTATACGGCGAAGCTACAATTGTGCCAGTAAAGCTTTCTGCAGATTTTGCATGTAAGGCATATGGCACACTTAAAAGTTGGCTAACACCTATTAAACTATAATTCGAGCTACCAGTTACATCAACCTGAGTTTCAGCAAAATAAGTGCTTTGTTCCCAAGGAATAGCACTAAAATTTCCTTGAACACTATTACCTGTACCTATCTCTAAAGACACTAAGCCATTACTATTTGTTCTTTCTGAATGTGTTTCTTCATATACAATTGTACCAGTGGGACTACTTTGACGTATGAGAATTTTAAGGCTTACATTAGCACTAGTAAGCAATGTATTATCGCTAGCTCTTACAATAGCTTGGTAACTCATTTTTTCTGGAGTTTGTGCAAAAATTGAAAGAGAGCACAGTAAGAATAATAGAAAAGTAAAGTGATATTTCATGATTTTATTTTTTTACAATTTTTATTGTTTTGAACAATTTTTCTTGACTAAAGACTTGAAGTATATAAAAAGAGGTACTCAAATGACTTAAATCTATAATGGTATTTGTCTGTTGTATAATACTTGTTTTTATTAGTTTACCTTGATAATTATATAATTGATAACTATTTAAGTTATTGCTTAAATTAAACCCATTGGATACCAAGGTAACAACATCATGAGTTGGGTTTGGATAAACCAGTACATTTAAATCGGGTGTTAAATCATCTGGAACATTACTGTCTTCAGGAGTATTTGTATCTTGATCAGTAGAGTTTTGTAATTGATTTTGTTGAACACCCTCTGTGAGTGTATGTGTATTATTTTCTGAAGAAGAATAAAAAACTTGTCCTATTGAATAAGATACAAAACCTTGATTTCCAGATAAATTAGTCCCAGATGCGTTTATGGAATACATGAAATCATCTTGACCAAAGCTATTAAAACAATTTAGAAAAACTAATGACGTTAAAAGAATTTTAAAATATATAATTAAGTAGGTATGCTTCACAGTTTTTTAGGGATAAGTAGGTTATTGAGATAACAAACATATATACTTAACAAATAAATACGATGAAATAATGTTTTTTTTCGACAAAATACACTGTCGTTTTCGATAAAGGGTAAATTTGAGAGCAAATAAGCTAATTTTTTCATTGACTTTATAGAAGTACGATTAAACTCAAGATATGGATGTTTTGACCTTATAAAATATCGTTAATAATTAATTGGTTGGTAAAAATCGTCTTAATTTAGCTTAGTCAACAAATATAGAAGATTAAAGTAATTGTATTTACTTCTCTAGTCTTACTTGTTAATAAGTAAAAACAAATGTTAATAAGTTTACAGAATTGTTGATAAGGATCTTTATTAATACATAGAAAATATATGAGGTCTATGATATAGAAGAAGTAGCTTCTAAATATTATTTCAAATAAATAACAATCTACTTATTAGTTTTTGTGGGTTAATATAAAATAAATGACACCTTATAAGGTGTCATTTATTTTTTAATAAAAAGTTTATTGTTAGTTAATTTATAACTTTATCGCTATCTAACTACGAATCTCTCAATGCGTTTCCAATCAGAGCCTTTAACCTCCAAAATATACACACCACTTTCCAAAGTATTTACTTTAAATTGCTCAAATGCTTGTGGTTGATTCATCTTCTTTGACCTTGATTGTATCAGTCTACCATCTATGGTGAAAATATTAATATCCAAATCACCCATATTCAGATTATCAACGAAAATATCTGCTGTTAGTATTTGATTTTTTCTAACGGGGTTAGGATATACCATCACTTTGGTCTTGAAGATCTCAAAATCAACTTCAACCTCATAGGAATAAATTTTATCACCCTGCGATGTGATTGCAGCCACTCGATAATAAGACTTACCAATTACTGGATTGTAATCAATTCCAATATACTCAGATTTTTTGTTGGATTTTGTTCCAGATTGGTCATTTACAACTTTATAGTCATGTCCATCTACAGATCGTTCAACAACATACATATCAATGTCCACCTCGTTTAAAGTTTCCCACTTTATATCAACCATATGGGTATTACTAATAGCTGTTATATCAGCAAAATTAAATGATTCTTTAGATGTATTATTAGTTTTTGAAGTTTCTGATGTTGGAATTTCACCACAGTATGATAAAACAGCTTCTGCCCAATTACCATGGTCATTT
>NZ_BAABJK010000010.1:0-4418 GCF_039543265.1 Algibacter aquimarinus | reverse complement strand
TTTCGGTTACGGCGGAAAATCATAGCTGATTTTCCGCAACGAGCCATACACAAAACCGTTGCCAGTAATTTGAGAAACAGAACTAAATGGGAGTTTGGAACACAGAAATAAAAGGAAACGACACTACACTTGACATTTATTCGAACTTTTTCGATAAGTATAATAATGGAGGAAATCAAGTTTGGGTTTCGAAAGAAATAAAAACGGAATTTGCTGATTATTTTTCGGATTCAGACGACAGAAATAACTCATTATTTGGACTTGCTCTGGCTCAATGGGAAACAAAGTCTCTTGAACCCGAAACTTTAAAGCAAGTAAAAGAAATAATTGATAGCGGAACTGACTTGGAATTGTGGAAAGAACTTGGTGCAGATGAAAAGACAATTCAGGAAAGAAAAACCGAATTACAGAACTTTCTGAAATTAATATCGACTGAAAAACCAAAAGCGAAAAGAAGAGTTCGACCGAAATTTGAATTTACGACAAATGAACTCGTCCGAACTTCAACTGCTGACGGAACAAAGGAATTTAGAGTAAACGAAGAATTTACAAATGGAAAATATGTCCATACAAGTGGAATAATGGAATGGAATTCTGGTGGTGGAGCCGGAATAATTTACTTTAATGGAGAAGGTAAAAAAGTTTCTGCCAAATGGATTGACAATAACAACTTGGAAATAATTCACGAAACGAATTTGAATTTTGTAAAAAAGGAGAATGAATCATTTTTTCGAGGAGATAAAGCGATAATAAAATATAAAGTGGAATAAAAAACTACTGGCAACAACGTGTATAATTCATTGCTAGTACTAGCCTACTTACGAAAATCCTCGCGGATTTTCTATTCGGTTTGTATTTGCTAATTTAGTTGCTGAAACACGCAACGAAATCATACACAAAACCGTTGTACGTCATTTGAGAAAAAATTGAACTACATATTTAACAAAATAGAAAAAGAGATTATTCAGAGACTTAAAAACTCTGAACCAAAACGAATATGGACTGAATTTATTAAAGTCATATTTGAGTTTGAGGAATATTATATCGAATTGGAATGTGTCCCTGAAATTGCAAGTTCGCAAAATAAAGCTGACGAGGCTATGACAGCAAAAGTTCGAGAATTTAAAAAAAGTTACTTGCCTTACGAAAATGCAAAAATACTTGTAGAAAATAAACCAATTACAGACATAAAAACAGTTCGGACTTTTTTATACTTTACCGATTCGATTACAGAACCTGCGAAAGTCAAAAAAATTGACTCTAAATGGAACAGAATGTTGAGTAAAATAGCTGGAATAAGAAAAAGTGAAATCGAAAAATTACTCGATGGAACTACAAGTAGTTATCACGATGAAATACTATGTAAGCCGAATTCGGATGAAGCTAAAAAAATAAACGGAGAATTTTCAAACTTAATAGACGTTGGAATAATTTTGGAAATTGGAGAAAATTATTTACCTGCTTTTGTTCAAGGAAATGGATATGGATTTGCTCATTTGGAAAGGAAACCGCTTTTGAAATTGGAAGAACTTAAAGGAGTATTAACGGAATACGAAATGAATTAAAAACGAACGCACAACAATGGCTATAAGTAATTGCTTGTTCTCGCCTACTTCTGAAAATCCTCGCGGATTTTCAGTTTGGTGGATACTTGCAAAGTTAAGTGCTAACCCACGCAACTACTCATAGCCGAGACCGTTGTGGTGCATTTACTAAAACGAACGCTGGAATCAAAAACTGACTAAAACCGAACTGAAATTTTAATGAATTTTTCACGACATTGTGATTTATGCGAAAACCAAATAACGAGTCTTGAAAAAGGATTGACTTGTAATTTGACCAATAAAAAACCTGATTTTAATAATACTTGCTCAAAAATTACACTTGACAAAAAATTTCAAGAAAAATTAGAAATTGCTAATCTCGAATTGGAAATAATACGCAGAAACCAAAAGTCAACACATCTGACTTTCTACGGCACAATAATTATTGGTTTTCTTTTAATACTTCTTGGATACTTTTTATCTGACTGGAAAATATTTAGTGTATATCTATGGTACGTGAAAATTGGAATGATTGCAGCTGGATTTTCGTTTCTGGGAGCTGCTTACTCTAAACTGAATAAATATAGAAGAGAAAATAAAAAAGCGGAACTGGAAAAAAACAAAATTGATGAAGTCCTAAATAAATATGGAATTTCATATCAAGAAAACTTTGAGTTTAAAGAAAAAATTCACGGAACTCAAGAAGTAAATGTGAACGTTGAATTTAAAAATTGGAGAAAAGGAAAAACAACTAACACTTATAAATTTGACTATTAGAAGTAAATAAAAAAACGACACCACAACAATGTGTATAGCTCATTGCGGCTGAATTCCTAATCGGAATTCATTGCAATTTGCTATCTTTCGGTTACGGCGGAAAGAATCCTGCGGATTTTTCCGCAACGAGTCATACACAAACACGTTAGCTTTAATGCTAAAGGTCATTGCAAAACCTCAAATTTCGGGTTTAAATCAAAAGTCCTTTAAAGCGGAATTTGAAAATGAAATGTGGAATATTGAACTGAATTATCACTCAAACTCTGAATCGAACTGCGTCTGACTTTTTAGCTCGTTTGCAGAATCGAAATCTGAATTGAAAAACGGAATTTCACTCAATCGGAATTTAGCAAATTACGGAATTGCTAACTCGAAATCTGAATTATATATTGCGGAATTTGAGCAAGTTTGCGGAATTAAAATCGAGCTGAATAAAACATGAAAACGGAATTAAAAAGCCGACTGAAATAAAATATTAACGAAAAAATAAACGGACAAAAAAGCACTAAAAGCTAACAATGTATAAAAATAATTGCGGTTTAGTGCTTAATCAAAGGTCGTTGCATGTTTGCTACGTCTGAATTTCCTTCGGAAATTCCTCGCTCGCAAACCCGCAACTATTCTTATACGCAAACGTTGTAGCCAATTAAAAAAATGAAATTACGAATGACAATTGGAATAGGAATTTTAATAGCATTATTCGCTTTGATATATTTCACAAAGTCGAATGCCAAAACAGAACATTCGGAATTGACTAAAAAGGAATACAGAGCAAAAGGAACGATTTTTTATCACGAAGACGATTTCTGCCAAATAGAGATTGTACCAAAAGAAAATCTACCTGACTTGCTAAAACAAGCGGATAATATTGCTGACTTTTCTACAGAAAACGGATATTCGGACATATACGTTAGAGAAGAAAATAAAGTCAGTTTAAAAAATCGACAAATAGATAAAACTGAACTGGAAAAACTATTGACTGAACTTGGAACAGAAAAACACACAGAAGTGATAACTGGATACGGAAGTGAATATCGAGTGAAAAGTGAAAATACTATTGGATTTGGAAAAGAATATTCAGCAGTGTACTTTGATTTTGAGAATGAAAAAGTCAAGAATATTTGGATAACAAATTTATTCGGACTGAATAACGACAAAGTTATTGATGTGCTTTCCAAAATTGGAGAAAAATGGAATTTGGTTTTGATGGACTGGAATAGTTCAGAACTAATTGACTTATCGAATAAAGAAATGATTAATAAATATTTAAAATAACTGGCTACAACAATGGCTATAAGTAATTGCTTGTTCTCGCCTACTTCTGAAAATCCTCGCGGATTTTCAGTTTGGTGTGTACTTGCAAAGTTTAGTGCTAAACCACGCAACTACTCATAGCCGAGACCGTTGTAAGTAATGCGAAAAACCGACATATGAAAATAATATTTATAATAATTGGAATTATAATTCTCTTCATTCTATACAGATATTTTGCATTCAAAAAAGAAAGTGCAAAAACTCATAAGTTGAGATTTGAAAGAATCAAACCACTTGTAGAAAAATTAGAAAACGGAGAAGAAATAAAAAAAGAAGAAGTTTTGGAATATGCAAAAGATAATAAGACTCGTGAACTGACTTACCAAATACTATCTGAAAATAATAAAACGGAACTGTTCCCTAAAGAATATTTGACCATTGAAAGTGGTGCAGAAAGTAAATTGGTTAACTGGCTTGAATTCCCGACTGAATTAGACAAAGCACCTGATGACATAAAACATCTTGAAAAAGTAAAAATAGATTTTGACGGGAATAATGTATTTTATCACGTATTCAAGTATATGACAAATAAACCACATTGGGCTGCAGAAAATGGATGGATGTTAGGTGTGGTTGGACCATATTTTGACGATAGTAAACCTTATGATTTTCCAGCTGCGACTTTTAGCAGGTGTAGTAGTAAAGTTGGAGAAATTGAACCGAAAGATGAAGTTAAATGGGTTCACGAAAATATTGCGATGAAAAGATAATAAAGCACTACTTACAACAAAGAACTGAGGTAAAAAACAAGTAAAAATTATTATTTTATTACCAATGTACTTC
>NZ_BAABJK010000009.1:0-484558 GCF_039543265.1 Algibacter aquimarinus | reverse complement strand
TAGAAGTACATTGGTAATAAAATAATAATTTTTACTTGTTTTTTACCTCAGTTCTTTGTTGGCAACTGGCTTTTATTCAACTCGAAGCCCACAACATTGACATTAAATCTCTAATTAATTCTTTTGGCGACAAATCAAATCCGTTACTTTTTTTCGTTCGAGTTATTATTTTCAGATTTATTCCGCTATTCAACAATTCAAATATAGTTGTTTTATCTACTTCATATATTTTTGAATGAAGATTGGTTTTTATTTCATTACCAGCATATTCAATTTCCGATTTTTTTGTGATTTTTTCAGCACCAATTTGAGAATTGATTGTCAATTCCGCTATTTGGGTTTTATCTAATTCAATACTTTGTTTTTTACTTTGTCGGATTATTGAAAGAATAATTGAAACTATTATTAAAATACCAGAAGCAAATAATGAAATCAGATAAACGCTTTTCATTATATCACTTTTAGGAAACCAAAACGAAATAAAAAATAACAAAATAAACAATCCAAAAATCAGCAAAGATAAATTCAGATTTCGGTTGGCTTTTTTCAATTCAGATGTTATAAGGTTTATTCTCATTCGGTTTTTCAAGCTTGTTGCCAACGGTCTCGTATAACCGTCAGTTACGGCTTTAAAGTTACTATTTTTCGGTTAAGCACTGACCCTCGCAATTCCGAGTGGATTCGGACGTAGTCGAATCCGCCGTAATTGCGGTTATACATTGTTGTAAACAGTTTTTTCATTCCATTATTTTTGAAATTCCGATTTCCATAAATCCGTTTTTAATTGGTTTTAGAATGCTATCTTTTCGATTAATCAAGTATTCTGTTGTAAAAACTTTATCAGTCAATTCGGTTAAATCAGTTCGTTTAAGAACTAATCGATTGTCAATTATTTCATAATTTCCTTGATAAGTACAACTGTAGTCAGCACGATGATATGAAGCTCCGAACGAACCATTTTTAAACAATTCTAAAGTTCCGCTTTTAGGTGTCCCTTCCATTTCGATAAATCCGATTAGTGATTTTTCAGTCCAGAATTTTTTGTCAGGTAAATCGATTATTAAATACCAAACGGTTCCAAAAATTAGAACAAGAATCAACGGAATAAAGTCAAATTTTCCATTCCTTTTTTTGATCCGTATTAGATTCCGAATTGTCAAAATGAGAAGAATTATTATTAATAATCCAAGTAGGATTAAAGAGTTCAAAAAGTTCAAAAGTCCAGAGCAATAATCTCCAATAGGAAGAAATTGGTAAATCAAAATGATTCCAATTATACTTATAATTCCATATTTAGCGAGATTTTTGTTCAAATTGTTTACAACGGTTATGTATATGGAAAGTTGCGGTTTTGTGTGCGAGGATTTTCCGAAGGAAAATCAGACGTAACAAAACAAGCAACGATCTTTATTTAAGCCAACACCAGCAATTTTTTATATACTGTGTTAGCTACAGTTTTTTTATTTTTTTAGTCGCTTCTTTCAATTTCTCCGAATTAAATCCTTTCATTAATTCAGTTAAAATCAGTTTTTCTTTTATTTCACTTTCCAATCCATTTAAAGATTTGTCATCATCGATAATCAGAAAGTCAGATACTTTAAATTCCGCTATAAATTTCAGAATTTCTTCTTTTCGGTTTATACAATCCGCATATTCAGGTAAAAATCCGACGATTTCTTTTTTGATTCCACGATTTTTGAAAATCAAATTGAATTCAGTCAAAGTTTTAACAGTTCGACGAGTTGAACTCAACCAAATGTCAAATTCAGCAAGAGTGAGAAGTCGGTTTAGATTTTCAACACAAGATTCATTAAATTCAGAATATCCATCCGAGTCAATTCGGTCGGCTTTCCACGATGGATTTGTTATTAAAACTCCATCTAAATCTAATATCAAAAGTTTGTCGTTTCTCAAATTGTAGCTAACGTGTTTGTATATGGTTTGTTGCGTGGTTAAGCACCTAATTTAGCAAATAAAAACCGAATAGAAAATCCGCGAGGATTTTCGTAAGTAGGCTAGAACTAGCAATAAATTATATACGGTGTTGCCCACAGTTTTTATTCCTCAATTGATGTTTCCCAACCATCATAATCTCCATTTAATTCAGATGCTTTTTGCCATAATTCCAATGTATATTCATCTATGTCGTTATAACCAACTTTGTCAATTCGTGATATTTGAATAACAAATTTATATTCGTTCGGTTGTTCTGTTTTTGCTTTGTTTTTTGTCTTAAAACCTAAATCGCTTGTAAATTTCTCAAATTGGTCAATTTCATTTTGAGTTTTAAAATATATCCAATGAAAAACTTCTCTTTCTTTTATTAGTTTGTCTCCACCGTTTTCTAATTGTTCGAGAACTCTTCTGTTTTGGATTATTTGCATTTGTCTTGGCAAAGGATATAGAAAGTCAAAATAACCGCTCCATTCTTTATCTTCGTTATGTCCAAAGTCAAATTTGTGATTCGGAAATTGGGTCATTGCTGACGACACTTCTTTTTCCATTAAAATCGTGTTTTCACCAAAAAAGTACAAATCTCGAAATCCATTAGATGTCAGCCGACCAGCAAAAGTGTAATTCAGATTGTTTTTTTCAAATCCGCTTATTATTACGTCTTCAATTTTCCATAATTCATCCGCATCTTCGTTGCTCGACAAGCCGTTGTCTTTCGGATTAGGCATTTTGATTGAAACATAAACTACATTTACTTGTCCTTTTATTGGCGCAACGTTCATTAAATTCAAATCGGTTGCGATGGAACTTAATTTGTCATTTACATTCGAAAAGTAAAATGTCCAATCAGGTTGATATTCATTTTTCGGTTCAGGTTGTCCGAAGATTTTACTTAAAAATCCCATAAATAAAATAAAGGTTAATATGTTTCGATGATGTTTTTTCAAATTGTGGGCAACGTTAAATATATGGCATTTAGGGCGGTAAATAAACGATTATTTTCGGTTTAGCCACAAGCCAAATCTTTTTATTTTGTTTTAATTTTTCTCTTTTAATACCAAATCAAAAGATTTGGCGACTTTGTAAATAGAAAATGACCTTTCGATTAAGCACTAATCGCCCAATTTGCTATATATACTGTTGTATGCAGTGCTTTATTCACTATTCGTTTCAGATTCCTTGATATTCCATAAAGCTTTAGTTGATGCGATAAAAAATATTGTCAAGATTATATTTAAATATCCTCCTTTAATTATAATCCATATATTTCCAGGTAAATATTTGGTAACTATATCTTCAATCAAAAAAGGAATAAGCGGGAAAAAAAATATAATCCATCTCGGATATAAAGTTTTTATTTTCCATACTTGGCTAATAAAAAGAATGGATAAAATACCAACCATTGGATAAACGAATAATCTCAATATTTCGTTTATTTTTTCTGAAAGTAAAGCTGCCTCTTTTATATCAAGATTATGTTCTGTTGCCAATTTTGAAGTAGTTGCAATAGCAAGAAATGCTCCGTGAACAATTCCAAATGCTATTAAGATACTTCCAAAAAAAATCAATACGCCATTTCTGAAAATCGGTTTTGTCGTCTTAAAAGCATAATATACTTGACCTAATCCGAGCATATAAAACCAAGTAGCAAATAAAGCACAAACTCCGCTCGCGATAATTCTAAAGTCAGACGCATTGCCCATATTCCGCTTTAAACTCAAACTAGTTGGGTCATAGTACAACAGCATATCTCCAGCAAACAAAATCAATCCGCCCAATATTCCAAATATTCCCAAAATTCTAATCCAAAACTGATTCATTTTCATTAATTATTGGGTTTTCCCGCATTGCATACAACGTGTTTATATATGGTTTGTTGCGTGAATTGAGTAACTAATTTAGTAAATAATTACTAACAAAAAAAATCCCCTAGGATTTTCGCAAGTAAGCAAAAAACTAGCAATAAATTATATATGTTGTTGTGTGTAGTATTATTTAATTTTCAATGTTTAAATCTTTTTTCATTCTGTTTAACAAGTCTAAATTTTGTTTTTTATATAATTTAATTCCTTTATCTATTATAGAATTTTGATTGTATTGTACTTCATTTGCTCCATCTAAAAAAGCTAAATTCCAATTTTGATTTCCAATAATTTGTATAACATCTTTTTTATATTGTTCGTCTAATATTGGATAGTTTTTCCAATAATCATCGTGATAAATATTAGATGTTAAAAATCCTAACATATAGGGCGGATATATTTTCCTATAGTTATCTCTTTCTTTAATATCTATTTTATTAAATATCACAGAACTCTTAATAATAAAATTTGATATATTAATGTCGTTAAAATTTTTATAACGAAATCTTTCTGTATAAATTTTTGATGGATAAATTATTTCATTTATTGTTTCGTAATTAATTTCAATTTGGTTATAATCTATTTTGTCAAAATCAAACCCTACATTTAATTTTTTTAAAGTAAAATCTTTCTTGCTTACCCATAGCTGACCATTCATATTAAACAAATAACGTTTTTTATGAATTGTTCTATTTTGTTTAAAATCAATAACATAGCACTCTTCATTATAAATGGTCTCGATATTATTAATTTTAAATTCAAAAGATTTACTTCCGGATTTGCTCAAAGGATGTGTAGATTTAAAACAGCTAAAGCTAGATAGATTCATTCGTGCAATGTCGTGACCCACTTTTAGTAATTCAACGTTTTTTTTAACATTCCATAAATTTGTAATTTTTTCATTTTCTTTAGTTCTCCTAATTTGATTTGGAATTAAAATTGGGTCAAGTGCCATATTTGTTTTTTTTCCAATCATAAATGCGTGTCCATTCATTTCGTAGTATGCTTGAGGAACTGCATTATAATTCAAAGTTTGTTTGTAATTTATAGATGCCCAGTATGGTTTGTCTCTGCTTGAAATTTGAAACTGTTTAACTGCATTTTTTATAATTTCCTTTTTGGGAAGTTTAAGTTTTGCAATAATTGCTATTTCATCCAGATTTGTAAATTTCTCAATTAGTTTTATTTTACGTGGTTTATCATTTAACTTATTAATGAGAATAGAATCGGTTTCATAAGAAAGGTGTGTGATTTTTACGTACTTCTCATTATTTTTAATATTAGTTTTAAATTCAATTTTTCCAGTTTCATCACTAATACAGATTATGTTTTTTTCTAATGTAATTGATGCTCCAAAAATGGGTTTTTTAGTTTCTTTGTTTATTAGAATCGCAGAATAATTATTGTCTTGTGCAATTAATAATTTTGTAAGAAAAATTGTAAGTAAAAGTATTTTAAATTTCATATTATTTATTTTGAGTTAGCAATACTACAAAAAATAGTTTCCTCAAATTTGTTAAATAAATTACAATTAAGACTTAATTAAGTTATTGAATAGAGGTTTGAACTCAGGGTATAAGTGAGATATTACACACAACGTTTCTGTATAAGCTTTGTTGCGGGTTTTTCAAGCTAAAAGTAAGTAAATAATTACGGATTAGAAAGTTCGCTAGAACTTTCCCAAGTAAGCGATTGGCTAGCAATACAGCTTATACCTTGTTAGGCACTGGTTTTCTTTTGTTTTTTTAATATTCCTCTTATTAAATTTACTGGATAGATTACTTGTCCAAATATCGTAATCAATAATGTTATAAAGGTTATAATGTCCAAATTTTGATTAAAGTCAAAATCTGAAAGTATTGTGTCAGTTTTTGGTTCTCTATATAATTGAGAAAGAGTAAAAATGAATATTATTCCTCCGAAAGTCAAACCAATGTGAATCCAATTCAGCCATTTTGATAGTTTTCCATATGCTTCCTTTATAATCCAATAACCAACTCCGATTATTCCAAAAAGTATTGAAATCAATATTGCTAAGTGAAAATGGGTAATAACATAATAGGTGTCGTGAACATTTATATCTAATACTGAATCTCCACTTAAAATTCCTATCAGCATTATAATTGGTATGGTTATGAAAAAAATCAGATGTGGTTTATCGGTCAGAACTTTCATTTGGCAATTTCAGTTTTTCATTCAGATTAGATTTTCATTAGTTTAGCTTCTAAAAATTTCAATTATTTACTGAATTTTGTTGATTGGTTAAACTTGTGCCTAACGGTACTGCGATATCTGGCGGATTTGGCGATAGCCAATCTGACATGATGATCGCTTGTTATACTCCGTGTTTCATCTTTTTATTTTAACAATTTGTTTGTCCATTCACTGCCCCATATTTTTAGCTCGTATACAAATTCATAATTAGTTGTATTTTCAGTAGTCCAGTATTCTTCGTTCAAATCAACCCATAAACCGTTCTTAACTTCTTTGTCGTGAACTATAAATAAGTCTCCATCTATTTCGATTATCTTTTCATAATTAGCGACAACGAAAAATGTATTCAATTCAGCAAACCACAATTCTTGAAGTTTATTTATGGAGAAGTAGTTATCCGAATCTAATTCTTGAGATAACATTTTGAGAGTTTCTTGAATTACTGTGGGGTTTCTTTTTGAGGCTCTTTTTGTTATTATTATTTCTTTGTTGTTTCCATTAAGATTAATAACCATTTCTTCTATTTTATTTGAATCTAATATTTTCGCAGTTTCAAATTTGGGCTCTACATCCATCAATCGATTCAGATATTTAGGCAGTATCATCCCCAATCTATTCGCCTTCTTTAAAAGAGCTAATCTTTTCTTTTCCGATTCATTCATTTTAAACGGTTGGTTTATTTTTCATGGAGTATAACGGTTACGTATATGGAAAGTTGCGTGTTTGTGTGCGAGGATTTTCCGAAGGAAAATCAGATGCAAGCAAACAAAGCAACGAACATTGGTTAAGCACAAAATAGCAATTTTTTATATACATTGTTGTGCTTTCGTTTTTATTTTATAGTTTCATTATAATATTCAGTCAATCGTTTATAAAAGCGATTAGAATATGGTATCCTTCTAATTTTTAAGTATTCGGAAAGTTCATTTGTCAAGTCATGATAAAGAAAGTGAAAGTAAATAGCATGAGTTATTCCATAGCCTATTCCGGGTCCATGAGTTTTTATTGTTTTTGGTTTTTCCGAATCTGGTACTTCTTCTCCTTCAGGATATTCTTCTCCGTCATCAATTTTTATTCCACATGAATATGCTTTAATAGTAAACATTTTCAGTTGTTCACTATTATTAATGAAGTAATCTAATAATATTTTAGGTTCAACTTTACTCTGTTCAATTTCTTTCTTGAGTATGTTTCCTAGTATTGATTTGTTTTCCGAATATACACTAACACCTAATGAGTCAGCTACATCTTTTTCAAACTCGTTAATAATGGGATTGTCAAAAAGCTCTATTTCTCTGTTTTTTCTTCTAAATATCATTTTTCACTAATGAAGCACAACGGTTTTGTGTATGGCTCGTTGCGGGAAATCAGCTATGATTTTCCGCCGTAACCGAAAGATAGCAAATTGCAATGAATTCCGATTAGGAATTCAGCCGCAATGAGCTATACACGTTGTTGTAAAACGTTATTTTTTATTCTCAAAAATTCTTTTTATAGTTTTTTCAACTTCCACTTTATTCAAGCCTGGTTTCATATATGGATGATAAAGCAACTTAATAATTTCAATATCCTCTTTAGAGTAATCAAAATTTGAGTTATTTTCAATGGATTGCTTTTCATAGAATATACTATTTGTATATTTTTCCGAGTCGTTTAGCAATCCTAAACTTTGTGTAATTTCCTCTAGTATTACCGATTTTTGCAATTCAATTGGTTCTGTGATATCAATGAAGATTCTGGAACTGTAAATTTCAAATCGATTATTAAATTCTGCAAGAGATAATCCTGAAAAGTCCTCATTTATTCCCTCAAACAAAGCACTATCTAATTCGATAGCTTTTTCTCTTTCACATAAAAAAATTACTGAATTACTTTCCATTAAGCCACTCGTTAATTCAATCTTAAAATCGTCTTGTGCTATCTCATTAATTTTTTCTACTGTGCTTTTTATGAATGAGACTTGTTGTTCATATTCTTTGTCTTTAAGAATATAGAGTTTCATTGGTTTAGTCCATTTAATTACATTTTCTGAACTATTATCAAATTCCGATTCAAGTGCTATTTCATTAAAGTATTTGGTTAATTCCTTTTCGTATTCAGTCATTTCATATTCAGTATGACTGATATATTTAAAAGTAAAAAATCCAATAATTGAAAGGATGATAATTAATAGTATAGTTTTCCTGTTCAATGCTTTGTCTAATGTTTTACAACGGTCTCGTATAACCGTCAGTTACGGGTTTATATGCGTTAATTTTCGGTTTAGCACAGACGTTAGCAATTCCGAGTGGATTCGGACGTAGTCGAATCCGCCGTAATTGCGGTTATACATTGTTGTACACAGTACTTTTATTTCCATTTTTTTATTAATTCAACCACTCCGTTTTTAATTCCGTCATAAAAGTTTCCATTTTTAAATTCAGGAATTATGGTTTGGTCAATTACATTTTTGCAGATTTCGTCTGTCAAAATCAATTCAGTTCCGGTTCCAGTTGCAATTCCGATTTGTCGACAAGGATTGCACACAACTATTGTCAATCCGTTATTTTTTTCCGCTGTTCCAACTCCCCAATTATTTCCTAAATCAGTCGCGTATTTCTGAATATTCGTATACGGTTTTATGCTGTCAATTGTAACAACTACAATTTGTCTTGTAGTTTCAATATCGTAGTTATAAAGAACTTTGGTTAATTCAGTCCGCTGTGATTCCGTAAAAACTTGTCCGAAATCATTTATAATTCCAATCGGTTTCGGAAAAGTGCTTTTTTCCATATCCGAAAAGTCAAATTCAGTTGTCGGTTTTTTTGTTTCAGATTCCTGAGCTGAACCTTTGCAAGAAAGTAGATTTAAAGTCAGAAATAGGATTAATATTTTAGTTCCGATTTTCATTTTTCGTATTGTGTACAACACATATATATGTGCAATTAATGCTAAGATAAATAAAATCGAAAAACTGTAGTAATTTAATTATTAATAATGTATTACAAAGTTTTCAACACTACTCATTTTGTATATCAATTTTGCGTATATTTAAACTTTGATATACAAAATACTCTACGGATGAACCTCACTAATTATGATTTTAAACTAGGCGTACATAAAAATAAAAATGTTATTTGGATTGTGTTTGATTACAATAAACAAATACAAACAGAATTACAAAAACAATTTCCGTCATCAAAATATAGCGCCACAAACAAATGTTGGTACCTTCCAGATCTTCCTGCTATAAGAAAGACTTTAAAAATGCAACAAGAATTACCTGGAAAGAAACTTTTAAACAACATACACCATATTAACCAGCAGGCATTTATTGATTATAGAAATCAATTGCAAATTAAATCTTATAGTATCAATACACAACGTATGTACTTGTCTGAGTTTGCAGAGTTGTTATATTTAATAAATGATTATCCTGTTCAAGATTTAAATCCAAAAAGACTTAAAGACTATTTTTTGTATTGTGTTCAACATCTAAAAATGAAAGAGCGTAAAATGAATGGTAAGATAAATGCTGTAAAGTTTTATTTTGAACAAGTAATTCATAGACCTAAGATGTTTTTCGATATTCCAAGACCTAAGAAACCAAGTACTCTACCAAAACTATTAAGTAAATATGAAATAAAAAGAATAATTAATGCCACAACCAACTTAAAGCATAAGATTGCCATTAAGTTATGCTATGGTATGGGTTTAAGAGTCTCAGAGGTGGTAAATATAAAACTACATCATATTAATAGTTCCAGGATGGTTGTTCACATTGTGGGTGCAAAAGGTAAAAAAGATAGGTACGTACCTTTACCAAGTACTATTTTAAACGAGCTTAGAACATATTACACAATCTATAAACCTAACGAGTATTTATTTGAAGGACAGTATGGGGGAAGCTATTCAAAAAGTAGTTTACAACAAATTTTTAAAAAGGCATTAAGGAAAGCTGGGGTTAACAAGAAAATAGGTATTCATGGTTTGAGGCATAGTTATGCTACACATTTATTAGAATCTGGTGCAGATTTACGCTTTATTCAAGAGCTTTTAGGGCATCATTCTATTAAAACCACACAGCTTTATACTAAGGTGTCTCAAGGACATATGCGTAAAATAAAAAGCCCTTTAGATAGTTTATAAATCTAAAGAGCTATATAAAATTATTTTCCTAAAAAGCATAAAAAAAATTTGGGCGTTACCCTCAAGGGGTCGGGCTTTACGTTCCAAGTCCTCGCACCTCCTACGTCGCGCTGTGGGCTTTCCTCTTCAATCCCTAACGCATACAACCGCCAGCAAAAGCCTTCAAAAAACACTAAGTTTTATAAGCAATTTAAAGTTTTAATTATAAAATTAATCCTCTACCAAAACCCATTCACCTTTAGCAATTAAGGGTTCGGCTTGTTTGTATTTTAAAGTTTTGTTTTCACCATTCATAACGTGTTTAATGGTAACACGGTCGTTACGTCCTATTTTTGGTCTATCACGTACAATGGTTTCTACTACTTCCTGCTGGCGTTGGGTATTTCCCGCAGCTCTATTTTGTGCAGAACGCTCATCTAAATTAGGAATTTCATCTTTTTGTGTTTGTAGATTTTCCTTTTTTCGAGTTTGTCTAGCTTCTTGAATGGTGTTTTGTGTTTCTTGAGGTAATTCACCTTTAAATAAGAATGAAATCACTTCTTTGTTCACATCGTCAATCATGGCTTTAAACAATTCAAAAGACTCAAACTTATAAATTAATAAAGGATCTTTTTGTTCATGTACCGCTAATTGTACCGATTGCTTTAACTCGTCCATTTTGCGTAAATGGGTTTTCCAAGCATCGTCAATTATTGCAAGTGTTATGTTCTTTTCAAAATCGGTAATTAATTGCTTACCATTTGTTTCGTAAGCTTTTTCAAGATCGGTAACTACATTTAAACTCTTAACACCATCTGTAAACGGAACAACAATACGTTTAAATTTATCGCGTTGCGTTTCATAAACATTTTTTATAACAGGGAAAGCGATATCTGCATTACGCTCCATTTTTTCTCTGTAATGCTCGAAAGCTGCTTTGTATATTTTTGATGTAATTTCTTGAGCTGATAATTTTCCAAATTCTTCCTCAGAAATTGGAGAACTCATCGAGAAGAAACGAATCAATTCAAATTCAAAGTTTTTATAATCGTTAGCCCCTTTATTAGTTTCAGCAATACCTTCAGAGGTATCGAAAATCATATTTGCTAAATCGACACGTAAACGTTCTCCGTTTAAAGCATTATAACGACGTTTGTAAACCACCTCACGTTGTGCGTTCATAACATCATCATATTCTAACAACCGCTTACGAACACCAAACTGGTTTTCTTCAACTTTTTTCTGTGCACGCTCAATAGATTTTGAAATCATAGAATGCTGAATAACTTCGCCTTCTTTTAATCCCATTTTATCCATCATTTTTGCAATACGCTCAGAACCAAATAAACGCATCAAATTATCTTCTAGCGATACATAAAATTGAGAGCTTCCAGGGTCTCCTTGACGACCTGCACGACCACGTAACTGTCTGTCTACACGACGTGAATCATGGCGCTCTGTACCTACAATAGCTAATCCACCAGCAGCCTTAACGTCTTCTGATAATTTAATATCTGTACCACGACCAGCCATATTGGTTGCAATAGTTACTTGTCCTGCATTACCAGCTTCGGCTACAATATCTGCTTCTCGTTTGTGTTGTTTTGCGTTTAATACGTTGTGTGGTATTTTACGAATACTCAACATTTTTCCCAATAATTCTGAAATCTCAACAGATGTTGTTCCAATTAATACTGGACGACCAGCTTGAGAAAGTTTTGTCACTTCATCAATAACGGCGTTATATTTTTCACGTTTTGTTTTATAAACCAAATCCTCTTTATCATCACGGGCAATAGGGCGGTTGGTTGGTGTTTCAAGAACATCTAATTTGTAGATTTCCCAGAATTCGCCAGCTTCTGTTAATGCCGTACCCGTCATACCAGAAAGTTTACGGTACATCCTGAAGTAATTTTGTAATGTTACTGTAGCAAAGGTTTGAGTAGCATCCTCAATTTTTACATTTTCTTTGGCTTCAATGGCTTGGTGTAATCCGTCAGAATAACGACGACCGTCCATAATACGGCCTGTTTGCTCATCAACAATCATTACTTTATTATCCATGACCACATACTGGGTGTCTTTTTCAAATAAAGCATAGGCTTTTAGTAACTGGCTTAGTGTATGAATACGCTCAGATTTAATACCAAACTCTTTAAATAAATCTTCTTTAAGTGTTGCTTCCTCTTCAGCCGATAAACCTTGCTCTTCAATTTTAGCAACTTCAATACCTATTTCTGGTAAGATGAAAAAATCTGGATTATCTTTTCCAGAAATGTATTCCACACCTTTATCTGTTAACTCAACTTGATTATTTTTTTCTTCAATTACATAGTATAATTCAGCATCAACCTTTGGCATTTCGCGGTTGTTGTCTTGCATATAAAAATTCTCAGTTTTCTGTAATAGTTGTTTAACACCTTCTTCAGATAAAAACTTAATAAGTGCTTTGTTTTTTGGAATACCTCTATAAACACGTAATAATTGAAAACCACCTTCTTTAGTATCGCCAGCTTTAATCAATTTTTTAGCTTCGGCTAAAACACCTGTTAAATATTTACGTTGTACTGAGACAATATCATCAACTTTAGGTTTTAGCTCTGTAAATTCATGACGATCTCCTTTAGGAATAGGGCCAGAAATAATTAAAGGCGTACGTGCATCATCAATTAATACAGAATCGACTTCATCAATAATACCGAAGTGGTGTGGGCGTTGCACCAAATCATCTATTGAGTGCGCCATATTATCACGCAAGTAGTCAAAACCAAATTCGTTGTTTGTACCGTAAGTGATGTCTGCATTATATGCTTTTCTTCGTGCTTCAGAGTTTGGTTGATGGTAATCAATACAATCAACACTCATACCATGAAATTGAAAAATAGGAGCCATCCACGCGCTATCACGTTTTGCTAAGTAATCATTTACTGTAACTAAATGTACACCTTTTCCAGCTAATGCATTTAAGTATACCGGTAAGGTTGCTACTAAAGTTTTACCCTCACCTGTTTGCATTTCGGCAATTTTACCTTGATGCATGGCAACACCTCCAATTAACTGAACATCGTAATGTACCATATCCCATGTAATTGGTTTTCCTGCAGCATCCCAAGAATTTGACCAAACTGCTTTGTCATCTTCTAACGTTACATAATCCTTTTCGCCAGAAACCATTCTATCAAACTCATTTGCAGTAACGGTAATTGAAGTGTTATTTACAAAACGTTTTGCCGTTTCTTTAACCACTGCAAATGCTTCAGGTAAAATATCGTTTAGTACACCTTCAGTAACTTTATAGGCTTCATCTTTTAAGCGGTCTATTTCTTCGTAAATATCTTCTCGCTTATCAATATCTTCAGTTGTATCGGCCTCCTGTTTTAAGTCAGTAATTTGCTTATCAATATTTGCGTTTGCTTCAGCAATTTTGGCTTTAAACTCTACTGTTTTAGCTCTTAATTCATCGTGAGATAATGCTTCTAAAGCAGATTCAAAGGCCTTAATTTTATCAACATAAGGCGAAATGGCTTTAACGTCTTGTTTAGACTTATCGCCAACAAATACCTTAAGTACAGAATTTAAAAAACTCATGTGTATATATTTTTAAAGTTGCACAGTTTTACGCTTGTGCAACATGTGTTTGTATATTATATTTTTCTTGTATCTCGAAAAGCATTCAAAGATACATTTTAGAACAAAAAAAAAGCCTCTAAATCGAGACTTTTTAACTATTATTTATGCTATATTGTTAATATTCATCCTCATTCCAGAGATAATCTTCGTCTGTTGGGTAATCTGACCAAATTTCTTCAATTGAATCATACGAATCTCCTTCGTCTTCAATTGACTGTAAATTTTCAACAACCTCCAAAGGAGCACCAGTTCTAATAGCGTAATCTATTAACTCGTCTTTTGTTGCTGGCCATGGCGCATCACTTAAATAAGATGCTAATTCTAAAGTCCAATACATGTGTTAAGCGTTTAATTTTTTTGCAAAAATAAATTTTTAGTTTAAACACACAAGGAAAAAATGAATTATTTCATATTCTTTAAATTTTTATTTAAAAACTTAAATAAAAATTTGTTTCGAATAGCAACAGTTTTGTCTTAGTTTAAAAATATGTTTATGAATTAATCTCTGTATTTTCATAAGACTTTTTAAACTCATTTAACCATTAATTTTAAGAACGTATTCTTCTGTAATGTAAACACTTGAAATTTATTATTGCTATGTTAATACTAGCAGCAATTTTTAAATGAATTTTACTGATATTTTTAAAGTTTTTTGAATTTTACTTTTTCTCAGGAATCCACTTTATTTCATTTGCTTGTAAGTCTGAGGACAATTTTCGTGCCAATACAAAAAGGTAGTCAGAAAGACGGTTTAAATACATTAAGGCGTTTGCTTCAAAAGGCTCCAAATCGTTAAGTGCGGATGCTAAACGTTCGGCTCTGCGGCAAACACAACGCGCTATGTGACAGAATGACACCGTTTGATGACCGCCAGGTAGAACAAAATGTGTCATTGGTGGTAAAGCTTCGTTCATGGTATCCATCTCGTTTTCTAAGACTTGAATATCTGAGGAAGAAATTTTTTCAATGTTTAATCGTTCTTTACCATTTTTTAGAATTGCTTTTTCAGGATCTGTTGCTAAAATAGCTCCAACTGTAAATAACTTGTCTTGAACATTCATTATAATGTCTTTATAATGTTGATTGATGTCTTGATCGCGAATTAAACCTAGATGAGAGTTTAGTTCATCAACTGTTCCGTAGCTTTCAATTCTAATATGATGTTTTGGTACTCGAGTACCACCAAATAAGGCTGTTGTACCTTTGTCTCCTGTTTTAGTGTAAATTTTCATTACTTAATCGTAGTTTTTATTTCAAATTTAAGGCAAACTAAGCGACTTAGCAACTTACTGCTAAATTCTAATTTTAAAATGTTCTTTAAGTTGTTCTTTTCTAAAAAAAACGAAACCCCAATAAAAGGTGTCTACAGTAACAGTTACTTTAGGGTGTTCTTTTATAATTTCCCAAGCCTCTGTCATGCCTTTAGACCAATAAATGTCATCAAAAATCCAAACAGAATTGTTATTTGAAGTTTCTAAAAGTGTTTCAAAATAGTTTAAAGTGGCTTTTTTTTGGTGATTACCATCGAAGAAAATAAGGTCGTATTTATTTGAAGTGAGTTTTTTAAGTTCATCATTAAAATTACCGTTTATGAGTTTAATGTTGTCTAGTTGTAATGTTTCAAAATGTGTTTTGGTGTAATTAGAAATTTCAGGACAACCTTCAATTGTTGTTATTCTAGATTTTGAATTAGCTAAACTCATTGCTTGAGTTGCGAAACCTAATGAAGTACCAAGTTCTAAGATGGACTGTGAATTAAAGTATTTTATTACTCTAAAAATTAATTTAGCGTTTTTACCAGAAATACTAACGTGTTTTACAATGTCAGAAACTTTTCTAGATTTAGATTTTAGTTTTTGACTACCAGCACCAAAATCAGTTACATTAATTTTTAGTTTTACTTTTTTTAAACGTCTTTTGAAGTCAGTAATTTTATTGTATTCTGTGAATCTAGTTTTATCATAAAAACATTTCGTAACGAGATTATATACAAAAGGAGAATGTACACCATGTTGATTTGTAGATTTAAATAGGAATTTTATGTATTGTAAAACTTGGTACATGAATTTATTCTTCAAGTTTTGACGATAACTCAAACCAGCGTTCTTCCTTTGCTTCAATGGTATCTATAATTTTTTGTAAACCGTCAGATAGCTCATTTATTTTTTCTTGAGTCAAGTCTGGATTATTAAACTTATTCTCCAACTCTTTTTTATCAAAAGCTAAAGCGTTTAATTTACTTTCGATGTTTTTAAGTTCCTTTTCTTCATTATATGTTAATTTAGAAACTTCGTTTTGTTTCCATGATTTGGTTTCTTTTTTGTCTTCTGAGGTGTTTGAAATTACAGGTTGACTATCTTCATAAACTCTATAATCTGTGTAATTACCTGGAAAATCTTCTACCACACCATTGCCTTTAAAAACAAAAAGGTGATCTATAACTTTATCCATAAAATATCTATCGTGGGAAACTACAATAACACATCCCGGAAAATCTAGAAGGAAACTTTCTAGAACATTAAGTGTAACAATATCTAAGTCGTTAGTAGGTTCGTCAAGAATTAAAAAATTAGGATTTTGAATTAAAACAGTACATAAGTATAGGCGTTTGCGTTCGCCACCACTTAGTTTTTCAACAAAATCATATTGTTTTTTTCTACTAAATAAAAATCGTTCTAAAAGTTGCTGAGCACTTATTTGTCTACCCTTTTTTAGTGGAATGTAATCTCCAAATTCGCGAATAACATCAATAACTTTTTGTTCAGGTTTTATTGATATTCCATTTTGAGTATAATAGCCAAATTTTACAGTGTCGCCTTTTATAACTTTGCCTGAATCTGGTTTCGAGCTTTCTGTTAGTATGTTTAAAAAGGTTGTTTTTCCTGTACCATTTTTACCAATAATACCAACACGTTCTCCTTTTTGAAACATATAACTAAAGCCATCTAAAATAGTTTTGTCTTTAAATGCTTTTGATACTTTATGAAACTCTAAAATTTTACTACCCAAACGCTCCATATTAAGCTCTAATTGAACTTCATGGTCGTTTCTTCGTTGGTGTGCACGATGTTTTATATCTGCAAAATCATTAATTCTAGATTTAGATTTTGTGGTTCTAGCTTTTGGCTGACGGCGCATCCAAGTTAATTCCTTTTTGAAAAGTTGTTTAGCTTTATTGGTTTCAGTAGCTTCTAATTCTATACGAGCTTCTCGCTTTTCAAGATAATAGGAGTAGTTGCCTTTGTAATTATAAAGTTTCCCATCGTCTAATTCTATAATTTCATTACAAACACGTTCTAAAAAATATCTGTCGTGTGTCACCATAAAAAGCGTAATATTTTCCTTTGCAAAAAATGCTTCTAACCATTCAATCATTTCTAAATCTAGATGGTTTGTTGGTTCATCTAAAATTAGTAAGTCTGGTTTATTAATTAAAGCATTTGCTAGGGCTAAACGTTTTTTTTGCCCGCCTGATAGTACGCTTACTTTTTGGTTTAAATCTTCGAGTTTTAATTTAAATAGTATTTGTTTGTAAAGTGTTTCGAAATTCCAAGCTTGATGGACTTCCATGGCTTCAAAAGCTTTTTCGTATGTTTCGGAATCATCTGGATTTAAAAGTGCTTTTTCATAATTTGAAATGACTTTCAAAATGGGATTTTCACTAGCTAAAATAGTTTCTTCAATAGTTAGTGATGAATCAAACTTAGGGTCTTGAGAGAGAAATGAAACGACAATGCCATTTCTATAAGTTACAGTTCCAGAATCTGCTTCATCATCGCCGGAAATAATATTTAAAATGGATGTTTTTCCAGTTCCATTTTTTGCAACAAAAGCGATTTTTTGATCTTTATGAACACTAAAAGATATGTTTTCAAAAAGTACTAATTCGCCGTAAGATTTTGATATGTTTTCAACTGTTAAATAATTCAATAGATAGTTTTTTTACAAATAACGGACAAAAAACCAAAAAACCCGATAAGAGTTTTATTATTCATAACGAAAAACTATATTTGTGTTAAATCAATTTCCCCAATGACGAAACGGTTATTATTGTTTATTTGCGTATCAATCAGTATATTAAGTACTTCATGCATTACTAATAAAGATGTTGTTTATTTACAAGATAAGGGTACGGTTCTTAACGATTCTATTTCGATAAGAGAACTATCGAAGCCTTACAGAGTTCAGGTGAATGATATTTTAAGTATAAATGTAAAAGCACTCGATGCTGAACTTGTAGCTATTTTTAACCCTGTTTCAACTAATAATAATGTTATGCAACAAGGTGCAGCAGGTCTCTATTTTAGTGGTTTCACTGTTGATTTGCATGGCAATATAAAATTTCCAGTTTTAGGAGAAATAAATGTACTTGGTTTTACAATAAAAGAAATTGAAGAAAAAGTAAAAGAAGAGCTCATAAAACAGTATTTTAAAGAAACAGCAGAGTTGTTCGTTACTGTTAAGTTAGCTGGTTTAAGATATACAGTTATTGGTGAAGTTCGAGGAACTGGCGTTTTAACGTTATTTCAAGATCGGGTAAATATTATTGAAGCACTTGCAAACGCCGGAGATATTAGTCAAACGGGAGATAGAAAGGATGTTTTAGTAATTAGACAATACCCAGACGGACAAAAAATACATCATATAGATTTAACAGATATTACCGCTATGCAATCGCCATTTTATTATATTCAACCCAACGATATTATAATGGTTAAGCCGCTAAAACGTAAAGCTATAGGAGCAGGTCAGACAGCTTTTCAAAATTTAACAACCGTAGCTTCAATATTATCGGTATTAGTTTCTACTTACTTTTTAACTCGAAATCTTTAATTCCTAGATTATGACAGAAGAATTTGAAGTTTCAGAGTCGTCCGCATCAACATTTGATATAAAAAAGTTTCTTTTTAGAGCTTTAAGTTATTGGAAGTTATTTTTGTTACTATTAGCTGTAGGTGTTTTTATTGTTTATCAGCAGAATATTCGTGAGGAGTTTTCATATCGTTTAGGTACAAAAATTTCTATTGAAGACGATAGTAACCCATTATTTACATCAACACAGAGTTTGAGTTTTAATTGGGGTGGTGTTACATCGAAAGTTCAAACCATGATAGTAATGCTTAAGTCGCGTTCTCATCATGAGAAAGTTGTTGATAGATTAGAGTTTTACAAAAGCTATTTAAAAGAGGGAAGATTTAGGATGCAGGATATATACAAGGCTGCTCCTTTTAGGTTTGACCATGATTATAATTTCCCTCAACTGATAAGCATTCCAATAAAAATTACATTTTTAACAGCAAATTCTTATGAATTAGAAGTAGATTTTTTAAATCCAAGAGTATTTGGACAAAATTGTATAACAAAAAAGATTTCTGGTGTAGATGTATCTGTTGGAGTTTTTAAAAAACAGTTTCAATTAAATGATTCTATCAACTTACCATTCTTAAAGGGAAAAATAGTTATTCCGGAAAATAAGCAAGCAGTCATCGGTAAGCCCTTTTTTTTTATGTTTGGTAATTTTGATAATGTGGTTGCTAGTTACAATGCAAGAACTGGAGTTACTAATGCTCAGGGGTCACCTATTCTTGATATTACGTTAATAGACAAAAACAGAGAGAAAATAGTAGATTATTTAAATGCCATTGTCTCCGTTTTAAGTGAAGACCAGCTAAACAGAAAAAATCAATATGCAACTAATGCTATTGATTTTATAGATGATCAAATTTTTAAGGTTAAAAATGAATTGTCAGATAATGCAGATGCACTTAATGAATACAGAAAGAAAAATAAAATTTATAGTCTAGATAATGAGGGTAAATTAATAAATGATAAATTTACTAAGTTTGAAGCTGAAAAAGAATCTATTAAAAAACAATTGAGTTACTATTCTAGTTTAGAAAACTATTTATTAACGAGTAACTCATTTACGGAAGTGCCTGCGCCGTCTATAGCTGGTATAGGAGATGCAAATATTCTAACAAATATTTCCAAAATTAATAATTTATCAGTAGAAAAATCAAAATTACAATACTCTGTTAGAGATAATACTTCAATTTTTAATGATTTAAATAGACAAATAGAAGGTTTAAAAAATGTTCTTCTAGAAAATATAAGTTCGGTCACTCAAGGTTTGAGAAGAGATTTACAAACAACTAATTCCAAATTAAGTGAGGTTGAAGCTGAATTTAGTAAACTTCCTGAGGATCAGCAAGAGCTCTTAACTATGAGTCGTCAGTATTCTTTGAGTGAGAGAAATTATAATATGTTTTTGTCTAAACGAGGAGAAGCAGAAATTATAAAAGCATCTAATGTATCAGATATTTTAATAATAGACCCTGCAAAAAATACGGGCGCTCAGGTTTTAGGTAGAAATCTTAACATTCGTTATGTTTTTGCTTTTTTTGCTGCACTATTAATACCCTTGTTATTAGCTTTTATTTTAACGTTTATTGATAATAGTATTCATAGTCCTATGGATGTTGAAAAATTATCTTCAATACCTATCTTGGGAGTTATTGCTAAAAATACTTTGGATAACAATCTAGCTGTACACAGAAAACCAAAATCTGCAGTTGCAGAGGCTTTTAGAGCGGTACGTTCTAATTTGCAATATTTCTACAAGGAACAGAAGCTTGATGGAAACAAAACAGTTATGGTAACTTCCTCTGTAAGTGGTGAAGGAAAAACATTCTGTTCTATTAATGTTGCTACGGTATTTGCTTTAAGTGGAAAAAAAACAATTTTATTAGGTTTAGATTTAAGAAAACCAAAGATTTTTGGTGATTTTAAAATTAAAAATGACATTGGCGTTGTTAATTATTTAATTGGTCAGGAATCGTTAGAGAATGTCATTCAAAAAACAGAAGTAGAACATTTAGATGTTATAACCTCTGGACCTATTCCTCCTAATCCTTCAGAGTTATTAATCAATGAAAAGCTTAATGAGCTTATTAAAGTTTTGAAGTCTAAATATGATTATATAATTTTAGATACACCTCCAATAGGTTTAGTAGCTGATGCATTAGAATTATTAGATTATGTTGATGTTACACTTTATGTTATAAGACAAGATTACACAAAAAAGGGTATGCTTAATTTAATTAACGAAAAATATAAAACTAAACAGATAAATAATATTAGTTTAATTTATAATGGTTATGATCAAAAAGCTAAGTATGGTTATGGTTACGGTTACGGTTACGGTTATGGTTATGGGTATGGTAACTATGCAAATGGGTATCATGATGATGGAAAACGCAAATTAAGCTTAAAGAGTAAATTGAAAAATATATTTAGATTTAATAAAAAAATATAATTAGTATTACATAAAGTGATTCTAAAAAGTATTGTTAGTGCTTTTTATTATTGAAAATTTCACGTTTAAATTTCAGAATCTCATCTACGATTATATTTATATACTTAATGCAACTGGAAACCAAAATATATCAAAAGGGAAATAATCTTAAAATCGGTAGGCTTTTAAAAGAAACTGTTAAAGATTTATTCAGTTCACATTTTTTAGCAAAACAGCTGGCCACTAGAGATATTAAATCTCAATACAGACAATCTTATTTGGGCATTATTTGGGCATTTATTACTCCTATAACCTCAGCTTTTGTATGGATTTTTTTAAACTTAACTGGGACTATAGAACTTTCAGATACCGGAGTTCCATATCCAGTCTATGCCTTTTCAGGAACTTTAATTTGGTCTATTATTAAGGAGTCTATTAATTCTCCTACTATGGCAACCAACGCAGCAAGAGGTATTATGACCAAAATAAATTTCCCTAAGGAAGCCTTAATACTTTCAGGGATATATAAACTACTCTTCAACTCTGCTATAAAATCAGGTTTATTAGTTATCATAATTTTTGCTTTTGGCATTGGGTTTCATTGGTCACTTGTATTATTTCCTTTTACAATAATTGCTGCTGTAATATTTGGTACTACATTAGGGCTATTTATAACTCCAATAGGTTTAATTTATAACGATGTAGCTAAAATTATAAGTATGGGCTTAAATTTATTAATGTACTTAACGCCGGTGGTATATATTATTCCTAAAAGAGGTTTTATGAAAACCGCAATGGAGCTAAATCCTTTTACACCAATAATTTTAACAGCTAGAGATTTAGCTTTGGGAAACTCTCCTGAATATTTAACTTATTTTGGATTTATAATTTTAGCAAGCCTATCCCTGTTTTTTGTTGGTTTGATGTTTTATAGAATTTCAATTCCTATTATTGTAGAACGTTTAAATGCTTAAAATGAAAGATGATGATGTATTGGTAATTGTTGAAGGACTTTCAAAAAAATTCTGCAAAGATTTAAAAACTAGCCTCTGGTATGGTATGAAAGATTTAGTATCTAACATTAGAGGCAATAAAAATGAGAAAAAGTTACGGGATAAAGAATTCTGGGCAGTAAAGGACATTAATTTTGAATTACAACGAGGAGAATGTTTAGGTTTAATAGGACATAACGGTGCTGGGAAATCTACATTGCTTAAAATATTAAATGGTTTGATTAATCCTGATGCAGGAAAAATAACCATAAGAGGTAGAGTAGGCGCATTAATAGAATTAGGAGCTGGTTTTAACCCTATTTTAAGTGGACGCGAGAATATTTATAATAATGGTGCTATTTTAGGATTTACAAAAAAAGAAATTGATGCTAAAGTAGAGGAGATTATTGATTTTTCTGAAATTCGAGAGTTTATAGATATGCCAATACAAAATTATAGTAGTGGTATGAAGGTTAGACTTGGTTTTGCAGTTGCAGCTCAATTAGAGCCAGACATTTTGTTAATTGATGAAGTATTAGCTGTTGGTGACCTTGGTTTTGTATTGAAATGTTTAAAGACTATTGATAAAATTTTACCTAATACAGCAATAATATTTGTGTCGCATAGTATGCCGATGGTCTCACGTATTTGTAGCAAAATCATTTTATTAGATTCTGGAAAATCTTTATATCTAGGCAAAGATGTGGGTAAAGGGATTGATAAGTATTATGCTCGTTTTGCAACAAATGAAAGTAACATAATATTTACAGATAATACGATTGCATTAGAAAATATTAAATTATTAAATCCAAGTAGTTATGAAGGTGATATACCTCAATTACAATGGAGAAGTGATTTAGAACTTCACTTTAAATTTAAGATATTAAGTAATATACCGTCTGTTGAGTTTTTTGTTATAATTGCAGATAAAGAACAACGTCAAGTAGCTTTGTTGGAGTCGAATAAAATAACTTGTGGGATTGTTGAAGATAATGGTATTATTGAATTTACTGTTAAACATGATAAGATTCAATTATCAAAGGGGATTTATTCTATAAATTTCTCTGCAAGATTACATTCAACAAAAGAACCTATTCTTAGAATTAATGATGTCCTTGTTTTTCAAATTTTGCATGAAAAAGAGGCATGGGAGCCATTTTTACTAGAATCTAAATTTAAAAAAAAATAACTACAATATGTTTTCGATTTTTCTTAAAACTAAATATTTTGAATTTAAAACCAACATAAATTAAAGATGGATAAACACAAAACTTTTGAAGAATTTTTATTGAGTGGAAGCGCACAGTTTTCAATTTTAAATTTTTCTTTTAATTTACTTTTAACGGCGGTATTTGCGTATGTTTTAAGTCTATTATATAATAGATATGGTTCTTCTTTATCCAATAGAAAGAGTTTTGGAAAGAACTTTATTTTTCTTGCAGTTACAACGATGATAATAATTACTATTGTTAAATCGTCATTAGCTTTGTCATTAGGTTTAGTAGGAGCGCTTTCCATAGTTAGATTTAGAACCGCAATAAAAGAGCCAGAGGAGTTAACATTTTTATTTTTAAATATTGCTTTAGGATTAGGATTTGGTGCAGATCAAAAAGCAGCTACGATTATTGGGTTTGTATTTTTGATTTTGTTTTTGATAAGTAAAAGAATATTATACAAAAATTCTATATCGGAAAGTCAAAACCTTATTCTTATTTTAAAAATAAATAACCCTAGTAAAAACATTCTGGTAGAAATTCTAGTTATACTAAAGGAATATTGTGATAAAGTTGATATAAAGAGATTTGATGAAGAGAATTCTATAATGGAAGCTTCTTTTATTATAGAATTAGAAAACTTAGAGAAATTAAACGCTGTGTCAAGTAATTTAAAAGACTCTTTTAAAGATATATCAATTAGCTTTATAGACAATAATATAAATGTTTAATGAGATTATATAGAAAGAAAAAATCAATCCTAGCTATTAAACACCAATTTTTCACAAAAACGAAAATAAGCAAATTGGTGGTTCCTTTTATCGGGCTTGCATTTGTTTTGGGTGTTTTGCTTTCTAACAAAATCAAGTCAACGTATATATATGTTGGTACTAAAAACTTTGTGAAAGAAATTATTTATGGAAACTTTAAGAATAAAGTTAAAGATGTAGTTGAAAAGTCAAATGTTGATATATTAAATGTTGATGGCTTTGATATTGATGTAAAATTTAAGAACTGGGAAAGGATTAAATATTTAAGAGAATTAGCATTACTCGAAAAAAAAATACCTGTTAAGAGTCAAGAAGAGGTATCAGGAAAGATAAGATATTTAGGAGAATCCTATAAAGTTGATATATCATTAACTGGCGGTATGCTTGATCACCTCAAAAATCCTAAGCAATGGTCTTTAGCTGTAAAAGTCAAAGATGATAAAACAATCTTTGGAATGAAAAAATTTGCATTGTTAATACCAGATGCAAGAGGATATATGACAGACTGGATAACACACAAAATGCTTAAATCTAGGGGTGTTATTGGTTTAAGAAGTAATTTTATAGATGTAAATATTAATGGTGATTATCATGGTATATATTATGTTGAAGAACGTTTTGATAAACGATTAATTGAATCTAATCAATTAAGAGAAGGTATAGTTTTTAAATTAAATCTTGCTATCCCCAAAGATAATGTTAGACAAGTTAGAGATGTTGTTAATTCGCATTTAAATTTTAAAACTGAATTAGTTCCTTACGGCAGTTCAAAAATCAGTCAAAATCCAGAATTGAATAGCCAATTAATTAACTTAAAAAAAATATGGGCTGCATTTGAAACCAATAGTTTACCAGTAGAACAAGTATTTGATATGCGAAAGTTTGCTTCATTATTTGCAATTTCAGATTTGCTAAATGAAAAGCATGGTATGTCTATTCATAACACTCGTTTTTATTATAACCCTATAACAAGTCTAATAGAGCCAATTGCTAGAGAATGGTTGATTTTAAACGAAAATAAAAAATTTGGAACTTTATTTTTAGAGGGAGAAGTTTATGAAGAAAACTTTTATGACAACTACTATTTAAGAAGTGAAATTTACGAAAAGTTGTATGCTAACTTAGCGTTTAAAAAAATGTATTTACAAGAAGCTAAAGCTATTTCTCGCTTTTCTTTCTTAGATAATTTAATTGAGAATAACAAAGAAGAAATACAATCTTTAGTAGCTAAAATTAATAAGCATAACCCAAAGTATATATTCCCAGAGAAGATACTTAGAAGGAATCAAAAATTATTAAGAGACAAACTATTTCCATCTACTCCTTCAATACGAGTCTTTTTTGATAAAAAAAATAAGGATAGTTTAAGCTTTTTAGTTGAAAATTTAACTCATCTTCCAAATGAGATTACATCTGTAAAAGTTAGAGAAAAAATACTTTCTAACCAATCAGTAGTAATTGATGCTAGACAAGATTCAGAAAATAGATTACAAAGAAAATCTTTTAAGATAAATACAGATATTAATATTAAAAAAATCACCTCTGATTCTATAACAATTTATTACAATGTATTGGGTTTTGATAATGAAGTTGAAAATTATTTAGGAAGAAAAGTTCACTCTAAAACGGTTGTGTTTCCTAAAATAATGGAATTAAAAGACTATAGTGAATTGAGTTTACCTAATAGAAAACCTAATGTTCAAAAATTTAAATTTCTTAAAATAAATGAAGACAATAAAACGATAAGATTTAAGGGCTCTAAAATTGTTTTGAATGACGATCTTATAATACCTCAAGGTTACACTTTAATTGGAAATGCAGGATTGAATATAGATATTATTAACCGTGCACGAATAATATCTTATTCACCCCTTAGGTTTTTAGGAAAGGTAAATGAATTAATTACTATTACATCTTCAGACTTAACAGGTCAGGGTATTGTTGTTTACAATAGTGTACCTGAATCTGTAATGAATTATGTTAGTTTTGAAAATTTATCTAATATTTCAGATACTGGTTGGAATTTAAAGGGATCAATTACTTTTTACGAATCTCCTATATTTATAAATAATTGTTTTTTTAATTCCAATTTAAAAGGTGATGATTATTTAAATATTGTAAGAACTACTTTTAATATTCAAAATACAATATTTAAAAATACATTTGCAGATGCTGTAGATACTGATTTTAGCAAAGGGGAAATTATTAACACAAGCTTTTTTGAAATAGGAAATGATGCTATTGATGTTTCTGGGACAGATTTAACTTTATCACAAATAAAGATTTTTAGTTCAGGAGATAAAGGTATAAGTGGAGGAGAAGGCTCTTCTTTAAAGTGTGAAAATATTTTTATTTCAGATTCAGAAATAGGAGTTGCAAGTAAAGATGATACAAAAATTGAGATAAATAATATTGAAATTATGTCTAGTAAATTAGGCTACTGTGCTTTTCAAAAAAAATCAGAATATGGTCCTGGAGAAATGGAAATTGTAAACTCTAAACTAAGTGATGTAAAGACAGAACATTTAATTGAGATGGGCTCGTCATTAATTTTAAATGGAGCAACTATTAATAAAAAAAGTGATAAAGTAAAACAATATCTTTATGGCGTTGAGTACGGTAAAAACAGTGAATAATATAATTTTTTTAATACTCTTTTTGTTTTTTAATGTTACGTTTACCAAAGCGCAAACTAAAAAATCAGACTTACACTTTATTGTTATAGGGCATACATACTCTACAATAAAAACCCAGAGTGTTAGAAAAGCTTTTTTAAACAAGGTTAATATTGAAAAACCAGATTATGTTTTTATTCTTGGAGATTCACAAATTAATGATTCATTAGTTTTCAATGACTATAATTCCAAAATAGACGCTAAAGTATTTTTTTCTCCAGGTAATCATGAAGTAAAAGGAACATCTTTAGAAGACTATAAGAAAAGAGTTGGATATTTAAACACTACCATTGTAGATAATCGCTGTAATTTCATTGTTTTAAATTCATTAGAAAGTGTTGAGAATATAAATATTTACTTAAATGAAGCTTTTAAGAAAATTAATTATAATAATCCAATTGTTTTGCTTACTCATTTTAGGATATGGGATGAAAACTTACTAAGTGAAAAGGCATATCAACATGACAAGAGTTATTTGTTTGATGAAATTGATTTACAATTCAGAGAAAAAATAGATTATATTTTTGCAGGAAACAGTTCTGCCCAATATTTTGATAAGCAATATTGTCCTGAACATAAAGTAAATAAGAATGTAGCTTTTTGGGTAGATATGATTGATAATATTACTTGTTACTCTGTTGGTATGAAGCATAACCTTAATTTTACTAATGCGATTTTAAGAAGTAATAAACTGGTTGTTTACCCTACAAGTTTGCCTATTGAAATTAAAAATGAAAAAGAACAGAAAAATGTAGCTGTAATAGAAAAGAGTAAAACGGAAGATTTAAAAATAAAACAGAAGGATAATAAAAAACTTTATGACTCTATTTTAAAAAAAATGAAAAGTAAATCTATATGGCTCTCTTTTTTTCTTGGTATTTTTTGTACTATACTATTTTTCAAGTTTATTAAATTTAAATAATTTGGTATATGGAATATAGATATGAAAGAAAAATGTTCATCGAAAATATAAGTAGAAAAGAAGTTGAAATATATGTCAAAAATCATCCAGCTTTTTTTAGAGAAATATTTTATGCAAGGAATATTAATAATGTATATTTTGATTTTATCGATTTAATAAACTTTCAAGATAATATTATCGGAAATGTTGATAGACTTAAATATAGAATAAGATGGTATGGTGATTTGTTTACAGAAATTGAAAATGCAAGACTTGAGTTAAAAATAAAGAAAGGACATGTAGGTACAAAAAAAATGTTTCCATTAAAGAATTTTAAATTTTGTAAAGGAATAAGTGGTAGTGATTTAATTAAAGTTATTTCAAATTCATCTGTTGATGAATTGGTAAAACTAAAAGTAGAGTCTCAAAAGCCAGTTGTTTTAAATAGATACAAAAGAACTTATTATGAAAGTTTGGATAAAAAATTCAGAATAACAATTGATGATGAACAAATGTTTTGTAAAATTAATACTTTTCAAAATACATTTTTAAATAGAATAATTGACAATGATAATGTTGTTTTGGAGTTAAAATATAATAAAAGTCATGATTTAGAAGCTCAGAGTATTTTAAATAAAATTCCTTTTAGAATTTCAAAAAGCTCCAAGTATTCAAGAGGAGTTGAGTTATTTTATGTTTAGAATTTAAAAGGCACTAATAGAAACAATTTGGCTGTATAGAAGAAACAGTTTTTGTATAAATAACATAAACCAATTACATTGATAAACGTCACAAAAACCTTTTTACCACCTCAAGAGGAATACCAAACTATTTTAAAACGAGTTTGGGAAACCTCATGGATAACCAATAGAGGTATTTTAGTGCAAGAATTGGAAAATGAATTAATTAATTATTTAGGAGTATCAAATATTATTGCCACAACAAATGGGACATTACCTATACAAATAGCTATTAAAGCATTAGGATTAAAAGGGGAAATTATTACTACTCCATTTTCTTATGTTGCCACCACATCAAGTATAGTATGGGAAGGTTGTGTACCCGTATTTGTTGATATAAATCCTGAATATCTAACTATTGATGAAACAAAAATTGAAGCAGCCATAACACCGAAAACTACAGCCATTTTGGCAACTCATGTTTTTGGTAACCCATGCGATGTAGAAGCTATAGAAGCAATTGCAAAAAAATTCAATTTAAAGGTTATTTATGATGCAGCACATTGTTTTGGTGTTAACTATAAAGAGAAATCTGTTTTTAACTACGGAGATGTAAGTACATGTAGTTTTCATGCAACGAAGTTATTTCATACTGGAGAAGGTGGTGCTATTTTTAGTAAAGATGACACATTGCAAAAAAAAATATTTTATCATCATAATTTCGGACATGATGGACCAAAGGCTATTCAAGGCATTGGTATTAATGCAAAGATGAGTGAATTACAAGCAGCTATGGGTTTATCCGTTTTGCCTTATATCAAAGTTATATTAAGTGAAAGAAAACAAGTAGTAGATCAATACAATGCTGAATTGAATTTTTCTAGTCTAACCAAAATTAGATTAAGAGAAAACACTAAATGGAATTATAGCTACTATCCAATTCTATTCAACGATGAGGAAAAACTACTTGAAGTTGAAGTCGCACTTAACGCATCAAAAATTTTCCCTAGACGTTATTTTTATCCATCACTCAATACACTTAAATATGTAAATAGTAGACCTATGATTATTTCAGAATCAGTCGCTTCTAGGATATTATGTTTGCCTTTATATTCTGGCCTTGATGAAGTCGCAGTAAAGAAAGTAATAAAGATAATTAATAGCTTGATTTAATGAAAATTGGAATTATGCAACCTTATTTATTTCCCTATATAGGTTACTTTAGCCTTATTAGAGCTACAGATATATGGGTGGTTTTTGATGGCGTTCAGTTTATTAGACATGGTTGGATTGAACGTAATAGAGTACTAAATTCTAATAATGGTTGGCAATATATTAAAGTTCCTTTAGTAAAAACGTCTCGCAAAAATTTAATAAAAGACACTTATATTAGGTCAGATGAGAATTGGGAAAGTAAAATATTAGCACAATTAACTTGTTATAAAAAGAAAGCACCTTATTATAAGCAAGTAATTCAATTGTTAGAACAAGTGTTTGACGAAAAAAAAAGTAATATAACATCATTAAATGTTTTAGCACTTAAAAAAGTATGTAAATACATTGGGATTTCATTTAATTATAATATTTATTCAGAGACTAAAATGAACTTGTCCGATCAAATAAAAGTTCCAGGTGATTGGGCACTACAAATTTCAAAATACTACAATGCCAAGGTGTATATTAACCCTTATGGAGGAATTGATATTTTTAATAAAGAAATTTATAGAAAGGAAGAAATAGATATTAAGTTTCTTAAAAATGATTTAAAAAGTTATGATCAAAAAAGAAGTTATTTTGAACCAGGACTTTCGATTATAGATGTTTTAATGTTTAATGCTCCAGAAGAAGCGCTAAACTTGATTGAATCTTATAAGTTTTGCTAAATAAATATTATTATGAAAGATTACATACATAAAGAGTTTCCTAAATCTTGTGATTCAGATGATTTTTTTGGACAAGTTAAAAGAACAGTTAATGGAAAACCTGTCAGCCAAGAACAAATTTCTATGATAATAGATTCCATTTCAAATGGATTGAAACTTAATAAAAAAGATGTTTTATTTGATTTAGGTTGTGGTAATGGAGCACTTTCCGTTCTTATATTTAATAAAATCAGTAAATATCATGGAATTGATTTTTCCGAATTTCTAATTGAAGTTGCCAAGAAAAATTTTGAAAAAACTAATTTTTACTTTCAATGTGCAGAGGCAAATGAATACTTAGAGAATGAAGTGGTAAACAAAGAATATACTAAAGGTCTTTGTTATGGGGTTTTTTCTTATTTCGATAAAAAATCAGCAAAAAAAATATTAAAAAATATTCATAACAAATATGTTAATATTGAAAAGTTCTATATTGGAAATATTCCTGATAAGGATAGGGCTTCTAATTTTTTCTATGATGATATTGATTATGCTAAGTTATTAGATGATAATCAAAGTTCGCTTGGTATTTGGTGGTCCAAAGAAGATTTTAAAAGCTTAGCGAATGACACTGGTTGGGATGTAAAGTTTTTTAATATGCCAGATCAATTTTATTCAGCACACTATAGATTTGATGTAGTTTTAACAAAAAAAACTATTCAATAATGTATCAAAAGTTAGCTTTTTTTGGAAATTCTCCGGCTTTTGAGAAACCAAAATCTACATCTAATCTTATAAAGCCAGATATGGATAAATTCTTGAGTTATATCAAGCCATATTATGATAATGAAGATTTAGCTGAGGATAATTTATTAATTCAAAAATTAGAAAATAGGCTTGCAACTATTCATGGATCTAAATATTGTATTGCCGTTTGCAATGGGTTATGGGGGTTAGTCTTAGCTATTAATGAATTAAAAATTAAAAATAAAACGGAAATTATTATGCCTTCTCTAACCTATAGAAGAATGGCAGACATTGCAGCTTGGTTAAAAATGATTCCCCATTTTTGTGATGTAGAAATTAAAACTTTTGGTATATCTCCTAGGTCAGTAGAAAACTGTATTAATGATAATACAGCATTAATTCTTGCACCACATCCAATTGTAAATTTATGTGATATAGAAGGGTTATTGAATGTTGCAAAAAAGCATAATTTACCAATATTATTTGATTCAGTTGAAGCTTCTTATGCATGTTTTAAAGGAAAACCAATTGGATCTTTTGGAGATGCAGAAGTGTTTTCGGTTCACGCCAGTAAATTTTTAAATGGATTTGAGGGAGGATATATAACAACCAATAATCTTGATTTAGCAAAAAGAATTAAAGCAGCTAGGAATTTTGGAATTAATCACAACCAAAATGTAATAACTCTTGGTATAAATGGTAAAATGATTTCACCTCATGCTGCTATGACCATGGCTTGTTTAGATTTGTTAGATAATCAAATAGAAAAGAATAAAGAACGCTTCTATAGATATAAAGAACTTTTGAAAAAAGTAAAAGGGATTGATTTGGTAGAATATAATCTTGTTGAACGTAGAAGTTTTAAAAACATATTAGTCAAATTAAATAATTTTTGGCCATATAATAGAGAAGAAACACTTGTTTTTTTACAAAAAGAAAATATGGTTGTCAGACCATATTATTATCCTCCATTGCATAAAAAAAAGGCAATATATCCTACAATTATAGGAGAAATTAAAAATGCCGAGCTATTAATGAATGATTTTATGCTTCTTCCCTGTGGAGAGTTTGTTAGTTTAGAAGATATAGAAACCATAGTTGAATATTTAATTTACCTTGAGAATAACTTTATATCTATAAAAGAAGCAATAGATATATTTAATAATGCTTAAAATATTTTTTAAATGAGTTCAAATAATTTAAAAAAAGTTGGTAGTTTACCTAGTTGGAAAGAGTTTGAAGGCATGGTAGAAGGCATTTGGGAAAGGGAATATTACACAAATCATGGACCTTTAGTGAGTAGTTTAGAAGCTAGGGTTGGAGGTTTATTAGGTGTTAAACATGTTATCTGTATGACTAATAGTAGTATTGCTTTAATGATAGCTTTGAAAGCACTTGGAATTAATGGAGAGGTAGTATTGCCATCGTTTTCACATATAAATATTGCTCAATCGGTTAAATGGGCAGGACTTGAAGCCGAGTTTTGTGATGTAAAGAATAATTCTTTTGATATTGATCCTAACGAAATCATTAATAAGAGAAATAAAGATGTTGAATTAATAATAGCAATTAATGATTATGGAGTGATTAGTGAAATTGATAAACTAGAAGAAGTTACTGCTCAACAAAAGTTAAAATTATTATTTATCTCAAATCCTTTTTTTGGGGAAGAATATAAAGGGAAGAAGTTTGGCAGTTTTGGCGATTTAGAAGTATTTTCATTTCATGAAAGTCAATTGATAAATGGAGCAGATGGTGCTTGTGTATGTACTTCAGATGATTTATTAGCAAGTAGATTAAGAAATATTCGTAGTAGTTATGGAGCAGGAAAACAAGTTCCTATTCCTTACACTGGTAATGGTAGAATGTCTGAAATTCAAGCAGGATTAAGTCTACTTTCTTTAGATAATTTAGAAAATAAAAGAAATGAAGTTTTAAAAAGGAAAAATGAATTTACTGAATTTATTGAAAAAATAAATGGTGTTTCAATTTATAACCCAACTAGTGTTTCCTCTAATTTTATTCTTGAATTAGATACTATTAAACTTGATATTAACTTTAAGGATATAGAGTTTAAATTAAAATTGATTAATAAGCATATTGAATTATTTAAATTTCATGGAGCAGAAATTTACCCACCTTTTAAAAGGAAGGATTTTTCAACGAATAGTCTCGTAAATAATACTATCGGTTTGCCTAGTAATATTACTTCAAAAGAGTTTCATGATGTCATTTCAATTTTAACTCAAAAAAATCAGGCTAATTAACCTATGAATTCGAAGCATAATAAAAACTTAATTAGTGTTTTAGTAATGGCTTATAATCATGAAGCTTACTTGGCTCAATGTTTGTATTCAATATTAAATCAAAAGACTAATTTTTCATTCGAAATTATTCTAGGAGAAGACGCTAGTAGTGATGAAACAAGAGCCATTTGTTTAGATTTTGCCGAAAAATATCCAGATAAAATAAAACTTTTTTTACGTTTACGTAAAGATGTCATTTATATTAATGGAAGTCCAACTGGACGATTCAATTTTATTGAAAGTTTAAAATCTTGCACAGGTAAATATGTAGCACTCTGTGATGGGGATGATTATTGGTCAGATTCTTTAAAACTTCAAAAACAAGTCGATTTTTTAGAAGCAAACCCAGATTATAATATATGTTTCCATAAGGCAAATCTTTTACAAAAACATGTTTTAAAACCACATCAGATTCCTAATGAATTCGAAGGTAACACTTTTCATTATATTGAGCTCTTGAAGCATTTTAATTTTATAACTACTGCCAGTGTGGTTTTTAGAAATTTAGAAAAAGAGGATTTACCAAACTGGTTTTTAAACATCCCTTTAGGAGATATGGCTTTATATAAAATAGTATCTAAAAACAAGAAAATTCATTGTTTGCCAGAAATAATGTCGGTTTATAGAATTCATGATGCTGGTCTTTGGTCTGGTTTGAATATAATGCAAGAGAAATATAATTATCTAAATTTTTATAAAATTATTTACAAAATCTTAAATTATGAAGAAAAAGTAGTTGTTAAAAATAAAATGCGTAAAATAAAGAGTGAAATAGCAAATATAAAGTTTCCTAAAAACCATATTTTATCTAGAATATATTTTAATTATCTCAATTTAAAGTTTTAATTACATGAATCCTATTTTATCTATAATAGTACCTTGTTATAATTCTGAAGCTACTTTAGAAGCTACTTTAAAGTCTATTTTAAACCAAGAATATCAAGAATGGGAAGCTATAATAGTTAACGATGGTTCGGAGGATGATTTAGAATCAATCGCTTTGAAATATATCAAAAAGGATTCTAGATTTTTATATTTTAAAAAAGAAAATGGTGGTCTAGGCTCAGCTAGAAATTATGGAATTGAAAAGGCTAAAGGTAAGTTCATTGTTCCTTTAGACTCTGATAATCAAATAGAAAAGGAATTTACTAAAGAAGCAATATCCATTTTCAAAGATAATTCAAATATTGGTGTTGTTTATGGTAATGCAGAGTACTATGGAGAAAAAAGTGGAATTTGGGAAGTTGGACCATTTGATTTAAATAGAATGTTAGCTCACAACTATATTGATGCGTGCGCTATTTATAAAAAGAGTCTTTGGGAACAGGTAGGAGGATATGATGAGAATATGCCTCATCAAGGCCATGAGGATTGGAGCTTCTGGATAGCTTTAATAAGTATAAAAGTGAAATTTTATTATTTGCGAAAAATTACATTTAAGTATTATGTTTCAAGTAAATCAATGATTAATAATTTCACAGAGGATATGGTTTTAGAAAACCAAGATTATATTATTTCTAAATATTCTCGTTTATATCATGCTCATTATCGAACTTCTTTTAAATATAGAAGGGAATTAAGGGAAAATTTTTTAAACAATTTGAAAAGCAGAAAATTTGTTGTTGATTTAATTTGCGATACTTTTTTTAGTTTTAAACTCTTTAATAGCAAGCTAGATGAATTTTAATTAATATAACATTATTAAAATGTTTAATCCACTAGTATCTATATGTATACCAACTTACAATGGTTTTGAGTTTATTGCTGAAGCAATGGAATCGGCTATAAATCAAACTTATTCTAATTTAGAAATTATAGTCTCTGATGATGCATCAAAAGATGATACGCTAAAAGTTATTCAAGAGTTTAAAAAAAGAACAAATGTTCCCATCAGCATTTATAATCACGTTCCTAATGGTATTGGTGCCAATTGGAATAATGCAATCAGAAAGTCTAAAGGCAAATACATAAAGTTTCTGTTTCAGGATGATGTTCTCCTTTCTACTTGTATCGAAGAAATGGTAAATGTATTAGAAAACGATACTTCAATTGGCCTTGTAGCCAGTAAAAGAACATTTATTATTGAAGCCTCGCATTTGAATGAAGAAACAAAAGAATGGATAAAAGGTTATAGTAATTTACAAAAAGCATTAGAGCTACCTTTATATAACGGTATGCGCATTTTAGATAAAAATTTATTTAAATCTAATCTTTTTTTAAAATCACCTTTAAATAAAATTGGAGAACCACCAGTAACTTTATTTAGAAAAGATATTACAGATGAAATTGGTTTTTTTAGAGAAGATTTAAAACAAGTTCTAGATTACGAGTTTTATTATCGGCTTTTAAAAAAATATAAAATTGCTATTTTAGAAAAGGAACTTGTTAAGTTTAGGTTACATAAACAGCAAGCTACCAACATAAATAGAGGTAATGATAGTGAAGATTATATAAAATATGATAAGCTAATTTATAAAGAGTATTTTTGGTATCTTAATAAAAATACAAGAAGAGCATTTTTGAATAGATACAATCCTGTTGTAAAGAAATACAATAAACTAGTAAAAAAACTTTTTAAAATTAAACGAAAATTGCGGTTATAATGGTTAAAAAAACAGCAGTTATTATTGTTACATATAATGGAATGCAATGGATTGAAAAATGCATTAGCAGTGTTTTAAATAGTTCAGTTGCTTGTGATATAATTGTTGTAGATAATAATTCTACCGACAGTACAATTTCTTTTATCAAAGAAAATTTTAAAAAAGTAGTTTTATTAAAACAGGTCAAAAATTTAGGCTTTGGAGCTGCAAATAATATTGGTATGTCTTATGCCATAAAAAGCAAAGTAGACTATGTTTTTTTATTAAATCAGGATGCATATGTTTTTAATGACACAATTCAGAAATCAGTTGAAATTCATTGCAGTAATTCTGAATTTGGTGTAATAAGTCCAATCCATTTAAATGGAGATGGAAGCAAATTAGATAAAAACTTTTCTAGCTATATAAAAGTAAATGATACATTGTTTTATGACGCGTTAAAAGGCAGTTTCTCGAAAACTATTTATGAAGTTCCTTTTGTAAATGCAGCAGCTTGGTTAATACCCAGAAAAACATTGGAGACTGTAGGTGGATTTGATCCCATTTTTCATCATTATGCCGAGGATGATAATTATTGTCAACGTGTAATTTTTCATGAATTTAAAATTGGAATTGTTCCCAATACATGCGTGAAACATGATAGAGAGTTTAGAAAAATAGAAACTAAACTTACAAGAGCTGATGAAATTATTTTAAAAGAGCGAAAACTAAAATATAAATGGGGAAATATTAATGATGAAGTTAGAGAAGAAATAGAAAACCAAAAAAAATATTTATCAAAATTAATAATAAAACTCTTTATTAAATTAAAATTTAAAAAAGCTAAATATTACAAAAATCAATTGGCTTTAATAGAGCGTATTATGCCAGAGATATTTAAAAGTAGAGATATTAACTCAAAAAAAGGAAAACATTATTTATAATTAAATCTCCTATTTGTTTCTATTACAGAAATTAATATAAATACATAACATGTTATTTTCAATACTTATAGCTAATTATAATAATGGTCACTTTTTTAAAGACTGTTACGAAAGTATAATAAAGCAAACCTACAATAATTGGGAAGTAATAATTGTTGACGATTGTTCTACTGATTATTCAGTAGAAACTATAAAAAAGTTAATAGGGAACGATAAGAGGTTTAAACTATTTGTAAATACAGAAAATCAAGGTTGCGGTTTTACCAAAAATAAGTGCGCTTATCATGCTAATGGAGATGTTTTAGGGTTTTTAGATTCTGATGATGCCATAAAATCTAATGCTTTAAGTATTATGATTGAAAGGCACCGTTTAAATAATGATGTATCTATAATTACATCCAAATATGAGTTAGTTGATTTAGAAATGAATTTTAAAGAAATTGGTAAAACTGGAACTTCTTTGCCAAAGAATACATCATATCTAACTTATGGGAAAGGCGCTTTAACTCATTTTGCAACATTTAAAAAAACTTTTTATTTACAATCTATGGGTATAGACTCTAAAATGAAACGTGCAGTAGACCAAGATTTATACTATAAAATGGAAGAGCAAGGGAAGCATTATTTTATAGATGAATCATTATATTTATATCGAATAAACGAAAATAGTATATCAAATAACAATAATACTTACAAAGCAGAATATTGGCACTTCTATGCTATTAATGAGGCATACAAACGGAGAAAGAAGTCAAAATTGAAAATAGATAATTTTTCAAGTGTTTATATGAGAAAATATCGTTCTAATTATTATTTAGCTCGATTTGAAAAATTAAAATTATCTAAAAAAACTCAATCTAAATTTTACTTTTTGGCAAAATCCTTTTTGTCTAGCCCCAGACATAAGTTTATGCTTAAATTAAAAAGTTTTTTATTGTTAATAATAGGTAAAATATGACAACTGATTTAGTATCTATTATAGTTCCTTGTTACAATCAATCTCAATATCTTGATGAGTGTCTGTTATCTGTTTTAAATCAAACATTCGCAGATTGGGAATGTATTATTGTAAATGATGGAAGTACAGACTCAACTCAAAAAACAGCAAAAAAATGGCTAGAAAAAGATGAAAGGTTTAAATATGCTTTTCAAGAAAGTTCAGGTTTAAGTAGTGCCAGAAATTATGGTATTAAACAAGCCAATGGAGAGTTTGTTTTACCCTTAGATGCTGATGATAAAATAGGAGTTGATTATTTACAATTAGCAATTAAAGAATTCAAAAAAAACACAAAATTAAAAGTGGTTTACTGTAAAGCGGAGAAATTTGGAGAGGTAAATGAAATATGGAAACTCCCAGAATTCTCATTACATAATTTGAGTTTAAAAAACATGATTTTTTGTACTGCCATGTTCAGGAAAATAGATTGTCAAGCTATTGGAGGTTTTGATGTTAATATGCTTTATGGTTGGGAAGATTGGGAGTTTTGGATTTCGATGTTAAAAAAGGGTGGAGAGGTTAAAAGAATAAATTCGATTCAGTTTTATTATCGAATTAAATCTGATTCTATGCTTATGGCAATGAATCCAGAAAAAGTAAAATATACAGAAGAATATTTAAGCATTAAACATGCAGATTTTTTTGTTAAACAATTAGGTTCATTTAAATCATTACTGAGAGCAACTGATGAAGTTAAAAATGACTACGAAGAGAAACTTAACAGTGAAAAATTTATAGTTAATTCATTTTTTAAAAAGTTTTTAGGTATTACTATCTTTAGAAATAAGTGAATTTGAATGCTCCAAAAAATATGAGTGAAATAAAATTTTTAGCATATTATTTACCACAATTTCATCCAATTCCAGAAAATGATAAATGGTGGGGAAAAGGTTTTACTGAGTGGACAAATGTAAAAAAAGCAAAGCCTCTTTTCCGAAATCATTACCAGCCTATAAAACCAAGTAAATTAGGTTATTACGATTTATTATTACAGCCCGAAGTGCAGGAAAAACAAGCTCAATTAGCCCTAGAAAACGGCGTTGATGGTTTTATATATTATCAATATTGGTTTGGCGAGAATAAAATGCTTTTAGAGAAACCAGCAGAACAAATGCTTAAAAATAAAAAGATTAATATTCCTTTTTGTTTCTGTTGGGCAAACGAAACATGGAAAGGCATATGGCATGGTTTAGATAATCCTGAAGTATTAATAGAGCAAACCTATAATGGAGAAGCAGAGTATAGGTCGTACTTTAATTATTTGTTACCTTTTTTTAAGGATTCCAGATATATACTAATAGAAAATAAACCAATGTTTCATGTATATAAGTTAGAGGATATTCCAGATTTAGACTTATTCATTAATGTATTTGACAATCTAGCTATAAAAGCTGGTTTTGATGGTATACATTTAATATCTACCGCAATATCTGATAATCATTTAATGCTCGATAATAGTGATGTTTATGGACAGGTAGGACTAGATGTTTTTTTTAAAATGAGATATAAAAAGAAATCTTTTTTTCCGCATAAAAGTTTGTTAGGTAAAGCTGAAAATAAAATAAAAAGGAAACTTTGGCCATCGCGAAGTATAGGTGTTAGAAGAAAACCTCTTATTTTTGATTATGCAAAGGGCGTTTCAAATTTTAATATAAAGTTTCCCAATAAAAAATATATATCTTGTGTTTTTCCTAATTGGGATAATTCTCCAAGGAGTGGTAAAAAATCCTTAATATTTAAAAATGCAACACCCATGGCTTGGAAAAAACACCTTGAGGCTGCCGTAAGTGAATTAAAAAGAAACCCTAATAATCCTCAGTTTATTATTATTAAATCCTGGAATGAATGGGCGGAAGGAAATTATTTAGAGCCAGATGAAAAATTTGGATTGCAATGGTTAAAAGTAATTAAAGAAGTTAAAGAGGCCTTATAAATAAAAATAAAACCATTGAAAGAAAACGATTTAATATCAATAATTATTCCTTGTTATAATGATGCAGAATTCATTGAACAAGCTATAAATTCTGCTTTAAATCAAACTTATCCAAACAAAGAAATAATTGTTGTAGATGATGGATCTAATAAAAACACTAAAGTTGTTTTAAAAAGTTTAGAACAAAAAATAGACAAGCTAATTACACAAGAGAATTCAGGACAAAGTAGAGCAAGAAATAATGGCATAAAACAAGCTAAGGGGAGTTTTATCTTAGTGTTAGATAGCGACGACTACTTTGAGAATTCCTTTTGTGAAAAGGCTATTTACATCTTCAAAAAAGATTCAAATGTAAAATTGGTTACTTGTTTTGCAAACTTAATTTTTGATGATAAGACTAAAAATTATATTTACAAACCCAAAGGTGGTGATATAAAAAGTTTTTTAACATCAAATAGTGCATTGGGTTCTGCCATGTTTAAAGAAAGTGATTGGGATGTTTGTGGCGGATATGATGAAAGTATGACTAATGGTTTAGAAGACTGGGAATTTTATATACGTTTACTTAGTAAAAGCGGAATTGCTGAGATAGTAAAAGAGCCTCTTTATAATTACAGAAAAAGACAAAATACTACAACATCAAAAGCTAATAAAGCGAAATATGAGTTGTTAAATTCTATTTTCACAAAACACAAAGACTTAAACATTAAGTACTATGACGAATTCACTAAACAGCTATTGGTAAAATTGGAAAAGGAGGAAAGGGAAAAATTTAAAAACAAAAACCGTATTGAATTTAAATTAGGAGAATTAATTTTAACACCATTTCGATGGGTAAAATCGATTTTTAAATGAATCTTGTTCCAAAAGTGTCTATTATAATGGCAACTTATAATAGGGCTCAATATATATTAGAATCTATTAAATCCATTCAAAATCAGACTTTTGACGACTGGGAATGTATTATTGTTGACGATGGCAGCACAGATAAAACCGAAGATATTTTAAAACCTGTTTTAAAAGCAGATGGTAGATTTAAGTATTTTAAGCGTAAAGAAAAATATCAGAAAGGGCTACCTGGAAGTAGAAATTACGGACTTGATTTAGCTAAAGGTGATTATATCATTTTTTTTGATGATGATGATATTGCACATCCTCAAAATTTAGAAATTTGTGTTCAAGAATTATCTTCAAGAGATATTTCGTTTTGTAGATACATTAGAAAAACATTCACAGGTGATTTTGATTATAATTTTGATTTTTCTAAAGCGTATTCATACTTTTTTATAGACAAAAGCGATATTAATAAAATACTTAAAAATGAGCTTCAGTTTAATTCTTGTGCTGTAATGTGGACGAATGCATGTTACAAAACTCATCGATATACAGAGCACTTAAAATATGCCGAAGAGTGGGAAGTGTACGGAAGAATATTAACTTCAGTTGGAAAAGGAATTTCAATAAATAAAGCACTTTATTTTGGAAGAAAGCATGAAGTTTCAGTAACAGGAAATTTTGGAAACAAAAAAGAAAGTAGTTTAGCATCCTATGCAGATGCTATAGATTTAGTAATTCAAAATTTGAAACAAAAAAATTTAATTACTGACGAAATACTTCGTTATTTTATTCAAATTGCATTAGATTATAAAAAGTATAATTTATATGATAGAATTATAAAAACGCTTAATTTATCATCAATTGAAAAGTTAAAATGGAAATTGTTTTATTTACAATTACCAACAAGATTATTTTTTTATAAAATTTATAAATATAAATTAAAGAAAAACTCATGACATTGAGATTTTTAGTAATAGCTCAAGATTTAAGAATTTCTGGGACAAGCGAAGGTGTTGTTTCCAGGTCTTTTTTGGCTAAACTAAGAATGGCGTACCCAAACGCTTTAATTGATGTATTGTATTTAAAAACACATACTGGAGAGGATGATTTAGGTTTACTTCCAGTAAACACCATTGATTCTCATGAAATTAGTTTAAAACCGCAATTTTATATAAAATGGTTAAATAGAATTTCAATACGATTATTTCATATATCGTTATACGACAAACATATTCATAAGTTATTTGCTAAATATATTGCAAAAGTTGACCACGAAAAGTATGATTATGTATTTGTTAGAAGTTCAGGTGTAAATCATGAAACTATTTTGGCAACTAAGGATTTGCCCATACTAAAGAAATCAATCATAAATTTTCATGACCCTTATCCCTTTTTCTGGTATCCGGGTTCTAACGCTAAACTAACAGGATCTGAACTTTTTAGACTCAAGAAAATGAGTTTGGTAATAAAACAGGCTAAATTATGTACCAGTCCTTCAAAGCTACTGTCTAAAGATCTAGATTTTCTATACGCATCAAATAATAAATTTAGAGTTTTACCACATCAATATTCTAGTTCTGTTTTTAATCTAACTCAAGAATCAAAAAAATATTTAAAGAAGAAAAAAGTGATCATTTCATATCATGGTTCTGTACAATTTGGAAGAGACCTCGATGTTTTGTTAGATTCTTACAATGAATTGGTATTAGAAAATCTAGAAATAAAAGCAGAAACTGAAATTAGAATTAGATTAAAAACTAATGAATTCGAGCGATTTAAAAACAAATATTTAAATAACGAAAACATTATTATTTTAGAAAAAACAGATTTTTCAACATCATCAAACGAGCAAATGCTTGAATCTGATATAATATTAATTTTAGAAAACGGACCAAAAATTTCTAATATATTAGTAGGAAAAGCACCTTTTATTGATGCTACTAAAAAACCCGTTTTAATCTTATCTCCTAAAGCAAGCGAATTAAGGAATATAGTTACTGAAGAAAAATATATTGCAACATATTCTAATAAAAAAGAAATAAAGAATAAGCTTAAAGATTTAATATTAAATAGCTTAGAATCTAATTCTGAAATATCTGTTTTTGGAGATTATTTCAGCGATGATAATTTCAAGAAGCAACTAAAACAAATTTTAGAAAATTGAATACTCCTAAATTTTCTATTTTAATTACAACTTATAACCGTTTAGAAGCGCTTAAGTATACGCTTAATACCTTGAATGATTTTCTGGTTAGTGATGATATCGAGTTTATAATTTGTATTGATGGTTCAACCGATGGTACTCAGGAATTTTTAAGATCTAATTACCTAAATATTTCTCTGATTTGTCATGATGAGTCAAGAGGTTTAATTGCAAGCAGAAATGAATTATTAAACCTAACAAAGGCAAAATATGCTATATCTATAGATGATGATGCTAATTTTTTAACAGATAATGTTTTAGAAAACATAGAATACTTATTTGAAAGGTACCCTAAATGTGGTGTGCAATCATTTAGTGTTTTTTGGGACTTAAATGTACCAGAGAACACCATTAAATACGAAGATATTAGGCTTGTAAATGGTTTTATTGGTTGTGGTCATGTTTGGAATATGGAAGCTTGGAAAGCGATACCTAATTACCCCGAATGGTTTGTTTTTTATGGTGAAGAAGACTTTGCAGCTTTTCAACTATTCAAAAAAGAATGGGATGTTTTTTATAACCCCAACATTTTGGTACATCATAGAGTTAGTATTAAAAACAGATCGAAACATAAGGACTACTATACTCGGTTAAGAAGATCGTTAAGAGCAGGTTGGTATTTGTATTTTCTGTTTTATCCCACAAAACAAATTCCCAAAAGATTTATATATACGTTATGGGTTCAAATTAAAACTAAAATTTTTAATGGAGACTTAGGTGCTATTATTCCCATCATCAAAGCTATTTTTGATGTGTTGACAAATATTCCAAAATTGAAGACAAATAGTAATCGATTATCTCTTAAACAATTTGAAGAATTCAGTAAATTGCCAAGTGTAAAGATTTACTGGAAACCTAAAAACTCTAATTTATAATTTATGAGCTTTATTATTGCTGAAATTGCCCAAGCCCATGATGGTAGTTTAGGTACTGCACATGCCTATATTGATGCTCTAGCTGGTTCAGGAATAGACGCTATTAAATTTCAAACCCATATAGCTGAAGCTGAAAGCAGTATTTATGAGCCTTTTAGAGTAAAGTTTTCTAAACAAGATAAAACACGTTTTGATTATTGGAAACGCATGGAGTTTTCTCTAGAACAATGGCAAGATTTGAAACAACATTGTGATGAGGTTGGTTTAGAATTTATGAGTTCTCCTTTTAGTAATGCCGCAATAGATTTACTTGAGGAGGTAGGAGTAAAACGATATAAAGTTGGTTCTGGAGAGGTCACTAATTTTCTGTTATTAGAGAAGATTGCAGAAACACAAAAGCCTCTAATACTGTCTTCAGGAATGAGTTCTTATGAAGAATTAGATGCAGCTACAAATTTTTTGAAATCTAAAAAAGTAGATTTTTCTATTTTACAATGTACAACATCATATCCCACAGAACCAGAGCAGTACGGACTTAATGTAATTAAAGAATTAAAAGAACGTTATAATGTCCCTGTTGGTTTTTCAGATCATTCTGCAAAAACGGAAACATGTATTGCAGCTGCTGCTTTGGGAGCTGAAATATTTGAATTTCATGCAGTTTTTAGCAGAAATCAATTTGGTCCAGATTCAGCATCTTCTTTAACTATTGAAGAGATAAAGTCTTTGGCTAGCGCAATAAAAAATATTGAAAAGGCTTTACAATCGCCAATTAATAAAAATGATAATAGTGCTTTTGAAAGTTTAAAAACCATCTTTGAGAAAACTTTAGCAGTAAATAAAGATTTAGAAAAAGGGCATGTTTTGAAATTTTCAGATTTAGAGGCAAAAAAGCCAGCTAAAAGAGGCATATCAGCTACATTTTTTAATGATTGTATTGGTAAGTCTATATCAAAAAACATGAAAAAATGGGAATTTTTAACTCAAGACCATATAAATGAGTAAACGAAAAATATGTGTAGTCATTACCGCAAGGCCTTCATATAGTAGAGTAAAGACTGCATTAAAGGCAATACAATCTCATCCTAAATTGGAATTACAACTTGTTGTAGCTGGTTCTGCTTTACTGGGAAGATATGGTAATGCTGTTAATTATATAGAAGACGATGGTTTTGTAATTAATGAAAAAGTCTTTATGGTTTTGGAAGGCGAAAATAAAACCTCGATGGCTAAAACTACAGGTTTAGGCGTTATGGAACTCGCCAATACGTTTTACAACTTAAAACCAGATGCTGTAGTTGCCATAGCTGATAGATTTGAAACTATAGCCATATCAATAGCATCATCTTATCAAAATATTCCATTAGTGCATATACAAGGTGGAGAGGTAACTGGCAATATTGATGAAAAAGTGCGTCATGCAAATACAAAACTTGCAGATATTCATTTCGTTGCTTCAGATGATGCTAAAAATCGTGTGTTAAAAATGGGTGAAGATGCGAATTATGTGTTTAATACAGGTTGTCCATCTATCGATATAGCTTATGAAGTAAGCGAAAATAGTAAGCTTAATTTTAATCCAATTGAAAAATATGGTGGTGTTGGTAACAAGATTAATTGGGAAGATGGTTATTTAGTTGTCATGCAACATCCGGTTACTACAGAATACAAGCAAAGTAGAGAAAATGTTTTAAAAACATTAAAGGTTATTCATGAATTGGGAATTCCAACATTTTGGTTTTGGCCTAATGTAGATTCTGGAGCAGATGGAACATCAAAAGGCATTAGGTTTTTCAGAGAAGAGTATAAGCCGGAGAATATTCATTTCTTTAAAAATATGAAACCAGAAGATTTTTTACGTTTATTATGTAATAGTAGATGTTTAATAGGAAATTCTAGCGTTGGCATTAGAGAATGTGCGTTTTTAGGGGTGCCAGTTGTAAATATAGGAACCAGGCAACATGGTAGACAACGGGGTGAAAACGTTTTTGATGTTACTTATGATGAAGAGGCTATTAAAGATGGTATTTTAAATAGGTTGCAAACGGAGAATACTATTGCCAAAGATACTATTTATGGTGATGGAAATTCTGGAGAGAAAATGGCAAATATTTTAGCTGATATAGAATTAAGATTCCATAAAACGATTACGTATTAATGAAAGTTTTAGGTATTATACCAGCAAGAGGTGGCTCTAAAGGCGTAAAAAATAAAAATATAAGGCTAATTGATGGAGAGCCTTTAATAAACTATGCCATTAATACTGCAAAGGAAAGTAAACTTCTTACAAACTATATTGTTACCTCTGATGATGAAAAGATATTACGTGTAGCAAAATCCAGTAATTGTTTATACCATAATCGAGATTTAAAAAATGCCCAAGACGATTCTCCAATTGAATCTGTAGTACTCGAAGTATTACAATTTTTGAAAAACGAGCAATATGATTTAATCGTTCTGTTACAGCCAACAGCACCCATAAGAACTGGAAAAGATGTAGATAATGTAATTTCGATGTTTTTAGAAGATGAGGCATTAAATAATGTAGTTTCTGTTGTTGAATTGGAAGATATTCATCCTGCAAGAATGTATGAAGTTGATGATTTAAAAAATTTAAAATCACTCAATTCGCAACATGAAAAGGAACAGAGGCAAAAATTGAGTTCGGTTTATTTAAGAAACGGGTGCATATATGCAATTACAACTAAAGCTTTTTTAGCTGAAAAGGCTTTAATTTTAAAGAACAAAAAGGCTTATGTTATGCCTCATGAAACTTGGGCTAATATTGATACGGAAAGAGATTTACTAATTGCTGAAACTTTAGTAAAGCTTTGGAAAGCAAATAAAATATAGAACGAAGTGAGTAAATTGAGGATATACGTTTCTGGAATTGATAGAATAGCTGACAGCGCTTCAAAAATATTAGCTGAGAATTTTGTTTTGGAATATGTGTCATTAAATTCAAATGACGCACTTAAAAACGCTTTAAATACTTGTGATATTTTCTGGTTCAGGCTGAATCATAAATTAACTCGAGATATTTTAGAAGAAGTTAATTGTAAATACATTCTTTGTGCTGTAACAGGTTTAGACCATATTGATGTAAAAGCTTGTGAAGATTTCGGAATTACTATTGTCAGTTTAAAAAATGAAACTGAGTTTTTGAAGGAAGTAAGAGCAACTGCTGAGCATACTTTTGGACTCCTTTTATCACTTATTAGAAGAACAAAATTAGCTTTTAATCATGTCGAATCAGGAGAATGGGATAGATCATTATTTAGAGGTACTGAATTATATAAAAAAAAGATTGGTATTTTAGGATTAGGAAGGTTAGGAGAAATAGTTGCAAAATATGCTGATGCCTTCGGTATGGAGGTTTATTATTTTGATATAATGGAAAAAAAGACAAATGATAATTTTATAAGATGTAATTCAATTAAAGACCTATGCTCAAAAATCGATATTTTATCAATTCATCTACCATACAATGATGATACACATTTTATAATTAACAGAGAGGTTTTAGATTGTTTGAATAATAAAGTTTATATAGTAAATACCTCTAGGGGAGGATTAGTGAATGAAGGAGACCTTTTAGAAAAGCTAAATAAAAAAGAAATAGCTGGTTACGCTACAGATGTTTTATTTGGCGAGCCAGATACTAAAAACCATTTACTTACTTTATATGCGGCAAGTAACGAAAATGTGATTATTACACCTCATATTGGTGGATATACTTACGAATCTGTTGATAAAACTGAACTTTTTATTGCTAAAAAACTAGTTAACATAATACATGAATAAACTAGCATTAGTTATAACAGACGGGGTAGGTTTTAGAAATTACATTATGAGTGATTTTCTGAAAGAAGCGCAAAATCAGTTTAATGAAATAGTTATTTTTTCAGGATTACCAAACTCATATTTTGATGATTTTAATACAGATAAATGTGTTATTGAAAACCTTGAAGATTACAGAGAATCTTCAAAAACATGGCTTTTTAGAAAGTTAAAAGAAGTTGCACATCTTCAAAATCATAAAAAAGATAATTTTGGAATTCGTACTAATTTAAAAAAGAATTACCCACAAATACAAAGTTTAAGAGCTCAATTTATAAAACTAATTTTTCTTTGGACAAATTTTTTCCACTCAGAAAAGTGGATTAGTAAATACTATAAATATCAACAAAAAAGCTTTAAGAATAATGCAACAACTCAGCGATATATTTCGCTTTTAAATTCTCATAAACCAGATTTCATATATTTTACACACCAGCGTCCCCCATACATTGCACCATTAATTTATGCTGCTAATTTGTGTAAAATTAAAACTGCAACTTTTATTTTTAGTTGGGATAATATTCCCTCAAAAGGTAGAATGAGTGGAGATTTTGATTATTATTTTGTTTGGAGCTATTTAATGAAGGAAGAGCTATTAAGTTTTTATGTTAATATAAAACCCAATCAAATAAAAGTTGTTGGAACACCTCAGTTTGAACCTTATGTTTTAGATAGATATCCGATTGATTTAAATAAATTTTCTGAGAAGTTTAATCTAGACACAACAAAAAAAATAATTTGTTACAGTTGTGGAGATGTATCTACAAGTAAAAATGATGGTTTGTATATTAAAACAATAGCTGAAGCTATTAATAAAAATCAAATTATCGAACCTGTTAATCTATTAGTTAGAACATCTCCCGCCGAAGACGGTTTCAGATTTAAAAACTTAAAAGATGAGTTTCCTTTTATAAAATGGAATTACCCAAAATGGGTTTTATCTAGGGATAACCATCAAGAAACTTGGTCCCAGCGCATTCCAACGGCAGAGGATATTGTAGATTTAAAGAGTGTATTGTCATTTTCAGAGATTGCAATAAACATGTGTTCTACAATGAGTTTAGATGCTATGTTTTTTGATAAACCAGTTATAAATCCAGTATTTGGAAATGAAAAAAACGGTTTATATAACGATCAAAAATATTTGAAATATCAGCATTATAAGCGAGTGGTTGATAGTAAGGCTGTTGCTGTTGTTAAATCTTCAGAAGAACTAATAAATGAAATAAATTTACTATTACAGAAACCTGAAGTTAGATTAAAAGCGCAAAATAATTTACTTAAATTACAAATTAGTCATCCATTAAAAGGAACAGGCAGACGTATTGCTACAATAATAAATGAATGTATAAAGGAAAACATATAGCAGTTGTTTGTAACTATCAATTAAAACATAATAGAATTGGCAGTATGGATAGGTTTTTCTTGGCTTTTGATGCAGCTTGTAAAACTAAAGGACTATCTGTTCATTGGTTTTTTCCAAAATCGGAACAAATTGAATTCTATAAAAATATTAGCTTTTATAGTGATAATGTATCAAGCGTAGAAACACTTTTTTTAAATCATATTGAAAAAAGGAGTCATAATTATAATTATGTTTTTACTCATTTCATAGAGCTATTTACACCGTTTTATAAAAAAATTAGACAGCAAGTAAACTGTAAAACATTTGCTGTAGATCATATGTCCAGACCTATCAATGGGTTTCCTCTAAAGAAAAAAATTAAAAGGAAAATTAAATATTTAGTCTATAGAAATTATATTGATAAGGTTGTAGCAGTAAGTCACTACATTAAAAACCAAAATATTAACGATTATAGTTTTACTTTAAAAAGTAAAATTGAAGTTATTTATAATGGAATTGATACTAAATTGTTTAATAACTCAAAACAAAAGCAAGAATCGGAAAAAATCAATTTTATTGTAGTGTCTCATTTGGTTTACGAAAAGGGTATTCAAGATTTATTATTAGCCCTAAACAAATTAGACGAAGTAACATTGAGTAAAATTAATATCGATATATATGGCGAAGGTATTTATAAAAGTGTTTTGTTAGACTTAACAGATAGATATAATTTAAGTCATATTATTAGTTTTAAAGGCAGTGTGGCTAATGTTTATAACATGTATTGGCAATATGATTTTATGATTCAACCAACTTATATGGAAGCTTTTAGTCTTTCAATATTAGAAAGTTTATTTAGTAAAGTACCAGTTATTACAACAAATGTAGGAGGTAATGTAGAAATTATACAAGATGGGATTAATGGTTATTTGTTTATCCCGAAGCAAGTAGAAGTTCTAAAAAATATTATGAAGGATATTTGTGATAATAAGGTATTTCTCAAAGATTCTGATATTTATGAAGAAATCAGAAATGAGTTTGCATTAGAAACCATGGTTGATAATTATATAAAGCTTCTGTAATGCATATAGGTTTTTTAACTCCAGAGTATCCGCATACAAATTTATCATCTTCAGGTGGTTTAGGAACAAGTATAAAAAATTTAGCGGTACGTTTAGCTAGTTCTGGAGTTAGGGTAACTATTTTTTGTGTCTATCAAAACCACAATGAAGTTTATCAGGAAGATTTAGTTAAAATTATAAGTATTAAACACAAAAAATATAAGTTTTTAGGTTGGTATAAAGAGCGTAAACGAATTCAGAAATTTATTCAAAAAGAAATTAATAATCATGCTATTGATATAATTGAAGCACCAGATTGGACAGGTATTTCTGCTTTTATGAAGTTTACAATTCCTATTCTAATTAGGCTTAATGGAAGTGACGCTTATTTTTGTAAGTTAGACAATAGAAAGCAAAAGTTTAAGAACTTTGTTTTTGAAAAATTAGCTTTAAAAAGTGCAGTTAAAATAGTTTCGGCAAGTACTTTTACAGCTGATATTACTAAAAAAATATTTAGTTTAAATACTAACATAAAAACCATTCATAACGGGATTGATATTAATCAATTTGTACCTAATCAGATTGAAATTAATAACGGCCAACTATTGTATTTTGGCACTATAATTAGAAAAAAAGGCGTTTTAGAACTAGCGGAAGCTTTCAACTTAATTAAGGAAAGAAATGCAAGAGCTAGTCTTCTATTAGTAGGTAAAGATGTTATTGATATTTTTGAAAAAAAATCAACCATTCAATTATTTTATGATTTATTAAAACCAGAAGTTAGAAAATCTGTAACTCATTTAAATGAAGTACCATATATATCAATAAAGGAAATTATTAGTAAATCCAATGTTGTTGTTTTACCGAGTTTTGCTGAGGCTTTTCCTATGACATGGCTGGAAACTCTAGCCATGGAAAAAGCATTAGTATCTTCTAATATAGGTTGGGCTAATGAATTGATGATTGATAATGAAACAGGATTTACGGTTAACCCCAAAAACCACGAAGAATTTGCCACAAAAACACTCAAACTATTAGATAGTAAAAAACTTTGTGAAACTTTTGGGAAAGCAGGTCGGCTTCGAGTAATTAAAAAATTTTCAGCAGAAAAAACAACAAATCAAAATATTGAATTTTATAAGTCTTTAATTAATAAATGATTATAATTCTGCACAGCAATAATAAGGTTGTTAAAGTTTTTGATTATTCTTCAAAAGCTGATATATCTGTGACTAAAAATAGTTTAGTAGAAACCTTTTTCGAACTTGCAAATCAATATAAAAACACACTTTTGGTTTGGTGTCATAATAATTTGAAAGATGATATAAATTTTGAAGAATTTGATAGAACCTTTCACCATAAATTGATAATGGGTTCATTGAATACTAAAGCAAAAAATTATATTGATGACCGAATTGGCTATGTAGAATCTTCTCCTTTTGTAAAAATAAATAAAGAAGTTTATTATCCTACTTGGTTAATGGCTAGTTGTATAGGCGGAATAAATTCAGATGTTTTATCATGCTATAATGTAAAAGATTATTTGAAAAAACCTTTTGATTACACTCTAAACTCTATTGCAAAACTCGGTATGAAAAATGGATTGTTTTGTTATTCAATGCCTAAATTATTAAATCCAAATATAAACGTAACCGATAATAATCCAACATCAAAAATTGAGCTTTTTAAGTTTATAAAACAACATTACAAAAGTAGATGGATTTTATTAGCCTTTTTAAATAGTTTAATTTATGAGAAGCGTTTATTGTTATTACCATTAATAACTTCCTTTTTTATTGCTAAAAAATTTAAAAGTCTAAATTTTAAGGATTTAGAAATAGTTTCGAAAGCTAGTAATGTTCTAGATACTAGTCTAGATGTTATTATACCTACAATTGGCAGAAAGCTTTATTTATATGATGTTTTGAAGGATTTGTCAAACCAAACACTATTGCCTAAAAATGTAATTATTATAGAACAGAATCCAGATTTTGATAGTAAAACAGAATTAGATTATTTGACAAATGAAACATGGCCTTTTAAGATAAAGCACCAGTTTACAAACAAAACTGGAGCATGTAACGCTAGAAATTTGGCACTAAAAGAAGTAGAGTCAGATTGGGTTTTTATGGCAGATGATGATATTCGTTTTGAAAAGAAAGTACTCGAAATAGCTTTGGAAGAAATGTTTAAGTATAAGCTAAGTGCAGCAACTCTTAGCTGTTTGAGAAAGGGAGATAAACAACTTGAATTACCAACTTCCCAATGGAATACATTTGGATCAGGCTGTAGTATTATTTCAAAGCATATTGCTAAAAATATAAAGTTTGATATAGCCTTCGAACATGGTTTTGGGGAAGATGGCGATTATGGTATGCAAATAAGAAATTATGGAGAAGATATTGGCTATATTAGTAAATGTAGGCTTATACATTTGAAAGCACCTATGGGAGGATTTAGAACAAAATTTAAACACTCTTGGATAGATGATAAGATTCAACCAAAACCCTCGCCAACTATAATGTTATACAATTTGAAAAACCAATCTAATTTTCAAATTAATGGATATAGAACCTTATTATTTATAAAATTTTTCAAATTGCAAGAGAATAAAAACGTATTTTCATATTATTCGCAAATAAAAAAGCGTTGGAAGAAAAGTATTTATCTGGCTAACAAGTTAAAAGACAAACATTAAAAATGATTTTTTCTTTAATTATTTGTACATATATGCGGCCTAGGGCTATTTTAAATTTATTAACATCTGTAAATAGTCAAACACTTTACCCAAATGAGATATTAATAGTCGATGGCTCAACCAATAATGAAACGGAGAATATTTTAAAAGCTAAAAACTTTAATAAGTTACGTTATTTTAAAATAGATGATAATAATCGAGGGTTAACCAAGCAACGTAATTACGGTGTGAATTTGGTCTCAGAATCATCAGAAATAGTGTGTTTTTTGGATGATGATATAATTTTAAAACCTAATTATTTTGCTAATTTAATTAGTACTTACTCTTCAAAACCAGAAGCGTTGGCTGTTGGCGGTTATATTACTAACGAAGTGATTTGGAAGCCTTCTGACGGCAAAAATAATAAGTCTAGGTTTTATTTTGATGGTTGGATGCGCAATGAACCTTTACGATTCAAAATGAGACGTTTTTTTGGCTTGCAACCAGATGCAGAACCAGGTTTTATGCCTAGTTTTTCTCATGGTAGATCTGTTAGTTTTTTACCACCATCCGGAAAAATTTATCAAGTAGAACAGATCATGGGCGGTGTTTCATCTTACAGAAAGGATATTTTTGAAAGTTTAAAATTCTCTAAATATTTTGAAGGTTATGGGTTATATGAAGATGCCGACTTTTCATTACGAATTGCTAAAACAGGAAATTTATATATAAATACATCAGCCCAATTAGAACATCATCATGATAGTTCTGGGCGTCCAAATAAATTCCAATACGGAAAAATGGTGGTAAGAAATGGGTGGTATGTTTGGCGTATAAAATATTCAAAACCAACGTTTAAGGCAACCTTTAAATGGTATTTTACTAGTATGTTACTAACAAAAATTAGACTTTTAAATATTATTACAACTGCTAAACGAAAAGAAGCATTAACAGAAGCTTTAGGTCGTATTTTTGGTTGGTTTTCGCTTATGTTTAATCCACCAAAAATTGAAACATGAGGTTTTTAATTATTTCCCATGCTTTACATAAAATAAAAAAAGAAGACGTATTTAGTTACGCTCCATACGTTCGTGAAATGAATTTATGGTTAAAATATGTAGATAAGGTTTCAATTATAGCGCCAATAACTAAGGAAAAAATAAGTACTATTGATATAGCTTATAAGCACGACAATTTGATGTTTAAAAAAATACCTTCAATTCAATTTACTAGTATTTTGTCCTCTATTTTTTCGGTTATAAAGTTGCCTTATATTTTGATTGTAATCTTTATTGGTTGTTTAAAAGCTGACCATATTCATTTAAGATGCCCAGGTAATATTGGTTTATTAGGGTGTTTTATCCAGATCCTTTTTCCTGGTAAAATTAAAACAGCTAAATACGCTGGTAATTGGGATCCAATAGCGAAGCAGCCAATTAGCTATAGGCTACAAAAATGGATATTGAGTAATACGTTATTAACTAAGAATATTAAGGTTTTAGTTTATGGGAAATGGGAAAATCAATCAAAAAATATAATCCCTTTTTTTACTGCTACTTTTAATAATTCTGAAAAAGAAGGACCTTTTAATAGATCTTATACAGGGGAGCTCAAATTTATTTTTGTTGGAAGTTTGGTAAAAGGAAAACGTCCACTTTTATCAATTAAAATTATTGAGGCTTTACACAAGCAAGGAAAAGATATTTCTCTAGATATATTTGGTGATGGAGTTTTAAAGGAATCACTTAAAGATTACATCAAAGAAAATAAATTAGAAAATATTATAACTATACATGGAAATAAGCCTAAAGAGGTTATAAAAAAGGCACTTAAAAAAGCACATTTTTCAATACTACCATCAAAATCTGAAGGCTGGCCAAAGGCTATTGCTGAAGCTATGTTTTTTGGGGTTGTTCCAATTGCTACAAAGATATCTTGTGTTCCATTTATGTTAGATTATGGAAGACGAGGTGTTATAATTGAACCAGGTTTAGAAGAGTGTATTAAAGAGATAAGTAGATATTTAAAAGATGAAACCAAATTAAAATTGATGAGTAAAGCAGCTTTTAAATGGTCTCAAAATTATACTTTAGATGTTTTTGAAACAGAGATTTCAAAATTATTAAAAGAGTAGCTTAATCTAAAATTAGAATAACCATTAATATGTATTCAGAAGGTAATTATTTTCAAGATATAAATAGGCATATAGAGGATAGTAAGTATAAGGTAGAGGCAATTAAAAAAGTATTGATTAATTATTTGATTGATAATAAAATAGAATTGAAATCATATGCTGATATAGGTTGTGGTTCTGGTGAGATAGTTAAATTATTAGGTAGCGAATTAATGCATAAGTTTAATTCACTTAAGATCATAAAGGGATTTGATATTTCGCCTCATGTTAAGGAATTAAGTGACGAATTAGTAGATTTTGATTTCAAGGATTTTACTAAGTGTACTGAAAAATTTGATATGGTTACTTTAAATGATGTTTTCGAACATGTACCAAACCCAATTGATTTTATAAGAGAAGTTGGAAAAAGAGCAAAACTTGTTGTAATGCATATTCCATTAGAAAATAGTTTTTCTGTTAATGTTAGAAATCTTCAAAGAAAGAAAATAGAAAACCCAGGACATTTAATTTTTCTAGATATTAATTCGGCGATTAACTTAATTACTTTCTCAGGATTGAAAATTATTGATTATCAATATTCAAAAGATTCTCTAAAAGCCCCTTCAAATAACAAAACTTTTTTACAAAAAATAGCTTATCCTATTAAATATCTATTTTTAAGATTAAATCCATATATATATTCAAAGTTATTTGGAATTAGTATTACAGTTATAGCAAGAGGAATAGATTAAAATGAAAAAAAAACATAAGATACTTCAAATTGTAGATTCATTAGAAATTGGTGGTTCTGAAAGGATGAGTGTTAACATTTGCAATAGTTTTACCTTAAATAAAATTGAAAATTATTTAGTTGTATCCAGAAAAACGGGGTTTTTGTATAACTTTATAAAGGAAAAAGAAAATGTCACTTTTTTAAATAAAAAGGGGTTTTTAGATTTAATGGCATTTTTAAAGCTTTTTAAGTTAGTAAGAAGTTATAAACCGTCGGTAGTTCATGCACATCAAACATCTATTTATTGGATTTTTTTAGTCAAATTATTATTTCCTAGAGTAATAGTTATATGGCACGACCACTGGGGTTATAGTGATTTATTGAAGGATTCTGATAGAAAAATAATTAAATACTTTTCTTTTCTAATCAATGGTGTAGTTTGTGTTAACGAAAAAATAAAAGAATGGAATATAAAGCACTTAAAAGTGAAAAAAGAAGCAATTGTTTATATTCCTAATTATTCATTATTAGAAATAATTAAAGCAAAAAAATCTGATAAATTTGTGCTTGCTTGTGTAGCTAATATTAGAAATCAAAAAGATCATATAAATTTATTAAAAGCATGTTTTTTATTAAAAGAACAAAATATTGATTTTGAACTGCTACTCGCAGGATCTTTAACAGATGTAAATTATGTTAAGAAGATAAAAAATAAAATCATAGAACTTGATTTAGGTGATAATGTATCTTTTTTAGGACCTGTTATTAATATTTCAGAAGTTTTAAGTAACTCAGATGTTGGAATTCTAAGCTCTGTAAGCGAAGGTTTACCTCTGTCTCTTTTAGAATATGGTTTAGCTGAGTTACCAGTTGTATGTACTAATGTGGGCCAATGTAAAGAAGTACTTGGTAATGGGGAATTTGGATGGATTGTACCTCCAAAATCTCCTCAAAAGTTAGCCGATGCTTTAAAAGAAGTTTTTGAAAATAGGGAATTAGCCAATTTAAAAGCAATAGGATTAAAGAAGAACATTCAAAATCATTATGGTTCCAAAAAATTTATTTTAAAGTACTTAAATTTACTAAACAATGTTAACTACTCTGCTATATGAAGTTGACGCTATATTATAAACTTCTAATATTTCATATAGTTTTAGCTGTAGGCGTTTTTTTATATAAGCCTTTAGCATTATTATATTTTTTGTTTATAACTGCTTTTTTTAGCTACAAAATTATTAGAGCTTCTAAGAATTATAAAACATTTTATGTGCTATTGGCATGTGCATATATAGTTGGCATAGAAGTTTTTTTAAGAATGAATAACGGTACTGTTTTGTATGAAGCAAGTAAGTACTTAGTTATATTGTTTATTACACTGGGGTTATTTACTAATGGATTTTCTAATCAATCATTAGTATATGTGTTATATATTCTTTTTCTAATTCCTGGAATATTTGTAGCAGTTGCAGAAATGGGATTCGAGACAGATATAAGAAGAGCAATAGCTTTTAATTTGAGTGGACCTGTATGTTTAGGTATTTCTGCTGTTTTTTGTTACAAGCGGAATATTACTTTCAATCAGATTAAAATAATACTATTAGCTTTATTATTACCTTTGATTAGTATGGCCATCTATCTTGTTTTATATACTCCAAACTTACAAGAGGTTGTAACTAGCACTGGCTCTAATTTTGATACTTCTGGTGGTTTTGGTCCAAATCAAGTTGCAACCGTTTTAGGGATTGGTATTTTTGTTTTGGCAACAAGATTTTTTATGTCAAGAGAATTATTTTCGCATAGAATAATTGATTTGTTAATACTTAGTTTGTTAGCATTTAGAGCATTAGTAACTTTTAGTAGAGGAGGAGTTTTTACAGCTATAATTATGATTCTCTGTTTTATTGGTTTATATTATTTAAAAGTTAATTTGAAAACCAAATTTCGAATAAAATTTTCTTTAATTCTATTTTTAACCATTGCTGTTTTAACTTGGTTAATTAGCTCCATACAAACAGGAGGTTTTATAGATAAACGCTATGCAAACCAAGATGCAGCTGGAAGAGAAAAAGCAGATATAACTACAGGAAGAACAGATTTAATTGCTTTTGAGTTTCAAGAATTTTTAGATAATCCCTTTTTAGGAATAGGAGTTGGCAAAGTAAAAGAAGAACGTTTAAATGAAACAGGAATAGTTGCAGCATCGCATAACGAAATGACACGAATTTTAGCCGAACATGGAATGTTTGGTGTCATAGCTTTTTTAATATTATTAGTAACACCACTGGCTTACAGAATGAAAAACAGAAATAATATTTTCTTTTTTTCATTTTACTTATTTTGGCTATTAACCATTAACCATTCTGCAATGCGAATAGCGGCACCAGCATTTATTTATGCACTATGTTTGCTTAATATAACATATGAAAAACCTCCTTTACATAGGAAACCAGTTATCTCAAAGTGATAAAACAGTTACTACTATTGATACTCTTAGTAAATTATTAAGTGATGAGGGTTTTAGTATAGTAACAACTTCTGGTAAAAAGAATAAGTTTCTTCGTTTATTAGATATGCTTTATCAAATTCTAAAGCACAGGAATTGGGCAAACTATATTTTAATTGATACTTATAGTACACAGAATTTTTACTATGCTTATTTGTGCAGTCAGCTATGTAGGTTTTTTAAATTAAAGTATATTCCAATTTTACATGGTGGCAACCTTCAAAACAGGCTTAAGAATAGTCAGTTTATGAGTAAGGCTATATTTAACAATGCTTTTAAAAATATCGCACCATCTGAGTTTTTGAAATTACAATTTCAAGAATATGGCTATGGTAATTTAGAAGTTATTCCAAATTCTATCGAGCCTGAAAATTATCCTTTTAAAGAAAGAGATTTTAGTAAACCAAAATTACTTTGGGTGAGGTCGTTTTCAAAAATTTATAATCCGTTACTGGCTATTAATGTTCTTAAAATTCTCAAGGATGATAATATTCAAGCTACACTTTGTATGGTAGGTCCAGATAAAGATGGGTCTTTAAATGAAGCTAAAATATATGCAAGTGATTGTGGTGTTGATGTGAGATTCACAGGTAAATTATCAAAAGAGGACTGGATAAAAATCTCGGAAGATTTCAATATTTTTATAAATACTACAGATTTTGATAATATGCCTGTTAGTGTTATTGAAGGAATGGCATTAGGTTTACCAATTATTTCTACAAATGTTGGCGGTTTGCCATTTTTGATAGAAAATGAAAAAGAGGGATTATTAATTGAACCAAACGATGCTTTTTTGTTCGTTGAAAAAATTAAACAAATAATTGAAAACCCAGAAATGGGTAATAATCTTGCTGCTAATGGTAGAATAAAAATCGAACAGTTTGATTGGGAAATTATCAAAAATCAATGGATTAAACTGTTAATTTAATTTAGGCTTAATACAATTTACTTAGTATATTTATACTTCTTATTTATCGGCCTCCAAAAATGTCAAAAAGCAGTATTCATTTTAATATTTCTGAACGTAAAGTATTATTGCGTTTATTTGACATTGCATCAATTCTTATTGTTTTATATTTTGTAAGTAACACTTTTGAGTTTGACTATTTTACAATTACAAATGAAAATTGGAGTTGGGTTTTTGTTCTAATTTTATATGTTTCAGTGTTTGGAACCATTTTTGAATTATACGATTTACAAAAATCTAGTAAAATTGAAAAGGTATATGTAAATATTGTTTTTACGGTTTCAGTAACCGTATTATTTTACTTTTTAACACCCTTCTTTACACCCATATTACCAGATAATAGACTACAAATATTTTTCTTTTACTTCTCAATACTATTTGCATTATTTATTTGGCGGTTTGTTTATGTAACTTTCATAGTATCTCCTCGGTTTTATAAAAAAGTGTTGATAATTGGAGAAACATCAAATATTGAAACTATTGTAGAGGCTTTTAATGATGCAGATCCAAATTATAAAATAGTTGGGTTTATAAATTGTGAAACTCGAAAAGCAGATAAAGTTAAATTTAAGGGTATAGTTGAATATAGCCCGAAGCAAATCTATCAAGTTATTAAAGATGAGAGCATTTCAGAAATCGTTATTGCTAGTTATAATTCTGAATCAATAACACCAGAAATTTACAAAGATCTTATTACTTTGTTGGAAGGAGGCTTTCCCATAAAGGAATACACGCAGGTTTATGAGGACATGACGCAACGTATACCTGTTCAATTTGTAGGTAAAGATTTTTATAAATATTTTCCTTTTAGCAGAAGTAACCAGAATAAAATGTACCTCTTTTTTCATCGTATATTTGATATTCTTATTTCTATAATTGGTATAATTGGAGGTTTGGTTGTTTTACCCATTATATTATTAGGCAATTCTATAGGAAATCGAGGCCCATTATTTTATACTCAAGAGCGAATTGGTAAAAATGGCAATCTGTTTAGCATTATTAAATATAGAACCATGATTAAAAATGCTGAGAAAGATGGCGCTGTATGGGCTAAAAAAAATGATGTTCGTATAACACCTTTTGGTAAATTTTTAAGAAATACACGGTTAGATGAAATCCCACAATTTCTTAATATCTTTTTAGGCGATATGAGTTTAATAGGACCAAGACCAGAGCGTCCGTATTTTGTTAGAGAGTTATCTCAAATTCTTCCTTTTTATGAGACTAGGCATATTGTAAAGCCAGGATTAACAGGTTGGGCACAGGTTAAAACTAAGTATGGATCTTCAATAAACGACAGCTTAGTTAAGCTACAATATGATTTATACTATATAAAACACAGAAGTTTTTTTCTAGATATGAATATTCTAGTAAAAACTTTAAGTACTGTAATTTTCTTCAGAGGGCAATAGTTACTCAATATTATTTACTTTTTCCTAAGTAGTTTATTAAGTATAAATATCTAACAAAAAGAGCAATTAGAAAAGGAATTAGCCCTATAGCGAAAACTTGAACACCAATTATCCAATGTAAGGTTAAAAGGCATAATAGAATGATTAAAAACTTAAGGTATTTAATAAACCAACTGCTAACTTTGTTTTTAAATAATTGACCAATTACTACTATATTTAGCGCACACGCCCAAAGTAAATTGTAGTTTTGATGTGTTCCTCTGTGGTCTGTGGCAAACCAAAGCAATAAAATTAAAACACCAATAATACCAGTTATAGCAAATAAAGTTATATCTAACCACTTGGTTTGCTTACCGTTTTTGTAATCTTTGTACGTAATAAATAGAATAAAGAAACCAATAACACCAAAGACAAATAATGGGCTTGTGAAAAAATTATTTGTTTTTGTACTCTCAACTTCTTCAAATATAACACTGCTTTTCTTTACTAAAGCTTGATTATTTTTGAGAGTAGCCACTTCAAAGAATTTATATATATTTTCTGGTAAAAACATATGTTCTTCTTCATTAGCATTAGTATCGATTACTGAACCTAATGCAATATCAATACCCAAACTTCCCCAAGAATTTCTATTAAGATTGTTTTGAATTAAAGTTCTGAAAGACGCTTCCTCAAAGTTTTCAGGTTTATTAAAAATGATGTTATTATCCACTGCGATGTTTACTACATCTTTAATTTTAGTTGCACAGTTATCAAAAAAGAATTCATATAAATAATTCCTGTTTTCAGGTTTGTTATTTTCAATTAAAAAATTGTAAAGTGATTGTTTTTCGTTTGGTGTAAGATTTAAAATTTGCTCTTTTACAGTTCTATTTTGACTGACATAAAACCGAATAAAATCGTAAAAACCCATACTTCCAATAGAGTAGTTAAGCTTTCCTTTTGCAAAATTTAAATAGAAATTTGGTGCCTCAAAATCAAAACGTCCATAATCATAAGTAACGTCTAAGTTGCTTTGCGGATCTTTTATTCTAAAGGCATTATGACCAAAGGCATCATTTAACGAGGCTCCAGGAGCTATTGTTAAAACACTAATTTCTGATTGTTCAGATAAAATATTTTCTTGCGCTTTTAAAAATGAAAAAGAAAGAAGTAAAACTAAAAAAAGTAGTGTTTTCTGCATGTATTTAAATTATTATCTAAAGATACTTAAATCCACTTTTAAAGAAAAAACATTAGAGTATAACGCAACACTTTGGTCGCCAATATCGGTAAACGCATAATCAATTTGAATACCATTATATTTAAAACCAACTCCAAAACTGGGCTGAAAGCTCAATTGTTCTGAGTTGTCTATTTGTAATTCATTTTGGAAGTTACCCATTCCAGCGCGTAAGTATACCATATCTATATACCCAAATTCAAAACCAAGAGCAGGGTTTATACTGGCAAAAGATGTTGAAATAATATCATTATTTTCTTCAAAACGCACATTTAAGTTTGCAGCCATTAAAAGTGTGTAATCAAAATTAAAATCTACTAGTTTAGAAATTCCAATTTGTAATTTTGGTATTGTAATTTCTGTTGTTTCTGGTAATTCTTGATTCTGACCCGCAACAGCATCTCTTACTGTAGCAAATTCTTCCTCATTAATAGCCCAGGCATTAAAAGTTGTTGTAATATCTCTGGCCATTAATCCAAATCTCCAGTTATTGTTGGTTTCAAATTGAATTCCGAAGTCTAAACCAAAACCCCATGACGAGGCAAAGTCGCCAATTATCCTTCTAATTACTTTTGCGTTAACACCATAATTTAAGCCTTGTACGGGAAGTTTCCTAGCGTAAGAAAATGTAAGTCCATAATCTGCTGTAGAAAATAAACTAATTCTATCATAGTTTATATTTCCTTCAGCATCAATTAGTTGTGTGGTGTTTAAAATATCGTCGACGGCAAAACGAATTAATGATATTCCAACCGCACTTCTGTCATCTAAGGGCATTGCGAAAGCAGCATAATCATAGTTTGCAATGTTGGCAAAATAGCTTGAGTGCATTAAGGCCAACTGACTATCTTCAAGTTTTAAAAGTCCCGCAGGATTCCAGTAACCCGAGTTAACATCAGCTGTATGAGACGTTACGGCACTACTCATCCCCAATGCAGCAGCATCGACACCAATATTCATAAACTCATTAGAATATTTTCTAACAGTCTGACTGAACACTGACATTGATAAAATGAAGAAAAATGCAGTTATGTAAGGTCTCAATCGCAATTTTTTTACAAAGATGCACATAATTTATATTCTTTAAAACTTCAATTTATAATAGATATTGCTTTAGAGTGAATTTGTTTGTTATTTTTACAAAATCAAAATAAAACATATGAAGAAATTTATACCAAATACACTTACGCTTTTGAATTTATTATGTGGATGTGTAGCGGTAATTTTTGTTCTAAATAGTAATTTTGTAACAGGTGCCTTTTTTGTTTTTTTAGGCATATTTTTTGATTTTTTTGATGGTTTTGCAGCAAGGAAATTAAAAGTTCAAAGTGAATTAGGATTGCAATTAGATTCGTTAGCTGATATGGTTACTAGTGGATTAGTACCAGGGTTAGTTATTTATAAACTTTTAGAAATTTCAGATTTAAGTTGGGGAGAAACAGACGTAATACCTTATTTAGGGTTTTCTGTAACTCTTGCATCTGCTTACCGTTTAGCAAAGTTTAATATAGATACAGAACAGCAAACGTATTTTAAAGGCTTGCCAACACCAGCAAATGCTTTACTTATCTTATCCTTACCGCTAATTATTGAGTTTCAGGATAATGATGTTATTAATACTATCATTCTTAATAAATGGTTTTTAATTCTGTTTACTATCTTGAGTTGCTATTTGTTAAACTCTAATATTAAGTTATTTGCATTAAAGTTTAAAAACTATAGTTTTAAAGACAATGCAACGCGATGCATCTTTATAATTTTGTGTGTAGTTTTACTTATAATATTGAAATTTGCGGCAATACCTATTATAATATTACTATACATTATCATGTCTGTTTTAGACAATTTAACTTCAAAATAATTTTAACAATTTATGGCATCAGGTTTTTTTGCTTTGTTTGATGATATTGCTACACTTATGGATGATGTTGTGGTAATGACTAAAATATCTACAAAAAAGACAGCTGGAATATTAGGAGATGATTTAGCAGTGAACGCAGAAAAAGCTACCGGTTTTGTATCATCGAGGGAATTACCCGTTTTATGGGCAATTACAAAAGGCTCAGCAATTAATAAATTGATTATTTTGCCCATTGCATTTTTATTGAGTGCTTTTGTACCTATTGGAGTAACAATAGCCTTAATTTTAGGTGGTATTTATTTAGCTTTTGAGGGAGTTGAAAAAATTTATCATTTCTTTTTTCATCGAGAACAAAAAGAACACATTACTGAAGCTGACATTGGGAATGTAAATTTATCAGAAGCTGAAGTGCTAGAAAATGAAAAAAAGAAAATAAAATCAGCTATTTTCACAGATTTTATTTTGTCTGTTGAAATTGTAATTATTGCATTGGGTACGGTAATTGGAAAGCCTTTATTATTTCAAATTCTTGTCGTGTCTTTAGTAGCTGTAATTGCCACTGTTGGAGTTTATGGTATTGTAGCTCTTATAGTTAGAATGGATGATTTTGGATTGAAATTAGTAAGTTTAAACTCTAATAAAAAAAGTTTTTCAAACCTTTTTGGGAACTTATTAATTAGAACCTTGCCCTTAATTATAAAAAGTTTATCTGTAATTGGTACCATAGCATTACTTTTAGTTGCAGGTGGTATTTTTATACATCACATAGATTTTCTTCACCATTTTTTAGAAGTCCTTCCAGGTATTTTGAGAGATTTTATAGTTGGATTACTTGTTGGGTTTTTAACTTTTTTGGTAGTGAAAACCTTAATTTTTATCAAGAAGAAGTTATTTAGGAAACAAGGAAAGTAAGAGAAATTTTAAGATTGTTTTATTCCTGCAGCAGAGTTACGGTTTTCTATAAAGAATAAATAAATAATTAATTAATTAATAAGTTTTATGCTTTAGTCACGAATTTTCTTCTTACGTAGTTCAAAATTTTGACCTAAATAGACTTTTCGTACCATTTCATCACTAGCAAGTTCTTCTGGTTTTCCAGCTTTAAGAATGCTACCTTCAAACATTAAATACGTTCTATCGGTAATAGCAAGTGTTTCCTGAACATTATGGTCGGTGATAAGAATACCAATATTTTTCTTTGTAAGTTGTGCTACAATGCGTTGAATGTCTTCAACGGCAACAGGATCAACTCCAGCGAAGGGCTCATCTAAAAGAATAAAACTAGGGTCTGTTGCTAAAGCACGGGCAATTTCTGTTCGTCTACGCTCGCCTCCAGATAATAAATCGCCTCTACTTTTTCGAATATGACCTAAACCAAATTCTTCAATAAGTGATTCCATTTTTAAATGCTGTTCTTTTTTACTCAATTTGGTAAGCTGTAAAACACTTAAAATATTATCTTCAATACTTAATTTTCTAAAAACGGATGCTTCTTGCGCTAAATAACCAATACCATTTTGTGCACGTTTATACATTGGGAATTTAGTGATTTCAGTATTATCTATAAAAATATGTCCACCGTTTGGTTTTATTAAACCAACAATCATGTAGAAAGATGTAGTTTTTCCAGCACCATTTGGACCTAAAAGTCCAACAATTTCACCTTGGTTTACTTGAAGTGAAACATCTTTTACAACTTTACGTCCGCTATAGGACTTCATTAAATTTTCGGCTCTTAAAATCATAAGTTATATACTGAACGCTAAAAATAGTAAAATCATATACACTACAATAGCAAGGCGTTTAGAATTTATGTAAAGTTTAACTTTGAGATTCTAAAGCATCCCAAAACTCATATGCACGACGCAAATGAGGAATTACTATGGTACCTCCAACTAAAGTTGCAATACTTAAAGCTTCAACAACTTCATCTTTTTTTAATCCTAATTTATAGCTTGTTTCTAAATGGTATTTAACACAATCATCGCATCGTAAAACTGCTGAGGCCACTAGACCCAGTAGTTCTTTTGTTTTAACATCTAGGGTGCCTTCAGAGAAAGCATTGGTATCTAAATTAAAAATACGCTTAATAATTTTATTGTTGTCAGCTAAAATTTTGTCGTTCATTTTAGCACGATAATCATTGAATTCTGTAACAATATCAGACATGTTCCTTTTCTTTTCTTTTTTGATTTCTAACTACAACTTTTGATATATATATACTTACTTGATATAGTATTAAAATAGGAATAGCCACAATAACTTGACTTGCAACATCTGGAGGCGTAATAATTGCAGATAAAATTAAGACAATTACTAGGGCGTATTTCCTGTATTTCTTTAATATTTCTGGTGTTACTAAACCTATTTTAGTAAAAAAATAGATGATTATTGGAAGTTCAAAAATCAGACCTGAAGCCAAAACAGAATTTCTAAGTAATGACATAAAAGAACTAATATCTATTTGATTATCAACAATTTCTGAGATACTATAATTAGCTAAGAAATTAAGAGATAAAGGGGTTACAATGTAGTAACCGAATAATACACCGATAAAAAAAAGAAGTGATGATATTATAATAAAACCCCGAGAATGTTTACGTTCGCTACTATGTAAACCAGGGCTAATAAACTTCCATAATTGGTAAATAACGTATGGGAAAGAGATAATAAAACCACCAAGAATAGCTGTCCAAATATCTGCTGAGAACTGTCCACCCATAGTTCGATTTTGTATAATCATCGGCATTTCTTCTGCACAAAACGTAGTATCTACACCTATAAAATTTGCTGCATTACAAAGAAAATTATAGGTTGGAAAACTCATATCCAATGGTGCAAAAATAATAGCCTCAAAAATAAACCTACTAAATATGAAAGCTAAAGTAGCTACTATTACTACTGCAAGAACAATTCTAATTAAATGCCAACGCAAGTCTTCAAGATGATCTAAAAAAGACATCTCATTAATATTCTTTTTAGCCATTATATAATACCTTCTTTTATCAAATCGTGTAGGTGAACCACACCTGCATATTTACCATTTTCTTCTACAAGTAATTGCGAAATATCGTTAGCTTCCATTATTTCTAAAGCATCTATAGCCATAGCATTACTATCTATACTTTTAGGTTTATCGCCCATAATATCTTTAGCAGTTAATTTAGAAAAATCATCTACTTTACTAAGCATTCTACGCAAATCGCCATCTGTAATAATTCCTATAATTTTATCATGCTCAACAACAGCAGTTACACCCAACATTTTCTCACTAATTTCAACAATAACTTCTCTTATACTATTATCTAATCCTACTTTGGGTTTTTCGTTTACAGATGATATGTCATGAACTCTTAGATATAGTTTTTTTCCTAAAGCACCCCCAGGATGATATTTTGCAAAGTCATTACTAGAAAAACCACGCAATTCTAATAAACAAACGGCAAGTGCATCACCAATTACTAATTGCGCTGTAGTACTAGTTGTAGGAGCTAAATTATTAGGGCAAGCCTCTTTTTCAACAAAGGCATTTAAAACAAAATCTGCTTGAGTGCCAAGAAACGATTTGTTATTTCCTGTTATAGCTATTATCGTATTTTTTGCACTTTTAATAAGTGGGATAAGTACTTTAATTTCTGGCGTATTTCCACTTTTTGATATACAAATAACAACGTCGTCTTCAAGAATAAGTCCTAAATCTCCATGAATAGCATCTGCAGCATGCATAAAAACTGATGGTGTTCCAGTAGAGTTTAATGTTGCTACAATCTTATTGGCAATAATGGCACTTTTTCCAATACCTGTAATAATAACACGACCTTTGGAGTTGTAAATAATTTCTACAGCCTTTGCAAAGTCATCATCAACAAGGTTAGATAAATTTAAAATGGACTTACTTTCCATTTCAATTGTTTTTTTTGCAGTATTTATAATAGAATCTTTACTTATCAAAATTTCTTCTATTTTTTAGTTGATGCTTGAAGATTTTGTATATTTATTGTTAATGAAATTAAATTTTTATTGTAATTTCAATTTTCGTTACAAAACTAACGAAAAAAAAATGAGGGTTCTCTAAATACACTATTAAATTCATTGTCTTAGTTTTTAATAATTGATGTATTTTAATGAGTATTAATTTTAAATAATTCATATTGATAGCAAAAGGTGACTTGCACTCAGCATTGAAAAAGTATTTTGGGTTTAACAAATTCAAAGGACTTCAAGAATCAGTTGTAGAAAGTATCATATCTGGTAATCATACATTTGTAATTATGCCAACAGGTGGTGGTAAATCGCTCTGTTATCAATTACCAGCCTTAATGCAAGAAGGTACTGCTATAGTGGTTTCTCCTTTGATAGCTTTAATGAAAAATCAGGTGGACGCCATTAGAGGAATTTCTAATGAAGAAGGTATTGCACATGTTTTAAATTCATCTTTAAATAAAACTGAAATAAAGCGTGTAAAAGAAGATATTGTTAATGGCGTTACTAAGTTACTTTATGTAGCTCCAGAATCATTAACCAAAGAAGAGAATGTTGAGTTTTTACGCTCAGTAAAAGTGTCTTTTATGGCAATTGATGAGGCGCATTGTATTAGCGAATGGGGGCATGACTTTAGACCGGAATATAGAAACTTACGTCATATAATAGGTAGAATAGGAGATAATATTCCCATAATTGGTTTAACTGCAACCGCAACACCAAAAGTTCAAGAAGATATCATAAAAAATCTGGGTATTTCTGGAGCAAAAACATTTAAAGCATCATTTAATCGCCCTAATTTATATTACGAAGTACGTCCAAAAACTAAAAATGTTGATGTTGATATTATTCGGTTTGTAAAGCAAAACGAAGGAAAATCTGGTATTGTTTACTGTTTAAGTAGAAAACGTGTTGAAGAATTAGCTCAAGTACTTCAAGTTAATGGTATTAAAGCAGTGCCTTATCACGCTGGGTTAGATGCTAAAACACGCTCTAGCCACCAAGATAAATTTCTCATGGAAGATGTCGATGTTGTTGTAGCTACTATTGCATTTGGTATGGGTATAGATAAACCTGATGTGCGTTTTGTAATTCATCACGATATTCCTAAAAGTATAGAAAGTTATTATCAAGAAACAGGTCGAGCAGGACGCGATGGAGGAGAAGGTCACTGTTTAGCATTTTATGCTTATAAAGATATCGAGAAACTTGAAAAATTTATGTCTGGTAAACCTGTAGCAGAACAGGAAATTGGACAGGCTCTACTACAAGAAGTTGTAGCTTTTGCAGAAACATCTATTTCTAGAAGAAAATTTATTCTTCATTATTTTGGTGAAGCCTTTGATACAGAAACAGGAGATGGTGGTGATATGGATGATAATGTTAGGCATCCTAAAAAGAAAGTTGAAGCTAAAGATGATGTAAAAATTCTTCTCGAAATAATAGACAAAACCAATGAAAAATATAAGTCTAAGGATTTAGTAAATGTTATTACAGGTAAAGAAAATGCTTTAATAAACTCGCATAAAACAAACGAGCAACCTTTTTTTGGTAAAGGAAAAGATAAAGATAATAAATACTGGATGGCCTTATTAAGGCAGGTTTTGGTCGCTGGTTATTTAAAAAAGGATATTGAAACTTATGGTGTTATTAAGCTCTCTAAAAACGGTAAAGAGTTTATAATGAAACCGGTGTCATTCATGATGACTGAAGATCATATTTTTGAGGGAGAACAAGAAGATGGCAGTATTATTACCGCATCTAAAGGTGGAGGTGCTGTAGCAGATGAAGTTTTGATGGGTATGCTCAAAGATTTACGAAAAAAGAATGCAAAAAAATTAGGTGTACCTCCTTTTGTTATTTTTCAAGATCCTTCTTTGGAAGATATGGCGCTTAAATATCCTATTAACATAACAGAACTAAGTAATGTACATGGTGTTGGTGATGGTAAAGCAAAAAAATATGGTAAAGACTTTGTGGCATTAATTGCTAACTATGTTGAAGAAAATGATATTATGCGACCTGATGATTTAGTTGTTAAATCTACAGGAAGTAATTCTGCAAATAAGTTGTATATCATTCAAAATATTGATAGAAAATTACCGCTTGATGATATATCCTCTTCTAAGGGTATGTCTATGGAAGATTTCATAAAAGAAATGGAAGTTATTGTGTATTCGGGTACTAAGCTAAATATCGATTATTGGCTTAATGATATTTTAGACGAAGACCAACAAGAAGAGATTCATGATTATTTTATGGAATCTGAAACCGATGATATCGATGCAGCTATTGATGAATTTGATGGTGATTATGATGATGAAGAACTTCGGTTATACCGCATAAAATTTATTAGTGAAGTAGCTAACTAGTTTTGTTTTTTATTAGCTCTTGGCTATTAATTAGATAAAGCTTGCTTCCAGTCTTCGATTAAATCATCTACGTTTTCTAAACCTACTGATATACGTAATAAATTTTCTGGAGTATTGCTATTAATACCTTCAACAGATTTTCTGTGTTCCACTAAACTCTCTACACCGCCTAAACTTGTAGCGGTAGTAAAAACTTTAAGCTTGTTGGTAATTTTTTTTGCCGTTTCAGCATTTCCTTTAATTAATACAGATAACATAGCACCATAACCATTTTTCATTTGTTTTTTTGCTATATCGAATTGGGTGTGACTTTTTAATCCCGGATAATTAACCTTTTTAATTTGTGGGTGCTTTTCTAAAAATTTAGCTAATTTTTTTGCTGTTTTTGTTTGAGCAGTTACTCTTAAATGCAGTGTCTGGATTCCACGAGATATCAGCCAGCAATCGAATGGAGAAGGGACACCTCCGGACAGCGATTGTATATGACTTATTTTTTGTGCAGTTTCATTATTTTCTTTTAAAATCACGCAACCTCCTAAAACATCACTATGTCCTCCAAAATATTTTGTTGTTGAATGCATTACTATATCAGCTCCTAAATCCAGTGGTTTCAGTAATACAGGTGTTGACCATGTATTGTCTACCGCTAATAATATGTCATTCTTTTTTGCTATTTCACTTATTTGTTCAATATCGGTGATTTTTAATTGAGGGTTTGATGGAGTCTCTACCCATATAAGTTTTGTGTTATCCTTGATTGCAGAAAGCACCTCATTTTTGTCTGACATATCTACAATAGTAAACTCAAGTCCCCATCTTTCAAAGACCTCTGTAGTTAACATATAAACGTTGTAGTAAACATCATCTGGAAGTAAAATATGATCACCAGTGCTAAAGCTTTGAAAAATTGCACTTATAGCTGCCATGCCAGATGAGAAAGTATAACAAATTTTACCACCTTCTAATAAGGCAAGACTATTTTCTAAAATTTGACGATTTGGATTATTACTTCGGGTGTATAAAAAATCATTATTATAACTCCCATCCTCATTTCTGATAAATGTTGTTGACAGATATATTGGAACACTTACTGCATTAGTATTTGTCAAATTATTTTCTAAACTTTTAATAGCTAATGTTTCAAACTTCATTTTTTAGATATTTTCTACTTACAAAAATATGAAATCGTTTGTCTAAAATCGTAAATCCTTACTATATTTGCACCTCATTAAAAATCAGAACAATGCAAGACGGATTATACGCAAAATTTAATACATCAAAAGGAGAAATTCTTGTAGCTTTAGAGTATAAAAAAACACCAGGAACAGTTGGTAACTTTGTAGCTTTAGCTGAAGGAAACTTAGAAAATAAAATAAAGCCTCAAGGCACACCTTATTATGATGGTTTAAAGTTTCATAGAGTGATTCCAGATTTTATGATTCAAGGAGGTTGTCCTCAAGGGTCAGGAGCTGGAAATCCAGGTTATCAGTTTGATGACGAGTTTCATCCAGATTTAAAACACGACGGACCAGGAGTTTTATCAATGGCCAATGCAGGTCCTGGAACAAACGGAAGTCAGTTTTTTATAACCCATATAGAAACATCTTGGTTAGATAATAAACACACTGTTTTTGGTAAAGTAGAACAGGGACAAGAAGTTGTTGATGCTATTGCACAAGGTGATGAAATTGAAAGTATAGAAATTGTAAGGGTAGGAGCAGATGCTGAAGCATACAATGCAGTTGAAGCGTTTAGAACTTTTGAAGGTTCAAGAGAAAAACGCTTAGCAGAAGAAAAAGCTAAAGCAGAGGCAGAATTAAATAAATTGGCAACTGGTTTTGATAAAACTGAAAGCGGCCTTAGATATCAAATTATTCAAAAAGGAGATGGTGTAAAAGCAGAAAAAGGGCAAACAGTTTCTGTGCATTACAAAGGTCAATTATCAGACGGAACCGTATTTGATTCATCATACAAACGCAACGAACCTATCGATTTTCCATTGGGAGTTGGTCAAGTAATTCCGGGTTGGGATGAAGGTATAGGCTTATTAAAGGTTGGAGATAAAGCACGTTTAGTTATTCCAAGTCATTTAGGATATGGTAGCGCAGGTGCTGGAGGAGTTATTCCACCTGATGCTACTTTAGTTTTTGATGTAGAATTGATGGATGTGAAATAATTTACTTTATTTTTATGATATTCTAAGCACCTCAATTGAGGTGCTTTTTTTATATTTAAGCATGACAAATAAAGACCTTGAAAAATTAAAATATCCAATAGGTAAGTTTGAATGTCCAAATAACATTTCAAAACAACATATTGAAAGTTGGATTTCAACTTTAGAACAGTTTCCTATTCGCTTTGAAGCTCTTGTAAAGCATCTTTCTAAAGAACAATTAAATACACCTTATAGACCAGACGGTTGGACCATCAGGCAAGTTGTTCATCATGTTTCAGATAGTCATCATCATAGTTACAACCGTTTTAAATGGGCTTTAACTGAAGATAAGCCTCTTATAAAAGCTTATGATGAAAAACTTTGGGCAGAATTGAGTGATAGTAAATCTGCACCTATTCAAATGTCTATTGAACATTTAAAAGCAGTTCATTATAAACTTGTAAATTTATTAAAAGCTATGTCTGAGGAAGATTTTAATAAATGTTTTATTCATCCAGAAACTAATAGAGAAGTATTTTTAAATTATAATACTGGGCACTATGCTTGGCATAGTAGCCATCATTATGCACATGTTGAAAATATAATGAAGCAAAAAGGCTGGTTGTAAATTAAATACAATAGTATTCTTGATGTTTTAAAAATCTAACTAACAGGGAATTAATTTTGGTTTAAACTTTCCACTTAATATTGCAACCAATACTCGGTTTTTGTGGTTCGGTATTTTCTTTTCCGTCAATTAAGCAATCTAACGCATATTGTAAATCTTTACCAGACAGTGGAATTTCATTTCCAGGTCTAGAATCATCTAATTGCCCTCTGTATGATAGTTTTAATGCTTGGTTAAAAACATAAAAATCAGGAGTGCAAGCTGCATCATAAGCTTTAGCTACGCTTTGAGTTTCATCATATAAATATGGAAATGGGTAGTTTTCGTTTTTAGAGTGAATTTTCATCTTTTCTGGAGAATCTTGCGGATAATTAACCACATCGTTACTAGAAATAGCAATAAAACCAATCCCTTTTTCAGAGTAAGCTTCGGCTATAGACACAATTTTGGAGTTTACGTGAATTACAAACGGACAATGGTTACAAATAAACATAATTACAGTTCCTTTCTGTCCTTTCAAACTGTTTAAACTTAAAGTTTTATTAGAAACTGTGTCTAAAAGAGAAAAGTCTGGAGCTATAGTTCCCAAAGGAAGCATATTTGACGGAGTCATTGCCATAATATTAGTTTTTTATCAAAGTTCGGGATAATTTGTATTTTTAAAAAATGAGTGATACAATATTTTTTGAAGATTTTACCAAAGTAGATTTACGAATAGGTACTATTATAGATGTTAAAGATTTTCCTGAGGCCAGAAATCCAGCTTATCAGCTTACTATAGATTTTGGAGATATAGGAATTAAAAAATCGTCCGCACAAATAACTACACTTTACAAAAAAGAAGACTTATTAAACAAACAAATTGTTGCAGTTGTTAATTTTCCAAAAAAACAAATTGCAAAATTTATGAGCGAATGTTTAGTTTTAGGTGCTGTGAAAGAAAATGATGTGATACTTTTAAATCCTGAGACCAAAGTTAAAAATGGAACACCTGTAAATTGATTTATGCAAGACTTAGATAAGGTTCAAATTAACTTTGATAGTAATGGATTGTGGGTATTAAATATAGCGCTTGCTGTTGTTATGTTTGGAGTAGCTTTGGGCATAACGTTTGAAGATTTTAAAACATTATTAAAACAGCCAAAGCTAGTTTTAATAGGGGTTTTATGTCAATTTGTATTATTACCACTTGTTACGTTTCTTCTAGTAATTTTAATAAAGCCTCAACCTAGTATAGCTTTAGGAATGTTTATGGTTGCTGCTTGCCCCGGAGGTAATATTTCAAATTTCATGACGCATTTATCCAAAGGGAATACAGCTTTGTCAGTTAGTTTAACAGCGTTTGCTACTTTCTTAGCTGTGTTTATGACGCCTTTTAACTTTCATTTCTATAGCGATTTATATCAGCCAACTGCTCAAATTTTAAAAGAAGTTCAATTAAATTCTTTTGAACTTATAAAGCTTGTTGTTTTAATTCTAGGTATCCCTTTGGTATTGGGCATGACATTTAGGTACAAACTCCCAGATTTGGCATCAAGATTTTCTAAAGTATTAAAACCAATATCCATATTGGTTTTTGCGGCTATAGTTGTGATTGCATTTTCAAAAAACATGGATGTTTTCAATAACTATATTCATCATGTATTAGCAATAGGTATAAGTCATAACTTTATAGCATTGTTGCTGGGTTTTTTAATAGCTAAACTTTTTAGATTATCTTTTAAAAATCAAAAAACAATGGCTATTGAAACTGGAATTCAAAATTCAGGGTTAGGATTACTGCTCATATTTACATTTTTTAATGGTTTAGGAGGTATGGCAATTTTGGCAGCGTTTTGGGGTATTTGGCATATTATATCTGGATTATTATTAGCGTTATTTTGGTCTAAAAAAAAGTAATAAAGTTTGAATCGAATTTGGCTATCATTTGTAAGAAGCTACCTAAGCTTAGGTATGTTTTTCTATTTTAAAAGAATAGAAGTTCATGGTGTTGAAAACGTACCTAAAAACAAACCTATTTTACTTTTAAGTAATCATCAAAATGCGCTTTTAGATGCCTTGTTAATTGCAACTAAATGCGGTAGATTTTCTTATTTTTTAACTAGAGCAGGCGTTTTTAAAAGTACTCTTATAAGTAAAATTTTGAAAAGTTTAAGAATGCTTCCGGTTTATAGAATTAGAGATGGATGGGGGAATTTGGCTAATAATAAAGCCATTTTTAGTTCTTGTGTAGAGTTGTTTAATAAAAATGAAGCTATTGTAATTTTTCCTGAGGGTAGCCATAATTTAAAAAGAACCGTTAGGCCTCTTAGTAAAGGTTTTACTCGTATTATTTTTGAAACCTTAGACACACACCCAAACATAGATTTGCAATTAGTACCAGTAGGTTTAAACTTTTTAAATGCAGAAAGGTTTTCTGATAGTACAGCACTTTATTTTGGAAATCCAATTTCTGCTAAAAAGTTTTTATCAGATGACAGAAATAAAGATGTAATAGCACTAAAAACAGTTATGCAATCTGAAATTTCAAAATTAACTGCACATATCCCTACCGAAAATTATGACAAAACATTACAAAAACTAGAAAAATTTAATGTAAATTTTTTAAAGCCTGAAGCAGTAAATAAAAGTATCGCTACTAATTTTGAATTTTATGAATCGCAAAAAAAAGATAGCTTTTCAGTAGTTAAAAAAATCTTCAAATTAGTTTTAATCATTCAATTAATAGTACCCTATTTAATTTGGAAATTGATAGCTAAACCTAAAATTAAGGAAAAGGAATTCACTTCCACATTTAGGTTTGCCATTGCTATTACTATAGTTCCTTTGTGGCTTTTGATAATTACCCTAATCCTTGCTTATAACTTTGGTTGGTTAATTGCTTTGTGTTTTTTTACATCAGTATTGTTACTAACATTGTTAGCCGTAAAATTATAATTCATCTCTAAAGAAAATAGCATTCATTAAGAGTTTATTTGTTCCATACCAAAACGCTCTAAAATTAGTATTATCAGTAAACGCGACTACTTTTCCTCTACCAATATTTTTAATTTGAAGCGGAACTGTATTAGATAAAGCTTCTAGATTTGGTTTTGAAATATAACCACTTAAAAGCGGATTCTTAGTATACTGAATAGGATTTCTATAGCTTACAGAGTCGGCTTCAACGAAAATAGTTGTATTTCTAAACAAAGCTATTTTATCATTTTTATAGCCAAAGTTTATTGGGTGCGATCTATCTAATGTAGCTTCAAAAATCGCTCCACCAATTTGTTGTGCACCTCTAAAATCGCTTCTTTCTTCAAAGCTTATGTTTTTTGCCGGTACATCTGTTTTTTTGAATTTTAATTTAATAAACTCCTTATCGTTTAACCATTTTACTGTATTTCTGTAACCAATTATAGTACCTCCATTTTTGGCCCAGTCTTTAAGCTTTTCAGTATTCGTTTTATCTAAATATCTCGTATTGGGAATTATTATGGTGTTATACCTGCTTAAATCGGCCCTTCCAATACTTTTAGTGTCAAGTTTTGTAACATGCATATTGAAACGAGTATCTAATAGATGCCAAATTTCCCCAGCATCATATGATGTTATTCCATCACCAACTAATAATGCAATTTCTGGTTTAATAAGGGTTTTAAAATTTCTACTACCCAAATCTATACCTTCAGTTAAGCCTGTGCTTACGGCATCTACTTGTACATGGCTTTCTGCCGCTAAATCTTTTAAAGTGTTATATAAATCTGTTGCATTTAATTTTTGATTTTGAATAGGAATCATAATAGTACCATAATCATAATCTTTTCCATTCATGCTAAACTGTTTTAAAGCTACTTTAGTTCGAATTCCTTTGTTTAAAATACTATTGAGAATTTTTGGAGAATAGTATTCATGCCATTCCATCAAATAAGCATAATCACTTTTTTTAGCAACGCTTCCTTGTTTTGGTTTTAAATCTGTTACTTCAGATCCAAGATTACTGGAAGATGCGTTTTCAACAAAATCGACATTAAAGGCTAGAGGAAATGACCATGCAGAAATATCGTAAAACAAACTATCTTGAAACGTTGTTCGTTTTTCAAACATAGCGTTTATAAGTCTTATATTTTTTTGGTTTTTTGGAACCGCAAAACTATACCCCTTTTTGAAGTGCTTACCACCTAGGTTTAAGTCTTGTTTTATATCGTAAAACTTTATTTGTTGCCTCTTTAGTATTTCGGCTAAATGGTAAGTTTTAGCAGCATCTTTTTCGTCACCAAAAATAAGAACTTTGTTAGCCTCTTTTGAAGCTTCAGAACGCGCATTCTTATAAAAATTGTGTTGATAATTTAATATTTCCTTGCGCATATTTTTCGCAGCATCTAAGGTAGAAAGCGCTGTAGTAAATTGATTTCTTATTGTAAAAGGGAATGTAATTATTCCGTTTTCACTTTCTTGAATATGGCCTCTAGAACTGGCTTGCTCAAAAAGTATACCTATACTTCCATTAATATCAGGGAATGTTGATCCTTTACCATAATAAAAATCATCATAGCTTTCTTCAGTATAATATAAAGATCCTATTTTGTTAAGTGCTTTGGCATGAAATTCACCAATGCTTTTAGTTAATTTTTGATTTAACTTAGGTGTTAAAGGGTGAGTTCTAGAAGGTATTCCAGGTTGAAAGAAGAATGTAGCGTTAGTACCCATTTCATGATGATCTGTTAGAATATTTGGTAACCAACTATGAAAGGTTTTTATTCTTGCTCTAGATTCTGGTAATTGAACTGGTAACCAGTCGCGGTTCATATCAAACCAATAATGATTTGTTCTACCACCAGGCCAAACTTCACGGTATTCTCTGTCGTTTGGGTCTGGATTTAAATTTATACTTTTATTAGTATTTGCCCAATAAGCAAAGCGTTGCAAGCCATCAGGGTTATAAGATGGGTCGAATAAAATTACAGTATTGTCAAGTAAATCATTAATATAATCACCTTTTGCAGCCGCTAAATAATAGGCCGCAAGTAATGCTGCATTCGATCCGCTAGCTTCATTACCATGAATTGAAAATCCTTGATAAACCACAATAGGCATGCTTTCTGCATCATCATTTACATTATTATTAGTTGCATCAACATGTTGTTCACGAATGGCATCTATATTTTGATGATTGTTTTTTGATGTTATTGTAAGAAGTAATAACGGTCTGCCTTCAAAAGTTTTACCTCTATCTTCAATAGTTATTCTATCAGTAGCATTTGCCAGCGCGTACATGTATTGCACTAATTTGTCGTGTGTTACATGCCATTCACCAACCTGATGGTTTATAATACTTTCTGGTGTTGGGATATTCTCATTATAAGAAATGTCTTGAGGAAGGTAATACGATAAGTCAATATTGTTTTGAGAGTTAACAAATATTGATGTTAGTAAACAGAGAAATAAAAGTTTTTTCATGGTTATATAGTTAGATTATAAATATAAAAAAACCGTTACACAAAGTATAACGGTTTGAATTTATTTTAAAATGATTTATTTATCTATATATCATCAAAATCTATATCTGTAAAACTTTCAGGAGTATTTGTTTTTAAATCTGCTTCTGTAATTTTTGTATCATCTTCATATTCCTTCTTGAAATCCTTTTGATGACGTTCACTAATAACTTCATCTCCTTTTTCACTGATAATATAGTCTGTCATTTCAGCTAGAATATCTTTGAATTCAGCAAAATCTTCTTTGTAAATATAAATCTTGTGTTTTTTATAATGGAATGATCCATCATCATTTGTGAATTTTTTACTTTCAGTTATTGTAAGATAATAATCTTCGGCTTTTGTTGCTCTAACATCGAAAAAGTATGTGCGTCTTCCAGCTCTTAATACTTTTGAAAAAATTTCCTCTTTCTCCATCATATGATTATTCTTCATTATTATTTAGTAATTAGTGTTGTTAACATTTGTAAACCAAAAATCTAAAAAAAACAGATACTAACCAACAATTTTTACAGTTTCTTTTCTAATTATTAACTTTTATTGAATAAAATTTAAAAAATTAAAACGCAAGAGTACCTCAAAACTGTGTTCTTATATTTTATTTGAAAGTTTCACTTAATTGTTTTAAGTAAAGTTCTTTATAGTATCCATTGATGTCTACAAGTGCCTCATGAGTGCCCTCTTGAACTACTTCTCCATCATCTAAAACAATAATTTTATCTGCGTTTTTAGCAGAAGAAATCCTGTGGCTAACAATTATTGTTGTTTTGCCTTTTGAAACTTTATTCAAATTTTTTAGTATTTTTTCTTCAGTTTCTGTGTCTACTGCAGATAGACAGTCATCAAATAATAATATTTTTGGAGATTTAATTATTGCTCTAGCGATAGAAACTCGCTGTTTTTGTCCACCAGATAGAGTAATACCTCGTTCACCTAAAACAGTATCGTAACCATTATTAAAACCTATAATGTTTTTGTGTACTTGGGCGTTTTTGGCAGCTTCAATAACGTCTTCTTCGGTAGTATTTTCTTTTCCGAATTTAATATTATTTTTTATTGAATCTGAAAATAAGAATGCATCTTGTGGTACATAACCAATACTGTCTCGTAAATTAGTTAGGTTATGTTTTTCAATACTAATTTGGTTTATTTTAATCTCACCATTGTCTATATCGTAAAGTCTGCCAATTAAGTCTAGAATTGTAGATTTTCCAGACCCTGTTTTACCTAAAATAGCTAATGTTTCACCTTCATTAATACTAAAACTTACGTTTTTAAGTGCTTGAATATTTGTATCATCATAGGTAAAGGAAACATTTTTAAAAGCAATATTTCCATTAATTTGAGTCTGTTCTTTAACACTATTTTTTATTTCTGGCTCTAGTTTTAAAAACTCATTAATCCTTTTTTGAGATGCCTCAGCTTGTTGGATAATTGAGGTTACCCAACCAACGGTAGCAACTGGCCATGTAAGCATATTTACGTAAATAATAAATTCGGCAATGGTTCCTAAACTTTCAATTTCGCCATTAATATATTGCATTCCACCAATGTAAATAACCAGTAAATTACTGGCGCCAATAAGCAAAATCATCATTGGGAAAAACCAAGCTTGTACCTGAGCTAAACTTAATTGCTTCTCTTTGCTAGTTAGTGCTAGTTGATTGAAATTTGTAGCCGTTAAGGGTTCAATACCATAGGCTTTAATTACTGAAATTCCGCTAAAAGATTCTTGAGTATAAGTTGAGAGTTTAGATAAATATTCCTGAACAATAGTACTTCTTTGGTGTATTTCTTTGCTTAATTTATATATTATTACAGATAAAATAGGTAATGGAACAATGGTGTAAAGCGCTAGTTTTGGAGCAGTGTTAAACATGTAAATTAAAGCAATTACAAAAAGTGTAATGGTATTTATACTATACATTATTGCTGGACCTACATACATTCGAACCCGCCCAACATCTTCACTTATTCGGTTCATCAAATCGCCCGTTCTGTTTTTTTTGTAAAAGTTTAAAGAGAGTTTTTGGTATTGTTCATAAACTTCATTTTTTAAATCGAATTCTATATATCTAGAAACATTTATTATAGTTTGACGCATGAAGAAAGTTAGAACACCTGCAATTATAGCCGCACCAATGATATAAATAATAATTCTGGTTAATTCACCTTCAATAGAGCCATCCGAAGTTGTATCTGCGTCTTTGTATTTTTCTACAACCACGAAAATTTCTCGTATTAACCGCGGAGTAAAAAGCAAAAATATCCTAGCTACAATAGTAATTACAATACCTGCCAGAAGATTTGATTTGTACTTTAAAAAGTATTTATTTAAATGCTGTAATTCTCTCATTAAAAAAGATGCGTTTACTTTTTTAGTAAATGGATTCTAGAATGAGCAAAGATAAGCATTCGCTAAAGAAAACTATTTTATAACTGGTTGCAAAATGTTAAATAAAAACTAAAGTATTATTATCAAATTTTGAAGATATTATTTGAAAATAATACTATTTTTGCCAACTAAAGTTAAACTGTCACTTTTTAATTTAAGTTCTTTGTAATTATGCTAAACAGAAGACATATTCGTGTAAAAGTAATGCAAACCTTGTATGCCTTTAAAGGAGGTGAAAGCGATGATTTAAGTAAAGACCAGAAGTTTTTGCTGTTTAGTATAGATAACATGTATAATCTCTACCTGTTGGTTATTTCATTGTTAATTGAAGTTCAAAAAAGGGCTGAAGATGATTTACAAAAAAAGCAGAAAAAGCACTTAGCTACTCAAGAAGATAAAAATCCAAACCGAAAGTTTGTAGAAAATAAGTTATTAATACTTCTTAAGAATAACGAAGCTTTAAAGAACCAATTAGAAAAGTATAAAATTTCGAATTGGGAATTAGATAACGAGTATGTTGATGTTATTTTTAAAGCCATTATTTCTAGTGATTTATATAAAGAATACATGCAAACTAGAACATCTGATTTTAAAGAAGATAAAGACTTTATTATCGATGTTTTTAAAGAAATTTTAGCTCCAAACGAAAAGCTTTATGACTATATAGAAGACAAAAATTTAACTTGGTTAGACGATCTTCCAACAGTAAACACAACTATTTTAAAGTTATTACGTAAAGTAAAACAAACTTCTACTGAAAACTATTTTACACCCAAGTTGTATAAAGATGTTGATGATAAACAATTTGCTATAGATTTATTTAAGAAAACACTTTTAAATAGTACATCTATAAAAACTGAGATTGATAATAAAACTAAAAACTGGGAATCAGACCGTATTGCAAATATCGATTTTGTATTATTACAAATGGCTATTTGTGAATTAAAACACTTTAGCTCAATACCAGTAAAAGTTACCATAAATGAATACCTTGAAATAGCTAAAGAGTATTCAACACCTAAAAGCAGTATTTTTATTAATGGTGTTTTAGATAAGCTAGTTAAGGAATATGAAGCAGATGGAAATTTGAATAAAGCTGGTCGCGGATTAATGTAGATTTGTTATCTAATTCACAAATATTTCAAAATCGATTAAATAATTCTTATTTTTGCCACCTGTAATGATTAAATAGTTATAAAAATGAAAAAAATTGTAATAGCTTTAAGTAGTTTATTTTTGATTGGATTTACATCTTGTAAAGAAAATGTTGCAAAAAAAATAGAAGAGAGTAACATAGCTGCAGCAGCAGTTAGAGATGCAAATGCATCTAAATTCCCGGTTTTAGAGTTTGATAAAAAAGAGCATGATTTTGGTGAAATAGAAAAAAATACACCAGTAGAAACTGTATTTAGTTATACAAATGCAGGAGAAGCACCATTAGTTATCACAGATATTAAAAGTACATGTGGATGTACAGTTCCTAAAGATTGGAGTAGAGAACCTTTAGCGCCAGGAGAATCTGGAAAATTTACTGTTAAGTTTAATGGCTCTGGAGCAAATAAAGTAACAAAATCAATTAATATAACTGCAAATACAGAAAAAGGTACAGAAAGCGTAAAAATTACAGCTTTTGTAAAACCTGATTCAAATGCAGTTCAATCAGCTGCAAAAGCAGTACAATAAATATAATAATGGGAGAAGGAGGAATAGGTCAGTTTTTACCTTTTATACTAATGTTTGTAGTTGTGTATTTCTTTATGATTGCACCTCAAATGAAACGTGCTAAAAAGGAGAAAAAGTTTAATGCCGAACTAAAGAAAGGTGATAGAGTTATCACAAAAAGTGGTATGCACGGTAAAATAATTGAGCTTAACGATAAAGACGGAAGTTGTGTAATAGAAACGATGTCTGGTAAAATTAAGTTTGATCGTTCTTCAATTTCTATGGAATTGAGTGCTAAACTAAAAGCACCTGCTAAAGCAAATTAAGGTTATAAAACCAACAAAAAATATAAAAGCTTCCAAAAAAGGAAGCTTTTTTTATTTAGCAGTTTTTATATTTATCATGTAAACCTATGCCTTGAATAATCATGGGTTTAATTTTTTCTAAGCGAGTTTGCTTGGTGGTTTCCCGTTTGGCAGTATCAATATATTCACAATACTCTCGTTGTTTACTTGGTGTTAAAAGTTTAAACGCATCAAATAAAGCTGGATTGTTATTTAATTCATTTTGAAGCTCTAAAGGAATAATAATATCTTTTTTTGTAGTTTTTGTAGTTTTAATTTCTTTGCCTAAACGTTGATTTTCAATAGCTTCTTTAACATAAGATAAAACAGAATTCTTGTTTATATCTTTAATTGAAGTAAAACGCATTTGCCGTAAACCTTTTGTTTTTTCTTGAGCATTAATTAAAAGGTTATTTTCATCTTTTAAAAACACACCATTAAAAAACCAAATACAAAAGTGTTTTTTAAACGCACCTAAGCCCAAAATATTTTTACCATTTAAATCATATACAGGAGCAGACCATTTTATAGCTTCGTTTAGTTCTGTAGAATTTATTAAATCTCTCAAAATAGTTAGCTCTTCAGCAAAATGTGCATTAGTTTCTATATATTCTTCAACGGAGTAAACTTTTTTCATTAGTGAATGTTTAAGATTATTCTAACGTGTTTATTCTACTTTGGTATTCAAAAATACTCGAGAATTTTTCACTGTAACCAAAGATAATAAAAGTGATTTTTACTTTTTTGTGGAGTTATTTTTATTTTAATAAATAGAAATTGTTAGGCATATCATTGTAGTTATTGTCAAAATTAGGAGAAGGGGCATTACAAATTTTAACCACTTATTGAATCCAATTTTTACTATAGCTAATGCAGCTAATATTAAACTTGTAGGATTAATCAAATAAAACAAACCCATACCGTATTGGTAGGTGTCAACTATAGTTTCTCGACCTATGTTGGCAGTATCTGCTAGTGGCGACATAATTGGCATTGTTAATACTGCCATTCCTGAGGATGATGGCATAAAAAAAGATAAACTACCATAAATAAAAAGCATCACGTTTGTAAAAACACCTTTGTTCATGCCTTCAGTTATTGCACTCGCATGATATAAAATAGTATCGCTAATAAGTCCATCTTCCATTAAAATTGTTATACCTCTAGCAATACCAACAATAAATGCAACACTAAGTAAAGTACCGGCACCTTTGGCAAATTCTTCAACAAATAAACTTTCTTTAATTTTAGCAATAAAACCAATTATAATAGCACCAACTAGAAATACGGAAGTCATTTCTACAAACAACCAATCTAAAAAAGAGACCCCAATAATCATTACCACAAAACATAAAGTAAACACAACTATAATAAGCCTCAATCTATTTGTAAACTTTTTTGTATTCAATGTATTTAATCCAAAAAGTTGTTCTAATTCATCTTTTTGATCATAAATAAGAGATTTTGATGGATCAGCTTTAACGCGTTTTGCATAGCGAAGGATATAAAGAATAGTAATAACTAAACAAATAACTAACATTATTAACCGATTTTCGAGGCCTGTTGTCCAGCTTATTCCAGCTGAATCTGAAGCAATAATAGTGGAAAACGGGTTTATAGTAGAACACATTGACCCAATTCCAGAACCAAGAAAAACACAAGCAAGACCTACCATTGCGTCGTATTTAGCTGCAAGGAAAACAGGAATTAAAATAGGATAAAACGCCATGGTTTCTTCGGCAAGGCCAAAAGTGGTGCCTCCAGCCGCAATAAGTGTAGTTACCAAAATAATTAGAATAAATTCTCTCCCAAGAAGCATTTTTGACATCCAAGAAATACCAGCATCAAAAGCGCCCGTTAAATTCATTATACCTATTAAGCCCCCAATAATAAGAATTAAAAAAATAATACTTGATGCCTCAATAATACCTTTTATAGGAGCTTGTATTAATTCTGCAATACCTTGAGGTCTTGTTTCTAGTTCTTTGTATGTGTTAGGTATAGCAATTGGTTTATAGATGCCACCGTTTATAAATTTTTCTACAGGTATTTTAATATCCAGTTCGTGCAAAACTTCTTGAGTTGCTGGTAATTCTGTATTATTACCTAAACTAGTTTTGATAAATGTATTGTTATTAGAATTGTATAACAGAGTGTCATATTTTCCCGCAGGAATTAACCAAGTTAAAATAGTGACAATAATGGCTATAATGATTAGGATGGTTTGAGCAGTTGGAAATTTTAGTTTTTTCATGTGTATATTCTAATTGTTAGTTCTAAGTTGTTCCAAATCAACTATGTCTATTGTTAATATGAACTTAATTTAACAATTTATGCTAGCTTAAACGAAGTTATCATTATTTTTTTTTAAGTTAAGTGTAACAAAAAAAGCGGTAACACTATCAATGTTACCGCTTTTGTATAATAAACTTCCTTTTATGGAACTCTTTTTAACTATTTAACATAACAGGCATCACCAACATGGTAATCTGTTCGCCTTCATCTAACCCATCAACAGGCGTTAAAATACCAGCTCTATTTGGCATGCTCATTTCAAGTTGTACTTCATCAGAATTTAGATTGTTTAGCATCTCTGTTAAAAAACGAGAATTAAAACCTATTTGCATATCGTCTCCTTGATAATCACAAGTTAAACGTTCTTCGGCTTTGTTGCTGTAATCAATATCTTCAGCAGAAATGTTTAACTCTGCACCAGCAATTTTTAAACGAATTTGATGTGTTGTTTTGTTTGAGAATATACTAACACGACGAACAGAATTTAAAAACTGAGTTCTATCTATGGCCAATTTATTCGGATTTTCCTTTGGAATTACAGCTTCGTAGTTAGGGTATTTGCCATCAATTAAACGACAAATTAACTCTGAGTTTTCAAATGTAAATTTGGCATTACTTTCGTTATACTCTATGGTTACATCATCTTCGCTAGCTGCCAAAATCCCTTTTAATAAATTCAAAGGTTTTTTGGGCATTATAAATTCTGCAACTTGGTTGGCTTTAATATCTTCTCGAGTATATTTTACTAATTTATGTGCATCTGTTGCAACAAAGGTTAAGCCTTCGGTAGAAAACTGAAAAAATACACCACTCATTACAGGGCGTAAATCATCATTTCCGGCAGCAAAAATTGTTTTACTAATAGCAGTTGCTAAAACATCACCAGTAACAACAGTTTTACTAGGGTCTTCAAGCGCTACAGCTTTTGGGAATTCTGCACCATCTGCATAAGCTAGTGCATATTTACCATGGTTTGAGCTTATCTCAACCGTATTATTGTCTTCAACAACAAACGTTAAAGGTTGCTCAGGAAAAGTTTTTAAGGTATCTAATAATAAACGTGCAGGTATTGCTACGCTTCCTTCACTATCACTTTCAACATCTAAAGTAGAAGCCATAGTGGTTTCTAAATCACTAGCAGAAACAGTTAGTTTTGTATGGTCTAATTCAAATAAAAAATTATCTAAAATAGGTAAGGTATTTGAGCTGTTAATTACACCACCTAAAACTTGTAATTGCTTTAATAAATAGGTACTAGATACTATAAATTTCATCTATAAAAATGCGTTTTAGTTTAGAAAATCACTACTTACAAATATATTCCAAACTGCTTATATTTGGAAACAAACTTATTAACATTTAAGCGGCGTATTTTTTCTTTCTGAAGTAATTAAATCCTAATCCAAAAAGTGCTAATAATACCAATGGTAATGCAATGTTTAGGAGTTGCCATTTGGTTTTTTCTTTGGCTATTTTTTGCTGATTTAAAAAAGCGACTGCTATTTCTTTAGAACGAATGTTTATAAGTCCGTTATCGTCGAGTAGGTAATTTACGGTATTCAATAAAAATTCTTTATTGCCATAATTTTTTCCTGTCCAACGATCAAAACCTAATTCTTGCGGTACGTTGTTAACCACATCATTTTTAATAACATCACCATCGGCTATAACAACCATTTTTGTAGCTACACTTTTTAGTTTTTCACCATTAAGTTTAAATGGTTTTATTCTATTACTATAAACAGATTTAAATTCACCCTCTAATAAAACAGCCAGTGCCTGATTTCCTTTGTTAAATGTTTTTGGGTCTTGTTCTTTAGTAACAATATCTAAACTTACCTCTCGAGGTGTGCCTTCAAGTTTGCTTAATGGCGCTGTTTCTAATAAAATAGTTTTGCTAATACTGTTTTTTAGTGTATCAATTTGGTTAGCAAAATCAAAACGTACTAAGTTTAAATTATTAACGATAGGATGATTACTATTAGAATTTGCTAACGGGGAATAAGGCCATCTTAATGGCTGAAACTGAGATTCACTACCTTCTCCTAATGCCAAGGTTATTGGTGCAGAATACAGCGTACTAACCATAACAGGATTTATACGAACACCGTATTGAAAAAAGAAATCAGTTAGGTTTAAGTCTCTATTTAGAGCTATATTTTTACCTTCAGGATTAAATAAACTATCTTTTTCCATGGCTACTGCATCTAAAAGCCAGAGACTTTTTCCGCCATTCATGGCGTACTGATCTAAAACTAATTTTTCTTCTTCGGTAAATGCTTCTGTAGGTTTTGCATTAATAATTAAATCGAAGTTTTTTAAATCACTTAATGTTTTTTGTGGATTAGAAGAAACGCTATCCAAAGTAAATGGTGCAATAAAATAATATTCACCTATTTTTTTTACAAAATCGGCTATGTATTTGTCTTCTAATTGATTATTTCCTTTAAGAATCGCAATTTTTTTATTTTTCTGTTGTGTTAGTTTACTAAAACCATCTGTAAAAGCGTACTCTAAATGTTGAACAGAATTTATAACTAATTCTTGTTGAGAGGCTCCAATTTTATTTTTTATTAATGGAATAGTAACCGTTTGGTCATTATAACTAGCTAAAGCCCAAGGGAAAATGATAGCTTGTGAGGATTGACCATTTTCCTGAACATTTAATTGCATTGGTGTTAACCCTCGTTGAGTAAGTTGTTGAATTATAATATCGCGGTTAGCCTCATCTTCTAACGGATTGAAGAAATTAAAGATGATATTTTTGTTTTCTGATGAAAATTCTTCGAGCAATTGTTTGGTTTCATTCTGCAGTCTTCTAAATTCTGATGGAAAATCTTCTCCTTTTAAAAACACATCAATAATTAATGGTGATTTTGCTTCATTAATAATATTTATAGTGGCATCACTTAATGTATATCTTGAATCTTCAGTGAGATCAAAACGTTTGAATGAGCTGTAACTTAACAAGTTTATTGCTACTAAAATTAATAGTGTTATAAATATATATTTTGCGTTTTTATTCAAAAGTCTTTTCCAATTTATATTGTGTTATACTGCTAACTTTGTTTTTTTTAAAGGTTACCTCTATACATTCTTGCATGTTATTAAACGCACCTGGTTTAAAGCCTAAATTATAATTCCATTGCTCTGGCGAATTAGCTTTTATACTATCATTCCAGCCATACCATTCACTTTTTCCTAACAGGGTTTCTACTTCCTTTTTCGATTTATTAATTAGAATACTATCATTTTTAATTTGATTTATCATCTCGTAACGTAATGATGGTTTATCATTCCATGCTTCTGCATCAAAATATTTCTCATGATGATAAGAACTAAAAATATTTAAAATAGGATAAAAAACAAAGAAATATACAATTGGTGTTAACGCTAAACTTACTAAAAAAGTGAGCCATTTTCGTTTATCAATTGTGTTTACAAACAACCAAACTAAAACAAAAACAAGAATTAAAAAAATAACAAATAGTGGTGTAATAAACATTATTGCTCTTTTGTTAAATTTAATTTAGTTAGTATTAAAAAGAAGATGGTTACGCTTAAAAAATAAATAATATCTCTAGTATCTAAAACACCACGACTCATACTTTGGTAGTGTAAATTCATACCTAATTGATCTATAATATTACTTGAAGTAAAATCTGCAATACCTTCAAAGCCAATATAAAAGAGAAAACATAAAAATACCGAAGTTATAAAGGCCACAATTTGATTATCTGATAAAGTAGACGAAAAAACACCAATAGCTGTATAGGCTGTAATTAAAAAAAGCAGCCCAAAATAGGAACCTAAAGTACTACCAACATCTAAATTTCCTATTGGGTTTCCTAATTGATAAACGGTATAAACATATACTAGAGTAGGTATAAGCGCAATTAAAATTAAAATAAAAGCTCCTAGGTATTTCCCTAAAATAATTTTTGAAAGCGATATAGGTTTGGTTAACAATAGTTCTAAAGTTCCTTGTTTTTTTTCATCAGAAAAACTACGCATAGTTACAGCTGGTATTAGGAAAATTAAAATCCAAGGTGCTAATAAAAAGAAAGGCGATAAATCTGCAAAACCATAATCTATAATATTAAATTCACCTTTAAAAAGCCATAAAAAGACACCGTTTAATAGCAAGAAAACGGCAATAACTAAATAGCCTATTGGTGATGAGAAAAATGAGTTTATTTCTTTTTTAAGTATGGCTAGCATAAGTGTTTTTTGTTAGTCACAAATGATGGTTAAAGTAACAAAGTTATGAGTTTCTGTTTTTTGCAAAATAAGACAATAAAATGTATTAGTTGCTTTGTGCAAATTATAAAATAATCGGTTTTATTTTAAACTTTCTAATTTATCAACACTCCATGCTTCGGGCCTCGAACTAAAAAGCGGTTTAGTAACAGACCAAACATCATTAAAAACTTCTGATTTTCTGTAGCGTTCTAAATCTTCTTCAGATTCCCAATGGCTATATGTAAAAAAGATGCTTGGGTAATTTTTATCTCTATATAACTCTAAAAATGTACAGCCATTAAAACCTCTTATTCGCTTTTTATTAGCTTCAAAGTTTTTAAGGAAAACTTCAATGTTTTGTTTATAAAACTCCATTTTAACAATTCGTACTAACATATTTTTTAAACTTTATTAAAGTTAACACTTACAGTGTCCATAATACCCAATCCCATTAACGACGAGGCACTTCCAACGGTTGTACTATTACTTTTATATAATGCAATTTCTAAAAAATCTCCCGAATTAAAAACAACTAACCCTCTGCCTTCATCATGGCGCTTTTCTTCAGGAATTTCAAAGTTTACAATATCACTGTATTTATTATATATTTTTTTGAACTTATAATTTCGTGCAGAAATCTCAAAATCACGCCCTTTTTGAGCCGTTTCAAAAAAGCTACGTTTAATGTTTGTAACTACATTCCCATAATTATCAATGTATATAACGCTACCTATAATTTGAGTTTTGTCATCATTAACATAAGGGACAATATTTTTTATGGGCTTTATGCTATTGATGGTTTTTCCAATAATTTCTAAAGTGCCACCACGCGCAATGTGGCAAGCTACTTTTACAAATACATCTAAAACCGGAAAGCTAGTTTGTATTTTATCATGAATATTAATTTCAACAATTTTTTCTGGGGCAATTTCAGAGCAAATCATACTCATAATACCATTATTTGCACAAATAAAATAATGGTCATCTAGCTTAATAGCAATATGTTTATTTTCTGGGTTTATTTCAGAATCTATTCCAATTATGTGAATGGTTCCTTTTGGAAAGCTGTTATAGGCATTTTGAATAATATATGCAGCTTCAGGAATACTAAAAGGAGACACATTATGCGAGATATCAACAATTTTTACATCTGGAAGTTCACTATAAATAGCACCTTTTGTTGCGCCAGAAAAGTGGTCTTTTTCTCCAAAATCAGTTGTTAAAGTTATGATTGCCATTGGCAAAATTGTTGATATGTTTTTAGCTTAAGGTCACTCAAAATTATGTATTTTTGAGTACAAGTTATTTGTTTAACAAAACTAAGAAATCATTATCATCTAACTAAACAATATTTCTATTATTGTTATAAGTATAAACTAAATTAAAAAAACGCCTTTGAACGAAATCATTATTGAACTTGAAGAAATAACTCCAAAAGAATTTTTTGGAGCTCAAAATGCCAACATAGTACTTCTTAAAAAGTACTTCCCAAAACTAAAAATTGTAGCACGTGGTAATAAAATTAAAGCCTTTGGCGATGAGGAACTCTTAGAGGAATTCGATAGGCGAATGACGATGCTTTTAAAGCACTTTGCTAAGTATAATAAATTAGATGAAAACGCGATAGAGCGTGTATTAACAAGTCAAAGTAGTGATGATTACACAACATCAAAACAAAGTGGCGAAGTTATAGTACATGGCGTTGGAGGCAAATTAATAAAAGCGCAAACGGCAAACCAAAGAAGAATGGTAGAGCTAATGCGTAAAAACGATATGGTTTTTGCCATTGGTCCAGCAGGTACAGGAAAAACCTATACAGGTGTTGCACTTGCAGTACAAGCGTTAAAAAATAAAGAGGTTAAACGGATTATTTTAACACGTCCGGCAGTTGAAGCTGGCGAGAATTTAGGATTTTTACCAGGCGATTTAAAAGAAAAATTAGACCCTTACATGCAACCTTTATATGATGCGTTGCGCGATATGATTGCTCCAGAAAAGTTAGCACATTATATAGAAAACGGTACCATACAAATTGCTCCATTAGCATTTATGAGAGGTCGTACCTTAGATAATGCCTTTGTAATTCTTGACGAAGGCCAAAACACCACACACGCGCAAATGAAAATGTTTTTAACCCGTATGGGAAAACATGCTAAGTTTTTACTAACTGGAGATCCGGGACAAATAGATTTACCTCGCAGAACCATTTCTGGATTAAAAGAAGCACTACTTATTTTAAAAAATGTAGAGGGTGTAGGCATTGTGTTTTTAGATGATAAAGATGTAATTAGACATAAACTAGTTAAAAAAGTAATTGAAGCTTACAAAAGCATTGAGAATAGAGATTAATTTTTTTAGAAGCTATTTCCCGCTTTCCACTATATCTTTTTTGCTTTTAATGGCAAAAAAGGATGCCGCTTCAATCGGGGCTAAACATATTTGCTGAGGTTATTTCTTAGCTCTAAACGAATAAACAAATCAACTCATAAACAGTTTTATAATGAGTAATACAATAATTGACACAAATTTTAATTTTCCAGCACAAAAGAGTGTATACAAAGGAAAAGTAAGAGAAGTATATAACATTAATGATGAAGAATTAGTAATGATAGCCACCGATAGACTCTCAGCTTTTGATGTTGTAATGCCAAAAGGAATTCCGTATAAGGGGCAAATTTTGAATCAAATAGCAACCAAAATGATGGCAGCTACTGAAGATTTAGTACCAAATTGGTTAACCGGAACTCCAGACCCTAATGTAGCCGTAGGGCATTTATGCGAACCTTTTAAAGTAGAAATGGTTATTCGTGGTTATATGTCTGGTCATGCTGCTCGGGAGTATAAAGCAGGCAAACGGATGCTTTGTGGTATACCTATGCCAGAGGGTATGAAAGAAAACGATGCTTTTCCAGAACCAATAATTACACCAGCTACAAAAGCAGAAATGGGTGACCACGATGAGGATATTTCTCGTGAAGATATTTTAAAACGTGGTATTGTTTCAGAAGATGATTATGTTATTCTTGAAGATTATACTCGTAAACTATTTAAAAGAGGTTCAGAAATTGCAGCTTCAAGAGGTTTAATTTTAGTAGATACTAAATACGAATTTGGAAAAACTAAAGACGGTAAAATTGTTTTAATTGACGAAATACACACACCAGATTCTTCTCGTTATTTTTATGCTGATGGTTATCAAGAACGACAAGATAGAGGTGAAGCACAAAAACAACTCTCTAAAGAGTTTGTGCGCCAATGGTTAATAGCCAATAACTTTCAAGGTCTAGAAGGACAAACCGTTCCATTTATGAGCGACGAGTATATTGAAACCGTAAGCGAACGTTATATAGAACTTTATGAAAACATAACAGGTGAAACTTTTGTAAAAGCAGATGTTAGTAATATTCAAGACCGTATTGAAACAAATGTTTTGGCCTATTTAAAATAGAATATTAATTTATATAAAACTTAAAAAAAGACCTTGATTCTAAGGTTTTTTTATGTGTTTTTTTAATTACGCTTATCGTTGTTGTGAATGATTAGTTACGTGTTTCAGTAAATAATCACTAGCCAAAGCAATTAATTATACACGTTGTTACCTGCTGGCATTATCTTTTCACTACTAATTTATGAGTTGTTTTAGTATTCGATGTTTCTAAAGAAACAAAGTATACACTACCTTTAGTGAGTCTGTTAATATCCTTTTCATAAAAATTACTTCCAATTGATAAATTAGTTAGGATAGTCTTGTCAATAATTTTTCCATTTAAATCGTGAATAAATAATTTCACCTCTTCAATTTGATTTAGATTAAATACAACCTTTAATTTACCATCATTAGGATTAGGGTATATTATTAAATTTAAATTATTTGTACTTGATTCATTTAAGTCATCAATAGATAAACTCGTTGGTTTTTTTATTAGAACTTTAAATATTTGATTATTGGCATTACTTTGTGTTCCATCATTTATAAAGAATATATTGGGTTGGGTGCTACTTATACCTCCATAAATATAACCTATTAAAGTTTCTTGAGTTGTTAGGTTATCTAATTTGAAAACATTATTGTTAAAATGTGGAAAATTTAAATTTGGAATAAATTCTGCTCCTGCTCCCAAAAGCGAGGGCATCTCTATAGGTAATTTATATTCAGCCATAATGCCAGAACTACTTCTAGTTACTCTTGCAATAGTATTTACAAAAGGAACATTATCATCTTGAACTAAGGTTCCTGAATTATCATAAAACTGAGCAATTCCTCCAAAGAAAACAGTATGCATTTCATTATCTTGTTCAGAATATATTGGTAAAACAGGACAATGATAATGATTGTAATATTGCTGAAAGGTATTATTAACAGTATAATTATTACTATCAACAGTCACTGAATTTAAGAAGGGTAAATTTGCCGTTTGTTGAAAAACACCTGAAAACATTGTTATTCCTTCATCTCCATTTGGCAAAATTTGTTGTTCTGCATTATAATCTCTACGGTGTAAATTATTACTATCCGTATGAGGTGTTAGATGTGTTATTGTAATTGTTGTTCCATTATCTGAAAGATTAAATTTTCTAATAGCATTTGTATATTCTTGTATAAATCCTGGTCCGTTATTTGGTCCCATAGGATTGTATCTCCCAATGAATTTTTGTCCGCCTAGTAAGTAATATGTATTATTAATTTTTTTTAACCTACCACCAGTTACTTGAAATTGTGTGTCTGTAATTTGTCTGAAAAAAGTAGATATAGTAGTGCTATTTATAATTCCATTTATGACATCAGATACTTTAATTGCAGTTAGTTTATCAAATGTTGTATGGTCGTTTTCAGTTGGGCTAAATCCATAACCACCTATACAATATAAATAATCTCCTTCTTGATAAAATTCCATATTTGTAGAACTTAATTGTTCTTGAATTGGAGTAGGTAATGAAGTTAAAGGTGCACTCCATTTTTGAAGAGAAATTGGGTCAAGAACAAGTAATTGATTATTGTGTCCAGCAACGTCAAAAGAAGCCCAAGGTTGTCTTCTATGAAGTCCGTCAAGTCTTCCTCCAATTATTAGCCATTTTCCATTTGCTTGTCCAAATGCATATGATTGAATACCGCCTAAACCAGAAATGTTAATAGGTTCAATATTAATCTCAAAAGGTGCTGTTTGAGAAAAAACAGTAGAAAAGGTTATGACAAATAAAATTGATAAAATTATGTTTTTAAAAAATACCATTTTATAGAATTTAAGTTAGATTTTAAATTTAGAAATATATTTTATGGTATACTGTAACATTGGTTACCTAGGTTTGATGTGAATTGTAATCTTGGTGTCAAGGTTGTTTTTTAGCTTGCAGGTAACAACTGGATATAAAATCGTTTTAATGTTTTAATATCTAATGATACTGAAACAAGTTCAGCACAAGTAAGCGTAGTTGGAATTTTCTAAATAATAAAGACTATACGTATATCTGCGTATTTTTAATTGAAATATAAGACTTTACGAAACATTACTGGTGAAGCTTTTGTAAAAGCAGATGTTAGTAATATTCAAGACCGTATTGAAACCAATGTTTTGGAGTATTTAAAATAGAATATTAATTTATATAAAACTTAATAAAAGACCTTGATTTCAAGGTCTTTCCCTTTTATGTTTTTTTAATTACGCTTATCGACTGGATATGAAATCGTTTTAATGTTTTATATCTAAAAATAAGCGAAGTTAGAATTTTCTTACTAGAAAAGCAATACGTATATCTGCGTATCTTTTAATTAAAATACAAATTATAGGTTAATATGATGGCTAACATGTTGTAAGTGCCATGAGCCAGAATAGATGCTGTTAAATGCTTAGTTTTTATAAATAGTAAAGTGTATATTATTATAGTAGGAATAAGAATATCAAACCATTCTAATGCATTAATAGGCATATGCCCAAATGCGAATACGATTATTGATAAAACTCCTGAAAACCACAAACCATTAGTTTCATTTTTAAATAAACTTTTAAGTACATTAATGAAGTAGCCTCTATTAAAAAGTTCTTCGGTAATACCGCCACCAATAATACCTAATGCTATAAATGAAAGTATACTTATCAAGTTACCATCATACATACTTAACATACCAATAATGTCTTGTCGGTTTGCGCCACCAGTATTAGGTATTATAACAGCAAATTGAAGAATAGTCCATAACGCTCCAAAAGCTAGACCTAATAAGATATCTTTCTTAATGTTTACAAGCTTAAAGCCAATGTAGTTGAAATCTTTTTTTAATATTTTAAGCGATGTGTAAAGTAACGCCGTTACAGAGAAAAATTGAAACAAGGCAATAAAAAGTAAGTTTATTCCTTTTTTACCACCATTGATTTTGGTTACCCCAAAAAACACATCCGGAATAATAAACAATATATAACCTAATACAATTGTAAGTATAAAAACTGTTATAGTTTTCTTTTTATTTACTAATTTATAATTGGTGCCTGCCATTTATCTTTACAGTATCATATAAACGACGAACAACAAGCGTTTTTGTTACTTTCTAAAGTGTATTTACAAAAGTTTAATTAAATCTAACGGATGGTTTAATATATGTTTAGCATTGCTTTCTATTAATTCCTTTTTATCTCTAAAACCCCAAGGTACGCCTACAGCCAACATGTTACTATTATTTGCGGTTTGCATATCTATGGCTGTATCGCCAACATAAATGGTTTCCTCTGGTTTCACGTTTAATTGGTTACATATTTGTAGTGCTACAACCGGATTTGGTTTTTTAAGAGCTTCTTGTTTTAGCCCTAAAACAGGACTAAAATAGTCTGGAAATAAGGCTAATGTTATTTTTTTAGTTAGTTCATCTGCTTTGTTAGACAATACACTAAGTTTTAAATTTCGAGCCTTCAGTTGGTTTAATAAATCTATAATGCCATCATAGGGTTTTGTTTTATTGGTACATTGCTTACTGTAAATAGAAATCATTTGGTCAAAACAATTTTTTATTTGTGCCTCAACGCGTTGTGTTTCGGGTAATGCTTTAATAACTAAACTCCTTATGCCGCTTCCTACAAAGTGCTTGTAAGCTTCGTAATTGTGCGTTGGGTAGTTTTTGTTTTTAAGGACGCTGTTCATGGCATCTGCTAAATCTTCAATAGAATTAACAAGAGTGCCGTCTAAATCAAAAATAATGGCTTTGTATGTCATCTATTTAAAACTAATAATTTAATTTAACCAAACGGTTATTTAAAGGTTGCTCGTTTCTGTAATTATTAATGGGCATATTGTTTTTTAATTTTAGTACTTCTTCAACCGACAAAATAATGGGTTTTTTAAATACAATCCAATTTACACCTTCGGTACAAGGTGGTGTGGTTAATGAGCCTGAATACGAATAATAATTATTTGCATTTAAAAATAAGCTAGATAAATCAATATTTTGATGAATTTCTTTTTCTGAGCCATTTTCAATAGGAAGAAAGCTTTCAAAAAACTCGAATAGTTGACTTTCGTCTCCTTCTTCACCTAAAATTCCTAAAACACTTATTTGTCCTGTTTTATTAACATGTACTAAGTGTATTTCTATTGGATAAATAATTCCATTTATTTTGTGCTCGGAAGGTTCATGAAAATGAATTTGCTTTAAATAATAGATTTCATTTTTATAATCTATAGAATCTCCAGCTTCAAAATCAAATTGTATGGAATGTCCATTATTTTCTACCTTGCTTATTGATGTTTTAGGTGAATAATATATTTTTAAAAGATTTTCTGACGATACAGAATCGGCATCTTTATTAATAATATTTATAGGAGATTGGTATTTGCCATCGCAATTAGAATTCTTTTCAACCTCTACCCAATGCTCAGGTGATGTTTCTCCTGAATAACTCCAATGGCGAGTATCTTGGGTTTCTGAGGTATGTTCTGTTTTATGGATTTGTTTACAAGATTGAAAAGTTAGTAGAATAATACAAAACAGTAAACTGAGTTTAGTATTCATAATATGATGTTTTGATGATTTTTGATACTACAAAATTACTAATATCACATAATCAAAACCTTACTTTTATCATGTTTTGAAACTTTTTAATAGAAGCTAAAATCCAATGGTGCGTTCCGTCTGTCTATTGCTATTTTTTACTATATCATAATATAAAAAATCGACAACTTCGCTTACACAACGGTGCATAGGCATACCAGACCAACTGTGTGTTCCTCCATGTATAGAAAACAAGTAATAGGATTTGCCTAAACCTTTTAAGCGGTCTGCTATGGCTCTAGAGCCATAAAGCATCAAATAACCATCATCTTTTTCATTGCAGTAATGATGTGCCGCAATGTGGTAGGGCACTTTATTATCATTAGTTCCATGAAATAATTGTGTTGGTATAGCTCTAGAATCATCAATATACTCTAATGTGGTTATAGCCCCTGCCATACCTATAACCCCTGCAAATTTAAATTTTCTTGGTAGAATTTTATTCTTGTAAACATAGGCTAAGTTTAAAACAGCTTCTGCACCCGAACTTGTACCAGATATAATTATTTTGTCAGGATTAATTTTAAAAAGTGAATTGTTTTCAAGGATATATTTTACGGCATAGCTAATGTCTTCAGAAGCCGTATTAAAAGCTTCAATTTTATCTTTTGCTTTTGTATTGCAACTAAAACCAAGCTTTTTCATTATTAAACGATATGAAATTGAGGCTACAGCATAACCGCGTTTTGCAATTTGATTTGCAAATTGTACTGTATTATCATCATCACGTTGTCCGCCTGAAAAACTTCCTCCATGAACATAAACTAAAAGGGGTTTGTTTTCTAATATTTTTTCTGGCTGATAAAAATCAAGTTGTAAACTATCTTTTTTTTGTACAGCATAAGTGTGTGTTGTTTTTATTACATTATAAGAAGGGTCTAAAAACTCTGCTTGCGAGAAAAAGAGTTGACATACAAAACAAAATAACAGCGTAAGTTTAAATTTCATGTTTCTTTATTAGGTCGGAAATATCAATTGTTTCCTTTCATTTTATCATATAAACGTCTGATTTTAGAATATAGAAAGGCATTTGTTCTAACATAATAAAAAGAGAAAAAGCAAACAACAATCATAAATAATATAGCGCCAATAATAACTTCAGTTGGATTCAATGCTTTGTTAAAATAAACTTTTAAACCGTAACCCGTATAACTTCCGTAGAGTAAAATAAAATGAATAACGTAAATGGATAATGTTTTTTCTCCAATACGCGCTATTATTGATTGTTTTAAAAAACGTTCTGAAGCATAAAAAACGCCAAATAGAACAAGTACGTTGCCTAATCTTGTAAATAAGTAATTAAAATCGGCACTCATTTTTAGTAATTCAATACCTGTTAGATAACTCAGTTTAGTTAAAAATAGAGACGATAAATAAATAAGAAACCCTCCAACTGCAAAGAACGTTAATACCGTTAATAGTTTAAAGCGATCGCGATGAACATGCCTAAAGAATACAGTAGAAATAAAAGCACCAAAAGCTGAATACCCGAACCAAGGTAAAATGGTAAATACAGAGCCATTGGTTTTAGTCATATAATTAGCTATAAATTTTGGAACAGTTTCTAAAGTTAGGTTTCTATAAAGTGGTTCAGAAATAAAACAAAGAAACCCGATTGTAAAAAGAACTATAGAAAAAATATAGCTATGTTTTTTAAAAATACTATGCAAGCCAACTAACAAAATTAAAGACAAACCGATGCATTGTAGTACATCAATAACAAAAAAGTACTGGTTAAAATGTCCGGTTAGCCAACCAAAAATATTAATTCGTAAACTATATCCTATTCCTATTAAAAGTAAGCCTCTAAATAAACCTTTTTTTATTCTAGGTTTATCATTGCCTTTTGCATATGCACGAAGCAATAAATAAGTAAAAACTAAACCAGATATTGTAAAAAAGGTTGGCGCCGTAATACCTCTAAAATAAGACCATATATTGAAAATTGTATTAGTGCTATCTCTGTAAATAGGGTCCATTAATGTATCAATAAAATGCCCTTGAAGCATCATTAATATAGCAAATGCCCTAACAGCATCAATAAAATACAAACGGTTAGATTGTGCCATAAATTGGTTTAGTATGGTTAAATATACTTTTAATTAATTTAAACATAATGTTAGTAAAGTGATATATTTATAAAAAATTATGGAGCAATTTATTAAAACCTTTTCTGATTATGCTTGGGGTCTACCCTTGGTTATTTTGTTAATTGGTGGTGGTTTGTACCTTTTAATTTTATCTCGATTTTTACCATTTCGTTTTTTAGGTCATGCTATTAAAGTGTTAAGAGGAAAGTATGACGACCCTGATGATCCTGGACAAATTTCGCATTTTAAGGCTTTAACAACTGCTTTGGCATCAACTATTGGTATGGGTAACATTGCAGGTGTAGCAGTAGCTATTTCTGTTGGAGGACCAGGTGCTATGTTTTGGATGTGGATAAGCGCCATTGTAGGCATGTCCACTAAGTTTTTTACTTCAACTCTGGCAATTATGTTTAGAGGAAAGGATAGCGCTGGCGAGTTACAAGGTGGCCCAATGTATTTTATCATGCAAGGTTTAGGGAAATCATGGAAGCCTTTGGCAGTTATGTTTAGTCTTTTTGGAATGATAGGTGCTTTGCCTGTTGTAAATGTGAATCAATTAACACAAGCCATAAACGATATTATTTTAATCCCTAACGGTGTTGAAGTTGGTTTAAAATCAAATTTAATTATAGCAGGTATTCTAGTAGTTTTAACATCTGTAATTATTCTTGGTGGTTTAAAACGCATAAGTAATACGGCATCTAAAATGGTGCCTTCTATGGTATTATTATATTTTGTTTTAGTGCTATATATTCTAATTTCTAATTATGAAGTAGTGCCTAAGTATTTTATGATGATTTTTACTGATGCTTTTTCAGCTGATTATTATGAAGGGGATGCGTTTATGGGTGGTGTTTTAGGTGCTTTAATTTTATTAGGAATTCGCCGTGGAGCGTTTTCAAACGAAGCAGGAATTGGTACTGCGCCTATGGCACATGGTGCGGCAAAAACAGATGAACCCGTTCGTGAAGGCTTAGTCGCTATGTTAGGACCAGCAATAGACACTTTAATAGTTTGTACACTAACAGCATTAGCCATTTTAGTTACTGGAGTTTGGGAAACCACATCAGATAATGGTGTGAGCTTAACTGCAGCAGCTTTTCATCATGTTATGCCTATTTATGGTAATTATTTGCTCATGCTCTGTGTTGCTGTTTTTAGTATTTCGTCATTATTTTCATATTCATACTATGGTACAAAATGTTTGTCTTTTTTAATAGGAGCAAATAAAAAACAATACTATAACTACATTTACATATTAAGTATAATAATAGCTGCAACGGCACCATTTAGTGCGATGTTGAATTTAATAGATGGCGTTTTTGCACTTATGGCTATACCAACTATGTTGGCAACAATAATGTTAGCTCCTAAGGTTGTAAAAGAAATTAAAAGATATGCAAAAAGTGTTTTTTAAAATTATTGTAGAAATGAGGAATTATCATCCATGTTTTGGATGATTTGTTACATAAAAATTAACTTAAATACCGATAATTTTAAATGCGGATATTTCAACTAACTAAACTTTAATTTATGAAAGATATTAAAAATGCAAAAGCGTATTGGAAAGAAAATATTAGATACCTAACGGTGCTTTTAGTAATATGGTTTGTTGTGTCTTTTGGAGCGGGAATTTTATTTAAAGATGCCTTAAACTCAATAAAAATTGGTGGTTTTAAACTAGGTTTTTGGTTTGCACAACAAGGTTCTATGTACGTGTTTGTAATTTTAATCTTTGTGTATGTTCGTTTAATGAATAAACTCGATAAAAAATATGGTTATGATGTTTAGTTTATTAATCGAGGAAGGTATAGGTGTCCAAAATTGGACATATATTTTAGTGGGTTTAACCTTTGCATTATACATAGGAATTGCCATTTGGTCTAGAGCAGGTTCTACAAAAGAATTTTATGTAGCAGGTGGTGGCGTTTCTCCTTTGGCTAATGGTATGGCAACAGCAGCCGATTGGATGAGTGCTGCATCATTCATTTCAATGGCAGGAATTATTTCGTTTGCAGGGTATGATGGTGCTGTGTATTTAATGGGTTGGACTGGTGGTTATGTGCTTTTAGCATTGTTACTAGCGCCTTATTTAAGAAAGTTTGGAAAGTTCACTGTCCCTGATTTTATTGGTGACCGCTACTATTCCAATACAGCTCGTACTGTTGGTGTATTTTGTGCGTTAATAGTTTCTTTTACTTATGTGGCTGGACAAATGCGTGGAGTAGGTTTAGTGTTTTCACGTTTTCTAGAAGTTGATATAAATACAGGTGTTATTATCGGAATGATTATCGTTTTGTTTTACGCCGTTTTAGGCGGTATGAAAGGCATCACATACACACAAGTAGCACAATATTGTGTATTGATTTTTGCTTTTATGGTACCAGCAATTTTTATTTCTATTCAAATGACGGGAAACCCGATTCCGCAATTAGGATTTGGAAGTACTTTATCTGATGGTTCAGGAACATACTTATTAGATAAATTAGACGGACTGAGTACAGATTTAGGTTTCACAGAATATACAGAAGGATCAAAATCGCTAATAGACGTATTTGCAATAACTTTAGCTTTAATGGTTGGAACCGCAGGTTTACCGCATGTTATTGTTCGTTTCTTTACAGTAAAACGGGTAAAAGATGCACGAAAATCGGCAGGAATAGCTTTGTTGCTTATTGTAATTTTGTATTCTACAGCACCAGCAGTTGCCGTATTTGCTAGAACAAATATGATTGAAACAGTTTCAAATCAACCTTATGCAGATGTGCCGGAATGGTTTAAAAAATGGGAAACTACAGGTTTAATTACGTTTACTGATAAAAATAATGATGGACAAATACAATATGTAGCCGATACATCTCAAAATGAATTAGTTGTAGATAATGATATCATGGTTTTGGCAAATCCTGAAATTGCACAATTACCAGATTGGGTAATAGCTTTAGTAGCTGCAGGTGCATTAGCAGCAGCTTTATCAACAGCTGCAGGGTTATTATTAGTTATTTCGGCTTCTGTTTCTCATGATTTAATTAAGAAAATGATAAATCCTAATATCTCAGAAAAAGGAGAACTAGTAGCAGCACGTTTGTCTGCTATCGTTGCGGTATGTGTTGCGGGATATTTTGGTATTAATCCACCAGGTTTTGTTGCTGCAACAGTGGCTTTGGCATTTGGGCTGGCAGCGGCTTCATTTTTTCCTGCAATCATATTAGGGATTTTTTATAAAAAAATGAATAAAGAAGGCGCTATAGCAGGTATGGTGGTTGGCATAGCGGCCATGTTATTATATATGATAAAATATAGGTTAGGTTGGTTTGATGAGGTAACTCCTGATAAAAGTGAATGGTGGTTTGGTATCTCACCCGAAGGATTTGGCACCATAGCAATGCTTCTTAACTTCTTTGTATCAATAATTATTATGAAGTTTACCCCAGCACCACCAAAAGACGTTCAAGACATTGTTGAAAATATTAGAATACCCAGCGGAGTAGGTAAAGCTATAAATCATTAATTGATCAAAAAGATATTTTTCGTCGACAGTTTTATGTTGTCTGTTGAAAAAAATCACCAAGATTATATAATTTTATTACTTTAGAAACCGCATAAGTTTATTTAAGAAGAAATATTTATAATGAGTAACTACCACATAAAACACTTAGAAGAATACTACCAAGTTTATAGAAAATCGGTAAGAGAACCAGAGCATTTTTGGGAAGAAATAGCAGAAGAACATTTTATGTGGCAACGAAAGTGGGATAATGTATTGAGTTGGGATTTCTCAAAACCCGAAGTTAAATGGTTTGAAGGAGCACAACTTAATATTACAGAAAATTGCATTGATAGGCATTTAGCAACTCGAGGTAATAAAACCGCCATTTTATTTGAACCTAACGACCCAAAAGAAGAAGCAGAACTTATTACTTATAATCAATTACACGAAAGAGTTAATAGGTTCGCTAATGTTTTAAAAAACCAAGGCATAAAAAAGGGAGACCGAGTTTGTATTTATTTACCCATGATTCCAGAATTAGCTATTTCTGTTTTGGCTTGTGCAAGAATTGGTGCTATCCATTCTGTAGTATTTGCTGGATTTTCTGCTACAGCGCTATCTACAAGAATTAATGATTCAGATTGTAAAATGGTTATCACTAGTGATGGATCTTATCGCGGAGCAAAAACCATCGATTTAAAAGGGATTGTTGATGACGCTTTAGAAGACTGTTCTTGTGTAAAAACAGTTTTAGTAGCTAAACGCATACACTCTAATATAAACATGAAGGAAGGACGAGATAAATGGTTAAAACCTTTACTAGAGGAAGCTTCAACGGATTGTAAGGCTGAGGTTATGAATGCAGAAGACCCACTTTTTATTTTATATACTTCAGGATCTACAGGTATGCCAAAAGGTATGGTACATACTACGGCTGGTTATATGGTATATGCGGCATATACTTTTAAAAACGTATTTCAGTATAAAGAAGACGATGTGTATTGGTGTACTGCAGATATTGGTTGGATAACTGGACATAGCTATATTGTTTACGGTCCGTTAGCAAACGGAGCAACTACAGTAATGTTTGAAGGTGTACCGAGTTATCCAGATTTTGGAAGGTTTTGGGAGATTGTAGAAAAGCACAAAGTCAATCAATTTTATACCGCACCAACTGCTATTAGAGCTTTAGCAAAAGAAGGATTAGAGCTTGTTGAAAAACACGATTTATCATCTTTAAAAGTTTTAGGTTCTGTTGGCGAACCGATTAACGAAGAAGCGTGGCATTGGTATAATGATAACGTTGGAAAAAAGAAAAGCCCGATAGTAGATACGTGGTGGCAAACCGAAACAGGTGGTATTATGATTACGCCTATTCCGTTTGTAACACCAACAAAACCAACCTACGCTACGTTGCCGTTTATTGGCATTCAACCCGCATTAATGGACGAAAACGGTAAAGAATTAAAAGGCAATCAAGTAGAGGGCAGATTGTGTGTAAAATTCCCGTGGCCCAGTATGGCAAGAACCATTTGGGGAAATCATCAACGCTACAAGGACACCTATTTTTCAGCTTTTGAAAACAAATATTTTACTGGCGATGGTGCTTTACGGGATGAAGTTGGTTATTACAGAATTACAGGTAGAGTAGATGATGTTATTATTGTTTCTGGTCATAATTTAGGAACCGCTCCAATTGAAGATGCTGTAAACGAGCATCCTGCTGTAGCAGAATCTGCTATCGTAGGATTCCCTCATGATGTAAAAGGAAATGCGCTTTATGGCTATGTCATTCTAAAGGATACCGGTGAAAGTAGAAACCACGATAATTTACGTAAAGAAATTAATCAGATAATTACAGAGCATATAGGACCTATTGCTAAGTTGGATAAAATTCAATTTACTTCAGGATTACCAAAAACACGTTCTGGAAAAATTATGCGTCGTATCTTACGAAAGATAGCTCATAAGGATACTTCAAATTTAGGCGATACCAGTACACTTTTAAACCCAGAGGTAGTAAATGATATTATGGATAATGTCCTTTAACTAATAAAAATATGAAGAAAGTTATTTTTGTACTTTTTGCAATCCTATGTATTTGTATAGGTGTATATCCATTAATTTATTTTTTAATTGACCGAACTTTTGGATTACTAAATTCTAAGAGTGATGTGTTATTAAATGATATCTTTTGGAACATTGGATTTTACTCACACATTCTATTTGGTGGCTTAGCCTTATTAATTGGTTGGATGCAGTTTAGTAAAAAACTTAGATTAAAAAATATAAAACTGCATAGAAATATAGGTAAAATATATGTTATCTCAGTTTTAATTAGTGGATTAGCAAGTATTTACATTGCAATTTTTGCAACAGGAGGTTTAATTTCTGTAATAGGTTTTTTGTGTTTAGGTTTAATTTGGACAATTACTACAATATTAGCTTACACATCAATTAGAAAAGCTGATGTTAACAAGCATCAAAAATTCATGATTTTAAGTTATGCCGCTTGTTTTGCAGCGGTAACGTTACGTATTTGGTTACCTCTTTTAACTATAGCTCTTCAAGATTTTATATCGGCTTACAGAATTGTTGCTTGGTTGTGCTGGGTTCCAAATATTATTGTTGCTATTTTTATTATAAGAAAATTAGGTTTAAATGCTTCTTAAATAAGTTTAAAGTCTAAAAGTAATTCGCCTTCAACAAAAGCTTGTAAATGGTCGCCTTTTATGTTTTCTCCGGCTCCAGTTGCAGGCGTTCCTGTAAAGATTAAATCACCAGGTTGTAAAGTCATATATTGAGAAACATAAGCAATAATTTCAGAAAAGTTGTAAATCATGTTACTGGTATTTCCGTTTTGGACTTCTTTATCGTTAATCTTTAAACTAAAGTTAATATCATTAATGTTAGTGAAATTTGAAATCGGTTTAAACCCATTAACTGGTGACGCACCATCAAAACCTTTTGCCAGCGCCCAAGGTCCTTTGTTTTCTCTACTAGCACCCAAAACATCTTTTGCAGTGTAATCTATACCTACACCAATTTCGCTAATAAAGGATGCTGCTTCGGTTTCAGAAATGTCTTTACCTGTTTTACCAATTTTTGCAACTAATTCTACTTCATATATTAACTGATTTGTAATTTTTGGAAACTCTACATCTTTATTATCGGTTACCAAAGTACTTTCAGCTTTTATAAAAATAAGTTGTGTCCCTGTTTTTAGTGCATCAATATCACTTTTGTCATTCACATAATTTTTACCAATACCAATAATCTTCATCTTTTAAATTTGTTTAATTATATGTCAAAAGTAAGCAATACATAGAATTTTACAACTTGTTTTAAATGATAATTGTTGGAAAGTTTAACAAAAAAGTTTTAAAGAAACTCTTACCTTTCATATTTGAAAAATGACTCATGAAAGACCTAAAGGAAACATATAATAGTAAAGAGAAAACCAAGCCAAAAGTAACCATGGCGCAAGCCTTTAAAACTATTATTTGGCCACGCAGAAATTTGGTGTTTATTGGTTTAATATTAATAGTTATTCGCAGTTTAGCAGGATTGGTATTGCCTTGGCAAAGTAAAGTATTGTTGGATGAGGTTGTGCCAAGCAAAGATATATCTCAAATTTACACACTAATTACTATTGTTATAACGGCAATTACAATACAAGCTATAACATCATTTGCATTAACACGAATTTTAAGTGTACAAGCACAATATTTAATTAGTGAATTAAGAGCCCAAGTTCAGAAAAAAGTATTGTCGTTGCCCATTAGTTTTTTCGATAATACGAAATCTGGTGCCTTAGTATCAAGAATAATGAGTGATGTTGAAGGTGTTCGAAACTTAATAGGAACAGGATTAGTGCAGTTGGTAGGTGGGTCATTTACAGCAGTAGTGTCATTAATTATCTTAATAAAACTAAACCCATGGATGACACTTTTCGTTTTTATTCCATTATCTATATTTGGTTATATAGCTCTAAGAGCCTTCAAATATATTCGTCCTATTTTTAGAAAACGAGGTAAGATAAATGCAGAGGTAAAAGGTAGATTAACTGAAACTTTAGCAGGTGTTCGGGTTATAAAAGCTTTTAACGCAGAAGAACAAGAAAATAAGATTTTTGAAAAAGGGGTAGATAAGCTATTTCAAAATGTAAAAAAGAGTTTAACAGCAACAGCGTTAATGACGAGTTCATCAACCTTTTTAATAGGTGTTGCCACTACAGGTATTATGGGTATTGGTGGTTACTATATGATTCAAGAACAAATGACAACAGGAGATTTCCTGTTCTTTACATTAGTTCTTGGCTTTATGATAGCGCCTATTGTTCAAATGAGTAACATAGGTAGTCAACTTACAGAAGCTTTAGCTGGTTTAGATAGAACAGAAGAACTCATGAATAGCTCAGCTGAAGAGGATGATGAAAAAAGAACCATACATCTAAAGAGCTTCAAGGGTGATATAAGTTTTAATAATGTCTCTTTTGCATATGAAGAAGGTAAAGATGTACTTCATAATATAAATTTTAATGCGCCAGCGGGTTCAGTTACAGCTTTAGTAGGGAGTTCTGGTTCAGGAAAATCTACTATTGCTGGTTTATCGGCAACATTTTTAAATCCGAAATCTGGTGAAGTAACTATAGATAATCAAGATTTATCAAAAGTAAAATTGAATAGTTATCGGCAGTATTTGGGTGTTGTGTTACAAGACGAGTTTTTATTTGAAGGAACGATTAGAGAAAATATACTATTTCCAAGACCTAATGCTACTGAAGATGAGTTACAAAACGCTGTTAAAGCAGCTTATGTTGATGAATTTACAGATAGATTTGAAGATGGTTTAGAAACGCTAATTGGAGAACGTGGTGTAAAACTTTCTGGAGGCCAACGACAACGATTAGCAATTGCGCGTGCTATTTTAGCGAATCCTAAAATTATAATTTTAGATGAAGCCACTTCAAATTTAGATACCGAAAGTGAAGCCTTAATTCAAAAAAGTTTAAATGAATTAGTAAAAGATAGAACCACTATTGTTATTGCTCATAGGTTAAGTACCATTAGAAAAGCAGACCAAATATTGGTGATTGAAACCGGTAAAATTGTTGAACGAGGCACACACGATGAGTTAATTGCTTTAAAAGGAAGGTATTACGATTTATACACATATCAAGCAAAAATTTAATAATCATAATTATGAAAGTATCAGATTTAAACGCATCAGAATATAATAACTATTACCAGACATATATTAGTAAAGTTTCGAATACAGCATCTTTAGTTGAAAGTTATAAAGAAGCACAAAATCAAGTTACAAGTTTTTTTAAAGCGATTCCAGATAACAAATTAGAGTTTAAATACGCGCCTGGTAAATGGACTATAAAAGAAGTATTTCAGCATATTATTGATACTGAACGTGTTTTTATGTACAGATGCTTTAGAATTGCAAGGCATGATAAAACGCCTTTGTCTGGTTTTGAACAAGATGATTATATAGTGCCTTCAAAATCAAATTTTAAGACTATGGATATGCTTGTGGAGGAATATCAAACTGTTCGTCAAAGTTCAATCGTATTACTTAAAAGCTTAAACCACGAGGATTTAAAATTTATAGGAAATGCCAGTGGAAGTAATGTATCGGCAAGGGCAGCAGCTTTTATAATTTTAGGTCATGAAATTCATCATATAGACGTTATAAAAAACAAATACCTTTAAAGATTGATTATGCGCTAGCAACAATAGTTTTTTTCCTCATTAAAATAAAAACTAAAAGCGATAATATTCCAAAAATAGAGAAACCAATAAAAAGTGGTAGCACAGACGTATTAACAAATTCGCCAATATAATTCGCAATAGGTACTGCCATAACTGTAGATATAAAGCCATTAATCGCGGCGCCTATTCCTGCAATATGCCCTAGAGGTTCCATAGCTAAAGCACGTAAATTTCCAAATAGAAAACCAACAGCAAAAAACTGCAATGCAAAAAAACTAAGTAACACAAAAATACTTGGATTGTTACCGCCCCAAAACAACAATACATACAAAACGGAGACAATTACATATGCAATACATGCTGTGTAAGCTATTTTGTGCATTCCATATCTAATAACTAATCTGCTATTTAAATAAGTAGCAACACCTACCGAAATTGCTAAACTTGCAAATATATATGGAAATAGCTCTGCAAGATTATATTGTACTTGAAATATTTGTTGCGAAGTGCTTAAATACACCATAAAAGAGCCCGTAATAAAACCAGAAACAAAGGTGAATGCTACGGCTTGTTTATGCTTAAAAAACTCTTTTGTTCCATCTATAAATAAATGTGATGAAAATTTAATTCGATTTTTAACAAGTAAGGTTTCAGGTTGCCTTTTCCAGAACCAAATCATAATTGAAACACCAAAAATTAAGTTGAAATAGAAAATAGATTTCCAATCAAAAAAACTTAAAATGAGCTGTCCTAAAGTTGGAGCAATTACTGGTACTAAAATAAAGAACATAACAACTATCGAAATTATTTTTGCCATGTAATTTCCACTGTAAGAATCGCGTATCATTGACAAAGCAATACTTCTTGGTGATGATAAACCAACACCTTGTAGTATTCTGCCTATAATCATAATCTCAAAACTTTTAGTTGTAACACAAATTATACTGGCTATTATAAAAACAATAAAGCCTATGTAAACCATGGGTTTTCTCCCAAAGCTATCAGATAATGGACCGAATAATAGTTGACCAAACCCTAAACCAAGAAAAATCATGGTTATAAGTAATTGGTTATTAACAGGATTTGTAACACCAAGTGTTGAACTTATTTCTGGCAATGCAGGTAACAAAGCATCAATAGATAATGCGACAATAGACATTAAAGATGCCATTAAAGCAACAAATTCTAATTTAAATTCTTGGGGTTTTTCCATACCATAAAAGTAGTTGAATTAAAATCAATAAAAAGATTCAAGTCATTTATTAATACAATAATATTATCACTAAATTTGATATGTAAATTTCATGATTATGAACATACAACCACTTTTAAATTACATAAGTAGTTATGTGAGTTTAACACCAGAGGAGGAGGCTTTCTTAATTTCGAAAGTAAGCTATAGAAAATATTTAAAAGGGCAATATATTGTTCAACAAGGTGATGTTTGTAAATATGAATGTTTTGTAATTTCTGGTTGTACTAAAACATTTCATGTTGACGATCATGGACAAGAACATATTGTTATGTTTTCTATAGAAAATTGGTGGACATCAGATATGGGGAGTTTTATAACACAAACACCAGCAGATTATAATATACAATGTATTGATAATACAGAATTAATTATGTTTTCATATGATATAATTGAAGAGTTGTATTCTGAAATTCCAAAACTAGAGCGCTTTTTTAGACAAATTATAGAACGTGCTTTAGTGGCTTCACAAAGACGAATTGTTAGAAGTTTTAGTCTTTCTGCAAAAGATAGATATCTCTACTTCCGAAATCAATACCCAAAAATAGAGCAACTTATTCCTCAATATATGGTGGCTTCCTATTTGGGAATTACAAAAGAGTTTTTAAGTAAAATAAAAAGTCAAATATTAACTGAGAAGTAATATTAAAATACATTAACTGTATTTAATAAACTACATTATCTTTTTTTACGATATAGTTACGCAATTTTGTATGGTAATATTTTAACAAATAAATAAAACCATAAAAAAATGAAAAAAATAATTAAAAAATTAGCGATTTTAACTTTAGTATCAGTGTTTACAGTTTCTTTTACATCAATAGAAAAAGAGAAAAAAGAAATTAAAACAGATAAAAGTGAAGTAGTGTGGAAAGGCTATAAAGTTACTGGTTCTCATGAAGGTACAATAGATATTAAGTCTGGCTCATTAGTATTTGAGAGAGATAAATTAACTGGCGGTGAGTTTGTAATAGATATGACAACCATTAGTAGTACCGATTTAGAAGGTGAATACAAAGGTAAATTAGATGGACATTTAAAATCTGATGATTTCTTTGGTGTTGTAAATCATCCAACTGCTAAATTAGTTTTTAAAAGTGTAACGGTATCTGGTAAAAATGCTTATGATGTTGTTGGAGACTTAACTATAAAAAATAAAACGAACCCAGTAAATTTTAAAATATCAATTTACGGAAACAAAGCTACAGCATCATTAAAGGTTGATAGAACTAAATATGATGTACGTTATGGCTCTTCAAGTTTTTTTGACGGATTAAAAGACAAAGCAATTTATGATGAATTCGATTTAATTTCAGATTTGGAATTTTAGTAAATGTGATTATTAATAGCAAAAAGCGTTCTTTTCAGGACGCTTTTTTTAAGCTTTGTTAAACGCTTCATAAAATCTTACTGTTTTATAAATAAATATTTAATTTAGAGATTAAATAAATAAACTTCTTTTCATGCTTTTAAAAAGACTATTAGTACTTATTTTTTCTTCATTTTTTGTATCAACAATTTCAGCTCAAGATATTTCGTTTGAAGAATACAATCCCACATCTACACTAGTTGTGCCAGGTAAAATTATAAAACGAGCCAAGTACCCGTTTATAGATGTTCATGGACACCAATATAGAATGGCAACTCAAGATTTATCTCCAGTAATAGCCGCTATGGATACACTTAATTTAGCTCTAATGGTTAATTTAAGTGGTCGTTCTGGAGAGAATTTAAAACAGTCTGTTAAAAATATAGCAGACCATTATCCAAATCGTTTTGTTGTTTTTGCGAATATCGATTTTAATGGTGCAGGAGGAAAGGGTTGGATTGATAAAACTGTGAGTCAATTAAAAGACGATGTTAAAAATGGCGCTCGTGGTTTAAAAGTATACAAAAGCTTGGGGATGTATAATAAGGATGTTGATGGAAATAGATTAGCAATTGATGATGAGCGATTAGATTTAATATGGAAAACTTGTGGAGATTTAGGTATTCCAGTATTAATACATGCTGCAGATCCAAAATCGTTTTGGGATGATTTTGATTCAGATAACGAACGTTGGCTTGAACTTAAAACGCACCCAAGAAGAAAACGTGGTGCAGATAATCCAGCGCCGTGGGAACAAATTATTGGTGAGCAACATAATATGTTTAAAAAACATCCAAAAACAACATTTATTAATGCACACATGGGTTGGTATGCTAACAATCTGGGAAGATTAGGTGAGTTGTTAGACGAGATGCCGAATATGAATGTTGGTATTGGTGCAATAATTGCTGAGTTAGGACGTCAACCTCGTTTTGCAAAAGCATTTTTTATTAAGTATCAAGATCGTATTTTGTTTGGAAAAGATAGTTGGAAACCTGAAGAATTCCCAACATATTTTAGAGTTTTAGAAAGCGATGATGAGTACTTTCCATATCATAAAAAATATCATGCCTTTTGGCCAATGTATGGTCTAGATTTACCAGATGAGGTTCTTAAAAAGGTATACTACAAAAACGCATTACGTATTGTTCCAGGTTTAGATAAAACGTTATTTCCTAATTAAATAAGTGTGTTATAAATTAAGGTAATTGATTAAGAATAATGAAGTTGCCATAAAAAATGATATTTTAGCATTATATTTTAAACAAATAATGCTAGGTTGGTTATAGCTATTCGTTTTTTTAATTTTAAAATAAGCATTTTATTTATTCTTTTGTTATTGATTAAAACCTCAGGTTTTAGTCAAAACAAGAGTCAATACACTCGTTTTGTAGATTCTGCAGATGCGCATATTGATACTTCTTCTAAAAAAGCTCAACTTTTTTTAGACTCTATTCCTAATCCCATTGAAGAAAATATTGAAGGTAGTTTAGCAGATTATTATTCAATAAAGGCACTCTTATATGAAGATTCTAACGAATATACTAAAATGCATCAAAGCTTTATTTTGGCAAATAAATATGCTGATATTGAGGATAACTGTATTGTTGGTGGGCAGGTAAATTTGGAATTATTCTCTAATGTATATTTCGTAAAAGGAGATTCTACAGCTTATAAATATTTAGAAACAGCAAAGCGGTATTTTGAGACTTGTGATTACGACTATGGTCTTTTAGAGGTTAAGCAAATGCTTTGTTATGTAGAGTTTGTTGATGAGAATTATAAGGTTTGTAATGATATGATATTGAAAGATTTACAAGCCTATAAAGATGCTAAAGATGAGGCGTACTTTTACCTTTTTGCTAATTTCATGTTAGTTAGTAATTATATTGAGTTAGATGATATGGAGAGGGCTAATATATATTTAAAAGAGTTTGAATCTTTAGAAAACAATTCATCAATTTCTAAGTATAATTATTTGTCGTTTGAAGCAGAAATTAATTTAAACAAGGCTTATAAATATTACTATGATAAAGAATTAGATTCTACTTATTTATATTTGAGAAAAGTTTCAAAGAGTTCTGAATATTTATCAGAAGATGTTGTAAGAAGCAGTTATAATCTATATTCTGATTATTACAAATCAAGCGGCGATGTAAATACATCGCAGAAATATATTGATTCTTTATTAGTTTTTGAAAATAAAATATTGAATAACAATATAAATGCTAGTATAGATATAAATGAGTCACTATATAATGCAGAACTTAAACTTAAAGCTAACAATAAAAAAGATGCGATTAATCAAATTTTGATTTTGTCACTAGTTGGGATATCAATTCTTTTAAGTATGTTATACCTTTATTATTACAGAAAAAATAAGTTTAAGTTAGATGATGTATCTAATGAAGTAAATAAATTAACATATTTAAAATCTAATAACGATAAACTGACTGTTAAACTTCAAGGGTTAGAGGAGTATATCAATAACTTAAAACAAGAAGTAAAAGAAATTTCAAAACTAGATGGTAATTGTTTAAGAGAAAGAATAAGGGAGTTTTACGCAAATCTTCATCATAATTCAACTACAATTTTGGATAAAACTGATAACCATTTAGAATTAGTAAATGATTTAAATGCTGATTTTTTTAAAGAGTTGAATGAAAAGTACCCACAATTAAACGACTCAGAAATAATTATATGTTACTACCTATTTATAGGTTTTAAGAATAAGGAAATAGCTGTGTTTTTAAATTCATCAGTTAGAGCAATTGAGAGTAAACGCTATAGAATAACTAAAAAAATGAATCTTGAAAAAATCACTTTATCTGATTACCTTAACGAGGCTTTCTAAATTTTTAACAATATTAATTTTTCACTAATATTTATGCTTTGCGTACCGATTGCGTAGTCGATTTTTAAACAGATATTGATTTGTTTTATGATATTTGCTCAGCTATTAATCATACACATACCTCTCATGATTAACTTATAGCTTGTTATCTAAGGGTTGGAAAAATGATAACAAGTTTAGTTATGGTTTGGAATTTTAGTCTACTATATTTTTATAGTTTCTGAAATTACAAGTTAAAAAAAAGGAGTCTTTTTAGACTCCTTTTTTGATTTATAAAGGTATGTTTCCGTGTTTTCGTTTTGGTCTAGAAACTTTTTTTGCCTCAAGCATCGAAAATCCTTTTAATAACTTTCTTCTTGTATTTTGTGGTAAAATAACTTCATCAATAAATCCCCGACGAGCAGCGCGATATGGGTTGGCAAATTTTTCTGAATATTCAGCTTCTTTTTCAGCTAGTTTTTCAGCTGGATTATCTGAGGCTGCAATTTCTCTTCTAAATATTATTTCGCTTGCTCCTTTAGCACCCATAACAGCAATTTCCGCGCCTGGCCATGCATAGTTTAAGTCGGCTCCAATGTGTTTAGAATTCATTACATCATAAGCTCCCCCGTAAGCTTTTCTGGTAATAACAGTAATCTTTGGTACTGTTGCTTCACTTAAAGCATATAGTAATTTTGCTCCATGAACTATAATGCCATTCCATTCTTGGTCAGTTCCAGGTAAGAAACCAGGAACATCTACTAAGACTAATAAAGGGATATTAAAACAGTCACAAAAGCGTGTAAATCTTGCAGCTTTTTTTGAACTATTTACATCTAAAACACCTGCTAAAAACATGGGCTGATTTGCTACCACACCAATACTTCTTCCACCTAAACGGGCAAAACCAACAATAATATTTTCAGCGTAATCTTTATGAATCTCATAAAAAGAGTTTTCATCAATAATTCCTGAAATAACCTCATGCATATCATAAGGTTTATTTGGGTTATCTGGAACTATATTTGATAATGTATCTCTAATTTCGTCTTTAGGCTCGAAATTTAATTTCTCTGTGATTTCTTTATTATTTTGAGGTAAATAACTCAAAAGTTTTTTTAAATCCTCTAAACATTCAATATCATTTGCAGATGTTTTATGAGCTACTCCAGATTTTGATGCATGTGTGAGTGCACCTCCTAATTCTTCACTTGTTACTTCTTCATTTGTTACTGTTTTAACTACGTTAGGTCCAGTAACGAACATATAACTCGTATTTTCCACCATCATAGTAAAATCAGTTATGGCAGGGGAGTAAACTGCACCACCGGCGCAAGGGCCCATAATGGCTGAAATTTGAGGGATAACACCAGAGGCTTGAACATTTCTGTGAAAAATATCGGCATAACCCCCTAATGATTTCACTCCTTCTTGAATACGAGCTCCACCAGAATCATTTAAGCCAATAATAGGCGCTCCTACTTTTACAGCCATGTCCATAATTTTACAAATTTTTTCGGCATGTGTTTCAGATAAAGCACCCCCAAAAACCGTAAAATCTTGTGCATACACGTATACTAATCTTTTGTTTATTGTACCGTAACCAGTAATAACACCATCTCCAAAATAGATTTCTTTTTCCATACCAAAATCGGTAGTTCTATGGGTAACTAAAAGACCAATCTCTTCAAATGAACTTTCATCCATAAGATAGTTTATACGTTCTCTTGCTGTTAGTTTTTTCTTTGCGTGTTGCTTCTCTATACGCTTTTGTCCACCTCCCAAATGAGCCAAGGCTATACGTTCGTTTAATTTATCTAATTTATCACTCATAGTATTCTAGTTTGGTAAACGTAACTTTTTTTGATCTTCAATGTATTGTTTCACAGCAATTAGTGCAGCAATTTTAGCTTCGTTATTTGTTGCTTCTTTTAATGCTTCTGGGGAATAATAATCTTTAACAAAATGGGTATCAAAATTCCCTGAGCGAAATGCGTCATGTTCGCAAACGTACTTTCCAAACGCTAATGTGGTTTCAACCCCTTTAACATGATAATTTTCAATAGCTTTTATCATGAGTTGTATGGCTTCTTCTCTGGTTTTTGCATAAGTTATTAATTTAGAAAGCATAGGATCGTAATAAATAGGAATATCCATGCCTTCTTCAAAACCATTATCTACTCGAATATTTTTGCCTTCAGGTATTTTATAAACTTCTAAATTGCCAACACTTGGGAGAAAATCATTTAAAGGGTCTTCTGCATAAACCCTAAGTTCTAGAGCATGACCATTAATTTTTAAATCCTGTTGTTGTATTTGAAGTTTTTCTCCTCGAGCAACTTTTATCTGCAGTTCAACTAGGTCCACACCAGAAATAAGTTCAGAAACGGGATGTTCAACTTGTAAACGGGTATTCATTTCTAAGAAGTAAAAATTATGATCGGCATCTAAGAGAAACTCTACGGTACCGGCTCCCAAATAATCACATGATTTAGCAACTTTTATGGCTGCTTCACCCATTTCAGCTCTTAATTTTTCAGAGAGTACAGATGAAGGTGCTTCTTCTACTACTTTTTGATGGCGACGTTGTATACTACATTCTCGTTCAAAAAAATGTAGAATATTACCATGACTATCTGCCATAACTTGGATTTCTATATGTCTTGGTGATTTTACATATTTTTCAATAAAAACGGAACCGTCACCAAATGCAGAAGTGGCTTCGCTAATAGCTCTACTCATTTGCGATTCTAAATCTTTTTCTTTATCAACTATTCGCATCCCTTTTCCACCACCACCTGCAGAAGCTTTTATAAGAATAGGAAAACCTATGTCTCTAGCTATTTTTTTTGCTTTTTCTACATCGGTAATAGCTTCATCAATACCGGGAACCATTGGGATATTGTATTTTTTTACCGCATCTTTTGCAGCTAACTTACTGCCCATTATTTTTATGGCATTAGAACGCGGACCTATAAAAATGATATCGTTTTCCTCACATAATTCGGCAAAAGAAGCATTTTCACTTAAAAATCCGTAACCAGGATGTATACCATCTGCGTGTAATTGTTTTGCAACTTCAATAATTTTATCGCCTCTTAAATAAGATTGATTTGAAGGAGGTGCACCAATACAAACGGCTTCATCTGCAAACTTTACATGCGGTGCATTTCTATCTGATTCCGAGAAAACTGCAACCGTTTTTATACCCATTTTTTGAGCTGTTTTCATGACTCTAATAGCAATTTCTCCTCGATTAGCAACTAGTATTTTTTTCATAATCTATTCGAATTCTATTAGTAATTGATTCTTTTCTACGGCATCACTTTGATTTACTGAAATAGATTTAATAATACCATCTCTAGGAGATGTAATTACATTTTCCATTTTCATAGCCTCTAAAATTAGTAAGTTGTCATTCTCCTTAACTTCATCACCTACTTCCACATTAATTTCTAAAATTAAACCAGGCATGGGTGCTTTTATTGAATTGATATGTTTTGTAGCCCCAATAGTAAATCCCATTTCCTTTATTAGCAAGTCTAAATTACTAGAAATATAGACGTTATATATATTACTATTAATCTTTACTTGATATGTTTTACTATCAAAATCTGACTCAATAACTTGTGCTTTATAGGATTTATTTTGTTTCAGAATATGAAATTTTGACTCTGATATTTGCAAAGCATCTAGCTTTGAAATATCATCTGTTTTAATATCAAAATCGAAAATATTATTAACTTTAGTTTTATAAATATGCCCCATGTTTATATTAGGTTTAGTTATTAGTAAATATAAGAATTAAATGAGCGGATTCTATTTCAAAAAATAGAAATTAAAGAATTTTGAGTTGTATAAAATTACATCTGTTTAAACTCTCTTTTTTTTACAAATTATTATATTAAAAAAAATTAGTAGCAACTTGAAATTAATTTATTTTAAATGTGATTTTATGTTTTGTAAAATAAACTGATAATAAGATTTGTTTGAAGGCACAAAATGATTACCGTTGTTTTTTATGTTATTAATAAGGCTCTCAAATTTTTGTAAAGACACTAACTTTAGTGCTTCAACCTCTTCTGGTTGTGGTGTTAATTGAGATATGGGTACTTGAAGTTTTACTATGAATGTGTTATGAAATTCATTGTCTTTTATACCGCTCTTATAGCTTTGAAAACACTTGAAAACACCAATTTTATGTAAGTCATTTTCCGATATTGACAAACCTATTTCTTCTTTTGTTTCTCTTATTGCTGCATGTTCAACTGTCTCTCCAGCATCAATATGACCTGCTACGGAGACGTCCCATATTAGCGGACAAATTAATTTATTTGCAGAACGTTGAGATAGCAAAACTTCACCGTTTGAAGTGTAAAACCAAATATGCGCCGTATGATGGTAATATCCTTTTTCGTGAATAACTGATTTCAATTCAGATTCTCCTGTAAGTTTACCATCCTTGTTTGCAATATCAATATACTCATCCATAATAAATTAATTATAAGTGTGCTGCTATTGATGAAATTAAAGGTTTAAAATCGTTTTTAGTATTGTATAGGTGAGAAGAAATTCTGATGTAATTACCTCTGAAGGAAACAAAAATATTTTTATCAATTAAATCTTTTTTTAAAGTATCAATATTTAGTTTTTCGGGTAATTTAATTCCAAATAAATGATGTGTTCTAAACTTATCGTCTTCAATTATACAGCCTAGATTTATTAACTCTTTAACGGCTTCTGAGGAGATATGTTTACAGTAATCTTGAATTGCTTTCGGAGTCCATTCTATAACCTGTTTTAGAGCTTCAATTTGCATTTTTACATAAATAAAATTTCCACTCTCTCCAACCGAATACCGATTAGCTAACGGTTTGTACTTTGGCTGGTATTTTGTTAATTTGGTAAGGTCTTCGCTATTTAGGCGGTTTGCCCAATTTTCTTCAATAGGATTTCCATTATCAAAGTATTCACCAAAATAAGCGTAAGCACAACCATAAGGTCCGAAGAGCCATTTATATCCAGCACAAATAAGTGCATCTGGTTTAATGTCTTTTATTGAAAAAGGAAGAGCTCCAATTGATTGCGAACCATCTATAATTAAAAGTGCATTGTGTTCTTTCGCTTTTTTACTAATTCCTTTCAAATTGAAAAGACTGCCATTAGACCAATGTATATTTCCCATGGCGATAACAGCAGTGTTTTTATTGATATGTTTTAGAATTGATTCATTCCAATGTTCTGTACGATTAGATGCATCATCTGTAGCTTTAATTACTTTTAATGAAGCATTGTACTTTTCAGTCAGTTTTTTCCATGAATAAAAATTACTAGGGAATTGCTCTGCTAAAATTAAAATTTCATCATTTTCTTTTAAAACTATATTATTTGTAACAGTTGCAAAACCATATGATACCGAAGGAATTGTAGCAATTCTATTATAATCATCTGCATCAATAAGTTTAGAAAATAGTTTTTTTAGCTCAATCACTGGTTCAAAAAAATCAGAACTCTGAAGCTTGTAAGGATGCTTTTTTTCATATAAACCTTGTAAACCTGCTTCATAAACTTTCTTAAAAGCAGGAGATTGGCTTGCTATATTTAAATAGGCAACATCTTCAGGAATTTCGAATAAGTGTTTCTGATTTTTTAACGTCATTAATTATTATTTGAAATAGCTAAATGTCTCACCATCTTTTATATTCAATAGTGATTCGTAAATTAATTTAATAACATTTTCTACATCATCTTTATGCACCATTTCTACCGTAGTATGCATGTAACGCAGTGGTAATGAAATTAAGGCAGAAGCTACACCACCATTGCTGTAAGCAAAAGCATCTGTGTCGGTTCCTGTGGCACGTGATAATGCAGAACGTTGGAAGGGTATTTTTTTATCTTCGGCAGTTTCTGTAATTAAATCTCTAAGTTTTTGTTGAACAGCAGGAGCATAAGCTACCACAGGACCTAAACCAATTTCTAGGTGACCTTCTTTTTTGCGTTCAATCATTGGGGTGGTGGTATCGTGTGTAACATCAGTTACGATAGCTACATTTGGCTTAATAGTTTGTGTTATCATTTCGGCACCTCGCAAACCAATTTCTTCTTGTACAGAATTTGTTATATATAAGCCAAAAGGTAATTCCTTTTTATTCTCTTTTAATAGTCTCGCTACCTCGGCAATCATGAAACCACCCATACGATTATCTAAAGCACGACAAACAAATTTGTCACCATTTAGTATATGAAATTTATCTGGGTAAGTAATTACGCATCCTACATGAATACCCATTTTTTCTACTTCAGATTTGTCTTTTGCACCAACATCTATGGTAATATTATCTGGTTTTGGTGGTTCTTCCTTAGCTCTGTTACGCGTATGTATAGCCGGCCATCCAAAAACACCTTTTACTATGCCGTTTTTAGAATGGATATTTACAATTTTACTAGGCGCTATTTGATGGTCGCTACCACCATTTCTAATGACATAAATCAATCCATTGTCTGAAATATAATTTACATACCAAGAAATTTCATCAGCATGTCCTTCAATAACAACTTTGTATTTTGCATCCGGATTTATTACACCAACAGCAGTACCGTAAGTATCGGTAATAAATTCGTCAACATAGGGTTTTAAATAATCCATCCATAGTTTTTGACCATTCCATTCATAGCCTGTTGGAGCTGCATTATTTAGATATTTTTCAAGAAAGTCCATCGACTTTTTATTGAGGATACTTTTTTTAGCCATAAGAGTTTTAGTTATTTTAAGCCATTAAAAATATTGACTTCATTTTTTTACTGTATTTTGTAAAAATAAAAGGAATTATTTAGTTTTTACTCGTGAATAAAAATAATTTGTAACAAATTACAATCTTTTTATACTTATCAGAAATATAAAATAATCTAAAATAGAATCAAATGAAATTAACCATCAAAGATTTGACTAAAACGTATAAAAATGGTGTGAAAGCCATTGATAATTTAAACTTAGAAATTGGAACAGGCATGTTTGGTTTACTAGGGCCTAATGGCGCTGGAAAATCTTCTTTGATGAGAACTATAGCTACGCTTCAGAGTCCAGATTCTGGCTCAATTGAGTTTGGAGATATCAATGTTCTAGATGATAAAATGGCGTTACGTAAAGTTTTAGGTTATTTACCACAATCGTTTGGTGTATATCCTAAAATGTCTGCAGAAAAATTGTTAGATTATTTTGCAACTTTAAAAGGGGTGAAATTAAAATCTGATAGAGCTGCTTTAGTAAAAGAAGTTTTAGAAATCACTAATCTATACGATGTTAGAAAAAAACATGTGGCAGGTTATTCAGGAGGAATGAAACAACGTTTTGGGATTGCTCAACTACTATTAAACAACCCCAAGTTAATTATTGTTGATGAGCCTACAGCAGGTTTAGATCCTGCAGAGCGTCATCGTTTTTTAAATGTTTTAAGAGAAGTTGGTACAAATTGTACGGTTATTTTTTCAACACATATTGTTGATGATGTTAAAGAACTTTGTAATGAAATGGCTATTTTAAATGGCGGACGTATTTTACAGCATACTACGCCAACAGAGGCTACTTCTGAAATTGAAGGACAAATTTGGACGAAAATTATTGAGCGTGATGATTTAGAAACCAATGAAGCTTCTTACAATGTATTATCATCAAACTACAATCAGGATAATACTCTAAACATAAGAGTTCACGCTTTAGAAAAACCCGCTGACGATTTTATATCGGCAAGTCCACAATTAGACGATGTGTATTTTATTGCTTTAAAGCAAGACGAACCAACTCTTGCATAATTTAATTAACTAAAATAACGCATATGTTTTCTACAATATTTAATTATGAATTAAAGTACTGGTTAAGAAAACCAGCATTTTATATATACATGGCTATTTTCTTTTTTCTAGCCTTGTTTTTTTCTGCAAGTTCAGCAGGTATTTTTGATAGTGTTACGGTAACAACGGGATCTTCCTCTATTGTTAATTCACCATTTGGTATTAATGGTTTATTTAATGCCATGACCATTTTTTTACTTTTTTTATTTCCTTCAATAATAGGGGTTTCTATACACAGAGATTATAAGAGTGAAATGCATACTATTTTGTATTCCTATCCTTTTACAAAAGCCAATTATTTATTTGCTAAATTTTTAAGTTCAATTCTAATAGTTACTATAATTATTGTAGTGGTTGGAATTGCCCTGTTTATTGGTTTTAGAATGCCTGGAACAAATTCTGAGATAGTAACAGCTTTTGATTTTAAATCTTATTACAGCGCCTATTTCATTTATATTTTGCCTAATATTTTATTATTTGGAGCTATTGTTTTTGCTGTAGTCACATTTACAAGAAATATAGCCGCGGGGTTTATTACGGTTATTCTATTGCTGTTTGTACAAGGCTTAATGGAAAGTTTATTATCTGATCCTGAAAATAGATTTTTAGCAGCCATGGTAGATCCTTTTGGCGCTTCGGCTACAAATTATTACACCCGATATTGGACAGTTTCAGAACAAAATGAATTGCATTTACCAATAAAGGAAGTTATACTTTATAACCGTTTATTGTGGTTAGGAATAGCAGCTTTAGTATTTGGTTTGGTATATAAGTTTTTTGCCTTTAGCCAAAATGCGATATCTATTAGTTTTAATAAGAATAAAGGCGAACGAGCAACAAAAAGTAATTTTGGAGGCATAACAAGAATTAATTTACCTAAAGTTGGCTTTGATTATTCATTTGTTCAGAATTTAAAAACTACATGGAAATTATCGAATATCGATTTTAAGTATATTATTAAAAGCTGGCCTTTTTTAAGTATTGTTTTAGTTGGGTTAATTATAATTTTAATTGCACTATCAGAAGTTGGTAATTTATTCGGTACACCCACACTTCCAGTTACCTGGAAAATGCTAAATGGCGGTAGTTCCTTTACTATAGCAATAAATATCTGTACATTTTTATACGCAGGTATGTTAGTACATCGTGGCAAAATTGCGAATATGAATCATTTAGTTGATGTAACTCCAACACCAAATTGGACGCTTTTCATGTCTAAATTTATAGCACTCATAAAAATGCAATTAATTTTATTGGCTGTTATAATGGTTTCAGGAATTTTGTTTCAAATGTATAATGGTTATTACGATTTTGAAATCGGTCATTACATCCAAGAATTATATGGTTTAAGACTTATTAACTATGCTATTTGGGCATTTTTAGCCTTGTTTGTTCAAACATTATTCCGCAATCCTTATCTTGGTTTGTTTGTTTTACTTGTTTTATCCGTTGGTATTCCTTTGTTAAGGTTTGCAGGTTTAGAACAATCTATTTTTAAATACAACGAAGGTCCTGGGTTTCAATATTCAGACATGAATGGCTACGGAAATTCATTTACAAGATACTTTGCATATAAAATTTACTGGTTATTTGCTGGGTTAATGTTACTCGTATTTACAGCTTTGTTTTGGGTTCGTGGTTTACCACACTCATTTAAAGAGCGTCTTTCAATTGCAAAATCGCGTTTTAAAGGTATTACTATTGTTGGGTTTGCAATGTTTTTAATATGTTTTTTGTCATTAGGCTTTAAAATATATCATGTAAACAATATTGAAAACAAAAGAACATCGTCTAAAGAGCGAGAGATTAAAAACGTAGAATGGGAGAAGACATATAAAAAGTATGAAAATAATGCACAGCCTAGGATTGTGGCCGTAAAAGCGCATATGAATATTTTTCCTAAAGAAAGAAATTTTGATGCCAAAGGAAACTATTTAATGGTAAATAAAACCGAAGTTGTAATAGACTCTATTTTACTAAACCATAATAATTATCCGTCTACCTTTAAGTTTAATAAAGAGGTCGATTTGGTATTAGAGGATACCATCTATAATTTTGATATTTATAAGCTAAAAACACCTTTAAAACCAGGAGATAGTTTAGAGTTAGACATCACTGTAAATAATAAAGAAAATACATGGTTAAGAAATAATTCGCCAGTAATCGAAAATGGAACCTTTATAAATAATTTTGCCATTTTCCCATCTTTAGGTTACAGTGGAGCCGGTGAACTTTCTGATAATAAAACCAGAAAAAAGTATGGTTTGCCACCAAACGATTTAAAACCACATCCATCTGATTCTACAGCTTTAGGAAATCATTATATAAATAAAGATTCTGATTGGGTTGATTTTGAAGCGACAGTGAGTACCTCTGAAGACCAAATAGCCATTGCACCAGGGTATTTACAAAAGGAATGGAATGAAAACGGACGACGTTATTTCCATTATAAAATGGATAGTAAAATCTTGAATTTCTATGCCTTTAATTCGGCAAAGTACGAAGTAGTAAAAGATAAATGGAACGATGTTAATCTAGAAATTTACTACCATAAAGGGCATGAATATAATTTAGATAGAATGATGGCCGGTATGAAAGCATCTTTAGATTATAACTCTAAAAACTTTAGCCCGTATCAACATAAACAAGCAAGAATTATTGAGTTTCCAAGAACTCGTGGAAGTTTTGCACAATCTTTTCCTAACACCATTCCGTTTTCAGAAGCTGTAGGTTTTATAGCCGATGTTGATGATACTGATAAAGGTGGTGTAGATTACCCATTCGCAATAACCGTTCACGAAGTTGCGCACCAATGGTGGGCGCATCAAGTTATTGGAGCTGATGTTTTAGGTGCAACAATGTTGTCTGAAAGTTTATCAGAATACGTGTCGCTTAAAGTATTAGAACATCAACAAGGCAAAGGGAAAATGCGCAAGTTTTTAAAGAAAGCTTTGGATGATTATCTAACCCGAAGAACATTCGAGCAAAAGCGTGAGAAACCCTTAATGTACAATGATGGGCAAGGGTATATTCGTTATCAAAAAGGCTCTTTAGTATTTTATGCATTAAGCGATTATATAGGCGAAGATGTTTTAAACGGCGCCTTAAAAAAGTATGTTGAAAAAGTACAATTTCAATATCCGCCTTATACCACATCAATTGATATGGTTAACCATATTAGAGAAGTAACTCCAGACTCTTTGCAGTACACTATTAAAGATATGTTTGAGACTATTACCGTTTACGAAAATAGAATTAAGGATGTTACGTCAACCGAATTAGAAAATGGCAAATACCAATTAGACATAGAGTTTGAAGTTAGTAAATATAGAAATGATGAAAAAGGGAAAAAAGTTTACAACGATAGTATAACTTATAAAACAGAAGATATGCGAAAGCCTATTATATCTGTTCCTTTGGCTGATTATATAGATGTTGGTGTTTTTGCAGAAGATGAAAGTGAAGATGGTGAAAAAACAGAAGTTGAGCTTTATTTAAAGAAGCACAAAATAACAGAGATTAATAATAAGGTAACCATTATAGTTGATAAATTACCAGTTGAAGTAGGTGTTGATCCTTACAATAAATTAATAGACACCAATTCAAATGATAATAGAAGACGTTTGTAACACGTTATTTATATAAATTAAAGCCCACAACCAGTTTTTTTGATTGTGGGCTTTTTTATTAATTTTAATTATTACTTATTTATATAATATTAATCACATTTTAATGTTTATCAGAGTAAATTAGTAATTTTGAAAAAGAAAAGTAAAAGTCCCAAATAGTATAATGAAGCGTCTAAAATACATATTCATTTTTTTTCCATTTTTGCTGTTAGCTCAAGTAAATACACCTGAGCAAGATACCACAAGCATAGAATATCTTATCATCAAAGGCGACTCAATTCCCAGAACAAGCATCGATTTAGATGAAGTTATGCTTTTACACAAACTCAAGTTTGATAGTAAAGAGGACCGTATTCGCTACTTAATACTACGCAGAAAAACCATTAAGGTTTACCCATACGCTAAAATGGCTGCCGATAGGTTAGACTCTTTAAATACGCGTTTAGCACAATTAACTAAAAAACGAGATAGAAAACGATACACAAAAAAAATTCAAAAGTATATTGAGGGCGAGTTTTCAGATGAATTAAAAAAAATGACCAGAACCGAGGGTCAAATTTTAGTAAAACTTATACATAGGCAAACAGGAAGAACAACCTTTGATTTAGTTAAGGAATTACGCAGCGGATGGCGAGCCTTTTGGTATAATACCACAGCGAGTATGTTCGATATTTCATTAAAAAAAGAGTTCGATCCTGAAAACGAGAAAGAAGATTATTTAATTGAAGATATTTTGCAGCGTAACTTTCAAAGCGGACGGTTAGTAAGTCAGAAATCTGCCATACCATTTGATTTTTATTATTTAACCAACAAGTGGTTAAATAATGAGACAGAAGAAACTCCAGAATAGAAATGCGTATTCAAACACCCTTTGAAGAAAAATTAAATGCTTTTACACATGGTATCGGGGCATTATTTGGAATAGCTGCTTTGATATTGTTAATTGTTTTTGATACTAATAAAACAAATTGGAGTTTATTTAGTGTTATTGTTTATGGTATTTCCATAATCATTTTATTTACGGCATCTACGTTATACCATTCGGTTACATGTGAGCAGAAAAAGCACTATTTCAGAATTGTAGACCACATTAGTATTTACTTTCTTATTGCAGGAACGTACACACCTGTTTTACTTATTTCATTGGAACAAAGCTTGGGGTGGACACTCTTTTGGGTAGTTTTGGGAATAGCAGCTTTTGGTGTTGTTTTAAAATTATTTTTTACAGGAAAGTTTGAAACTTTTTCAACCTTACTCTATTTAGTCATGGGTTGGTTGATTGTTTTTGATTTTTCAAATTTATCTGAAATTATAGGTAGTGAGGGGATATTACTATTATTTGCAGGCGGATTATTTTATACCGTTGGAATTGTTTTTTACGCCATTCAAAAAATCCCGTTTAATCATGTTATTTGGCACGTATTTGTATTGGCGGGCGCCATATGTCATTTTTTTATGGTATTTTTTCATGTGATATGATAAACATAAAAGCGTCAAATACCATAACAGATTTTGAGGTTGTTGAAAAGTTAGCCGATATTATTTGGCGAGAGCATTATATTCCTATTGTTGGGAAACCACAAATAGATTATATGCTAGATAAATATCAATCTGTTAAAGCAATGCAGGAGCAAACCCAAACGGGTTATGAATATTACACTGTTTTTTATGATGAATTACCTGTTGGTTATTTGTGCATTAAGCCAGAAAAGGATAATTTATTTTTAAGTAAAATATATATTTTAACAGCTTACAGAGGAAAAGGCATAGGTAAAACCATGATGCAATTTGTATCAGATAAGGCTAAAAAATATCATGTAAACAAGATAAGATTAACTGTAAATAAGTACAATACAAACTCTATTAAAGCATACGATAAAATGGGTTTTAAAAATGTAGGCCCTTTAGTTGCAGATATTGGTAGCGGTTTTGTTATGGATGATTACGAGATGGTAAAATTAGTTAGAAACTAGATGTTTTTTCGACTTGCGCTTATCGGTGAGTATAAGCGTAGTGCAGGATTTCAAGGCACTTCACTATCAATTCTCTACACCGTTTGTTAATAGCTAATTTATTCATATTCAGTACTTCGTCCGAATTACGTTTATATATTGTTAGGTTTCGTTTATTAATTTGGCATGGATTCTATTATCAAGTCAAGGATTTTATTGTGAAATCCTTTTTCTGCACGTCGTCCTAATCGAACAACAACAACATTTGTACTTGGAAATACATATACATTTCGGTTTCCAGCTCCAACCATAATGATCATATCATCAGGACAATCACTATGATATTTTAATTCAGTATTTAACCAAAATAAGTATCCATACTTTTTATTCATCTCCTGTGACGGTTGAAAAGCTTCTTTCAGGTAATCTTTATTCTTTATGATGTTTTCACCATCCCAGTATCCATTATTAAGTATTAATAACCCCAGTCTTCCTAAATCTCTCAGATTAGCTTTGTAACCATGTGGATTATCATAATTACCTTGACGTTTTATCCATTTGCTATCTTTAATACCAATTGGTTTTGTCAACCATTCTTGTGTCAAAACTTTAATATCTTTAGCTGTTATTGTTTCCAGAATAGTTATTAATCTGCTGTATGCTGTTGTATTATAAGACCATTTCTCTCCTGGTAAATATTTGAAATTCAAACTCTCGTCCAAACCACTAGACATACTTAACAAGTGTTTCACTAAAATTTTATTTTCATTCTTCAAATCAGAATTGGACCATCCTGATTTAATATACTTATTAACTGATGAATTAATATCAAGTATTCGTTGTGAGATAGCTATTCCACATAACAATGATATCACACTCTTTTGAATTGAAGCTACATCTTCAAAATGTAAATCTTTTTTTTCAATCCAATATTCTTCAACTAATATTTTTCCATTTGCAAGAATTAATAATCCACTGGAATTTTGATTTTCCGCATAGCCTATTAATTCTTTCAGTGCAAATGCATTCCAATTTGATTCTTGCTGTTTTGCTTTTTCCCAATTACCATTATTCGATGGTAAATATATTTCAGGATCTTGTTTTTGAGAAAATGCAGTCGTTGATATAGCAATAAACAATATCAGCTGTAAAGTTTTAATGAAATTCATTATTAATATTTTTATATGTATAGAGTTAGTTAATTGGTCGAATCTAATGAAACCTAACGACTTGATATGAAATCGTTTTAATGTTTTAAATCTGATGATAAGCGAAGTTCGAATTTTCTTAGTAGAAAAGCAATACGCACTTCTACTTACTTTATTTAGTTTATGCGCTTCGTTTAAGAATCAATAACATCTTTGTACTCCTCAAAAAAAGCTTCAAACAGTATCATTTTTTCATTAAAAAACTCCATAACATCGCGCCAAGAGTTTTTGTTATGTATGGATACTTTTTGCTCTAAAGGCACGTATATTCTAGAAATTTCTTTGTCGTTGTCAAGAAAGTACTCTTCATCATAAATAGCTTCGGGTAAATAATCATCAAGTAATATAGCTTTTAAAGCTAAAAGTTTTTCCCAATATTTTATGCGGTGTTCTAAATCGTCTTCTAAGTCTAGAGCTACAAGTGCTTTTTTAGTATCAAAATGAAATTTAAAACTTAAGTCTTTAAGCTTAGTGTTGTATAAAATCCATTTTCTTGGAAACGATTTCCCAAAACTTGTCCAAAATTCTTGTCGTAATATGCGCGATTCTTCTTTTGAAAACATTTAGAGAACTAAATAAAATAAGCAATACCAACACCTAAAATTATAGCAACAAATTTGCTAAGGTTAAATTTATGTCCTTCGCCACTTTCAAATAAAATAGTAGTAGAAATATGGAAAAAGATACCAATAACAATAGCATTAATACTGTGCGCTAAATTAACACTAAGGTTTGCAGTGTTTGAAATTAAGGTTCCAAAAGGCGTCATAGCAGCAAAAACCACTAAAAAAGCAATAATTTGTGCTTTACTAAATTTAGATTGGAATAAAAACATGCTAATTAACGTAGCAATAGGTATTTTATGAATTAAAACGCCATAAACCATATCGTTATGCTCGTGTATAGGAAAGCCCTCTAAAAAGCTATGAATGCATAAACTAATAAACAACAACCAAGGAAAATTCGCTTCATTTTTATGAATATGAACATGCCCGTGTTCTGCCCCTTTAGAGAATAACTCTAAAACAATTTGCAACAGAATACCACACATTATAAAAAGTCCTGTTAGTTTGGTATCTAAATGATTATAAACCTCAGGAAGTAATTCAAAAAGTGTTAATGCCAATAAAAAAGCACCACTAAAAGAGAGTAGGAGCTTGGTATTCCAAGTTTTCTTGTTTTTAGAAATTGTTGCTATAACAACACCTAAAATTACAGCTATTATGGGTAATAAAAACTTATTCATTTATAAACAATTACCCACAAAATAGTGAGTATAATTAAATGTCAATTATTAGCTTATTTAAAAATCATCACTAAACGTTCTGATGTTTTCGGGTTAAACTTACGTAATTTATAGTCGCCAAAAACATCAAGTAAATGCACATTAGCCTGTTCAAATAGTAATTCAAAATCTTTTAACGTAAAAGCACGTACGCGCTCTTGGTAATTATAATTTTCACCTTCATGTGCAAAGGCAATGTCTTTTATAACATACCCGTCTTCAACATAACGCTTTAAATTAAAAACAATATTATCAACCGTTTTTTGCTCTTCGGGTACTAAATTATCAATAACAAACTCACTATTCATAAAATCAATCACCCCAAAACCAAATTCATTCAAATCAGATTTAATTGCCTTTATAGTGTTTAAGTTATCCTCATTTTTATCAAAATATCCAAAACTTGTAAACAAATTAAAAACCGCATCAAATTGCTTATGGTAAGGTTTACACATGTCGTGTACATCAAATTTTAAACGGTGGTTTTCAAACTGTTTCGCATAAGCAATACTGTTTTCGCTTAAATCTACACCAGTAACATCATAACCTAAAGTGTTTAAATACAACGAATGCCTACCCTTGCCGCAAGCCAAATCTAAAATGGTTCCGGTCTCAGGTAAATTTAAATAACTAGTAAGCGCATCCATAAACTTGTGCGCTTCAGTATGGTCTCTATCCTTGTATAAAATATGGTAAAATGGTGTATCAAACCAAGAGGTAAACCATGTTGTAGTGTTTTTACTCATATATCTTTTTGGGGGTTACCTCGCCCAAAAGCGAGGTCAGGCTTTCCGCTATATCTTTTTTGTGTTAATCTTGTTTCAGTATCTCATCAAGTTTTCAAATAGCATTATAAATGAGCTATCATCAAATTTCTTATTTGCACAAAAAAGGATGCCGCATCAATCCTTAACCCGAATTATCAATAAACTTTACGTTTGCCGCAAAATTACATTATTTTTGCAATCTATTAGGCTTAAAAACCAATCAGACGAAAAAAATGGCAGAAAATTTCAACATGGTAGCCAAAACCCTTTTTGGTTTTGAAGATTTATTAGAAAAAGAGCTTACCCAACTTGGGGCAATGTATGTAAAAAAAGGCGTGCGTAACGTTTCCTTTTCTGGCGATAAAGGTTTTATGTACAAAGCTAATTTAGCATTGCGTACCGCTATAAAAATTTTAAAGCCCATACATTCGTTTAATGTAAGTAACGAAAAAGATTTATACGATAAAATTTATGCGATGGATTGGGCGCAATACCTAAAACCCACAGGAAGTTTAGCAGTTGATGCTACAATCCATTCCGATTTGTTTTCGCATTCGCTATACATAGCACAAAAGACAAAAGATGCTATTGTAGATAAATTTAGAGATACAGACGGGCAACGCCCAAATGTAGATTTAAAATTTCCCGACCTAAAAATAAACGTACATATTGATAGACGAAAATGTACCATTTCCTTAGATTCCTCAGGAGACTCCTTGCACAAGCGTGGTTACAAAACAGCTACAAACATTGCGCCCATAAACGAAGTTTTGGCAGCAGGTTTAATTATGTTATCGGGTTGGGACGGACAAACCGATTTTATGGACCCCATGTGTGGTTCGGGTACCATGCTTATAGAAGCTGCTATGATAGCCTGTAATATACCACCAAATTTGATGCGAAAAGAATTTGCTTTCGAGCGTTGGCAAGATTGGGATGTTGATTTATTTGAGAAAATAGAAGAATCTTTACTGGGCAAAACACGAGATTTTCATCATAAAATAATTGGGTACGATAAAGCACCAAGTGCTGTAAACAAAGCTAAAGAAAATGTAAAAAACGCCCAATTGGATGATTTTATTGAAGTAAAACACGAAGATTTCTTTAAAACCCAAAAAGGAGGCGACGAAAAACTTCACATGGTTTTTAACCCACCATATGGCGAGCGTTTAAATATTGATATGCAAGAGTTTTACGGTAATATTGGCGACACTCTAAAACAGAGTTATCCAGGAACTGATGCTTGGTTTATAACTTCAAACTTAGAAGCTTTAAAACACGTAGGCTTACGTCCTTCAAGAAAAATACAACTCTATAACGCTAAATTAGAGTCGAGGTTGGTAAAATACGTTATGTACGAAGGCAGTAAAAAAGGTAAGTATATGAAATAGGTTTATGGAGTTACGCTTATTGTGTTCGTGTATGGTTAGTTGCGTGTTTTAAGCACCTATTTTAGCAAATAAAAACTGAATAGAAAGTCCGCGAGGATTTTCGTAAGTAGGCAAGAAGTAGCAAGAAATTATATCCGTTGTTTTCTTTCGTGTTCTTTACTATTATTGATCTAATATGTTTTTTATTTTTTTTTGTTTATTTAATGGAAAACTTAGATTCAGTAAGCACACTTTCTTGATAAGTTAACTTCTGTAAATATTCTGCCTATAATTCTTTATATTTGAATTAATAACTTTCAATTAATTTTTGTATCCAAAAAAAACAAACCAATGAGAAACCTCTTCTTTACATTTCTACTATGCTTATTCTCGTCAACATCTATCTTAGCTCAAGATAAGAAAGTCGAACCTTGGTCGGACAAAAATTTTGAGGGTCTAAAATTACGAAGTATAGGGCCAGCTTTTATGTCAGGCCGAATTGCAGATATTGCCATTCATCCCGAAGATGATAATACTTGGTACATTGCAGTTGCTTCCGGAGGGGTTTGGAAAACTGAAAATGCTGGAGTCACTTGGAAGCCGCTATTTGATAATGAAGGTTCTTTTGCCACGGGTTGCGTAACTGTTGATCCTAATAACCCACATGTGGTTTGGGTAGGTACAGGAGAGAATGTAGGTGGCCGTCATTTGTCTTTCGGGGACGGGGTATATAGGAGTGATGATGGTGGGATGACTTGGAAAAATATGGGTCTGAAAAATTCTAATCATATTTCTAAAATTGTGATTCATCCCGAAAACTCTGATGTGATTTGGGTCGCCTCACAAGGTCCGCTTTGGACAAAAGGAGGTGAACGAGGATTGTACAAATCTATCGATGGCGGAAAAAATTGGAAAAAGACCTTAGGGAATTCTGAATGGACAGGTGTAACAGACATCGCTATTGATCCTCGAAATCCAGACCAGATGTATGCTGCTACTTGGGATAGGCACCGAACTGTAGCTGCCTATATGGGTGGAGGTCCTGGTACAGGGTTGTATCGAAGTTCGGATGGAGGAGAGACATGGGAAAAACTCAAAATGGGTTTACCTGAATCTAATATGGGTAAAATAGGGTTAGCAATTTCTCCGCAGAAACCCGACGTGTTATACGCTGCCATTGAATTAGACAGGCGAAAGGGTGGTGTTTATCGCTCATCAGATCGTGGCTCGACTTGGAAAAAAATGTCTAATACTGTTTCTGGTGCAACGGGACCGCATTATTATCAAGAATTGTATGCATCCCCTCATGAATTTGATAGATTGTATTTATTGGATGTTAGGGTGCAGATTTCAGAAGATGGCGGAAAAACGTTTCGACGTATGACTGAGAAACATAAACACTCCGATAATCATGCTTTGGCTTTCAGAAAAGATGACCCCGATTATTTGTTAATGGGAACAGATGGCGGTGTTTATGAAACTTTTGATTTGGCGGAAAATTGGCGATTTATGGGAAATCTTCCTTTGACTCAATTTTATAAAGTTGCGGTAGATGATGCTGAGCCATTTTACAATATATTTGGAGGTACGCAAGACAATTCCACAGAAGGCGGTCCTTCTCGAACCGATAATATTCATGGTATTCAAAATTCAGATTGGAAAGTGGTCTTAGATTGGGACGGACATCAACCAGCTACCGAACCAGGCAACCCAAATATTATGTACGGTCAACGTCAGGAAGGAACCTTGTCTAGAATTGATATGATTACTGGCGAGGTGATGGATATTCAACCACAACCAGCGGCAGATGAAGACTATGAACGTTATAATTGGGATGCGCCTATTTTGGTAAGCCCACATTCACCTAAAAGAATTTTTCATGCTTCGCAAAGACTTTGGGTTTCTGATAATAGAGGAGATGACTGGCGAACCCTTTCAGGCGATTTAACACGTGATCAAAATCGTTTGGAATTACCCATTATGGGGAAACAACAAAGTTGGGATAATGCGTGGGACTTGAATGCGATGTCCAATTATAATACGATTACTTCTATAGCGCAATCACCACTGAATGAAAATTTGATATATATCGGTACCGATGATGGCTTGATACAAGTGACGGAAGATTATGGTAAAACTTGGAGAAAAATAGAGGTAAGTGCCATAAAAGGCATGCCAAAAATACCTTATATTAATGACATTAAAGCAGATTTACATGATGCAAATACAGTTTATGTAGCGATGGATAATCACAAATATGGTGATTACCAACCTTATATTTTAAAGAGTACAGATCGTGGAAAAACGTGGAAATCTATTCAAAATAATTTACCTAAACGAAACTTAGTTTGGCGACTAGTGCAGGACCATGAGAAGAAAGATTTATGGTTTGCTGGAACGGAGTTTGGCATTTATTTCTCTCCGAATGCTGGTCAAAAATGGATAAAACTCCAAGGTAATGTTCCTACAATATCGTTTCGGGACTTGGCAATACAACGACGAGAAAATGATTTGGTTGCTGCCTCTTTTGGACGAAGTTTTTATGTTTTTGATGATATCAGCGTATTGCGAGAAGTAAATGACGACGCTTTGAAGAATGATGCTACTTTGTTTTCTACGCGAAAAGTGTGGTGGTATATCCCGCGCGGACATCTTGGTTTTGAAGGAAAAAAAGGTGATCAAGGTGCTGACCATTTTGTAGCGGACAATCCTCCTTTTGGCGCTGTCTTTACCTACTATTTGAAAGATGATTTAAAAACACAACAGGAAATTCGGGCTACCCGAGAAAAGAGAAATAAAGGCAATATCGCTTTCCCGGGTTGGGAAGCCTTAGAGGCAGAACGAATGGAAAACCCACCTAAAGTATGGGTTGAAATCAAAGATGCAAATGGTACTGTTGTTAGACGCGTAGACGGTATGGCCAAAAAAGGGTTTCATAGAGTTGCTTGGGATTTAAGATATCCTTCTCCTAATGCTATTTCTATGGTTGAACCTCCAACGCCCTTGTGGGATGATAGCCCAAAAGCTTTGATGGCTGCACCAGGAACATATTCCGCTTCGCTTTTTCAGCAAGTGGATGGAGCAGTGAAAGCCTTGTCCCAACCGATAGAATTTGAGGTCGTGCCCTTACGCAAAGGTGCACTGGAAGGAGCAACACCTGAAGAGGTTGCAGGATTTTGGCGACAATATGAAAGTGTAGTGCGTTCACATTCTGCGATTCAAATAAGTTTAGCAAATACTATGGCACGTACAGAACGCATGAAAAAAGTTTTAAATAATTCGCCTACGGCAGCTGGCAGTTTCGATAATCGCTTGACAGAAGTACGGATGGAATTACTAAAAATAAATCAACAACTTAATGGTGAGAAATCGAAGTTAGAACCCGGAGAAAAAACTAATCCTACCGTTGGTGGGAGATTATTTTCTTTACAAATTGGGATTGACCATTCGACTTATGGCCCTACAACGAACCATAAGAATGCTTTACTGCTCATAAAAAAGCAGTTGAATTCTACGCAGTCTCAGTTGGAAATGAGTCAAGGGAAATTGTCGCAGTTGGCGAAGGATTTGGTGAAGTCGGGTGCACCTTGGATGGAAGGAGAAGCACTGCCAAAGAATTGATTGTTTAAGAGTTTTAGAAATCCAAACTGATTAGGAGTCGGTCAACTCTAGATTGTTAGCCATAAGAGGATAAAATAGAACACCTTTCAGTTGTACACTTATGCGTAATTATTAACAAAACTCCTTAAAGATTTTTCAACTTTGTCTATTTTTCTAAAAAAAATTAATATGTCTTTCAAGCATACTTTTAAAGCCCAAGTAAACTGGAAATTAGATGATAATGAAACCACACAAAATCCAAAAGGCTTTAGTAGAAACCATGTGGTAACTATAGCCAATAAAAAAACACCTTTAGAAGTATCAGCAGCAAAAGCATTTAGAGGCGACGAGACCCTTTATAATCCAGAAGACTTATTGTTATCTGCTTTGGCGTCTTGCCACATGATGTCGTATTTATACGTTTGTGCGCAACACAATATTGAAGTATTAAACTATACAGATACTGCCGAAGCTATTTTAAATGTAGAAGCATCGGGTAGTGGTTATTTTAGTAAAGTTAATTTAAAACCTGTGGTAACTATAGCAGATGCAAAGCAAAAAGAATTGGCTAAAAGTTTTCATAACAAAGCTAATAGCTTATGTTTTATTGCAAATTCTTGCAATTTTCATGTAGAGCATCACGCAGAAATCCTGATAGTATAAATTAAATAGCATAAAAGAACTAAACTGAAGTTTAACCCTTTTATGCTATTTAATATAAATTGGCTTCTATTGGTTTTATTTCCAAGTAACAATATCTTTAATAGCTCTTCTCGATTTTGGGTGTGGTGGTTCAGCTTTTCTGTAGCCAAAAGCAACCATATACGACAATCCGTATTTATCTGTATCAACTCCAAATTTTTCACGTAATAGTGCTTCTGTTTTTTCTTGATGAAATCCTTCAATAGGGCAGCTGTCTATTCCTGTTAAAGCCGCAGCAGTCATCATATTAGCTAAAGCTATATAGGTTTGTTTAGATGCCCAATCAAATAGTTTTTTATCAGTATCTAATTCAAAATCACTTTTTTGAAACTCCCTGTAAAATTTAGAATACATTTCTATAACGTCTTCAGGAAATTGTTTTATGTCTTTCATCATATGCATAATATAGTCTGAATCCCATTTAGTCATTTGAGCTTTCATGCTTAAACCTAAAATAAAATGACTTGCAGTATCTAATTTTAATGGCGCACCCCAAGCTACAGGTTTTAGTAATTCGCGTAATTCTTGATCTTGCACCACAATAAAATGCCAAGGCTCAAAACCAAAAGAACTTGGAGATAAATTTGCGGTTTGTAAAATAAAATCTATTTGGTCCTTTGTTAGTTTTTTAGTAGCATCAAATTCTTTGGTTGCATGTCTAAAATTAAATGCATTAATAATGTCTTTTCTTGAAATATTTGGTGTATCCATTGTTATTATTTTTATACTATAATTAGTATAGTTGCAAAACTAAGTATAGTATTTTATCTTTGCAATAACGGTCAAAAAGGATAGTATAAATTTTTATTTGTTATGTATAAATTTAAAGGAAAAGAATACCCGTGTTGTACAAGTTTAACTATGGGTATAATTGGCGGAAAATGGAAAACAGTAATATTGTATCATTTAATAGACGGTACGCTGCGGTATAATGAATTAAGGAAAGAAGTGCCTATGGTAACAGAACGCACGCTAAGTTTGCAGCTTAAAACTTTAGAAAATGATGGTATTATAAAAAGAAAAGTTTACACCTCCAAGCCGCCTTTAAAGGTAGAATATTCTTTAACAGATTTAGGAAAAACGTTAATTCCTTTAATACACTCTGTTGCAGATTGGGGAAATTATGCAGTAGAAAATTATTCTAAATAAAATTCTCACCAGTTAAGCAACCTATTTGTCTTTTTTATAAAGCGGAATACGATAAGAGATTGTATAGCCATAACCAACGCCAATACCACTTCCATCAAAGGTTTTATTAAATCCGGGTATGAAAACGTTTCCAAAATTATCGGGCTCAGTTTCACTCGCCATTATTTTTAGTTGTGCATTTAGGCCCAAGTAAAGATTATTAAATAATTCTACTTTCATACCTATTATAAGTTCTGCCCAAATAGCTGTTAAGCCTTTAAATTCTTCTAAATCTGTTGATGTAAATTGAGGCGCCCAATATTGGTTGGTAGTGTATACAGTAAATGAATTTCTGTTTTGGCTAAAGGAACTTGCACCAATTCTAAAACCAGAGTAAATCATGTTGTCCATGTTTAGCCAGTTTTGGTACATATTATAATCTATCCCTGCTTTAATGTAACTTCCTTTACTGGTAACATCTAAAAAATCTGTGACTGTAGTTTTTTCATCAAACCCAATTTCACCGGCGATGTATAAACGTTTTTTAAGCCTGTAATCTGCAGCAATTTCAAAGCCAGAATAATCATCATCAAAAAAGGAACGACCAAGTTTACTCATATCCACGCCAACACGTAAACCGTATTTTTCCTTAATTACAATGGTATCGTTTACAGGTGTTGTATCTTCTTCATTTTGTGCATTTACAGACACACAAAAAAGTAGTAGAAATAAACTACTAATGAAATATGTTAAAGTGCGCTGATGTTTCATCTTCTACAGATTGGTTGGGATTTAAAGGTGTTTCAGAAAGTATCCAGTTGTCTTCATCATCTACAATGGTGAGTGTTACGTTTTCAAAAATGGTTTTATAGCCACAAGCTTTTGATACAAAAACTTCTCTTCGACTATAATTTATTGATATGACATCTTCATTACCACTAGTTAATAAACCGTCATCACCACGAACAGTTTCTTTTATAAGTCTATATTCAGTGGTATTTTCGTCTGTTTTTAAGGGTAAAATAAGATTGTTTGAAGACACAATATCATAATCGGGTAAAGCATCAGTATCTTGTCTATCTGCTCCAACAATTAATAAACCAAATACATTTTTTTTGTTTTCTTGATTACTAAAATCAAAAACATCTATAATTAAACTTGGAGTTGTAGGAGTGCTTTCAGGACAAATATCATCACGTTCGCAACTATAATAGCTTATTATTAATGTTAATACTATTATAAGTAGGCTTGCTTTTTTCATTTATCTTTTTGTGTATGTGTTTATTAGTTTATCTGTTTAGTTGAGCTTTTCTCAAAGCATTTAGCATGTTGGTTATTTTTTCAATTTTATTTCTGACTAATATATAATCATTTTCAGAAACAAAATTTAATTCTTTTGAAATTATTAATTGATTTAAGACCTCCATTGCAGAACTGAACGATAATGTTGTAAAATGTGCTTTATCTTTATTTGTGTTTCTAGAAGTCCCTTCAGATAGATTTGATGAAATAGAGACAGATGCACGCCTTAATTGACTTATTAAACCAAATTTTTCTTCGGTAGGGAAAGTGCTAGAGATTTTATAAATAGATTTTACTAATTCTATAGACTCTTTCCAAACTTCTAATTTTTCAAATGAATATGTTTTCATTTTAAACAAATAAACTTTTTAAACGAATAAACTTCTAACGTTTTTCAAGTAAAACTACATTTTCTACATGAAACGTCTGTGGAAACATATCGACAGCTTGGGTTTTTATTACCTTATAATCGGCATCCATTAAAGCTAAATCTCTAGCTTGTGTAGCACTGTTACAACTTACGTAAACCACTCGATTCGGTGCAATATTTAGTATTTGTTGCACCACATCTTTATGCATACCATCTCTTGGCGGATCTGTAATAATAACATCTGGTTGCCCGTTAGTTTCAATAAACGTATTATTAAAAACCTGTTTCATATCGCCAACAAAGAATTCAACGTTATTAATGTTATTTAATTGTGCATTTTCTTTTGCAGCTGTAATAGCATCAGGAACAGATTCTACACCAATAACCTTGCTTGCTTGTTTTGAAACAAATTGAGCAATGGTGCCTGTACCTGTATATAAATCATAAACCAATTCATTACCTGTTAAACCAGCAAAATCTCTGGTTATTTTATAAAGCTCAAAAGCTTGGTTAGAGTTGGTTTGATAAAATGATTTAGCGTTTATTTTAAACTTTAAACCTTCCATTTCTTCAAAAATATGGTCAGCACCTTTATAGCAAATAACATCTTGATCGTAAATGGTGTCATTCGCTTTTCCATTAACAACATATTGTAATGATGTTATCTCTGGAAAGGTTTCAGCAATAAAATCGAGAATAAGTTCGCGTTTAGTTTTGTCTTCTTTAAAAAACTGAATCATCACCATAATATCGCCAGTGCTAGATGTACGAATCATCATGGTTCGTAATAATCCTGTTTGATTTCTGGTATTAAAGAATTCTAAATTGTTCTCGATAGCAAATTGCTTTACTGCATTTCTTATAGTGTTTGAAGGATCTGCTTGTAAATGGCATTTGTTTAAATCTAGGATTTTGTCCCACATACCAGGAATATGAAACCCTAGAGCATTTTTATCACCTAAATCTTCATCAGATTGTATTTCTTCTAACGTTAACCAACGGCTATCACTAAAAGAAAACTCCATTTTATTCCTATAAAAATATTGCTCCTCAGAGCCTAAAATAGGAGTAACTTCGGGTAGCTCAATATGTCCAATTCGAGTTAAGTTATTAGTAACTTCTTTTTGCTTGTAATATAATTGATGCTCGTACGCCATGTTTTGCCATTTGCAACCACCACAGGTTCCAAAATGCTCGCAAACAGGTTCTGTTCTTTTGTCAGAAAGTTTATGGAAAACAGTTGCTTTACCTTCATAATAAGCTTTTCGCTTTTTAAAGGTTTGTACATTAACCACATCGCCAGGTACAGCATTTGGTAGAAAAATTACTTTTCCATCAGGAGCTTTTGCTATGGTTTTCCCTTTTGCTCCAGCATCAATAACTTCTATATTTTCAAAAAGTTGTTTTCTCTTTTTACTTCTTCTAGACATGCTGCAAAAATAAGAATCACATTAAATTATTATGACTTTATTTCTATTAACTTTAAAGGAAATTCAAATTCATCTAAAATAAAATGAACCTTTTAATAATTTAATCGTCTTTAAAGTAGAATGCATGTTGTAAACTTACATAAACGAATTATTAAGCAACCTAAAGCTGAAGTCGCTATTTTGTTAAAAACCTTGTCTGCAAAGGATGATAAAGTTTGGCCAAAAGATAATTGGCCTGCAATGAGATTTAAAAACGGATTGATAGAAGGTGAAATTGGTGGACATGGTATTATAAGATATTCAGTTGAAGAATATATTTTGGGAGAAAAAATTGTTTTTAAATTTTTGAAACCAAAAGGATTTAATGGTATACATAAATTTGAGATTGAAGAAATAAACTCACATCAAACGCAAGTTAAGCATAGTATTATTATGGATACACAAGGTTTTCTAGCAACTTTTAAATGGCTTCTTGTTATAAGATGGCTACATGATGCTTTAATTGAAAATGCGTTTGATACCATTGAAAACAATTTTTTAGAAGTTAAGAAGCACACTAAATGGAATGTTTGGGTTAGTTTATGGCGTTTTATATTCAAAAAGCTTAGGTGAAAAAAAGAGACACAATTGATGGTAAATTAGTTATGCAATTTCAATCTGGAAATAAGCAAGCATTAACACATTTGGTAAAACGTTGGCACAAAACGTTTTGCGAAAAAGCCAATTGGTTGGTTAAAGACACTGATGTAGCAAAAGATATTGTACAAGATTCTTGGCAAGTCATAATAAGTAAAATAAATCAGCTAAAAGACCCATACAGCTTTAGTAGTTGGGCGTCAAGAATTGTTTATACAAAATCGTTAGATTGGTTAAAAGCCAGTAAGCGAAAGCAAAATCATCTTGAAAATTATAAATACGAACAAGAAGTAGATAATTTAGAAACAAAAGAGAAAGAATCCATTAAAGCACAATTATTAAAAACTATAAAAACACTTCCTGAACATCAACAAATGGTAATTAAATTGTTTTATGTTCAAGACTATTCGTTAAAAGAAATTAGCTCGGTTTTAAACATATCTGTCGGTACAACAAAATCAAGATTATTTCACGCTAGAGAAAAATTAAAACAAATTTTAAAATATAGAAATTATGAAAACTAATATGGAAGATATTGACAAATTAATAAAGGAGACATTAACAGAAGAAGAAGCTAAATTTTATGACGATTTAGATGAACAAAACGTACTTCAAATGGTATGGGGTTTATTTAGAGGGAAAAATAAATGGATTATGTACATGATGAATTTTATGACCTTAGTATTCTTTGGTCTATTCATATACTGTTTAATTGAATTTTTTAAGGCTGAAATTACTTTTAATATGATAAAATGGGCTACTGGAAGCATTATATTTTTAATTGGTGTAAGTATGCTAAAAGTTTTTGCTTGGATGCAAATGGATAAAAATGCATTATTGCGAGAAATTAAACGATTGGAATTACAGCTGTCATCGTTATCTGGTCGAATGTCTGAATAACATTTTTCGTAAGTCATTAATATTTATTAGTTTTACACCTCACTAGGGATGATTTCTTTCCCACGCTGAATTTTCGACACTTTTCGAAAGGATAAAGGTAGATAAGGAATGGTTATTTACTCGTTTTACGAGATGTAATTATTAAAGTTTGCATCAAATTTCATGATGTTAAACGGTGCCTTTGTTTGGGCATTAAACCTTAAATTATTTAAAAATGGCTGTTTTAGACCACATTACCTCGCAAGAAGCGATGGCATTAGAAAACAAGTATGGAGCTCAAAATTACCATCCATTACCGGTTGTATTAACTAAAGGAGAAGGTGTTTTTGTATGGGATGTAGAAGGCAAGAAGTATTACGATTTTTTATCGGCATATTCCTCATTAAACCAAGGGCATTGCCATCCTAAAATTGTAAATGCAATGACACAGCAAGCACAACGATTAACGTTAACCTCTCGTGCATTTTATAACGATATGTTGGGCAAATACGAAAAGTATGCAACCCAATATTTTAAATTCGATAAAATGCTTCCGATGAATTCGGGAGCAGAAGCTGTTGAAACCGCATTAAAGCTCTGTAGAAAATGGGCTTACGAAGTCAAGGGAATCGATTTAAATAAAGCAGAAATAGTTGTTTGTAAAAATAACTTTCATGGTAGAACAACTACCATTATATCATTTTCAAATGATCCTGTAGCCAGAAAAAACTTTGGCCCATATACAGATGGATTTATTAAAGTAGAATATGACGATATAGAAGCATTAGAAGCCATTTTAAGCACTAATGAAAACGTTGCAGGCTTTATGGTTGAACCAATTCAAGGTGAGGCTGGGGTTTACTTACCTAGTGAAAACTATTTGAAAGAAGCCAAAGCTTTATGCGAAAAATACAATGTTTTATTTATTGCAGATGAGGTACAAACAGGAATTGCCCGTACAGGTAGATTGTTAGCAAGTTGCGGAAATTGCAGCTGCCCTAATAAAGATTGCTCCGGAACACCAGATGTTAAACCGGATGTTTTGGTGTTAGGAAAAGCATTAAGTGGCGGATTATATCCTGTTTCTGCTGTTATGGCAAATAATGAGATAATGAATGTAATACAGCCAGGAAATCACGGAAGTACATTTGGAGGAAACCCTATTGCAGCGGCGGTTGCTATTGCCGCACTTGAAGTTGTTAAAGATGAAGATTTAGCTGAAAACGCTTTTCAATTAGGAGAATTGTTTCGAAGTGAAATGAATAAATATATTGAAACAAGTTCTATAGTAAGTTTAGTAAGAGGTAAAGGACTTTTAAACGCAATTTTAATTAATGATGATGAAGATAGCGATACGGCATGGAATATTTGTTTAGCACTACGTGATAACGGTCTTTTAGCAAAACCAACACATGGAAATATAATAAGATTTGCACCGCCTTTAGTGATGACTAAAGAGCAGTTGTTAGATTGTGTATCGATAATAACAAAAACATTGAAGCAATTTGAAAATAAATAGTATGGAACAAAAATCAGCTTTTGAAAGTTTTGAATTAGATGTAAATGAGGACATAAGAAGTTTTTTAAAAGAAACTTCCAAGTGGACTAGCTTTATATCTATAATAGGTTTTGTAGGAATAGGTTTGATGGTAATCGGGGGTATTTTAGTAGGTTTTTTTAGTGGATTGAGTGAAATTCCCGAAAATACTGCTTACGGAGTAGGTTATTCTGCTGGTGTTGGAATGTTTTATTTAATAATTGCATTGGTTTATTTTTTTCCAATACTATACCTATTTAAATTTTCTAAGAAAATGAAAAGCGCATTAGCACTAAATAATAATGAAGACTTTAAAATGGCTTTTTTGAATTTAAAATCGCACTATAAATTCATGGGTATTTTTATTATTGTAATAATTACTCTTTATATATTGATTTTTATTGGAGCTATTGTAAGCGCATCAATATTTTAACTGATTTAATTGTTGTACTAAAATAAACATAAAAAAAGCGACCATAGGTCGCTTTTTTTATGTTTAAACAGAGAACTTTATTGCCCCATCATTTCTTGAATTCGTTCTTGCATTAATTCTGAATCTTGCATAGAATCCCATCCAAAAGTAGATACTGCCCATATGATTAAAAGTAAATAGATAGCACTTAAAATAATACCAATGATTGATAATATTTTTCCTGTTTTCACATTTTGAAAACCAGTATAACCTTCAGGGTTTTCAGCATATAGTTTAGCAGCTTTAGATGCTAAGATAAGTGCTACGACACCTAAAATTATACCTATTCCGTAAAAACAGCACCCTAATATTGATAAAATACCGAATACTAAAATTAGTGTTGCGTTGGGTAATTTTTGTTGTTCCATGTTTTTTTGTTTTATTAGTTGAAAAAAGTTTTTAATATAAAACTAGTAATAATAATTATTGCGTTAAGCACCGCCAAAATAAGAATTATTTTATTACCGTGTTTAAAATTTTTAAAAGCATTTATTACTATAAACCCGAAAAGTAGTATTAAAGTATAAATAGCAGGATACATATTAAAAGCCGCTACAAATTCACCTTGAAAAATGAGCGCTACAGAACGTTGCATACCACAACCTAAACAGTCTAATCCAAAAAGTTTTTTGTTTAAACAGGGTAACATGTATTCTTCTGTAGCTTGCATATTGAAAATAATAGGCTACTAAAATAGTAAAAGGTATTAATACAAATACCTAATTATTACTTATGATAATTTTTTTAGTAAAAATTTGATTGTTATCATCAGTTATTTTAACAATGTAGAGGCCATCACTAAAGTTTCTTGTAGAGTAAGTGTGTTTCTTTTTGTTAGTAACGTTATTGTCATTAATTACTTGCTTACCATTTACATCAAATAGTGTTAAAGTCTTAATATTTAAGGATTCAGGGTTGTAGATTTTAAGTTTAGATGATTTATTGTTTTGAAATATTTCAATACTTTCAATAAAACTTTCTTCGATATCTAAACTATTACTTTGACTAAAAGTTATTTCAAAACGATTGTTATAAACACCTTCGGTTATGTTCGCTGTAAATTCATTATTCTTAATATCTGTGTATGTGTCTGATAAATTATCATAAATAAAAATATTCACACTTTCTGGAATATCTTCTAATTTGAATACTTTTACAGTTATATTAGAGTTGGGTTCAAATGTTTTAAGTCCAAATGGAATTCTAACATTTTCATTATAATTTATAGATTTTATAGTTAATTCTTTGTCTTCAGAAATTAAATAAACATCAGAATTCAAATCGGTTTCTACATTTTTTCCATCAAAAAATCTATTGTATGTTTCATTATTGGGGGTGCCATCTCTAAAAGCTATAACACTTTCTTTATAAAAGGTTTCATCGAATTGTGTGTGTATTCTAATTTCTGGAATTACAGTCGGGTTGTCGTAAAAACTCTTATAATCAATGCCATTGTGAGATTGAGGAATATTTATTTTTTCATCTTTTTTTGATGTATTTTTCGCAAAAACAGATCCGCTACCTGCTGGTGCAGAATCTTCAGCAAGATATACGCGCATACTATTATCGAAAACAGCTGTTCCACCAGCTGGTGCTCCGCCAGCATCAAAACTACTAACAACAAAACCTTGTCCAACGGCAGCATAGCGTCTTTCATTATTTGCAGAATAGTCTGTGGTGTTTCCTGTTGTGGCTCCCATATTTCCTCCAAATCTGTCATAGTTTTCAAAAGGTGCAACAGTATACGTACCATTATCAGCTAAATTCATTGGATCTCCTGGGATGTAAGTGGCATAACCACCTTCATAGGCTGCTAAGAAATGAGAATTGTTTACTTTTTGTTCCCAGAAAAATATTTCTCCGTTTAAAACAGTTTGGTTTGTTGGATTAATTAAAAATAATTTTAAATCTAAAGCTGAAGGGTAAGGGTTTCCTGTTAAAGTTTCCACTTGGTTTGTAGAACCAGAATTGGGGTCTGCATCAGTACCATTAAAAGTACAATCTATGCTAATGTTTCCTGTATTTGGTCGACCTCTAAAATCTAGAACGTTGTTTATGTTTGGGCTTCCTTTCATGGTAAAACCATAGCCGGTAGGAAGATTTCCAGTGTTTAGTATTTGATTCCAGCCATTATAGCCACCTGCAGAAATTAATGAAAACAACCAGTAATTCGCAATTTCTGTTGCTGTACCATTAAACGCAGTGGTGTATGGATATGCTATAGATGTTACATTGGTAAAATCTGTATCATCATTTGGGTCATGAATATTGCTACCATTAAAATCTACGTTTGCTTGAATAATGCCAGCAGAACTAACACCAACAGGTGAACACCAAAAATTATATTCGTAAACTCCTGTGGTTTGATTTTGGTAAATAGACAATTCACCTTCGTCCGAATTTTTTGTGTCAGTATTTTGAAGTAATTGTGCGTCTCCACGAAAGTATAAATTTGAAGATGCCGTTTCTAATCTAATATCATCATTAACAAAAACTACTACATCTTGCGCGAAAAGATAACTGTTATCAGCCACGTACAAATCTTGGCTAAAAACATGAACAGGAATAAGTAGAAAAATGAGTATTCTAAAAATCATATAGACTTGGGTACTATTAATTGTATGTAAATATAGTATTTTTTTAATAAAACGCATTTTAACGATAATAAATGTATTTCAACGATTTAAATTAATAAATAGTATCAATATTAATTTTTTCTTTAGGATTAGATTTTTAACGTAATTTTGTAGTCCTAAATTTAATAGATATTAAATGAAATATTTAAATTACTTACTAATATTGGTAGGTGCGATAGTTGCTATTTACTCCAAAGCTGGTGAAGATCAAAATCAGTATATTTTAATAGGTGGTATTGTTTTATTAATGGTTGGTGTTTATAGAATTTCTAAAACGATTCCCAGTAAGAACAATAATGATAATGAACCTAAAAAACCTGAACAATAATAATTATGACTTTTAAAGTAGGTGATTTTGTTATGGTTTTAGATGATAATTTATATGGCGTAGTCAAAAATATTTCTGGTAACTCTATATCTGTTGAGACCCAAGATGGATTTTTATTAAACTTTAAAAGTGAAGAATTGTTAATAGACGAATCTAAAAAAAACAAGAATTTAGATGTGTTTGTTAATTCTGATATCAATAAAATTATTTTTGAAAAAGAACAGCCTAAAAAAAAGCATCAGCCAAGGATTAAGGCTAAAGAACGATTTGAACCTACCATGGAAGTAGATTTGCATATTCATCAATTAGTTAAGTCTTCAAAAGGGATGACCAATCATGATATGTTAACTTTACAATTAGATACTGCAAGGCGTAAATTAGATTTTGCAATATCTAAGCGTATACAAAAAGTAGTGTTTATTCATGGCGTAGGAGAAGGTGTTCTTAAATTAGAACTTGAATACCTTTTTGGTCGGTACGATAATATAAAGTTTTACGATGCAAATTATCAAAAATACGGATTAGGAGCCACCGAGGTATATATTTATCAGAAACGCTCTGCTAATTAAAGTCCGGTATTGCTTGTCTAGAATCTGATAAACTACCATTTTGTAATGCACCAAAATCTAAATTTTGTTGAGATAAAAAAGAAAGACTAATATCTGTTACATTTACGGTTACTAGGTAAGTCTGTAATATGGTATGCGTTCTATATGCTGTTGCTGCTACCAATGTTGATACTTCTGGATTTAAATAATCTGGACCAACATCACTATTTGTTATATCATTAGCTGGATTTTGGTCTTGCGAATCGTTTTCCTCATCTCTTGTATTAATGCCATCGCCATCATCATCTGCATCCAAGTAGTCAGGTGTTCCATCACCATCAGTATCTTGCGCATCAGTTATTATATCATCTTCGTCAGGATCAGGATTTTCATTTATGGTTAAAATATTATCACCATCATCATCTGCATCAATATAGTTAGGTAAGCCATCACCGTCGGTATCATCATCTTCTAAATTACCATTACCATTTATATCTTCTAGTGCGGCTAAAATCCCATCATTATCATCCTCAACTAAAGTTGTGTTAATTTCTATATTTACGGCATCTTGTTCATCTATAACGATATCCACTTTAGGTGGTACATCACTACAAAATAAGTCATTAGGTAAATCAGAATCAGAATATGTCCGGTAAAATAATGTACCAGACTCCGATAATTCTAAAGTATTATCATCTCCTACTTCCAAAAGTTCGCTTAATGTAATATTGGTAATAAGGATTGATAAGGATTCTGATGGATCTTCTTTTGTTTTATAAAGCACTAAATCTGATTCGCCACAGGCTTCAAAAGTATCTTCAAAATCTAACTCGATATCAATTACCTCACCATCGTCACAAGAATGAATTACGAAAAAGCTGAATGCACAAAAAAGAAAAATAAACTTACGCATTGAATATATTTTTTGTCAAAAATAATGGAATTGTTATTTATAACGTAGCTTATTGATAATAATTTTATTTCAAGTATTTTTGCTAATAAAATTAGTGGTATGAAACAAGTTTATTTTGATAATGCTGCAACAACACAAGTTAGAGAATCTGTTATTGATTCTATGACTGAAGTGATGAAAACTTGTTATGGAAATGCCTCATCTTCGCATAGCTTCGGCAGGTCATCTAGAGCTTTAATTGAAAAATCAAGAAAAACGATAGCAAATTTTTTAAATGTGTCTGCAGGTGAAATCATTTTTACATCTGGTGGAACAGAAGCAGATAACATGGTGCTAAGAAGTGCAGTAAGAGATTTAAATGTAAAGCATATTATAACATCTAAAATAGAACATCATGCGGTATTGCATACTATAGTGCATCTGGCAAAAGAGCATGACATTGCAATAAGCTACGTTAATTTAGATGAGAATGGAGATATTGATTATTCACATCTAGAAACCTTATTACAAAACCCAAATAAAACACTTGTAAGTTTAATGCACGTTAATAATGAAATTGGTAATGTTTTAGATATTAGTCTAGCAGCTAATTTATGTAAAGATTATGATGCTTTATTTCATAGCGATTCGGTTCAATCAATCGGGCATTTTAAAATGGATTTGCAAGAGATTAAAGTTGATTTTTTAGCTGCGGCTGCACATAAATTTCACGGACCTAAAGGCGTTGGGTTTGCTTTTATTAGAAAAAACTCTGGTTTAAAACCATCAATTATTGGCGGAGAGCAGGAGCGCGGTCTTCGTGCAGGCACAGAGAGCGTGCACAATATTGTTGGTATAGCAGAAGCCTTAAAATCTGCTGACAATAATTTTGATGCAGAACATGAATATGTAAAATCTTTAAAACAGTATTTTATTAATACAATTAAAAAAGAAATTCCTTCCGTAACATTTAATGGCAATTCTGGTGATATAGTTAAAAGTACTTATACTTTAGTTAACGTTTGTTTACCTATACCTCCAAAAAAAGCTGCAATGCTTTTGTTTCAATTAGATTTAAAAGGTATTGCATGTTCAAAAGGAAGTGCTTGCCAAAGTGGAAGTAATCAAAATTCTCATGTATTAACAGAAATTTTAAATGAAGAAGATTTGTTAAAACCCTCTATTCGTTTTTCTTTTAGCATTTATAATACTGAAGAAGAGATTGATTATGTTATTGATGTTCTTCAAAGCTTCATAGAACAATAATTTATTATCACTTTTTATAATTCATAGTTCGATTAAACAATCAATTTTTAGGTTATTCACATTTTTTGTAGTATTTTTATATATATATAATAATAAATAGCCTACTTATATTGTTGAATTATGAAAAATATATTACCAAAACTACTTACATTATTTTGTCTATTTTCATTAGAGTTGTTTCCACAGGTTGGAATTAATACAACCTCTCCAGATGCTTCGGCAGTTTTAGATATGGTTTCAACAACTCAAGGTGTTTTAACACCTAGAATGACATCTGCTCAACGCTTACTAATAGTAACACCAGCTGAAGGATTATTAGTATTTGATACGGACCAAAATGCATTTTATTTTTATAATGGAACCGAATGGATTGAATTAGACAAACGAAATAATTATAAATTAGTTAAAAGTGTTGCAGATTTAGCAGATGAATTATTAGCAGGAGGAGGAGCTTCATATTTGCTTACATCTAATACATATTATGAAATTAATGGAACTATTACCCTTGCAGCTCCTATAGATATTAATGATGCATATATATCCGGGTTAGATGCTAATGAAGATGTTTTAGTACGAGTAGGAGGTGAGATATTTTCTGGGGCTAACGGTGGAAGTCTTAGAAATTTAACATTGGTAGCGCCAGGTGGTAGTATTTTTAATTTATCTGGTTCTGGTGCAGAGACATTAGTTTTTCAAAACTGTATTGTTGCTAATTCTGGTAGTTTAGGTAATATTTCTTCATTTGGTGTTGTATTCATGAATATTATTCAAATAGTAAATAATTCTGATGGAATTACATTTACAAATATTGATAGTTTGTTATTAAGTAACGTAGCATGGTTTGGAAATAATGCTGGTACTTTTGAAACTTATGTAGGAACGTTTTCTTTAATTGAAAAAATAAGTGGATTTTGTACCGTTCCAAGTGGTGCTGTAGGAATAGATGTAAGTGCAGACCCAACGGTTACTACCGGTGTTATTAATAGTACAACTTTTTCTGGAGCTGGTACATATATTAATGGTTATACAACGGGTTCTTATGTTGGTTTTAACTTCAATAATGCATGGGATATAAATTGTCCTGGAATTCCTGTTGAATCTGATGCTGCTGCAACAGGTTATTATTATATGGCAGGAAACACTACCAATACAAACTTTGTAACCAACAATGTTGCTGTAAAAGTTGGAGGACTAACAACTTCTGATGGTTTATTTAGAATGTCTTCAATTGATAATAGGTTGGTGTATGAAGGAAGAGAAGCAAGAGAATTTCAAGTAATTTGCACGGGTGCTTTAGATCATGGGACTACTGCTACACCAAATGGAAGAATATATGAGTTCTTTTTAAGTAAAACACCAAATGGAGGTTCACCAACTTTGATGCCAGCGATATCCTCAGAAAGACGATTTTCAAATAATGATGTTGGTAACTTCTCTATGGTAGGTTTAATATTTCTAGAACCTGGTGATGCAATTGAAATATGGGTTTCAATAAACAATGCTTCTAATGTTGATACCGATTTTACAAGATTAAGTGTTGTTTTAAAATAAGTGAAGTTTACTTATTTTTTATGTCATTTAATAAATCCCTAATTTCTTCAAGTAATATATTAGTTTTTTCACTTGATGATATGGCTTGATGATTACTTTTAGAATTAGATTGAATACGTTCTCTTTGATTAAGAACATCTTCTTTAAAGTTAACAGAATCTATTATCCCAACAAGTTTCATATCGCTACCTTTTGGGTTGCTTTGTCCTGCTGTTTCTATTTTGAGAATGCGCAAGTCTAAAGCTTTTAACAGAGGATTTTCTATAAACGTTAAATCTTGTATGTTTTCTAACGGAATTGTTTTTTCAACTCTAAATAGGACACCTTTTTTAAATTCTAAATGTCTGTTTGTTAATTGACACTCTAAATTATCGTAATAGCGTTTACCTATGTATTGTCCTAGACCAAGAAACCATATAATTAAAATTGGAATACCAATAAATGATATTAACAGAAAAAAAGAAACTACAAATAAAATATAAAATTTAATCTTTGGATTAAATTCAGCTTTTCTAATTACACTAGATTCTTTTGCCATTAGTTTTGAGTTAGAATTTCATTGTTGTTCTTAAATTAAAAACTCGAGGGGTTAAAAAATTAGGTATGGCAATTTGCCTTTTACTATCTACATCTCGCACCCAGGTGTTTGTAATTGAGTTTTGTACATCAAAGATATTATAAATTTCGAAACCAAAAGAAAGCTGTTTAAATGGTTTTTTCCAGCCACTTTTAAATTGTTTTTTGTCATCAACTAAAACAAACTGTAAGCCAAAATCTGCGCGTTTGTATGAAGGTAACCTATTTTGAAAATCATATGGGTCTGCATAACTAGGCGAACCACCAGGCAATCCAGTATTAAAAACTAAATTTAAATACATTTTAAGATTAGGTACATTGGGTACATAATCTTGAAATAATGCAGCAAATTTTAAACGCTGGTCTGTAGGCCTAGAAATGTAACCTCTGTCTTCTATATTTTCTTCATTTTTTAAATATCCGAAACTAAACCAAGATTCCGTTCCAGGAACAAACTCTCCATTTAAACGCATATCTAACCCATAAGCACGTGCTACAGCACTGTTATCAGCTCTATATCTTATCCTAACATTTTCTAAAGTATATGGGTTTACATCGGTTAAACCTTTATAATAAAGTTCTGTTGTTAGTTTAAAAGGTCTGTCCCACATTTTAAAACTAAAATCGTTTCCTAATACAACATGAAAAGATTTTTGAGCTTTTACATTAGGTTGAATAACACCATTACGGTCTCGTAATTCTCTATAAAAAGGTGGTTGATAATATAGACCAGCTGCAATTCGAAAGAGCATATCTTTTTCCCAATAAGGTTTTATAGTAAATTGAGCTCTTGGACTAAATACAGTTTGATTGGTAGACTCAATACCATCGCCTTTAACAGACCAATTATGAACTCTAACTCCAGCATTGTACCATACATCACTTGTACCTAAAGTAGACCGTTTACTCCATTGTGCGTAGGCTTGTATTCTGTTTATTTGAGTGCTATTTGTAGCTCTAACATTTTGAAAAGGCTCTAAAGGTCCAGTAAAAGGTTCATAAGGTTGTTCATTTCTTGGAAATGTTGGAGGCCTTATAGAAAACCCAGCAGAATCAATAACTTCCCATTCAACTAATCTGTCTCTAATATCTTCATTGGTATATTTAACAGACCATTCAAACCTATTATCATTAACCCTAAAATCGCCTTTGTGTTCAATATTGGTAATAAGTGCATCTAAATCGTTTCTACCATGATTAATTTGACTACCAATACCTTCGCTAAATTCTACTTCTCCTAAATTTTCATCTCCAATATTAGTATTAACTTCTCCTAATCTGTATTGGGCTAAAATATCAAAATACTCTTCTTCTGTAGTGTGGTAAGTTGAAGCAATTAGTTTTAATGTTAAGTCATCATTTGCAAAATAAGTACCTTTAAAAGCGCCAAAAAGTGTTTGGTATTTATCTTTTTCTTCACCTTCATAAATCACAACTAGAGCTATAGGTTCGCTTAAAGTACCAAAATTAGTTTGTCTGTTTTGTGGTTCAAAATTATAATTATTTATTGATGCATTTCCTAAGAAACTTAATTGAAATTTATTTGAAAATTTATAAGTGAAATACCCTTGTAAATCTGCAAAAACTGGGTTTACATTGGTCTCTGTTTCACGAGCATCAACTAGTAAGCTGTTATCTCGAAAACGCCCGCCTACAATGGCAGAGAACTTAGAGTCTTTACTAACGTTTTCAATAGATAAACTACCACCAAGTAAACTTAAATCTGCGTTTACCTCAAATTGATAAGGGTTTTTATAAGTAATGTCTAAAACTGACGATAACTTATCTCCATATTTAGCTTGAAAACCTCCAGCAGAAAAATCTACATTTTGAACTAAATCTGTATTTACAAAGCTTAAGCCCTCTTGTTGTCCAGATCGAATTAAAAACGGACGATATACTTCAATATCGTTTACATAGACTAAATTTTCATCGTAGTTTCCACCTCTAACCGAGTATTGCGTACTAAGTTCATTATTATTACTAACCCCTGGGAGCGTCAATAATAAGTTTTCTACTCCGGCATTGGCACCTGGTATTTTTCTGATAGTTTCGGGGTTTAAAGAGGTAATGCCTTCAATTTCTTTATTTCTGCTACTATTAACAACAACGGTGGCTATTTGCTCTACAGAGGAATTCATTACCGGGTTAAATTCGAATGTTTCTCCGTTTTTTAAATTAAAAGGAATTACAATTTTTTTGAAAGTAATGTGACTGAATTCAATAGTTACATCTTGATTTGCAGGAATTTCTAGTTCGTAAAAACCTACCTTATTAGATATGGTACCATTGGCTCCTGCTTTTATGCTAACATCTGAAACTGGTAAGTTATCTTCATCTAAAATAACACCTTTTATAGTTGCTGTTTGAGAATGACCAATAAAAAATATTGATAAGAAAAAGATTAATAAAAGGTTGTGTTTAGTTTTCAAATGATGGTTTGGTTTTATTTCCGATAGAATAACGTCTCAAAAGTAGAATTATTTCCAACATTATCGGTAACAATTACTTTTAAATTGTTTTTTGTGTCTGTGATAATGCCGTCATTAAAATCGTGAGTTAGCATTTTTGTTTTATAATCGTATTCCATTAAAATCCATTTACCATTAACAGTTGCTCTGTATTTAGAAATCCCAGATTCCTTATCGTCAATTTTAATTTTTAAATACCGGTATTTACTAAGCCACTGACCTTTTTTAAAATTATTGGAAGATATGGATGGGTTTATCGTATCCATGGCTAATGCATAGGTTCCTAAAGTTTTTGTATTTGCCGTTAAAAAATCACCTTTCCTTTTAGTGTATGTGTATGCAGGATAATTTTTATAACCTATTAAACGCGCTATATACAATTTGTTTCTATCTTCTACTTTGTAGTTAGATACATCGTATGTGATGCTGAAGTTTTTTTGAGCAAACACAACATTTTTATGAAGTTTTAATGTATCGTTACTAACGTCAAAGTTTAAGTAAAAATCATCATAAAATGTATCTTTATAAAAATCAACAGCAACTTTTCCTTTTTTTAAATTAATGGTTTGATCTGCTTTAATAAAATAAGGAGTGGTTTTTATTTCTTTATTATCTGTAATTACACTTTTAGTGCCATTTATACTAATGGTAACCCAAGACTCATTGTTTTTATAATCTGAAACTCTTATTTTGTATACAGAATTTGTGCTATCCTCAACAGCTATAACACCTTTGTTTATAATAGGTTTAATAATACTAAGCGGATTGTTTTTATTGAATAATTTTTGAATACGTTGTTTTTTTGTAGTGTAGTGTTCGTAATCAATTAAACCATTAATGTGCTTTGTTTCACTAAACGAAAACCTTTTAAAATCGAGTTCGAAATTTTGTTTTCCATTAACAAAGGTTTGTATGTTGTAAACACCATTTGAGTTTGCAGCTAAATCTTGCCTGTCTATGGTTTCAATACCAAAACCAATATTCCCTATGGCATCAATATTTTTAATTATGTAATCTCCACTTTTAAGAGGAATTAAGCTTAATTTCTGTTTGGTATTCGATTTGTTAATAAAAGATTTTTCATCTAATGGGTAAGCATATATAGATTTAATTAAAGGTGCTGTTGTGTCTTTAATATCAATACCAAAAATCATTGGGTTTATAGGTCGTTCGGCATTATCTCTAATCTCAAAATGTAAATGCGGTCCTCCAGAGCCTCCTGTATTTCCGCTGTAAGCAATTAGGTTATCTTTAGTTATTTGTAATTCTTCAGCTTTGGGAAATATTTCAATTTCATAAGATTCTTTTTCATACTGTTTCTTTTTTATATAAGCTTCAATTTCTGGAGCAAGCTTTTGTAAGTGAGCATATACAGTAGTGTATCCGTTAGGATGAGTAATATAAAGTGCTTTACCGTAACCAAAATGAGATAATTTAATTCTACTTACAAAACCACTAGCCGAAGCTTTAACTTTTAAGCCAGTACGCTGTTGTGTTTTAATATCTAAACCAGAATGGAAGTGTGTAGACCGTAACTCGGCAAATGTTCCAGAAAGTATCAAAGGAATATCTAACGGACTGCTAAAATAATCTTGAGGATATTTATTTTGCGCATTTAAAAATAATGAGAAAACTAAAAAAACAGTAAGGAATAATCGCATAAGTAAGTATTGCTGCTAAAATATTAATTTGATATGAAAACGCAAAGAATAAAACAAAAATCAAGCCATTCTAGAAAGCGCAACAGTAAACCAGATATTTTAAAATTTTATGAAAAAACAATTGTTATTTATACCAAGGTATGTTAACTTTGTGTTATTAGTATTGATATTTGTAAATGAGTAATATTGAAGATATTGTAGATTCTTTAGAAAACAAAATTAGCAAGGTATTACACAAACTAGAGCTTTTAAAGCATGCTAATCTTAAATTAAATGAAGAATTAGAAGTTTCAAAGCAAGAAATTCAAAACCAAAAATTGCACATTGCAAGCTGGGAAGAAAAGTATGATGCTCTAAAAATTGCAAATTCTATGCTAGGTAGTGACGATAACAAGAGAGAAACTAAGCTTAAAATAAATGCCTTAATTAGAGATATTGACCATTGTATTGGGCAACTTTCAGATTAAAGCAAAATTAATTCAATGTCAGAGAAGCTTAAAATAAAGCTATCTATAGCTAATAGAGTATATCCTTTAACGATTGAATCAAGTCAAGAAGAAGGATTACGAAAAGCCGCTAAAAACATTGAAATAATGATTAAACAATTTGAGCAAAGTTATTCTGTTCGAGATAAACAAGATGTTTTGGCCATGTGTGCATTACAATTTGCATCTCAAGTAGAACAGAAATCTATAGATAAAGAAAATGTAAATGAGCATGTAGAGGAAAAGCTAAATGCGCTTAATGATTTGCTACATTCATTTTTAGTCTCTTAAACGTTCTTTAAAATAAAATAAAAGTTACTGCCTACATTGGTTATTTTTTTTGATAAACTCAACGTTAATTCTTTAAAAAGGGTGAGTTTAAGTTGTAAAAGCATGCTGCTAGTGCTGAATTTATTTTCAGTATCTCGAGCAGACCCTTGATCAGCTTGTTAGCCCTAAACTTGTTTTTAAGGAGTTTATACAAAACTTTATACCGGTGTAGGCTTTTTTATATACAACAATCAACTAAATAGAAAATGGATAACTCAATTATATTTGCAATAGGTGGTGTAATTTTAGGACTAATAATTGGTTTTATTATTGCTAAAACTCTTGAAAAAAATAATGCATCAAAGCTAGTTAAAGAAGCTAAAAGAAGTGCATCTTCAATATTAAAACAAGCCAACAGTGAAGGCGAATCGATAAAGAAGGATAAAATTCTTCAAGCCAAAGAGAAATTTATAGAGCTTAAATCAGAACATGAAAAAGTAATCTTATCTCGGGATAAGAAAATGGCTGAAGCCGAAAAGCGTACTCGAGATAAAGAATCTCAAATATCAAGTGAGCTTTCCAAGAACACTAGGCTTAATCAAAGCTTAGAAAGTAAAATAAAAGATTACAATCACAGACTTGATGTTCTAGAAAAGAAACAAGCAGATTTAGATAAGCTACATAAAAATCAAGTACAACAATTAGAAGTTATTTCTAGTTTATCTGCTGAAGAAGCCAAAGAGCAATTGGTAGAATCTTTAAAAGGTGAAGCTAAAAACGACGCTATGGCATATGTTCAAAGTTCTTTAGAAGAAGCAAAATTAACTGCAGAGCAAGATGCTAAGAAGATTATAATAAACACCATTCAACGTATTGGAACAGAAGAAGCAGTAGATAACTGTGTGTCTGTTTTTAATATAGAGTCTGACGATGTGAAAGGGCGAATTATTGGAAGAGAAGGTCGAAATATTCGTGCTATAGAAGCAGCTACGGGTGTCGAAATTATAGTTGATGACACACCAGAAGCTATTATTTTATCATGTTTTGATTCAGTTAGAAGAGAAATAGCACGCTTATCTTTACACAAGTTGGTTACAGATGGTAGAATTCATCCAGCACGTATTGAAGAAATTGTAAAGAAAACTCAGAAACAAATTGAGCAAGAAATTATTGAGGTTGGAAAACGTACGGTAATAGATTTAGGAATCCATAATCTACATCCTGAACTTATAAAAATGGTTGGAAGGATGAAATATCGCTCTTCTTACGGGCAAAACTTATTACAGCACTCGCGTGAAGTTGCTAAACTTTGTGGTGTAATGGCTGCTGAATTAGGTTTAAATCCGAAGTTAGCTAAACGAGCAGGTTTACTCCATGATATTGGAAAAGTGCCAGATGCAGAAGCTGATATGGAAACACCACACGCTATTTTAGGTATGCAATGGGCAGAGAAATTTGGTGAAAAAGATGAGGTTTGTAATGCCATTGGTGCTCACCATGATGAAGTAGAAATGAAATATTTAATATCGCCAGTTATTCAAGTATGTGATGCTATTTCGGGAGCTCGACCAGGAGCACGTCGTCAAGTTCTTGATAGTTATATTCAACGATTAAAAGATTTAGAAGATATAGCTTTTGGTTTTAGCGGTGTTAAAAAAGCTTATGCGATTCAAGCCGGTAGAGAACTTCGTGTAATTGTTGAAAGTGAAAAGGTTGATGATCAAAAAGCAGCAGATTTATCATTCAGTATATCTCAAAAGGTGCAAACAGATATGACGTATCCAGGACAGGTTAAAGTAACAGTAATTAGAGAAACAAGAGCTGTTAATATAGCAAAATAACCTATTTTCTTGGATGGAACTCTTTCAAAGCTCTGGATAGATGACTCTTATCTAAGTGAACATAAATTTCAGTTGTGGTTATACTTTCATGTCCAAGCATGAGTTGTATAGACCTCAAATCAGCTTTATTTTCTAATAGGTGTGTGGCAAAGGAATGCCTGAATGTGTGTGGGGAAATACTTTTTTTAAGGCCTATTTTTTCTGCTAATTGTTTTGTTATAGTAAAAATCATAGCTCTGGTAAGTTGTTTCCCTCTTCGGTTTAAAAAAAGAATATCTTCAAATCCGGGTTGAATTTTCAAATGATTTCTAACCTCATTTTTATAAATATTAATATACTTTTGGGTTATATCTACAATTGGTACAAAACGTTGTTTGTCTCCTTTTCCTGTTACTTTTATAAAACCTTCATCAAAAAATAAATCAGATAGTTTTAAATTTATAAGTTCGCTAACACGCAGTCCACAGCCATATAACGTTTCTAAAATGGCGCGGTTACGTTCTCCTTGCGGTTTGCTTAAGTCTACCGCATTAATTAGTTGGTCAATTTCTTCTTCAGATAAAGTGTCTGGTAGTTTTCTTCCAATTTTAGGAGACTCAATAAGCTCTAATGGGTTTGATGCTCTATAATCTTCAAAAATTAAATAATCAAAAAAGCTACGCAGTCCAGAAATTAATCGAGATTGAGATCTAGCATTTATAGTTTTTGAGGTTTCATAGATAAATTGTTGAATAATCTCTGAGGTAATATTAATAGGTAAGTTGCTAGATTTATTTTCATCAAGATATTTAATTAGTTTATCAACATCTCTTGAATAATTATCAATTGAGTTTTTAGACAAACCTCGTTCTATTTTTAAATAGAGTTTATAATCTTTTAGAGCTTGTTGCCATTTCATATTTGTAAAAATAAGCATAAAAAAAGCTACCAATTGGTAGCTTTTTTTATTTTTAAATTATGAATTTATTATTCGAAATTATCAGTAAGTATGTTGATTAAGTCAATAATAGCCCAAATACCTAATCCACCAATGGTAAGAATAAACAAAATATTAGCCCAAACAGGCTTGTTATAGTACCATCTATGTGCAGCAAATGGCCACCCTAAAAAGAACCAAAAGGCTACACCTACCCATTTATCTTTTGCTTTAACTGTTGTAACAGGTGTAAGTACTTCTTCTATATCATTAGAAGTTGTAATTTCATTGTTAACATTGGTTTGAATTGTTCTTTTAACAGGAAAAGAAGCGTAACAAGTAGAATAGGATACTAATACTACTAATAAAGAAAGTAATAATTTAATTTTCATGTTTAATTGGTTTATGTTTGTGAAGTACAATTTATAAAAAAAACATGAGAATGCTCAGAATCTACTTACTTATTTTATTTGTTTTTTCTCTAACTCATTATTCTTTCGCACAAACCAATTATGAGTATCTGGGAGGTTTAAAGTTAAATGATTCAACTATAATATCTTACAAGATTAATTTTATAGTTAATGATGAAGATGTTAAAGGTTTTTCTGTTACAGATTTAGGAGGCGAACACGAAACTAGGTCAAATGTTTTTGGTGAATATGATATAAAAAAAAGAGAATTAAGTTTTAGAGAAACAGGAATTGTGTATACAAAATCACCCGTATCTCAAAATGATTTTTGTTTTTTAAATGTAACTGCCAAAAATTTTGTGTTTGGCAAAACCAAAAGTGTGAAAACTAAATTTATAGGACTTTTTTCTGATAATACTGAATGTATTAATGGGGAAATTGCTCTCAATTCTGCTGAAAAGGTCGAGAAGCGAATTAATAAAGTCGTTACCAAGATAAATAAATCTAAACGAGTTGCAGATAGTGTAAAGCAAAAGATAAATATGATAAAGGTTATGGATTCTTTGAATATGAATATTTTAAGAAAGAATCAAACATTAAGTTTTTTTACTAAATCAAGTAAAATAAGATTTATTATATACGATGGTGGGCAGGAAGATGGCGATAATATAACCATTACATCAAACGGAAAAACAATATTAAAATCTTATGTGGCAAATAAAACAGAAAAATACTTGGATGTTGATTTAAATAGTAATAAAACATCGATAGTTATTAAAGCAAATAATGAAGGGAAAATTGCTCCAAATACTGTTGTAGTTAAAATTGATGATGGTAGTAATTTGGTAAAAGCACTTTCTAATTTAAAAACTTCAGAAACTACACAAATAGATATCTTGAAAAACTAATTAAGAATTTTAAATATCTTTGACTTATGAAGAAACTAATTATCATAAACGGGCCCAACTTAAACTTACTAGGTAAACGAGAGCCTAATATTTACGGAAGCTTAACCTTTACTGAGTTTTTAGAAGAAGTAAGAAAAAAATATAAAGACATACAAATTGATTATTTTCAATCTAATATTGAAGGAGAACTTATTGATAAAATTCAAGACGTAGGTTTTAGTTATGATGGTATTATATTAAATGCAGCAGCTTATACACATACATCTGTTGGTATTGGTGATGCTGTAAAAGCGATTGAAACATCTGTTATAGAAGTTCATATTTCAAATACATTTGGAAGAGAAGAGTTTCGACATCAATCGTATATTTCACCAAATGCTAAAGGTGTTATATTAGGTTTTGGTTTACAGAGTTACGAATTAGCAATACAGAGTTTTATATGATAAAATATTTAACATTCACTATTTTTCTTTTAAGTAGTTTGTTTTTAGAAGCACAGTCTAACTCAAACATTGGAATAAAAGGTGGTGTTAATTTTACTTTTTTTAATGTTGATGAATCAAATTTTGGTTTCAATCAAGATAATGCAACAGGTTTTTATGGTGGTGTGTTTTTAGATATTGAAGTTGATAAAGCCTTTTCAATTCAACCAGAAGTATTATATATTGGACTCAATGATTTTCAATTTTTAAATGCCCCTATTTATGCTAAGTATGAGGTTGCTAATAATTTAGATATTTTAGTCGGGCCAAGTATTAATTACTTTTTTGACTTTTTTTCTAATAAAATTAAAATTCGAGTAGATTTAAGTACAGCTTACAACATTACTCGAGCATTAGATGCGCATATTAAATACACTATAGGTTTTCAAGAAATTACACCCAACGGGTTGTTTTTGGGACTTGGGTATAGATTATAAAAAAAAGCGATTCATTTTGAATCGCTTTTTTAATTTTATTTTTAAACTCAATAGTTTATAAGTGTATCACTTCATCATAAGCTGCAGCTACAGCTTCCATTACCGCTTCACTCATAGTTGGATGCGGGTGAACTGCTTTAAGTACTTCATGACCTGTGGTTTCAAGTTTTCTTCCTAAAACGGCTTCAGCAATCATATCAGTAACGCCGGCACCAATCATGTGGCAACCTAACCATTCGCCATATTTGGCATCAAAAATAACTTTCACAAAACCATCTTTATTTCCACCAGCACTGGCTTTACCAGAGGCTGAAAATGGAAATTTACCAACTTTAATGTCTATGCCTTTTTCTTTTGCTTGTTTTTCAGTTAAACCAACAGATGCAATTTCTGGTGAGCAATAAGTACAACCTGGAATATTTCCATAGTCTAAAGCTTCAACATGGTGTCCTGCAAGTTTTTCAACACAAAGAATTCCTTCAGCTGATGCAACATGAGCTAAAGCTTGTCCAGGTGTTACATCGCCAATAGCATAGTAACCTGGAATATTTGTTTGGTAAAAATCATTAACAATAATTTTATCTCTATCTACAACAATACCTACGTCTTCTAATCCAATATTTTCAATGTTTGTTTTAATACCAACGGCACTTAAAATAACATCTGCTTCAAGTACTTCTTCACCTTTACTAGTTTTCACAGTTGCTTTTACGCCATTACCAGATGTGTCTACACTGGTCACTTCTGCGGAAGTCATAATATTAATTCCAGTCTTTTTGAAAGAACGCTCTAATTGTTTTGAAACTTCTTCATCTTCAACAGGTACTACATTCGGTAAATATTCTACAATGGTAACTTCCGTACCCATAGAATTATAGAAATAAGCAAACTCTACACCAATAGCTCCAGAACCAACAACAATCATCTTTTTTGGTTGTTTTGACAAAGTCATAGCTTCTCTGTAACCTATTACTTTTTTACCGTCTTGAGGTAAACTTGGTAATTCACGTGAGCGAGCTCCAGTAGCAATAATGATATTATCAGCTCTATATTCTGTTCCATCAACATCAACCTTTTTTCCAGGTTTCAATTTTCCAAAACCATTAATAACGTCAATTTTATTCTTCTTCATTAAAAACTGAACACCTTTGCTCATGCCATCTGCAACACCTCGACTACGTTTAACAACCGCGTCAAAATCATGTTTAGCATCTTTAACTGTTAAGCCATAATCTTCTGCATGTTTAAGATATTCAAAAACTTGAGCAGATTTTAATAAGGCTTTTGTTGGAATACAACCCCAATTTAAACATACACCACCAAGACTTTCTTTTTCAACAATAGCAGTTTTAAAACCCAATTGCGATGCTCTAATTGCAGTTACATAACCACCAGGACCACTTCCAAGAACTATAATATCGTATTTACTCATGTGTTAAATTTTAGGGTACGAATTTACGAAATCGAATTTGAATAAAGAATTTAGAACGCTTTAAATTTACATCTTTATACTACCTTTGCACTGCAAGTATTTATTTATGAATATACCAAAATCAAGTTATCCAAGAATCGTAATTATAGGAGGTGGTTTTGCGGGTATAGCCTTAGCGAAAAAATTATCAAAACAGGAAGTGCAAGTTGTGCTTTTAGATAAGCATAATTACCACACATTTCAGCCTTTATTATACCAAGTATCTACAGGAGGATTAGAACCAGACTCTATTGCATACCCAATTAGAAAAATTTTAAAGGACTTTCCTAATTTCTTTTTTAGATTGACAAATGTTAACGAAATAAATACTGAAAAAAGTAATATATTAACAGATATTGGTGATTTAAAATTTGATTATTTAGTTGTTGCATCAGGGTCTGAAACCAATTTTTTTGGTAATTCTGAAATAGAAAAGCATAGTATGGCAATGAAAACCATACCACAATCTTTAAATCTTAGAAGTTTAATATTAGAGAATTTTGAAGAGGCTCTTTTAACGTCAGATTTGAATGAGCGTATTGCTTTAATGAATTTTGTAATAGTTGGAGGAGGGCCAACAGGTGTAGAGTTAGCTGGAGCACTAGCAGAAATTAAAAAAGGAATATTGCCAAAAGATTATCCGGATTTAGACACGCGTTTGGCGCAAATTAATATTATACAATCAAGCGATTGTATATTAAAAGGTATGAGTGAAAATGCTTCGAAAAAAGCAGAAGATTTTTTAGAAAAGCTCGGTGTTCATATCTGGAAGAATGTAAGAGTAACTAATTATGATGGAAAAACTGTTACTACCAACACAGATTTAACGTTTGATTCTGCCACAGTAGTTTGGGCAGCAGGTGTTAAAGGTGTAACTATAAAAGGTTTAGATGCAGAAGAATTTGTAACAAGAGGAAATAGACTTTTAGTTAATGAGTTTAACCAAATTAAAGGCTTTTCAAATATTTTTGCTGTTGGTGATATTGCTTGTCTTGTAAGTGAAGAATTTCCAAATGGTTTTCCTATGATGGCTCAACCAGCAATTCAGCAAGGTGAACAACTAGGTGAAAATTTATTAAATCTTATAGAAGAAAAACCTATGAAACCTTTTGTTTATAAAGATAAAGGGGCCATGGCTACTATTGGAAGAAATAAAGCAGTTGTAGATTTAAAGAAATTTAAATTCCAAGGTGTTTTCGCTTGGTACGTTTGGATGTTCGTGCATTTATTCTTCTTGATTGGTTTTAGAAATCGAATGGTAGTTTTTGTTAATTGGGTTTATAATTATGTGCGTTTTGATAGGGAGGCACGCTTAATTATTAGACCTTTTAAGAAAAAAATTAAAGCATAGCTTTTAAATAAAAATCATCTTAAGTCGTTGTCTTTCAAATATTTTAGTTAACTTTTGTTGATATTAACCAACCAAAATTTTTTAAAATGAAAAAACAAGCGATTATTCTCGTGATGATGTTTTCTTGCATCATGTATTCACAGAAGAAAAAAAATGGAACTATTTATCTTGATCACCCAGCAATTCAAACCGTAGAAGCAATGCAGCAAGCTTTTATATCAGGTGACACCACAGCCCTTAAAGTTTATTTACATGATGACTTTAGAGCTTTCAATGGTATGAATTCAGACCCTGAGGCTAAAGGTGCTTCAAAATCAAACCTTTTAAGGCAGTCTATTTTTTGGGTAAACAATGCATCGTATTTAAGTATCGAACGATCAAATGGTGCTTATCCTGATGCCCTACACTACAAGAAGAATAATGACGATGATATAGTTTGGGTACAAACTTGGGATCAACTAAAAGGAGTACACAACAACACAGGTGTTAAGTTAGATATGCCTATTCATAGACTTTTTAGGGTTGACCAAGACAACAAAATTTTAACAATGATAACTTATGATGATGGTGCTGTTTTTGACGGGATTGGAGAAGCAAGGAGTATTAGAAAAAATGGAACTCTTTATAATGAACATACAAATATAAATACTGTTCGTAAAATGGTAGCTGCTCTCGAGCATGGGGATGCAGATAAGGCATTTAGTTATTTTGCTGAAAATGCACGTTTTACAAATTTAGATATGCCTCGTGGTGAATCAAATACTTTAGAAGAAGAAAAAGAAGGTTATCTGGGAATGTTAAATTCTTGGGATATTGAAAGTATCGATGTTGTTGGATATCCAGACTATTTGGAATATGAAATAGGAAATGGTAAAGTTGTTCAATCTTGGTGGGATTTTAACATTAAAAGAAAATCTGATGATAAAAAAGTAAGTATTCCTGTGTTGTTAATTCATGATTTTAATGATGATGGAGAAATTATACGAGAAGCAGGATATTATACCATGTCTGCTATGGCGAAGTAGAGTAGGGGTTTAAATAAAAAGCCTTTGAGATAAAACTCAAAGGCTTTTTATTATGTCATCCGTAAAATGTTCACGCCTTTTTTCTTTACTAAATTTTTCTTTATTATAAGCTTTAGACTGTCCTTTTGGTACTGAAAGCGATTTCCAATCACTGCCTTTTAATATTTTCCCAATAAAAACAATTTGTCCAACATGATAGGAGTAATGAGCAAGCTGTCTATTTATAGCTTCAGTAACCGTATGTCCCATATTACGAATGTAAACAATACGCTCTAAATCTTCGTTTGTTAGTGGTTCTATGGCATCAAAAACGCATTGCCAACCTTTATTCCAATTTTCGATAAGTTCTTCCTTTGATGTATAAGAGCTTTCAAATTCTTGATCTCGATGCCTCCATTCTTTTTCGCCATCTTCATTTAAAAAGTTAGTCCATCTACTAAGCATATTACCAACAATATGCTTTACTATTATAGAGATTGAATTGGCGTCTTTAGCAATATCGTTTTGTAATTCATCAAAAGATAACTCATTAAAAGTTTTATCACCTAAGCTTTTATAATATTCAAATTGTTTTATTACACTTACTAAATAGCTACTCATTTTTTGGTATAAATTTTAAGGATACACCATTTATACAATGCCTTTTACCAGTTGTGTCTCTTGGACCATCATTAAAAACGTGTCCTAAATGTCCGCCACAAGTGGCGCAATGCTCTTCAGTACGAGCATAACCTAAATTATAATCAGTAGAGAATTCTACGTTTCCTTTAATTTCCCTATCAAAACTGGGCCATCCGGTGCCAGAATCAAATTTATGTTCGCTTTTAAATAGTGGTGTTTCACAAGCTTTACAAACGTAAGTTCCAGCTTTATAATTCTTATTTAAAGGGCTTGTAAATGGGCGTTCTGTTCCTGCTTTTCTTAGGACATAAAATTCCGTATCACTTAATTGAGCTTTCCATTGGGCTTCAGTTTTCGATACGTCATAAACTTTTTTTTCTTTTTTTTGAGCATTTCCATTACAATTAAATAGAAATATACTCAAACTTATTAGTAGTAACTTTTTCATTCTTTATATTTTTCCTCTAAAATAAGTCGGAAATAATTAAAAACATAACACTTTAACTATTGCAAAATATTTAAGATTAAATGTGACCAAATAATAATCATGTGGGTCAAAATGATATAAACGATTTTTGTACTTTTAAAGAATAATTAAAACATAAGATAATGAAAATAAGAAAAGCACTTATAGTATTTGGAATTTTAGCTCTCATTTTATCATGTGCTACAAATCCATTCACAGGAAAAAAGACTATGGCTTTAGTGCCAAATTCACAACTATTTCCTACTGCATTTGCACAATATGATCAGTTTCTAAATGAAAATAAAGTTGTTAAAGGAACTAAAGACGCCGAAATGATAACTAGAGTTGGACAACGAATTGCTGTTGCAGCAGAACGTTGGTTAAACGCAAATGGTCACCAAGGTTATTTAAATGATTATAAGTGGGAATATAATTTAGTTAATGATGAAACTGTTAACGCTTGGTGTATGCCAGGAGGCAAAATAGTTTTTTACACAGGAATTTTACCTATAGCTAACGGAGAAACAGGTGTTGCAGCAATTATGGGGCACGAGGTAGCACATGCATTGGCAAATCATGGGCAACAACGTATGAGTGCTGCTTATGTTCAGCAAGGTCTGGCTATTGCTGGAAATGTGGCTATACAAGATGAGCAATCTAGAAATGCTTTTAATCAATATTATGGTGTTGGTTCTCAGGTTTTGGGTATGTTGCCATTTAGTAGAAGTCATGAAACAGAAGCTGATAAAATTGGATTGTATCTAATGGCTATAGCTGGCTACAACCCAACAGAAGCAGCAGAGTTATGGAAACGAATGAAAGCAAATAGTGGCGGTCAAGCTCCTCCAGAATTTTTAAGTACACACCCATCAAACGATTCTCGTATAGCAAATTTAACAGCTCTAGCGCCAAAAGCTATTGCAGAAGCACAGAAATTTGGAGTAAATACATTCAGAAAATAATTTATTCTTCAAAATTAAAATATTTGATTACTTTAGAGCTGCTCATAAAAGGGCAGCTTTTTAGTTATGGCAGTAATAGATAAAGGAAGTAAAAAGCTTCTGAATGCATGGGCTTTTTATGATTGGGCAAATTCTGTTTATACCTTAACTATTGCATCTTCAATATTTCCAATATTTTACTCAGCATTATTTATTTCTGAAATCAAAACGGTTATTGCATTTGGTTTCGAATTTAAGAGTACTGCTCTTATTACCTTTGTAACCGCTTTTACATTTTTGGTAGTTGCATTTACATCACCTATTCTTTCTGGTGTAGCCGATTATGTTGGTAACAAAAAAAACTTTTTAAAATTCTTTTGTTATGTTGGTAGTGCTGGTTGTATTGGTTTATATTGGTTCGATATTACTCCAGAAAAAATTCATTTAAGCTTACTGTTCTATTTTATGGGTTTAATAGGATATTGGGGTAGTTTAGTGTTTTACAACTCATATTTGCCTGATATTGCTTATCCAGGACAGCAAGACGCTGTGAGTGCTAAAGGATTTTCTTTGGGGTATTTAGGAAGTGTACTTTTGCTTATTTTGAATTTGTTAATGGTTATGAAACCTGAGTGGTTTGGTTTTGATATAAGTATCTCAGAAACTATAAAAAATTCGGGGTCTGAAGCAGAGATAAGTGAAGCGCTAAAAACCGCAAAAGATGCAGCATCTTTTGAAGCTATGAAAATAGCATTTATTACTGTTGGTATTTGGTGGGCATCGTTTAGTCAATATTCTTTTTATTATTTACCAAAAGGAACATCTACAGGACACAAAGTAACTACCGCCGTGGTTTTTAATGGTTTAAAAGAGTTAAAACAAGTTTGGGGACAACTTAAATTAGATTTAAGATTGAAACGTTATTTGTATGCTTTTTTTGTTTTCAGTATGGCGGTTCAAACTATTATGTTGGTAGCTGTTTACTTTGGTGAAGAAGAGATTGATTGGGGAGGTGATAGTGAAAAAACTATGGGCTTAATTATAAGTATTTTGGTTATTCAAATAGTAGCCATTTTAGGGGCAGTTTTAACATCTAAAGCATCTTCAAAATTTGGTAATATTAAAACTTTAATTGTTGTTAATTTTATTTGGATGACATTATGTTTTTATGCTTATTTTATGAAAACACCAATGCAATTTTATATTGCCGCTAGTATTGTTGGTTTAGTAATGGGAGGGGTACAGTCGTTAGCCCGATCTACATATTCTAAATTTTTACCTGAAACTGAGGATACAACGTCTTATTTTAGTTTTTATGATGTTGCTGAAAAAATAGGTATCGTTATAGGTATGGTAATTTTTGCTACAATAGATCAGGTGACTGGTACAATGCGAAATGCGATACTATTTTTATTTGTTTTCTTTTTATTCGGTATTATTTTATTATTTAGAGTGCCAAAAGAAAGAGTTTGATACAAAATTAAATATAAAAAAAACCTGTAAATTTCTTCACAGGTTTTGATTAACACATATTTTACTGTTTGTTTATTGATTGTACTTTTTAATTACTTTTAATAGATCCAGAGCCAGAAACTTTAGCATCCTTTTTTGGGTTTCCTTTATACCTTATATCTCCAGAACCAGATACTCTAGCAATTAAGTTTTTGTTACTAACTACCTCAGCATCTCCAGAGCCGGCAACAGCAACTTCGGTATCATCTGATTGTAAACCAAACCCATGGAAATCTCCAGAACCAGCTACTTTAGCATTTAAATTATTAGTAGCCCCAGTTAAGGTTATTTCTCCAGAACCAGCTACAGCCCCTACTACATAATTGGTTTTAATATCAAGTTTAATTTCTCCAGAACCAGCTACAGAAACACTTAATTTATCAGCTTTAACAACATCTCTACTTACAATATCTCCAGATCCAGCAAGCGAAACTTTATTAATGCTTTCAAACGGGACTGTAATTTCAATACTTTTCTTGTAACTTATTTTAGACCCTTTTTTTAATTTAATAATTAAATTATCGTTTTTAACTTCGGTAACTATATATTCTAATAAATTAGAATCACCTTTTATTTTTATTTCGCCCTCTTTTCCATAAACTAAAATGATATCCATACTCCCAGCAGATTTAATACCATTATAATCTCCAACGTTTCTGGTCTCGGTGGTAATATTTCCGTTGCCTTTAATTTTTTTCTTCCCCCAAGATTGGGCATTTGCTATGCTAACTAGCATTAAAAAAATAACTGATAGTGTAATTGTTTTTCTCATGATTTTAATTTTAAATGATTAATAATTGATTATTAATGTTATTAAGTTCTTCTATTTTTTCTTTTGTATCCTGTATAATATCTATTCTACTTTGGAAATTTAGAATCATCGCATCCAGAATTAATTCGTCATTGGGGTGTTCTTTAAGCCCAAATATGAGTTGGTTGTAGTCTTCTTCAAGTACTTTTAATTCAAACAAAGCATCAACAATTAACTCTTGATATTCTGGCATCTCTTCGCTATTAAGATTTTCCAGTTCTTTAGATAGTGATGCCATAAACACACTTTCAACTTTAGCCATTTCAGGCGAAATACTTGCAAGATCGATAGTATTGACCTCTTCTTTTGGTGAAAAAACAAATAAAGAAACTAGTAAAGCGATTGATGCTGCTATACCTATAAAAGGTTTCCATAAATTCTTTTTAGTTTTATTTAAACTAGAATTTTGAGTTTTTAGTTTATTTAAAAAGCGCTCTTGATGCCCCAAATTTGGGTTTTCTGTATCGAAATTATTTTCAAGGTTTTTAAATAGATCTTCTAAAGTATTTTTGCTCATTTTTTTATTTTTTAACACTCGAGAGTGGTTTCAAATTTCTTTCTTAAATTTTCTTTAGCTCTAGAAATTGTGGTTCTGCAATTTGAGTTGCTAATATTCATTATTTCGCTAATCTCTTCATAGTCGTAACCTTCAATAAGGTTTAGAGTTAAAGCTATTCTATAATTATCTTTTAATGTTTTTAAAGTCTTTAAAACCTGTTTAGCTTTAAGGTTTGTAAATTCATAATCGTTGTTTATACTATTAGAATTATCTTCTACTTTATATAACATATCGTCTAAAGCAACTTCTTGATATTTACTGTTTTTTTTGTAATGATAAATACTGTTATTAATAACAATTCGTTTTAACCAAGCTCCAAAAATTTTAAGATCTTTTAAAGTATCCAGTTTTGTAAAAGCCACTAAAAATGAATCTTGCATAATATCTTCAGCCTCAAAATTATTTTTTACAATTCTTAAACATGTATTGTACATGGCTTTGTAATATCTGTTGTAAATTTCCAATTGCGCAGATTGGTTTCCAGACTTGCAAAGTTCTATTAATTGCTCAGTATTTTGATTGGTTGATTTCAAAAAAACAAATTGTTATAATAAAGAGGAATGTATTTTTTATTTGTTACAGTTCTGCAAAAAAAAATCCTACGTTCTAAATGAATGTAGGATTTTAGTATGGTCTTAAAATTTGAATTTATCAGGATTCAGTGGGCTTTTCAGCTTTTTCTATTGAAATTTTTAAATCTTCTGAATCTTTATCAATATCAATTTTTATATTATCTCCTTCTTGAAGATTTGATGCAACAATTTCTTCAGCTAAAGCATCTTCAACATATTTTTGAATAGCTCTTTTTAATGGTCTAGCACCATATTGTTTATCAAAACCTTTTTCAGCAATATAATCTTTAGCACCATCAGTGAGTGTTAAAATATAGCCTAGTCCTTTAATACGAAGTAAAAGTTTTTCTAATTCTATATCAATAATTTTATTGATATCATCTTTTTCTAATGCATTAAATACTACAACATCATCAATTCTGTTTAAAAACTCTGGTGCGAAAGATTTTTTAAGTGCATTTTCAATAATGCCTCTTGCATTCGCATCTTCTTGCGCTTTTTGTGATGAGGTTCCGAATCCAATGCCAGTACCAAAATCTTTTAACTTTCGAGCACCAATATTTGATGTCATGATAATGATGGTGTTTCTGAAATCAATTTTTCTTCCCAAACTATCGGTTAAATAGCCATCATCTAAAACCTGTAGAAGCATATTAAATACATCTGGATGTGCTTTTTCAATTTCATCTAAAAGAATAACCGCGTAAGGTTTACGTCTTACTTTTTCAGTAAGTTGCCCACCTTCTTCGTATCCAACGTATCCCGGAGGAGCTCCAATTAATCTTGATATGGCAAACTTTTCCATGTATTCGCTCATGTCAATTCTAACAAGGGAATCTTCACTATCAAACAACTCTCTAGATAACACTTTGGCTAATTGAGTTTTTCCAACACCGGTTTGACCTAAAAAGATAAATGAACCGATAGGCTTGTTAGGATCTTTAAGTCCTGCACGGTTTCTTTGAATCGCTTTTACAACTTTCGCAACAGCTTCATCTTGACCAATTACTTTGCCCTTGATAAGGTTTGGTAATTCTGCAAGCTTATTAATTTCAGTTTGAGCTATTCTGTTTACAGGAACGCCTGTCATCATAGAAACCACATCTGCAACATTATCTTCTGTTACAATTTCTCTATGTTGTTTGGTGTCTTCTTCCCATTTTTCTTGAGCTACAGCAAGTTCTTTTTCTAAACGCTTTTCGTCGTCTCTAAGTTTTGCAGCTTCTTCATATTTTTGTTTTCTAACAACAGAATTTTTTGTTTCCTTAACGGCTTCAAGTTTCTTTTCTAATTCTATTATTTGTTTAGGCACATCAATATTGGTAATGTGCACACGTGACCCAGCTTCATCTAAAGCATCAATCGCTTTATCTGGTAAAAAGCGTTCTGTCATGTACCTATTGGTTAACTTCACGCAAGCTTCAATAGCTTCTGGTGTGTAATCAACATTATGATGTTCTTCATATTTACCTTTAATGTTATTTAGAATTTCTATAGTTTCTTCAACAGTAGTTGGCTCAACAATTACCTTTTGGAAACGACGCTCTAAAGCACCATCTTTTTCAATATATTGTCTGTACTCATCTAAAGTAGTTGCTCCTATACATTGAATTTCTCCACGAGCTAAGGCAGGTTTAAACATGTTTGAAGCATCCAAACTACCTGTTGCACCACCTGCGCCAACTATGGTATGTATTTCATCAATAAACAGAATAACTTCATCGTTCTTTTCAAGCTCGTTCATAACGGCTTTCATACGTTCTTCGAACTGGCCTCTATATTTTGTTCCAGCTACTAAGCTTGCTAAATCTAGTGTAACAACGCGTTTGTTAAATAGAATTCGAGATACTTTACGTTTGACAATTCTTAGTGCTAGTCCTTCGGCAATGGCAGATTTACCAACACCAGGTTCACCAATTAAAAGGGGATTATTTTTCTTTCTCCTGCTTAAAACTTGAGATACGCGTTGTATTTCTTTTTCTCTTCCCACAACAGGGTCTAACTTACCTTCTTCTGCTAAAGCGGTTAAATCGCGTCCAAAATTATCTAAAACCGGGGTTTTAGACTTCTTATTTGTTTTGCCTGCTGGAGCATTAAAAATATTGTCTTTTGTTCCATCTTCTTCAGGATTCGCATCATCGTCCTGAAATTCGGCTTTTGGTTCTATGTAATTATTGTCGTTTGTAATCATTTGTTTAAATTGTTCTTTAACATTATCATAGTCAACTTTTAGCTTATTTAAAAGCTTGGTAGTGGGGTCGTTTTCATTTCTTAAAATACAAAGCAATAAATGCGCTGTATTAATTGACGAACTTTGAAATAATTTTGCTTCTAAAAATGTTGTTTTCAAAGCACGTTCTGCTTGCCTTGTTAAGTGTAAATTCTTTTTATCGTTTGACGAAACAGTAATATTTGGATTAGCTGGACTCAATATCTCAACTTTTCGTCTTAAATGATTTAAATCAATATCTAAGGCGTTCAATATATTTATTGCCTTTCCGTCTCCATCACGAAGAAGTCCTAACATAAGGTGTTCGGTACCAATAAAATCATGGCCTAAACGCAAAGCTTCTTCTTTGCTGTAAGCAATAACATCTTTAACTCTTGGGGAAAAATTATCATCCATATTCTAGTCCTTATCTGCATTAAAAATAGTAAAACATTTTACTAACGGCAAAAACTATACCTTAAATCGTCTGTAAATTGCTAATTGACGAAAAAAACTTTATAAAATCAAAACATTTGGGAGTATACTTATTAACTAAAAAACACCCTAAAATTGTTAATAAATAACATGAAAAAGTGTCTTTAATAGTCTTACTATGACTACTGAAATTCTTATATTAGCATGTTTTGAAATACAGATAAAAACTTAACTAAATTTTATATGGCAGAAGGAGAAAAATTGATCCCTATTAACATAGAAGATGAGATGAAATCGGCTTACATTGACTATTCAATGTCAGTCATTGTGTCACGTGCATTACCAGATGTAAGAGATGGTTTAAAGCCAGTTCATAGACGTGTACTTTACGGTATGCACGAATTGGGTGTTAGAGCAAATTCGGCACATAAAAAATCGGCAAGAATAGTAGGAGAAGTTTTAGGTAAATACCACCCTCATGGTGATACTTCGGTATACGATGCTATGGTGCGTATGGCTCAAGAGTGGAGTTTACGTTACATGCTTGTAGATGGGCAAGGTAACTTTGGTTCGATTGATGGTGATAGTCCTGCAGCAATGCGTTATACAGAAGCGCGAATGCGTAAGATTTCTGAAGACATGTTGGCAGATATTGAAAAGGAAACTGTAGATCACAAGCTAAACTTTGATGATACGCTTCACGAACCAACAGTTTTACCAACAAGAATCCCAGGACTTTTAGTAAACGGAGCTTCTGGTATTGCAGTTGGTATGGCAACAAATATGCCGCCTCATAACTTAACAGAAGTTGTAAATGGAACGATAGCTTACATTGAAAATAATGATATTGAAATAGATGAACTTATACAACATGTAAAAGCTCCAGATTTTCCAACAGGAGGAACTATTTACGGATACGATGGTGTTAAAGAAGCGTTTCATACTGGTCGTGGTAGAATTGTTATTAGAGCAAAAGCGAACATTGAAGAGGTTAATGGACGTGAGTGTATTATAGTCGATGAGATTCCTTATCAAGTTAATAAAGCAGATATGATTAAGAAAACTGCAGACTTGGTAAATGATAAAAAGTTAGAAGGTATTTCTACAATTCGTGATGAATCTGATAGAAATGGAATGCGTATTGTTTATGTTTTAAAGCGCGATGCAATACCAAATATCGTCTTAAATAAATTGTTTAAATATACTGCGCTACAATCCTCATTTAGTGTAAATAACATTGCATTAGTTAATGGGCGTCCACAGTTATTAAACTTAAAAGAGCTTATTCATTATTTTGTAGAACACAGGCATGAAGTTGTTGTAAGACGAACTACTTATGAGTTAAGAAAAGCAGAAGAACGTGCTCATATTTTAGAAGGATTAATTATAGCTTCAGATAATATTGATGAAGTAATAAAAATTATTAGAGCATCTTCAAATGCAGATGAGGCTAGAAATAGTTTAATAGAACGTTTCAAGCTTTCTGAAATACAAGCCAAAGCTATAGTTGAAATGCGTCTGCGTCAATTAACAGGCTTAGAGCAAGATAAATTGCGTTCTGAGTATGAGGAAATAATGAAAACCATAATCGACCTTAAAGACATCCTAGACAAAAAAGAACGTCGAATGGATATCATAAAAGGGGAATTAGAAGTAGTTAGAGATAAATATGGTGATGAGCGTCGCTCTACTATTGAATATGCTGGAGGAGATTTAAGTATTGAAGATATGATTCCTGATGAAAAAGTAGTGATTACTATTTCGCATGCTGGATATATTAAAAGAACATCTTTAACCGAATATAAAACTCAAAATAGAGGAGGCGTTGGACAAAAAGCATCAACAACTCGTAATGAAGATTTCTTAGAGCATTTATTTGTTGGTACTAATCATCAATATATGTTATTCTTTACTCAAAAAGGAAAATGTTTCTGGATGCGCGTTTATGAAATCCCAGAAGGCAGTAAAACCTCTAAAGGTAGAGCTATTCAAAACCTCATAAACATTGAGCAAGATGATAAGGTGATGGCTTTTATTTGTACTCAAGATTTAAAAGACGAAGATTATATTAATAGTCATTATGTTATTATGGCGACCAAAAAAGGTCAAGTTAAGAAAACGTCTCTTGAGCAATACTCTCGTCCTAGAACAAATGGAATTAATGCCATAACAATTAAAGATGATGATGTTTTATTAGAAGCTAAATTAACCACTGGTGAAAGTCAAGTTATGCTAGCGCTTAAATCTGGTAAAGCTATTCGTTTTGAAGAAGCAAAAACAAGACCAATGGGTCGTGGAGCTTCTGGAGTTAGAGGTATTCGTTTACAAAATGAAAAAACTGATGAAGTTATTGGTATGATTGCTGTTGATGATATGGAAAGCAATGTACTTGTAGTATCAGAGAATGGTTACGGAAAACGCTCAAGTTTAGAAGATTACAGAATTACCAATAGAGGAGGTAAAGGTGTAAAAACCATTTCTATTACAGAAAAAACAGGTAACTTAGTATCTATCAAGAATGTAACTGATGATGATGACTTAATGATTATCAATAAATCTGGAATAGCTATTAGAATGGCGGTACAAGATTTAAGAGTTATGGGAAGAGCTACCCAGGGTGTAAAATTAATTAACTTAAAGGGTAACGATTCTATAGCTGCTGTTGCAAAAGTAATGCATGATGAAGATGAGGTAGAAGAAGTAGAAACAGTTGAAGGGTCTGAAAACACTAATGTTTCAGAAGATGGCACAACTCTTGATAATAACCTAGACGAAAATAACACTGAAAATTAAACTTAATATTATTTAAAATGAAAAAACAATTAGTCATAGCTTTAGCATTTTCAATAAGTGCATTTTCATTTGCACAAAAAAAGGAATTGAAGTCTGCAGAAAAAGCTATTAAATCGAACAATTTTGCTGAGGCGAAAGCTGCACTAAATCTAGCTGAGGGTTTGATGTCCTCTATGGATGAAAAAACAAAAGCGAAGTATTACTATTTAAAAGGACAAGCTTTATATGCTAATGGTGCTGCCTCAATGGAAGATATAGATGCTTCTCTAATGAATTTAAACAAAGCTAAAGGAACTTACAAATCTGAAATTGCAGCTTTAGAACAAAATATAGTAAATGGTTTGCTTCAAAAAGGAAACGATGCTTACGGTAAAAAAGATTACTCTATTGCTTCGAAATTTTTTGAAAAGTCGTATCGAGTTAAGGAAAAAGATACAATATATCTTTACTATGCTGCAGCTACGGCGGTAAATGTTCAAGAATATGATAGAGCTTTAAAAATATACGAAGAGTTAAAAGCTTTAGGATATACAGGGATTGAAAAACAGTACTTTGCAACGAATAAAGAAACTGGCAAAGAAGAGGTTTTAGATAAAACGACTCGTGACTTATATGTAAAGGCTAAGAGTCATATAAAGCCAGGTGAGCGTAATACAGAGTCAAAAAAACCTGAAATTGTTAAAAATATAGCTCTTATTTATGTTAGTAATGGAGATAATGAGAAAGCTATTGCAGCTATGAAAGAAGCAAGAGCTGAAAGTCCAGATGATATAAATTTAATACTTTCAGAGGCTAATGTTCATTTTAAAATGGGTAATACCGAAGAATTTAAAAAGCTTTTGAAAAAAGCAACTGAAATGGACCCTGAAAATGCCGAGTTACAATATAATTTAGGAGTAATTTCAGCTGATTCAGATCAACCAGAAGAAGCTAAAGAACATTATTTAAAAGCTATTGAGTTAGACCCTAACTATATTAATGCCTATATTAATATGTCAGCGTTAGTTTTAGGTAAAGAAGAGGCGATAATAAAAGAAATGAATGGATTAGGGACTTCTAAGGCTGATGATAAAAGATATGATGAATTAAGAGCGAAACGCCAAGATTTATACAAAGAGGCAACCCCTTATTTAACAAAAGCAATAGAGATTGATCCTAATAACATAAACGCATCTAAAACCTTAATGAATATTTACAGTATTTTAGGTGAAACAGATAAGTATAAAAGTTTAAAAGATAAAGTAGCTAATTTGGAGGCTGCTGCTCAAAACTAATCTATAATTATACAATAAAAAAAGGTCGCAATTTGCGACCTTTTTTTATTGTATAATTATTTCTGAACTAAATGATTTTTTTAATTACACGTAGCTTGTGTGTATGTGTGTTTTTATCAACATTGTAAATACCAGAATGGTCTAGTCTATCAATTCTTACTTTACCATGCGCATGAATTATGTAATTATCTTTCATAATAATACCAACATGCGTTATTGTACCTTCGTTATTATCAAAAAATGCTAAATCACCAGGTTCACTTTCTTCAATAAAACTGAGAGCTTCACCTTGTGTGGCTTGTTGAGATGCATCGCGTAATAATTTGTAACCATTAAGCTTGTAAGTCATTTGAGTAAATCCAGAACAATCTATACCAAAAGGTGTTTTTCCTCCCCATAAATATGGTGCATTTAAAAATATAAATGCTGTTTTAACAATGTTAGATTTTTTTTCTTTTTTAGCTATTGAATTTCCATCATATTTATGATTTAAAATAGAAAGTCCATTTAAAGAAGAACCTATGGTTATAGGGAATAGTTGTTTGTTTTGGTCTTCTATAAATTCAACTAAATCTGTAGTTAAGTTTGGCGTTTCTTTGCTAATTAATTTATAGTTTTCTTCGTTGATTTGTGAATATTGTTTGTTATCAATCCAGCCTTCATAAGAATCAAAAGCAAGTCTTATTTTACTCCAATTTTTACGCTGTTCAATAATTTTAAAAACATCTCCATATAACACTTGTGAGACGAGTTCACTAGTGTCAGCAGCCTCACATCTTAAAGGAACAATACTTAAATTACAAATTCCGTATAGCATTCAAAACTTAATTTCGCTCGATTATAACTGCTGATGCGCCACCGCCGCCATTACAAATAGCTGCTGCACCAATTTTACCATTATTTTGTTCTAAAACGTTTAATAATGTGATTAAAATTCTAACGCCAGAACATCCTAAAGGATGCCCTAGTGATACGGCTCCACCATTAACATTTACGTTGGAATCGTTAAGATTTAAAATCTTCATATTAGCTAATCCTACAACAGAAAAAGCTTCATTAAATTCAAAAAAATCAATATCATTAATCGTTATTCCAGCTTTATCCAAAGCTTTTGGTAATGCTTTTGCAGGAGCGGTTGTAAACCATTCTGGTTCATGTGCAGCATCTGCATAACTTTTTATTGTAGCAATAGGGGTTAAGCCTAATGCTTTAGCTTTTTCTTTACTCATTAATATCATAGCGCCAGCACCATCATTAATTGTTGATGCATTTGCAGCTGTAACACTACCTTCTTTAGTAAAAGCTGGACGCAACTGCGGAATTTTATCCATCCTTACGTTTTTGTATTCTTCATCTTCTACAACAAGAATTGGTTCTCCTCGCCTTTGTGGAACTTCAACAGGAACAACTTCATTATTAAATTTTCCGGATTCCCATGCTTTAGCTGAGCGCTTGTAGGATTGAATAGCGAAAGCGTCTTGATCTTCACGAGAAAACTCATATTTGTTAGCACAAGCATCAGCACAAACACCCATGGCATTTTGATCATAAGCATCAACTAAACCGTCTTTTTGCATACCATCAATTAATGAGGTAGGACCAAATTTAGTACCTGTTCGTGTATATAAGTAATGCGGTATTAAACTCATGTTTTCCATACCACCAGCCACTATAATATCAGCATCACCTAACGCAATACTTTGAGTTGCCTGCATAACGGTTTTCATACCAGAAGCGCATACTTTATTAATTGTTGTACACGGCACAGTATTAGGTATACCAGCGTAAATAGCTGCTTGTCTTGCTGGAGCTTGACCGGTACCAGCTTGTACAACATTACCCATTAAAACTTCTTCTACCAATTCTGGTTTTAGATTTATTTTATCTAGAGCACCTTTTATGGCAATAGCGCCAAGTTTAGGTGCGCTAATTTTAGATAAAGCCCCCATGAAACTACCAATTGGAGTTCTTGCAGCAGATACAATAACAACTTCTTTACTCATTGTTTAATTGTTTAGTTTAGTATAGGCGAAAATAATGATTTTTTAATAGAAATATAAAAGATTCGTTTATTATAAAAAATGGTAAACGCCTATAATTTTATTACATTTGATGTACTTTATCTTTTCAATGAAAGACTTTATTAATAAACTTTACAGAAACCACTCTTTTATATACAAAGGGCTCTTATTTATATGTACTACATTTTTAATTGTTTACTTATTCCCAAAAAGTGGGAAGTTCAAGTATAATTTTGAAAAAGGAAAACCTTGGCAGTCTGAAAATTTATATGCGCCTTTTGATTTTGCCATTAGAAAATCTGATGATGAAATAACTAAAGAAAAAGCAGATTTAAACAATAATTCCATATTATATTTTAATATTGAAAGAGCTGTAGTTGACGATGTTAGAAAAAATTACATCATAGCTTTTGAAGAAGTATTTTCAGATTCAATTCCAAATACTCAATTAAAAAAAATCAGTAACGTAGGAGAAACAATTATTTCAGAATTGTATACCTATGGTATTCTTGCTGATAATTATAAATTTTCTGATGAAAAAACAATCGCTTTATTAGATGGAAGAACTGAGATTAAACGAACTGTTTTTTCAAATTTAGTAGAGCAAGATGAAATTGCTGTTGTTATTAATGAAATTCTTAAAACTAATAATTTAACAAATTATAAGACAGAATTTGTATCCTTATTTTTTGATTTAATAGAGCCAAATTTAACCTTTGATAAATCTTTTACAGACAAAGTTTTACAAGAAGAGATTAATAAAATATCTTATGCTCGAGGAAGCATCGAGAAAGAAACACTAATAGTATCAAAAGGTGAAGTTGTAGAAGGAGATAAATTTCAAATTTTACAATCATTAAAATCTGAATACGAATCTCAAGTTTGGAGTAAAGCTAATTATAATTGGGTTATTGCGGCATATACGCTACTGGTAGCTTTGGCACTTTTAATGCTATTACTGTTTTTAAGAAAATACCGCGTTTCAGTTTTTGAAAACAATACTAAAGTCACCTTTATATTTTTTAATATACTATTAATGGTGTTTTTAACTACACTTATTATAGATTATAATTCTAAATATATTTATGTAGTACCTATTTGTATACTACCATTAGTTTTTAAGGCGTTTTTCGATGCTAGATTAGGGCTTTTTGCGCACGTAATAACTGTTTTGTTATTGGGTTTTGTGGTTCCTAATAGCTATGAATATATGTTTCTACAAATTATAGCTGGTATTGTAACTATTTTAACAATATCTGAGTTATACAAAAGAGCAAACCTATTTATATCGGTAGGTCAAATAACTTTAATTTACATTATTGCTTACTTTGCCTTTTTTATAATTCATGAGGGTACCGTTGAAACCATAGAGTGGAATGTTTTTGGCTTGTTTGCTTTGTCTGGCCTTGCAACTTTATTTGTACAACCGCTTATATATGTTTATGAAAAACTCTTCGGATTAGTTTCAGATGTGTCACTTTTAGAGTTGTCTGATACAAATTCTAAATTGCTTAAAGAGTTATCTAATACAGCTCCAGGAACATTTCATCACTCATTAAATGTTGCAAATCTTGCTGAAGCCTCAGCAAATGAAATAGGAGCAAACGCTATGTTGGTTAGGGTAGGTGCATTGTACCACGATGTTGGTAAAATGAAGAACCCTACTTATTTCACGGAAAACCAATCTACAGGTATTAATCCGCATGACGAGTTATCTTCAAAAGAAAGTGCAAGAATAATTACAAACCATGTTATTGAGGGTATAGAAATTGCAAAGAAAAATAATTTACCAGACCGCGTTATAGATTTTATTAGAACACACCATGGTACAAGTGTGGTTTATTATTTTTACATGCAAGAGAAAAAGAATTTTGAAGATGTAGATAAAGCTGATTTCAGCTATCCCGGACCAAAACCATTTAGTAAAGAAACGGCCATATTAATGATGTGTGATAGTATTGAGGCAGCCTCAAAAAGTTTAAAAGAACCCACTAGTACAAAAATTGATGCATTTGTTGAAAACATTATAAATAAACAAATAGAAGATGGACAATTTTTAAATGCTAATATTACTTTCAAGGAGATTCAAGCCATAAAAAAAGTGCTTAAATTAAAGCTGGCAAATATTTATCATTTGCGAATTGAATATCCAGAATAAAAAAATAAAAAATTGAATAAATTTGTTGCTTCATTAAGGATGTTATACTACATTTGCATCCGCAATTTATTGCAATGTTCATAAACAATTAAGGAGAGGTGCCTGAGTGGCCGAAAGGAGCGGTTTGCTAAATCGTCGTACCTAGAAATAGGTACCCAGGGTTCGAATCCCTGTCTCTCCGCAAAATATTATAGATAATCTATTCGGGGTGTAGCGTAGCCCGGTTATCGCGCCGCGTTTGGGACGCGGAGGTCGCAGGTTCGAATCCTGCCACCCCGACACTGTTTTCGTAGAAACATAAAAACTACGGGCTCTTAGCTCAGCTGGATAGAGCACCTCCCTTCTAAGGAGGCGGTCGAAGGTTCGAATCCTTCAGGGCTCACATAAAGCTTCACTTTTTAGTGAGGCTTTTTTGTTTAATTTACTTTAGAAGTTAATAATACAATTTTATTGTTTTTTATGTTTGTTGTAAAAAATAAATAAGTGCTTCCACCATCTTTAATATTAAGTTTTTTTCTTATTTGTTGAACTGTTTCAGGGAAATTTCGAGTAGTAATATTAGCTTTTTTAATGCCTAATTTTTTAATTTCTTTTTTGTTGTAGGTTATCGAGTTTTCAATTTTAAAAATTCTTCCAGGAAATTCTAAAAGTTCTTTACTAGTGTATAAATGAGAATGCTTATGAATTTTGAAAACTTGTAATTGTTTTGATATTTGATGGAAAGCTCCTGCCTTTAATATAGATGAGTTAGGCTCATACAAATAAGTTAGTGGTAAACTATATTCAGCTTCAGTTTGTTTTTCATCTTGTAAATTAAAGCTAAAAGAGTCTTTAGATTCTTTTTTTAGATTTACCGTTTCAACAGAAATAGTATCATTAAACCCTTTTTCTAATATCCAGAGTAATTCTTTAACTTCATTATTTACTGCAACAACATGAATAGTTTTTACAAATTGTAATTCATGAATGCCTAACGAAATATCCAAAAGTGGAGACGTTTTTATTAAAACGTTTTTAGTATGTTTAAAAAGTATATCTATGTGCTCTGGAACGCTTGGTAAACAGTCTTTCAAAAAAAACACTTTCCCTTTGCTATCATGTCGTCTTGATGGATCAATATAAATCCAATCGAAATTTTTATTTGAATTTTTTAAATATTCAATACCATCAATTTGCAGAGTTTCAATATTAGTAACATTTAATTGACTAAAATTATGCTTAACAATTTCTGAAAGGTTATTATTCATTTCGCAATGAATAACTGTTTTAAACTGCTTGGAGAAGTAAAAACAATCCACGCCAAAACCGCCTGTTAAATCAATTATTGATTCACCATTTAATAATTCAGATTTATAATTTGCAGTAATTTCAGATGAAGTTTGTTCTATCTTTAACTTATTGGGGTAGATAATATTCTTAGCAGTAAACCATGAGGGAAGTTTTAGTTTACTTCTTTTTTTAGCTTCAATTTGTTCAATTATATCCTTCGTTTCAACTTTTGGAAAGTTAGTACCTTTAAGCAATAATATATTTACATCAGAATTTAAATTAGTATTAATAAATTCCTGAATATCAGTATTTAAGATTGAAGAGTTCAAAAGAATTTATAAGTCTTTAGTTAGTTTTTTAACGACCTTGTTTTCTGATAAAAACTCCTTTAAAATAACTTTTATTGCGGTATATGCTGGTACGGCTACAACTAATCCAACAACACCAAATAAAATACCAGTAATTAAAATTACTAAGAAAATTTCTAAAGGATGTGCTTTTGTAGCTGTAGAGAAAATTTTTGGTTGACTTATAAAATTATCAAATAATTGACCTATCATAAATACGATGAAAACCCAGAATGTTTTAGGTAAAATAACTTCACTAAAACTTTCTCCTAAATTACTAGTCATGGTAAGTGTAAGCATTAAAAAGGCACCAATAAGTGGCCCTACATAAGGAATTAAATTTAACAGAGCACATAAAAATGCAATAACAATAGCATTTTCTACACCTATAATTAGTAAACCAATAGTGTAAATAACGAATAGGATTAGTATTTGAAGAATAAGACCAACAAAGTAACGCGACAACAAATCTTTAATTTTATTTGAAGAATTTTTCCAACGAGATTCTTTATTATCTGGAATAAAAGTTAATATGCCATTTTCGAATAAACGGCTATCTTTTAAAAAGAAAAAGGAAATAAAAAGCACCGAAAATAAACCAATACTAAAACTACCTAAACCACTAATAATCGAATTTAAAAAATCTGGAATTAATGAATAATCTATTTTAGATAATAGGTTAGATTCTTTTAAAGATTGTTCAATATCTATCTGATGTAAATCGAAATAACTAATTATTTCTATATATAAATTTTCTATGTTTCCTTGCAACTCTTCAATGTTAAGTAAAGAAAGATTTTGCCCTTGTTTTATTACTAACGGAATAAATAACCAAACCAAACCAGTAAATAAGCCTAATAAAACAACCATACTTACTATTACTGCAATAGTATTTTTAAATTTTAATTTGCGTTCTAAAAACAAAACAATAGGTCTGCCTATTAAAGAAATTACTGCAGCTATAGCTATATAACCAATAACGGATTGAATTTGATATAAGAAATAAAGCAATACAACTATTCCTATAATAATACCAATAGCTTTTAAAATACCGTTAGAAATAGTGTTCGAATTCATAATGGTAAATATATAAAACAGTTTACAAAAGCTGCTTTGTTATTTCATATAAAGCAATATTAGTAGCTTGAACCACATTCATACTAGAGTTTTGTCCAAACATGTAAATATGAATTATCTCATCAGATGACTTTAAAATGTGTTCTGATATACCAAAATTTTCATCTCCAATAATAAGCGCAATGGGTTTTTCTTTTGATATTTGAAATTCATGAATTGGTTTGCTGGAATTTGTAATTTCTAATGAAATAATCTGATATTTTTTAGATTTTAAATCGTCAATTACTTCTGTAGCAGTTTTTTTAATTTCATAATTAACAACTTTTTCTGTTGCTCTTGACGTTTTAGCCATTTTTCTTCCTAACTGAATACCTTCACCACAAAGTATTAATTTTTCAATACCAAAGGTATCTGCTGTTCTAAATAAACTTCCAATATTTGGCGCATTTGTTACGTTATCGCAAACTAAAATTATTGGAAAAGTTTGTTTTTTGAATTTTGTATTGTAGTGTGTGAGTTGCAAAAAATATTTGTTTTGTTTATTTCAAGATAGAAAGGATTAATTCGAAATAGTTATAAGTTCTTCATCATTTAAAAGAAAATATAATACTATGGCAAGAATAGAAAGAAAGATAATAATTTTTAGAATTAATATTAACAAGTGCTTTAATGAGTAATTATTTTTATTATTGAAATCTTCAAAAAAGAAGTCTACTAATGAAACAAAAAAATCTTTCATTAGTAAAACAAGTGAAATGTTTTACCACAATTATAACTTGAATGCGAAAGTGGTATTCCAAAGCAGCAAGTTATACCATCTGGACATTTGTAATGAAAATTCTCAAATCCAATTGTATAAGTATGGCTATTAATTTGATGTAAAGATTGAAAAGAAAACACTAAAATTAAAATAATAGCGACAATTTTATGTTGTAATTTAAAACGTTTCATGTGTTAAGTATAGGTTAATTTTCAAAAGCATATTTAACAATATTAGCGCCCATTTTTAATGCTTTTTCTCTTACATCGGCAGGGTCGTTGTGTATTTCGGTATCTTCCCATCCGTCGCCTAAATCACTTTCATAGGTGAATAATAAAACCAACCTTTCTTCATGAAAAATACCAAATGCTTGAGGCCTTTTTCCATCATGTTCATGTATTTTAGGTAAGCCTTTTGGAAATTTATAAACGGAATTAAAAATAGGATGACTTGCAGGAAGTTCAACTAAATCTTTACTAGGAAAAACTTTTTTTAGCTCTTTAGTAATGTAGGGTTGCATACCGTAATTATCATCAATATGTAAAAAACCGCCAGAGACTAAATAGTTGCGAAGGTTTTCAGCGTCATCATCACTAAAAAAAACGTTTCCGTGCCCCGTCATATGTAGTAACGGATATTGATATATATCTAAGCTCCCCGTTTCTACTGTTTCTGGTTTAGGATTCATTTTTGTACCAATATTCTGGTTACAAAAGGTAATTAAATTAGGAAGTGCTGTTGGGTTTCCATACCAATCGCCACCGCCTTTATATTTTAAAATTGCTAAGTCTTGACTAAAGCAGTTGGTTGTTAAAAGTATGCTAAATAATAATATTGATGTAAGATTCTTAATCTTTAACGAACTAAAACTCATAGTTATCAAAAATAAAAATTATTATTATGCAAAAGCTCTTTTTAATATTAATTATATTGTTCTTTTATTCCAATACAGAAAAAAAAGATTCTTTTGAGCCTGTTGTAGTTTTAGAATTATTTACTTCGCAGGGTTGTTCTAGCTGTCCTTCGGCAGATGAGTTATTGAAAAATATAAAATTTAAAAATAAGCAAAGTGAAGTTATTACATTGTCTTATCATGTAGATTATTGGAATTATATAGGTTGGAAAGATCCATTTAGCAAGTCTGACTATACTGATAAACAGCGGGATTATAGTCGTAAGTTTAATACCAGTACTATTTACACACCTCAAATTGTTGTAAATGGCAAAGAGCATTTTGTAGGTTCTAATAAAACAATTATGGATGCTAAATTAAAATCCTATTTAAAAACACCTTCTAGTAATAATATAAAGATTTATGACATAAAAAAAGATGCTGATGGCATTGACTTTAAATATGAAATTGAAGGAAAAACATTTGATAAAAGAATGCGTTTTATTTTGGTTATTAATGAAAGAAATACAGAAATTAGTAGAGGTGAAAACAGAAATCGAGTATTAAAAAATGACAATATAGTAGTTGAAGAATTTCGTGTTAAAATAAATAAAACAACTGGGAATGCCAGAATTGTTATCCCAGAGGTTGTAAAAGCGAGAGATAAACTATCGTTAATTGCTATTGTCGAAACAAGTAACTTAGATATAACAGGAGGTTTTCAAATAATGCTATAGGGTATTTGTAAAAGCAACAGAATGACACGCAACAATAGCTGCCGTTTCGGTACGTAATCGGGTTTTTCCCAAAGTAACAGGAATAAAATTATTTTCTAGTGCTGTTTCAATTTCTTTAACAGAAAAATCGCCTTCTGGTCCAATTAAAATTGTGATATTGTTTTTAGACTTGAGTTCATTTTTTAAAGATTTTCTATCAGTTTCCTCACAATGCGCAATAAATAAATGGCCGTTAAAATCTTGTTTTATGAAGTTTTTAAAAGAACTAACATCATTTAATTTTGGTAGATAACAGTTTAAAGACTGTTTCATGGCTGATTGCAAAATACGCTCAAAACGTTCAGGTTTAATTACCTTGCGTTCGCTGTGTTCGCATATAATTGGTGTAATACTATCTATACCAATTTCTGTAGCTTTTTCTAAAAACCATTCGTAGCGGTCGTTCATTTTTGTTGGTGCAACTGCCAAGTGTAAATTATAATTTCGTTTGGGTTGTAGTGTTTTTGAAACAATTGTTGCTACACATTTATTAATGTTAGGTATGGTGATTTCTGCTTTAAATAACCAACCACTTCCATTAGTAATATGCAGAATATCCCCAATGTTTTTGCGCAGGACTTTTACAATGTGTTTGCTTTCTTCTTTGTTAAAAGAAAATTCTTTGGTCGTTTCTGTTACGCTTGGGTTATAAAAAAGTTGCATTTTATCTATATCTTTAATCTCGCAGAAGCCATAACATCTTGTTTGGCAAAATCACCTTCTAAATATTTTAGATAGCCAACAATGGCTATCATTGCAGCATTATCTGTTGTGAATTCAAATTTAGGAATATAGGTTGTCCAACCAAATTTTTGTTCACCATCTTTTAAGGCTTTTCGTATTCCAGAATTTGCTGATACACCACCACCAATGGCAATATACTTTATGTTAGTTTGTTTAGTAGCTAGCTTCAATTTATCAATTAAAATACCAATTATGGTATATTGTATAGAGGCACAAATATCATTTAAGTTTTCCTCTATAAAATTGGGATTTGCTTTCGTTTCTCGTTGTACAAAATAAAGAATTGCCGTTTTAAGCCCAGAAAAACTAAAATTTAATCCATCTACTTTTGGTTTAGTAAATTTGAATGTTTTCGGGTTTCCAAGTTTGGTGCGCCTATCTATCTCTGGGCCTGCAGGATATCCTAAACCTAAAATTTTACCACTTTTATCAAAAGCTTCACCAACAGCATCATCAATAGTCTCACCAATAACGGTCATATCAAAATAGTTATTCACTCTAACTATTTGTGTATGTCCGCCAGAAATTGTCATTGCTAAAAACGGAAAAGGTGGTTTTTCAAATCCTTCTTCATCAATAAAATGAGCCAGAATATGAGCTTGCATATGGTTAACATCAATTAAAGGAATGTTTAACCCATATGCCAAAGATTTTGCAAAGGAGGTTCCTACCAATAAACTCCCCATTAAACCAGGACCTCTTGTAAAGGCAATAGCACTTAACTCTGCTTTGGTAATATTAGCTTTTTTAAGTGCTTGGTGTACCACAGGAACTATGTTTTGTTGATGTGCCCTAGAAGCTAATTCTGGTACAACGCCGCCATATTCTTCATGTATTTTTTGGCTAGCAACAACATTACTCAAAATTTTACCGTTGTGTATTACAGAGGCTGCAGTATCATCACATGAAGACTCAATTCCAAGAATAAAAATATTTTGTGAAGCCATTATTAAATATTAGGCACAATAATTGTTAATTTTGATTCAGAATAAAAAGTCTAACAAGGTGTTTTTATTCGTAATTACAAAGGTAGGGCATTCATAATTAAATTTTAATCTAAAAACGTATCAAAAAAGGGCTTAAAATAGCATCAAAAATAATCGGCATTATTTTAATGTTGTTTATTATTTTGGTGTTAATTTTATCTATTCCTTTTGTACAAACTGGACTTGGTAATTATGCAACCAAAAGACTAAATAAAGATTTTGGTACTAACATAAATATAGATAAAGTTGGCTTGCAATTTAATGGCGATGTTGAGCTAAAAAATATTTATGTTGAAGACTACAAGAAGGATACACTAATTAGCATTACCGAATTAAATACATCTATTTTAAACTTCAGGAATTTATACAATGGCAAATTAGTTTTTGGTGATATTGATATTATCGATTTAATTTTTAATATCAGAACCTACAAAGGAAGTAAGGATACTAACTTAGATGTTTTTGTTGCCAAATTTGATGATGATAACCCAAGACCAGAAAAGAGCAGTTTTTTATTGTCATCAAGTGATGTTTCAATCTACAATGGTATTTTCAATTTGTCTGATGAGAATAGAGAAACTACAAAACTACTTCAGTTTAAAGATTTAAATATAAATGCCACAAACTTTCTAATAAATGGTAGCGATGTAAGTGCCAGAATTAACACATTAGCCTTTAAAGACAGTAGAGGTTTGGTTATGAAAAATATGATGACCAACTTTAAATATACCTTGCAGGATATGACCTTTGCTAACTTAGATATAAAAACACCAAATTCCGTTTTAAAAGGCGATTTAAAGTTTTTGTACAATCGGGAAGACTTGCAATTCTTTACAGATAAAGTTTTAGTAGAAGCCAGTTTTAAAGACTCTAATGTGCAGCTAGATGAACTAAACACATTTTATAACGAGTTTGGAAAAAACCAATATGCCAAGTTTAGTGTTGCTTTATCAGGTACCTTAAATGATTTAACAACTAGTAATTTAAAATTGACAACAAGTACCAACACAAAAATTTACGGCAATATTAATTTTAAAAACCTATTTAATAAAGAAGAGAATAATTTCTATATGAATGGAGATTTTTCAAATTTATCTTCAACTTATAAAGATTTAAAAAGTTTACTCCCAAATGTTTTAGGTGCCGCCATACCAACATCGTTTGATAGGTTAGGCAAGTTTACTATAGTGGGTAATTCGCAAGTAACATCATCAAAGGTTATTGCAGACATAGAAATAGATACCGAGCTTGGTTTTGTAGATTCAAATTTGGAAATAGACAAGATTAACGACATTGATAATGCAAAATACAGTGGTAAAATTATATTTGAGCAGTTCGATTTTGGTACATTTTTAAATGACCCCAATGTAGGTTTTACATCTTTAAATTTTGATGTAAAAGGAAGTGGTTTTACTCCTGAAAATATTGATACCCAGGTAAAAGGAGATGTTTTTGAAATTGACTACAACGATTATGTTTATACAGGTGTAAAAGTTGCAGGAAATTTGCGTAATAATATTTTTGATGGAAACTTAATTGCAATAGACAGAAACCTGAAACTAAACTTTAATGGTCTTGTAGATTTTTCTGAACAATTGAATAAATATGACTTTGAGGCAAAGGTTGATTATGCAAACCTAAAGGCACTTAATTTTGTTAAAAAGGATAGTATTTCAATTTTTAAAAGTACTGTAAAAATGAATATGAATGCCAGCAACTACGATGATGCTTATGGTAAAATTTCGTTTAGTAATACATCTTATAAAAATGAAAACGATACATATTACTTTGATAAGTTTGATGTTTCTTCAAGGTTTGATAAAGATATACGCTCTATAGAAATTAACTCCCCAGATATAATTGAAGGGGATTTAAAGGGACGTTTTCGCTTCAGAGATTTAAAAAAGCTATTTGAGAATTCGTTAGGGCACATTTACACAAACTACAACCCTCATGAAGTTCAAAATAATCAAAGTATCGATTTTAATTTTAAAATTTACAATAAAATTATTGAGGTCATTTATCCTGAAATAGAGCTGGGTAAAAATACTTTTATTCGTGGTAGAGTAGAAAGTGATGAGAGGAAGTTTAGACTCACTTTTAAATCTCCAGAAATAAGATATATCGATAATTTTGTAAACAATATTGAGCTTCAAGTAGATAATAGTAATCCACTTTTTAATACACTTGTAGAGTTAGATAGTATTAATACGAAATACTACAACGTTTCAAAGTTTAATTTAATTAATGTAACAGTTAATGATACGCTTTTTATGCGTTCTGAATTTAATGGAGGAAAGCGTAATAACGATATCTATAACCTTAGTTTTTATCATACTATTAATGAAGAAAACGAATCTGTAATTGGGTTTAAAAAATCTGATGTAACAATTAAAGATAGTAAGTGGTTCATTAATGAGAAAAAGGATAACTTAAATAAGTTTTCATTTAATAAAGACCTTTCATCATTTAAGATTGACGGATTTAAAGTTAATCATCAAAATGAAGAAATTAAACTTTCTGGCTTTATAAAAGACTCTACTCAAAAAGATTTAAAACTTAATTTTAAAAATGTTGATTTAGCAAAAATAACACCAGATATTGATAGTTTGTCTTTATCAGGAAACGTAAATGGTAAATTAGATATTTTACAACAAAACGGCAGTTATTTACCTAATTCTACGATAGTTGTTGACGATTTAAAAGTGAATAATTTTTTATTAGGCTCATTTGATGCTACTATAACAGGTAATGAATCATTAACCAATTATACTGTTGATGCAACAATTAAGGATGATGAAGCAAAATCTTTTAGTGCAAAAGGAGACATAAGTGTTATTGGAAAACGGTCTGCCATAGATGTAAATTTACAGTTTGATAAATTTAATTTATTTCCTTTAAATCCACTTTTAGATGGTGTTTTATCAGACATACGAGGTTTAGCAACAGGAGATGTAAAATTGATAGGAGATTTAAAACGTCCAGATATTAATGGAAAGCTAAACTTAAACAAAGCAGGGTTAGGAATACCTTATTTAAACGTTGATTTTGATTTTAATGAAAAAGCATCGGTTACCCTTAAAGACCAAACATTTATTTTTAATAAAATCAAATTAACTGATACCAAATATAAATCTAAAGGAGAATTAAGCGGATCTTTAAGTCATATCAACTTTTCTAATTGGAGCTTAGATTTAGATTTAAAAACACCACGATTATTAGTTTTAGACACTAAAGAAACTGAGGAGTCTCTTTATTATGGTACCGGATTTATTGGAGGAGAAGCGACTATAAAAGGTCCCACAGAAGCTTTAGTTATTAGTGTTGCGGGAGAAACGAAAAAAGGAACTGTATTTAAAATACCACTTTCAGATGCTGAATCTTTTGGTGATAATTCATACATAAGATTTATAACTAAAGAAGAAAAACGGGCAAGAAATGAAGGTGAGGAAATTGTTTTTCAAGAAATTGATGGGTTAGAATTAGATTTTGATTTAGATTTAACTGAAGATGCCGAGGTTGAAATTATTATAGATAAAAATTCGGGGCATTCTCTAAAAGGTCGCGGTCGCGGTGGTTTATTAGTAGAAATAAACACCAATGGAAAGTTTAATATGTGGGGAGATTTCTCTGTGTTTGAAGGGGTTTATAATTTTGCTTATGGCGGTTTGGTTCAAAAAGAATTTATAGTTGAACCTGGAGGAACTATTGCTTGGGAGGGCGACCCTCTAGATGCCATAATTAGAATGAATGCTATATATAAAACACAAGCAAATCCATCACCATTACTAGATAATCCAATAAATAGAAGTATTCCTGTAGAACTTAATATAGCCTTAACAGGGAATTTAGAACAGTTTAATCCAAATTTTACATTCGAGTTTCCTAACGTGAATTCAGCAATTAAATCTGAGCTTCAATATAGATTAGAATCTGAAGAGGATAGAGGTAATCAAGCCTTATATTTCCTAGCTAGTGGCGGTTCTTTCCAAAGTAGAGGTTTTAACGATTTAAGTATATCAGGAACCATTGCAGAACGTTTAAATGGTATTATTAATGGTATTTTTTCAAATGGAGATGGAAAGCTAAATATAGGTTTAAACTATGAAGCGGGAGAAAACAGACCAGATTATCAAACAAGTGATAGATTTGGAGTTACGCTTCAAACCCAAATAAATGACAAAGTTTTAATAAATGGAAAGCTAGGTGTACCAGTTGGAGGTGCAGATGCTAGCGAAACTGTTGTAGCTGGAGATGTAGAAATTAGTTTTCTTTTAAATGAAGAAGGAACTTTAACAGCCAAAGTATTTAACAGAGAAAATAGTATTAGAAACTTTGGAGAAGCTATTGGCTATACACAAGGTGTCGGACTTTCCTATAATGTAGATTTTGATAACTTTAAAGAACTCATTCAAAATTTTTTCAAGAAAAAGGATAAAGTTGAAAATGTTGTTGAAGAGGAATCTGATAATCAAGAGCAAAATGCATTACCAGATTTTATAAAACATAAAACAACTACAAAGGATTAATATAATCTCTGATTTACCCTTAAATTTACTACTGTTTCAATAGTAAAGCTACTTTTTTTATTAACTAAAACGTTATAGTTTAGCAAGCATTATTAAAATATGATATATGTTATAGAATTGTAGTTTTTGTTTAGTAATTTTACGTAATAAATTAGAAAATTAATGCCAAAACAAATAAAAAAACTTGCTGTTTTAACATCTGGAGGAGATTCTCCTGGAATGAATGCAGCTATACGTTCTGTAGTTAGAGCGTGTGCTTATCACGATATAGAATGCTATGGTGTTTATCGTGGTTACGAAGGATTAATGGAAGGAGATTTTGAGCCATTAAATGCAAGAAGCGTAAAAGGTATTATTAATAAAGGTGGTACAATTTTAAAATCTGCAAGATCAAAAGAATTCCGAACTAAGGAAGGAAGGCAAAAAGCTTATGATAAATTAATAGAAGCTCAAATAGGTGGTTTAGTTGCTATTGGTGGTGATGGAACTTTTACTGGTGCCATGATTTTTAATCAAGAATTTGATTTTCCAGTTATGGGTATTCCTGGAACTATAGATAATGATATTGTTGGAACATCTCACACATTAGGTTTTGATACTGCTTTAAATACGGTAGTTGACGCTATTGATAAAATTAGAGATACCGCAAGTTCACATAACAGATTATTTTTTATTGAAGTTATGGGGAGAGATGTCGGTCATATTGCCTTAAACGTTGGTATTGCTGGTGGAGCAGAAGAAATACTTATTCCTGAAGAAGATTTAGGTTTAGATAGATTAGTAGACTCTTTGAATAGAAGTAGAACATCTGGTAAATCATCTAGTATTGTTGTAGTGGCTGAAGGCGATAAAATTGGAAAGAATATTTTTCAGCTTAAAGAATATGTTGACGAAAATATGGAAGGCTATGATGTTAGAGTTTCAGTTTTAGGCCATATGCAACGTGGCGGAGCACCATCTTGTTTCGACCGTGTTTTAGCCAGTAGAATGGGTGTCAAAGCAGTAGAGTCTTTATTGGCAAACAAAACAAATTATATGGTAGGGTTGCTAAATGGTAAAATGGAACTTACACCATTAGAAAATGCAATTAAAGGTAAAACAAAAATAAATTTAGAATTATTGCGTGTCTCAGATATCATGAGCACTTAACATTTATAAACACGATTATGTCAAAATTAAAAATTGGAATTAACGGATTTGGTAGAATAGGTAGAATTGCTTTTAGAGTAGCTGCTGCAAGACCAGATATTGAAATAGTAGGAATTAACGATTTATTAGATGTAGACCATTTAGCTTACCTATTAAAATATGATTCTGTTCACGGAAGATTTAACGGAACAGTTGATACAAAAGATGGTAACTTAGTTGTTAATGGAAATGAAATTAGAATTACAGCAGAACGTAACCCAGAAGATTTAAAATGGGATGCTGTTGGTGCAGAGGTTGTATTAGATTGTACAGGTATTTTCACTACACTAGATAAAGCACAAGCACACATTAAAGCTGGTGCTAAAAAGGTAGCGATTTCTGCTCCATCTGCTGATGCTCCAATGTTTGTAATGGGTGTAAACCATGATAAAATTACAGCTAGCGATACTATTGTGTCTAATGCATCTTGTACAACTAACTGTTTAGCACCATTAGCAAAAGTTATTGATGATAACTTCGGAATTGTTGAAGGTTTAATGACAACAGTTCACGCTACAACAGCAACTCAAATGACAGTTGATGGTCCTTCTAGAAAAGACTGGAGAGGTGGAAGAAGTGCTTTAGCTAATATTATACCTTCATCTACAGGAGCTGCAAAAGCAGTAGGGAAAGTAATTCCAGAATTAAATGGAAAATTAACAGGTATGGCATTTAGAGTTCCAACTCCTGATGTATCAGTTGTTGATTTAACGGTTAGAACAGAGAAGTCAGCATCATGGGATGAAGTTAAAGCTGCTCTAAAATCAGCTTCTGAAGGTGCTATGGCTGGTGTTTTAGGATACACAGAAGAAGGTGTAGTTTCTCAAGATTTCGTTTCAGAAACACAAACTAGTGTTTTTGATGCTGGAGCAAGTATTGCTTTAAATGATAATTTCTTTAAATTAGTATCTTGGTATGATAATGAGTTTGGTTACTCAACTAAATTAGTAGACCTTGCTCAACACATAGCATCTGTAAAATAATAAACTAAATTATTAATAATAACTCCACAGAGTTATTGTGTATATAGCACAGTATTTTGTGGAGTTTTTTTATCCTTATACTCATGATTTTAATTGTTGATAGTGGTTCTACAAAATCAGACTGGTTAGCCGTTGATAATAATGGTAATAAATTAATGGAAAAGGTACGAACCAAAGGGCTTAATCCTGCCATTTTATCTGATTCTAAACTATATAAACGAATTAGTAAAAGCAAAGAATTAAAGAGTAATAAAGATAAAGTAACACATGTGTTTTTCTATGGTGCTGGTTGCGGAACAGATAACGCTAGAACGCTTTTAAAAGAAGTTTTAGAGAGTATATTTACAAATGCTACTATAAATGTAAATGAAGATACCTTAGCTGCTGTTTATTCCACAATAAATCATCCACAAGAGGCTGCTGTTGTTTGTATTTTAGGTACAGGCTCTAATTGTAGTTATTATGATGGTAAAGAGCTTCATCAACGAGTTACATCTTTAGGCTACACGCTTATGGATGATGCTTCCGGAAACTATTATGGCAAACAATTAATTAGAGATTATTATTTTAATAACATGCCTGAAAACATAAGAGTAGCTTTTGGTAGTAAGTTTAATATGGATGCCGATTTTATAAAATATAATTTATACAAACAACCAAGCCCTAATGCTTATTTAGCAAACTTTGCAGAGTTTATGTTTCTTCAAAAAGACTCTGAGTATACAATCAACCTCATTAAAAAAGGAATCCGATTATTTGCGAGTAATATGATTATGCAATATGAAGAAGAACTAAAAACAGTACCCGTTCATTTTGCAGGATCTATCGCTTATTTTGCACAAAAAGAAATTACTGAAGTGGCACACGAAATGGGATTTAAAGTTGGAAATTTTGTACGCAGACCTATTGATGGTTTAGTACCTTTTCACACCAAAGATCTATAGTTTTAAAAATAAAACAAGTTGTGTCTAAGCATATTGCCATTTATATTTCTAACAAAGAAAATAAGGTACAGCTTATAAAAAGAATTACTGCTGGCGAACTTATACCAGAACTAGTTACATTAAAAGGTTCTATTTTTTCTGAAATAACTCTTAATAGGTTTATTGAAGAAGAAATGCGTCATGGTCGTTTTGATGTAAAAACACAAACGAATAATAGTTTAAAAAATTCTTCAGAAGGCGAACGCAAAAGGGCACTACTAAATCATATTTTAACTGAAAGTAATCCTGATTATATTATTTTAGATAATGCTTTTGATTGCCTTGATATTAACGCTCAAAAACAAATTAAAACTCGTCTTGAAGAATTAAGTTGTACAACAAGTATAGTACAAATAACTACAAGAAAAAGAGATATTTTACCTTTTATTGATGATGTTTTTACTTTAGAAACTGGCGTTTTTAAGGCATTTAAAAGTCATGGTGATTTAGTAGAGAGTTCCAAAAACTATTTTATTGAGGCGTTACCAAAACCATTAATTTTAAATTTAAATGTATTTAACCCGTTAATTAGTTTAAAAAACGTCACTATTAAATATGGAGACAGGCCTATTTTAAACAGTATTAATTGGGACATAAAACCAGGCGAATTTTGGCAATTAATTGGACCTAATGGATCTGGAAAAAGCACTATTTTAACGCTTGTTTCTGGCGATAACCCAAAAGGCTATCAGCAGGATATGACTTTGTTTGGTATAAAAAAGGGTAGTGGCGAAACCGTTTGGGATATTAAAAAAAACATAGGGTTTTATTCCTCAGAAATGTTGCGTGGTTTTAAAAGAAAAGATACTCTTGAAAGTATGATTATTTCGGGGTTTCTAGATTCTATAGGACTTTATAAATACCCTACAGATAGACAAATTAGTATCGCTCATCAGTGGTTGAAACTTTTAAATATGTATCATATTAAAGATAAAAGTTTCCAATTCTTATCAAGCGGACATAAAAGACTCATCTTACTGGCAAGAGCCATGGTTAAGCATCCTCCTTTACTTATTCTAGATGAACCCATAAACGGATTAGATGATCATGATACTAAAATGTTTTCAGAATTAGTAAACAAAATTGCTAAAGAAAGTAAAACGGCTATAATTTATGTGTCTCACAGGAAAGAGGAACATATAAAACCCGATTTTATTTTTGAATTAACACCTGGCAAGAAAGGCTCTACAGGAAAAATCAATAATAGTTTTTCAATAAACTAATTGGTTGATTTTTAAATTTCGTTTAACGGCGTTTATGTATATGGAAAGTTGGAAGTTTGAGTGGGAGGATTTTTCTAAGGAAAATCAGAAGCAATCATACAAAAACAACTAACGTTGGTTAAGCACAAAATAGCAATTTTTTATATATTATGCTGTAAGCAGTTTTTATTTTTTATCAAATAGTACTTCTCCCAATTTTAGTTGAACTTTACCATTCTTTATTTCTTTTGAAAGTGTTGTTAAGTTCATTCCTTTCCCATTCCTAAGATATTCGAGAATTATATTATTAGAAGGTAACTTCGCATTATTACCTGCTATTTTTTTGAAATTTTCGGTTTCTATTGAACTCCATTTCCCAGTTATAATTCTTATTCTGTCTGAGTCAGAAACTTTTATTTTAGCTGTAAAATTCTTTTTAAATTTTATTTCAAGAATATTGTCAGCAATTGATTTTTTTGAACTTTTTGAATCTGTTTTTTTAATCCAAGTCCCAATAATGTCATTTTTGTCTTTTTCAGTATAATAAGCATCAAAGTCTTTTTTAGATTGAGTATTATCAAATGATTTGGGTTTAAATGATAAGATTGTCAAAACAAAAATTAAGATTGTCAATAGTTTAAAGTTTTTCATTGATATGTTTTTGAATTAATTGCTTACAAAGACTTGATATAAAAACGTTTCAATATTTTGCACCTAACGCTAAACGAAGTTATACTTTTTTTCTGATAAAGTCAATTAGCTATAACAATCTATAAAACAACTAAACGGCTGGTCTAATATCTACTTCAACTTTCATTTTGTTTTCACCAGAACTATATATAACACCTTTTAGTGGTGGTACATCATAATAATCGCGCCCATGGGCTACAATAATGTGTTGATTTTTTGGTATTTGGTTGTTTGTAGGATCAAAATCTAACCAACCAAATTTTGGAATATACATAGAGAACCAAGCATGTGAAGCGTCAGTTCCAATTAGTTTTTCCTTTCCTGGTGGTGGCAAGGTTTCAATATAACCACTTACGTATCTTGCGGGTAAACCTACCGACCTTAAGCAGGCTATTCCTATTTGCGCAAAGTCTTGGCAAACTCCTTTTTTCTTTTCCATAACCTCTTTAATAGGAGTGGCAACATTGGTAACTTGCGTGTTAAATTCAAAATCTTTAAAAATGCGCTGCATGAGCTCGAAAGCTGCTTCAAAAACGGGTCTATCTGGTTTAAAAGAAACACTGGCGTATGCTTTAATTTCTGGCGATATTTCTGCAATAAGCACAGACTCTAAAATATACTGTCTAACCTCTAAAATCTCAGGGTCTATACGCTTCATTTCTAGTAAAACTTCCTGTAAGGTGATGTTTTTTCCAATGTCTGAAGTATAAATATCTGGCTGTAATGTAACGTCTCTTAAAACCTTACTTTTTGCTGTTACTTTTAGCTCTTTATGAAATTGTTGTATTGAAAAGCGCGTAATGGTGTTACCAAAAAAATCTGTTTTCTCCGAAATTTCAGTGGGTTCTGGGCTAATTTCTAATTGGTAATCTACTACATTTTGTCCTAAAAAACTTTTTGGTTTTATAGTTGCTATATTATGGCAGAATGTTACACCATTTTGATATTTGTAACTGGTTGTATGAGACAATTTATAGATCATTATTGTAATGGGAAATTCTGATTAACCAACTGTGTTTGTTGGTAAGAATGATTAAAATAAGTGTCTGAAACTGAAAGTGATGTTTTATGAAGTAAATCACTTAGCTTTGATAATGAATATTCTAAGCTTTCTCTTATAAATGTGTTATTGTTTACTTTAGTTAAAGTATCAATATCTAAACTTTGTACTATATTATTTATTTCAGCAATAAGTAATTGGCATTTAGACATGCCGTTGTTTGATTCAGATTGTGGTAATTGATTAATATCCTTCTGAATTCTTGCTAATTGATAGGTTAAAGACCTCGTGTATTTTTTATCTAGAATAATTAAATTAATAACATTATCAATATTTAAATAAGAACGATAGCTATAGCGGTAAATATTTAAACTTTCGTGGCTAGTTAATAAGGCTTCTAGCATTTCATACTCCAGTTGCTCGTCATGTTTAACTACAATAAGTGCTCTACATTTTTCTATGGTTAAACTTGCTTGCTCCATTTGCAACCCAATAAAATATAGTAATAGTCCTTGGTCTACTAAAATACTTTCTTCAATTAAGCCCATAAAAGCAATAAGCTTGGTAATTATATTATCAAGAAGTTTTACAAGAGCAGAAATGGAGTGTTCTTTATTTTTATCGTACTTATTCCATAGTTTTTTTATACCATCAAAAACGCGCCACATATCTTTAGACCATAAATTACGTAACGAGTAATAGGAGTTTGTAAAACTCATTAAAGTTTGCCCTAAACTCCCCATTCTTTTTTCATCAAAAATTAAAGAATTAAATTCTTTTAAGGGGTTTTTAAAAACGGCTTCTTTTCCTTTTCCAACAAAACCCGGTAGGGTATGGGTTATGGTTGTAATGGCTTCAAATATATAGTGTAAACTTTCCTCTTCAGTTTTGTTATTACTGTATTTTAAACTGCTCATGCGGTTTAAACTCATACGTAATAATCGGGATGTAATTAATGCTCTACCTAAATATCTTCCAGACCAAAATAGGTTTTCTGCTGTGTGACTTGGCAAATCATTTATATCAGATATGGTTGTATTCTTGGTAGATTTATCCCATGAATAATTTTGAACAATATCTTCTGGTTGGTCTGTAATAACCCAAAAATCTTTACTAATACCACCTCTTTGGTTGGAAACACGAAGATTTTCTCTTTCGGCAGCAACTCTAACTAATCCACCAGGCATTACACTATAGCTGTCGTCTTTAGCAATTGCAAATGTTCTACAAGCTACTTTTCTAGGTTCTAATTTACCATTTACAAAATCTGGAGCGGTGGAAAATGATATTTTCTCTTGCGCAACAAAATTATATGGTCTTGCATTAATTTCTTGTTTTAAAGTTGCTAGTTCTTTTTCATTTAAAAATTCACAAAAAAAGATGCTTTCTCTGTTAGACCTATCAATACGTTTTACAACAAACTCTGATAAATTGCTTAAAACATGATGACGTTCTTTAGTTTGACCACACCACCAGGAAGCAATTTGAGGTAATATTAATTCTTCATTCAAAAAGTATTTACAAATATTACCCATAAATGGAATTAATCCTGAATTTTCTAAAATTCCACTTCCTATTGGGTTTACAACGGTAACGTTTTGTTGCCTAATTACATCTAATAACCCAGCAATACCTAAATACGAATCTTCTCTTAGTTCTAAAGGGTCCATGTAAACATCATCAACACGTCTTAAAATAACATCAACTTGTTTAAGTTTCTTTAAGGATTTCATCCAAACTTTTCCATTCCTAACAACTAAATCGTTTCCTTTTACTAAAGGATAACCTAAAAAGGATGACATATAGGTATGCTCAAAATAGGTTTCGTTATGAGGGCCAGGAGTAAGAATAACAATATTGGGATTGCTGACATTTCTAGGACTCGAATTTTTCAACATTTGACTGTAATCTTGAAAAAAACTAGCAGATTTTTTTACATTAATATTACTTAAAATATCAGGTAAAACACGCTTAGTCGCTACTCTGTTTTCTAGCGCATAACCCATTCCTGAAGGGGCTTGTGTGCGATCGTTAACAACCCACATACGACCATCTGGACCTCTAGCTAAATCTGCCGAATGAATTAATAAATTCTTAGTAGTATTGTATTGAATTTGGTCGCATTGTCTTAAAAAACCACGATGTGCAAATACAATTTCGTGTGGTATAATGCCATTTTTTATAAGTTCGCGCTTGCCATAAATATCTTTTAAAACAAGGTTTAAAATTTCTGCACGCTGAACAATTCCTTTTTCAACATCTTGCCATTCTTTTTGATGAATTAAAAATGGAACTATATTTAAATCCCAAGTGCGATGAAGCCCTTTAGGGTCGTTGTATACGTTGTAAGTAACCCCATTTTCATCCATTAACCAATTCATCTGGTTTTGGCGCTCAATAAGTTCTTCTGATCCTAATTTGGTAAGATTCTGCAAGAGCATATCCCAGTCTGGGTTTACACTCATATTATCTTTTAAAACTTCATCATAATCTCTTTTTTTAGAGAAATAATTCTGAAATAAAACGTTAGAATCTGTTGTCATTTAATACTTTTATTTTTTCCGCAAATCTAATGTATTTGGGAATTCAAAATTGATTGGATACTCTTTATATTTAAATTTTCTTAAACCTTGTTGTGGTTCAACATTTCTTACAGGAATATCTGTATCTAAATTAGTTTCTTGTATGGCTTCAATTTCACCTTGTGAATGCCCGAATTCCCAGAAACGATTAATACGTCTTGATTCAGCTTCGTAACTGTTTACAGGATATGTTTCATAAGAACGGCCACCCGGATGTGCTACAAAATAAGTGCAACCGCCTATAGAACGTCTGTTCCAAGTGTCTACAATGTCAAAAACCAATGGGGTGTCTACACCAATAGTTGGGTGTAAAGCAGAATATGGGTCCCATGCTTTGTAACGTACACCAGAAACATATTCACCTTTTACAGAAGTGTTTTTTAGATGTACTTTCGTGCCGTTACAGGTTAGCACGTATCTATCGTTATTAAAATTTGAAACTTTTACTTGTAAACGTTCTAAAGATGAATCTACGTATCTGGCGGTTCCTCCTCCAGTCATTTCTTCACCTAAAACATTCCAAGGTTCAATTCCAGCTCTTAACTCTAAATGAATATCGTTTATTTCAACCATGCCATGTAATGGGAAACGGAATTCGAAAAATGGATCAAACCAATCTTCTTTAAAACGATAACCAGCTTTATTAAGTTGCGAAACAATATCTTTAATATCTTCTCTTACGTAGTGTTCAATTAAAAATTTATCGTGTAATTCTGTACCCCAACGGACTAGATTATGCTCATAAGGTTTTTTCCAAAACCAAGCAACTAGTGTTCTAACCAATAAGTTTTGCATTAAACTCATTTGTGCATGTGGTGGCATATCAAAAGCACGTAATTCTAAAATACCTAAACGTCCAGACGAAGAATCGGGTGAATATAACTTATCAATACAAAATTCTGCACGATGCGTATTTCCTGTAAGATCAGTTAGTAAATGCCTAAACAATCTGTCAGTAAGCCAAAACGGAACATCACCATCTTTTGGTATTTGACTAAAAGCGACCTCCAATTCGTATAAGTTTTCCATTCTGGCTTCATCAATTCTTGGAGCTTGACTTGTGGCACCAACAAAAGCACCAGAGAACAAATAAGATAATCCAGGATGGTGTTGCCAAAAGGTTAGTAAACTTCGTAATAAACTAGGTTTACGAAGTAGCGGACTATCAGCAGGTGATGTACCTCCAAGTGTTACATGGTTTCCGCCACCAGTACCAGTGTGTTTACCATCTAACATGAATTTTTCTGTTCCTAATCGTGATTGTTTTGCTTCTTCGTAAAGCGCAAACGTATTTTCAACAAGTTCATCCCAGTTTTTAGCAGGATGTACATTTATTTCAATAACACCTGGATCTGGTGTTATTTTAAGAGATTCTAATCTATGGTCTTTTGGAGCGCTATATCCTTCTAGAACAACAGGGATTGATAAATGTTTTGCAGTGGCTTCAATTGAGGCTAATAAATCTAAAAATATTTCAGCGCTATCTAAAGGTGGTAAAAATAAATATAGTTTGTTATCTCTTATCTCAGCACAAAGAGCTGTTCTTATGAAATAATTGTTTTCAGACGGCTTTAGTTTTTTACCAATAAAATCATAATATCTGTTATTTGCTATTTTTCTGTAACTTGGAAAACGTCCTTTTACACTAAATTGATCGGGGTCATATTTTGGTAGTTCTTCATATGATGGGTTTTCAATAAGTGAATTTAGCGGGAGACGTAATCCAACGGGTGAATTACCCGGTGTTAAAAAAATATGATTTCTTCTAAAAGTCCATTCGCTAGTATACCATCTTTCAGCAGAATTGTTTAATGGCAATACATAACCGATAGCTTTTGATGTGCCTTTTTCTAATATTTCGCCTAATTTTTTTCTAATTAGAGCATTGTCTTTATCTTCTTTTGGGTCTATATCTACTGGCATTTTGCCTTCTTCCCAAAGGAAATAAAAAGCATCTTCATAAGTAGGTAAAATAGTTTTATTTGTAATCCCTAAATACTTTGTAAGTGTTTCTAAAAAGAGCTTATCTGCGTTTTCTGGAACTTTAGGATTCTCAGCAAATAAAGAGAAAAGTGTTTTGTCGTGCCATATATTTCTTCCATCTTTTCGCCAGCATATTTCCATTCCCCATCTTGGTAGCGGTTCTCCTGGATACCATTTACCTTGGGCATTATGCAAAAAGCCTCCTTTTCCAAATTTTGAAAATAAGCGTTTTGTAAGGTCTGCGGCTAGTTCTCTTTTATGTTCGCCATCTGCTGCTGTGTTCCATTCTGGCGATTGCATATCGTCTATTGAAACGAAAGTAGGTTCTCCACCCATAGTAAGCCTTACATCTCCTTTTTCTAATTCTTTTTCAACTTTAAAGCCTAATTTGTAAATCTCGTTCCATTGTTCTTCTGTATAAGGTTTTGTAACTCTGGGAGATTCTAAAATTCGTTTTACAGAGTTTTCAAAAAAGAATTCGGTTTCACATTTATCAGTCATACCTGAAACTGGAGCAGCACTTTCAAATGAAGGCGTACAAGCTAGAGGAATATGTCCTTCACCAGCTAATAAGCCCGATGTGGCATCAAAACCAATCCATCCTGCACCTGGTAAATATACTTCTGCCCAAGCATGTAAATCTGTAAAATCTTCTTCTGGACCAGACGGACCATCTAACGATTTTTCATCAGATTTTAATTGTACTAAATATCCAGAAACAAATCGTGCTCCAAAGCCTAAGTGGCGCATTACTTGAACAAATAACCAAGCATAATCTCTACAGGAGCCATTTTTTCTATTTAGAGTTTCCTCACAGGTTTGAACACCTGGATCCATTCTAATATTATAATTTAAATAGTCGTATATTTTTCTATTAATGTCTATTAGAAAATAGATGGTTTTTCTTGGAGTAAAATCTATAGTTTTTATAAAGTCTTTAAGTAATTTGCCATTATCTGTTACTTCAAGGTATGGGACCAGTTCTTTTTTTATAGTGTCTTTATACTTAAAAGGAAACTCTTCCGCATATTCTTCAACAAAAAAGTCGAATGGATTTATAGTTTTTAAATCGGCAATAATTTCTACATCAATTGTGAGTTCTTTTGTCTTTTCAGGAAAAATTAAACGCGCTAAATAATTACCAAACGGATCTTGTTGCCAATTAAAAAATTGGTTTTCTGGAGTAATTTTTATTGAATATGCTTCTATTGGAGTTCTGCTATGTGGGGCAGGACGTAATCTGAATATGTGGGGTGATAGGTTTACAGCTCTATCATATTTATATTTTGTTTTATGTGAGATTACTACTTTTAAAGCCATATAGTTTGCTTGTTATTATTGATTTTTAGAAAGAAAATAGTTCTTATAAAAATAAACTAATTTTTCGGGTTAATAGATTGATGATTATAAAATTAAGGAGCGAAATTTAAATATTGGTAAGACTACAAATATTGACAGTTTAAAATAATAATATGATTAAATTAAGCTTCAAATAATGTAATATTAGTAACTTAATTTTTGGTCTGTTTGTTATGATTAACTATTGTAAACTCTATTTTCTTGCTCATTAACTCTAATAAAAGTAGTTCGTTTTGTTAGCTCTTTGAGTAAAGATGCACCAACATAGGTACAAGTGCTTCGTAAACCTCCTAAAATATCTTGTAACGTATTTTCTACATCACCTTTAAAAGGGACTTCAACAGTTTTACCTTCACTTGCTCTATAATCTGCAACGCCTCCAACATGTTTTTCCATAGCTGTTGATGAACTCATTCCATAAAATTTCCGATACGGTTTACCTTGTTTTTCAATAACTTCACCACCACTTTCTGAGTGTCCTGCTAGCATTCCACCTAGCATTACAAAGTCTGCTCCTGCACCAAAAGCTTTGGCAATATCTCCGGGTGTTGTACAACCACCATCGCTTATTATTTGTCCGCCTAAGCCATGAGCCGCATCTGCACATTCTATAATTGCAGAAAGTTGCGGATACCCAACCCCTGTTTTAATTCGCGTGGTACAAACTGAACCGGGGCCTATTCCAACTTTTACAATATCAGCACCAGAGAGAAGTAACTCTTCAACCATTTCTCCAGTTACCACATTCCCTGCAATAATTACTTTTTCTGGATAGAGATTTCTAGTGTGTTTAACAAAATCGGCAAAGTGTTCTGAATAGCCATTTGCCACATCAATACATATAAATTTTAAAGATGGATGAAGCTTAATTATAGAAGCCAATTTTAAAGAATCTTTTTCGCTTATACCTGTGCTTACAGCTACATAATTTTCAAAACCTGTTGATGCATTTGAAATAAAAGTTTCCCAATCTTTTATAGAGTAATGTTTATGTATGGCTGTAAATAGTTTTTTATTAGATAATGCTTTAGCCATTTCAAAAGTACCAACAGTATCCATATTCGCTGCCATAATAGGTATTCCAGACCAAGTGGAAGGGCTATGTAAAAATTTAAAATGACGCTCTAAATCAACTTCAGATCTACTTTTTAAAGTAGAACGCTTTGGGCGTATCATAACATCTTTAAAGCCTAATCTTATATCATACTCTATTCGCATATATTCAAATTATTTATATTTAAAAGTACAATTTTACAATTTTAAAATCATTATTTTTCTCATATTTATAACTTATTAATAGACCATAATTGTTCTTGTTAATTTACATAATTATGGATATGTTTGTTTTAAATATTAAACCTTAATGAGTTTTTCGCTAAAGTCAATAAAAAAAATAAAGAAAAGACGCTTACTTTCAATCTTTATTTTTATTTCTATTGTGGCTACTCTTGTATTAGCTTATAGCTTTCTTGAAAAGAAAATTAGTTTAGAAAAAACTGCACTCTCCTTATTTATTATAGTTATTGCTCAAATTCTTGTTCTTCAATATTTTTTTAAGAATCAGATGAAGAATAACTTAATTAAATCTAATTTATACAAACGTATTAATGAGTTGAATGATAATTTAGATGCGTTAAATGAAGTATCAGATCAAAAATCAATTTACTTATCTAGTATAAATCACGAAATTCGTACGCCACTTAATACCGTTCTTGGAATGCTTAAAATGCTTAAGCAAAGTGATTTAGAGGTTAATCAAATGACGAAAGTTGATATAGCTGAGTATTCTTCTAAGTATTTGTCGCAACTATTAAATATGGTATCTAATAATGCTGATATAAATACTGATAACGTTAAGTTGAATGAGTTGGCAATGGATTTAAAGTCTGATTTATCAGAGCTGTTTAAAGTTTTTGAGTATCAGGCTTGGGAAAAAGAACTAGACTTTGAGTTTAAATTTTTGTCGGATAGAAAATCTAATTTTTCTCTTATTGGAGACTCAGTTAGAATTCAGCAAGTACTATTTAACCTGGTAAATAACGCCATAAAATATACCAATTCTGGTTATGTTAGTGTTATAGTTGACCAAACAGTTGAAATTGAAAAAGACCAAGTTGTAACTTTTTATGTAAAAGATAGCGGCATTGGTATTTCTGAGGAAGTTGTAAAGCACTATTCTTCAAATGTTAAAATGTCAAAATCTTCAGCTATTAAAGATTATGTTGCAGGAGGTTTGGGTTTATCTATTTCTAAAAAATTAATTGAGCTCATGGGTGGTGAGTTAAAGTTAGAAAGTAAAGAAGGAGAAGGTTCAACTTTCTATTTTAGTTTGCATTTAAAGAAGACGCTTAATGTAAAATCGGAAAATTTAGAAATAGCACCAATTTTGCAAGAAAAATTCAATATTCTAGTTGCTGAAGATAATAGAATGAATCAAAAAGTAATTAAGTTTTTACTTGAAAAACAGGGAGCCGATTGTACTTTTGCTAAAAATGGATTAGAAGCTGTAGAGCTCTACAAGATTCTGGATTTTGATATGATTTTCATGGATATTTATATGCCAGATATGGATGGATATGACGCAACAAAGGCCATTAAGGCAACAGAAAAGTATAGCAATAATAAAACACCAATTATAGCTGTTTCTGCTAGTGCTTTTGAAGAAGATATTGAAAGTACTAAACGAGCTGGAATAGATGAGTTTTTAGCAAAACCAATAGACGTTTTAATACTTAAAAAAATATTGGTTAAATATTCTCAGAAGGAAAATAATCCTGTATAAAACTCACTTAACAGCAATCATACTAATTTCTACGTTTACATCTTTTGGAAGTCTAGCCACCTGAACAGTTTCTCTAGCAGGAGCTGTAGCTGTGTTAAAATAGCTCTCGTAAACTTGATTTATTTCTGCAAAGTCATCCATGTTGCTTATAAATATTGATGATTTTACTACATTTTCAAAGGTCATTTCAGCAGCCTCCAAAATAGCACTTAAGTTAGTCATTACTTGAGCAGTTTCAGATTTAATATCATCAAGAATAAAAGTTTCAGTTTCAGTATTAAAAGGAATTTGCCCAGAAATATATAAAGTATCGCCGCTTAAAATAGCTTGGTTATATGGACCAATGGGTGCTGGAGCCTTAGGAGTTGTGATAATTTTTTTCATTTTACGAGTTATTATAATTGAATATCTGGTTGCCTTCTTTGTTCGTATTTTAAATCTTGAAGTATACTAGATTTTATTCCAATAAAAAAGTTCCAAGAACTACGTGTACTGAATGGTACCCAACTAAAATTCATTCGCCAACTTAATAAATCTCTTTCAAATCGTAATTGTGTAAACGTAAAACCTGCGTCTTTTAAATCGTATCCAGAAGAGCCTCCTATAGACCATTTATCTGATAACTGAATATCTCCAGAAAACATTATAGAATGTGAAGAAATCTGGTTTTGACGCCTGTTGTTGGAATAGTTAACAGCATAGGCTATACGCAAGCTCCAGGGGACTTTATAGTTATATAATTCGCTTGGTACATCATCTTCATTATCTTTGTCTCTGTTTATTTGTTGATTTGCAAAATCTTCAGAGACTCCAAATAAATCATCTGCACGACCACCACTTCTCAAATTTTCGTCAATGCCTCTATCTTTATCTTTGTTCTTATCTCCTTTTTTACTTGATAAAGACCAACTGGCGTTAAGGCTTGCACTAGTAAGTCTAAATAAGCTACCTCCATTGTCTATATTGAATTTATCAATTTTGTTATTATTATTATCTAAAGCATATGGATCTAGAGTAGCACCAAAATTGATGCTTAATTTATCTTTAAATAGTTGTGTACTACCATTCATTCTTACAGGGCTCCATTGTAGTGAGTCGCCTGCAAAATTATAAGCAGTCGAGAAGTTTAAATTGTTTAAAATAGTTATCTTTTTTGGCTCGGTAGCAGTACTATCTCTATCTCTAACTTTGGCTTCAATATTATTAGATAAAGAAATGCCCATAGAACTTGAGAAATTTCTATTCGGCACACCAAATATACTTTCTTCAAATCGAGTAAAATCAACATCTTCAGTGGTTAATCCATCAGCGCTTACAATTTCAAAAGTATCGTAGTATTTATCGAATGATGGATTTATATTATAACTTATAGATGGACGCATAATATGCCTTATGGCTTTAATTTTAGCATCTTTGCCCTCTTTTTCAAAGTTGAATAATCCGTAAATTGTAGTACCTAAACTCGTGCTAAAGTTGTAGGTTCTAAAGGAGTCAAACCCATTTACAGTCTCTGTTACAACCTCGCGTGCAACTGGGTCGAACGTTTTATCAACAGTTTTAAAGGTCCAAACTTCGTTATAATTACTACTTGCTGTTAAGCTAAAGTATTTAAATAGCTTAAAGTTAGTGCTTAATGGGATATTATGTTGAAATCCAGCTTTGGCATCATCAAACATTTCTTTTTTAAAGAAAAGAGAATCTGTAGTCTGAATTCTATTCTCACCTCTAACGTTATATTGTAAGTTTACGTTTTGGATAATACCTTTTTTTGTACCCGTTTTTGATGCAAAAGGAAAAACTCTACCAACACTACCTTGAAAAGTTGGCAGCGTCATATTAATTTGTTCAGTACTTGTATTTTGAGAGTGAGTAGCAGTTAAACTAAAATTAACTTGTGGCTCACCTTGAAATGTTTTAGAATAAGATACTGAAGACGCTAAAGTGTTATTTAAAAAGGCTCCTGTATTTATTTGATTTAATGAAGACCTATAGTAAGTGCTACTTCCTAAATTAACAGATGCAGAAAAACGTGAACTTGGATTAGCTTTTGAATCTTGACTGTGAGACCACCTTAAATTATAAATAGTGTTTTTTGCATAATCAGGAAAACCACGTTCGCTAGTTATTAAGTTTTCATATCTAAACCCTAAATTTCCTCTATATCTATATCGTTTATTATAGGTGCTTTCTAGTCTCAGACCATAACTTCCATTAGTATAATAATCACCTAAAACAGCTAAATCTATATAATCGCTAATAGCAAAATAATAACCACCATTTTGTAGAAAATAACCGCGGTCGTTTTGTTCTCCAAAAGTGGGTATTATAATTCCAGAAGTGTGTGTTTCTGTTTGAGGAAAGAAACCAAAAGGCAATCCTAAAGGCGTAGGAACATCATAAATGAATAGATTTGCTAAGCCCGTTACAATTTTTTTACCTGGTACTATTTTAGCTTTTCTAAGTTTTATATAGTATTCCGGATCTTCAAGGTTTTCAGCAGTGGTATACTTTGCATTTTTTAAAAAGTAAACAGAATCATTTTCCTTTTTTGTAATTGTGGCTACAACAGTACCTTCTCCTTGTTCTGTTTTGGAGTTATATATAAGCGCTTTTTTACTTTCTGTGTTAAAAATAATGGAATCCGGTTCAACAATATTATTACCTTGTGTAAAAACAGGTTTTTGGTTGTAAGCTCCTGTGGTATCTACTATTCCCTTTGCATAAACTGTGTTTTTTGTATAGTCGATAACAATGCTTCCAGCGGTAATATTCATATCGCCATAGTCAATCTTTGCTTCATTATATAAATATAGTTTCTGTTTTTTATTGCTAAACTTGGTGTAATCAGTAGCACTGTAAACAACTATATTCTCTAGAATTTCTTTCTTAGGCTTAATAGAGTCTGTTAAGGTAGAATCTTGACTTTTTTCAGAGATTACAGGGTCAATTAAAGTGTCAGCTTTTATAAGAGTCGTTTCTTTAACAACAGGTTTAATAGAATCCTGCTGTTTTTTGATGTCTTGAGCGAAGCTAAACGTGTTAATAAACACTGTAAAACTTAATGCAAAAAGTATTTTAAAGTTGTTTGTATGCAACGCTTTTAAATGTATTTTTGTAAAAGTATGGCTCGGTTTTTGAAAAGTCAAAATTACATATATTTTTCTGTGATTGATTTATTAATCAATTAAAAATTTAAAATTAAAATAAACCGAGTTTTTTAGTCGTTAAAATCTCAATATTAAAACTTTTTTTAATTAAGAAAGAAACGATTAAAGAAATTATGTTATATCTCATGAAAACGAACACAATATTACTTTTCGTATCCTTTATAATAGTATTAACATTTTCTTCATTTACAGAAAATGAAAATATTGATAGAAAAGAGAAGTTTATTGTTGTACTTGATGCTGGACATGGTGGGAAAGATCCTGGGAAGCCATCAAAGTATGGATTTAAAGAAAAAGATATAGCTTTAAAGATAGCTCTAAAGATTGGAGAACAACTTGAGAAAAACCCAAATATTAAAGTTATTTACACCCGGAAAACAGATGTTTTTATTGAATTAAAAGATAGGCCAAAAATAGCAAATAATGCAAATGCTGATTTATTTGTTTCTATTCATTGTAATGCACATCATACCCAAGCTTATGGGACAGAAACTTATGTTTTAGATATTGGTAATACTAATCGAAACTTTGAGGTTGCTAAGGCAGAGAATGAGGTTATTTTTTTAGAAGATGATTATGAAAAACATTATGAAGGGTTTAATCCTAATTCACCAGAATCTCTAATTGGAGTAACTTTAGCTCAAGAAGAATATACAGATCAAAGTATAATGTTAGCAAGCTTAATTGAAAATAACTTTGTAAACATTTTAAAACGTAAAAGCAGAGGTGTTAAGCAGGCTAGCTTATGGGTTATTCATCAAACAGCAATGCCAAGTGTTTTAATAGAAACGGGATTTGTAACAAATAAAAGTGAAGGTGCTTATTTGAATTCTAAAAAAGGACAAAATGAAATAGCTCGCGAAATAGCCAATGGAATTTTAGAATACAAAGTTAGTATAGATAAAAATATATCAAATCATTTTTTTGAGGATATTACTACTGAATCTTCAGTCGCTGGTGAAGATGAAATTGTTTTCAAAATACAAATCTCGGCAAGTTCCAAAGCACTTGATTTAAAACCTTATAACTTTAAGGGTTTAAATGATATTTCAAGAGTAAAAGAAGGCGGACTTTATAAATATTTTTATGGGCGCACTTCAAATTACGACGATACAAAAAAGCTAACTGAAGAAGCAAAGAGTAAAGGTTACAACAGTAGTTTTATTGTAGCATTTAAAAATGGCGAAAAAATATCGTTAACTGATGCTTTAAAAACAACCGAAAATTAGATAGATTCTTCTTTAAATTTATTTTAAATTTGTTAATCTAATACATACAGTTTGAAAATATCTAAAGAAATCAAAGTTGCAATACTAGTACTTTCAGGAATTCTACTTTTTATTTTTGGGTTTAATTACTTAAAAGGTCAAAATATACTAGGGTCTTCAAGAACTTTTTATGCCGTATATGATAATGTTGAAGGTTTAGCAGCATCAACACCAGTAACTATTAATGGTTTGCCTGTTGGTAAGGTTATTGAAATTGGCTTTAAGGGAGATGGTTCGGGAAAACTTCTAGTAAAACTTTTGGTAGATAGTGAATTTCAGTTTTCAAAAAACAGTAAAGCAGAACTTTATGAAACAGGGCTAATTGGAGGAAAAGCTATAGCCATAATACCTGCTTTTGATGGCGCTGAAAATGCTATTAATGAATCCTATTTAGATGGTGGTGTAAAAGCTGGTTTAAGCGAATTAGTAAACCAAAGACTTACACCTTTACAAGAAAAAATAGAAAAAATGATGCATAGCGCAGATGAACTTCTTGTAAATTTAAATGACGTTTTTGATGATAATACCAAGAGTAATATCAAAACAAGTTTAGGTGATTTAAAAACAATTATTAGTAATTTTAAGGAAACATCAAAGTCAATTGATGTATTGGTAGTGAGTAATAAAGATAAGCTAGATAGTACTTTATCTAATGTTGATAACATATCCTCTAATTTGTCAAAAATATCAGATTCCATAGCTGATGCCAATATTGGGAAAACAATTAAAAACTTGGAATCTACACTCCAAAATTTTGATAAGATTCTTATTGGATTGGATAAAGGAGATGGCACTATTGGGAAGTTGCTTAAAGACGAAGCTTTATACAATAATTTACAAAACGCTTCAAAAGAAATGGAAGAACTTCTTAGAGATATAAAACTTAACCCTGTTCGCTACAGACGTATTTTATCAAAAAAGGAAATTCCTTATACAAAACCAGAATCTAACTAATAACTAAATGAATTATATTCCTAACATCATTTTTCTAATTATTCTATTAGCTGGAATTGGCTATTTTACTAAAAATGTAAAAAGACTAATTCGAAATATAAAATTAGGTTTAGATGTAGATGTTAGTGATAACAAGCCACAGCGATGGAAAAATATGGCATTCATTGCTTTTGGGCAAAGCAAAATGGTACGTAGACCAATAGCTGGAATTCTTCACCTTATTGTTTATTTAGGGTTCATAATAATTAATATTGAAGTTCTAGAAATTATCATTGATGGTATTTTTGGTACACATAGAATAGGTTTAAAAGTATTATCAGAACCTGTTTATGGCTTTTTAATAGGCTCTTTCGAAGTTTTAGCCGTATTAGTTTTAGTTTCAGTGATTCTTTTTTGGACACGCCGAAATATTATAAAGCTAAAACGCTTCTGGAAAAGTGAAATGACAAGTTGGCCAAAAAATGATGGTAATATTATTCTTTATTTCGAAGTAGTTTTAATGACGCTTTTTTTAGTAATGAATGCTACAGATTTAGATTTTCAAGCCATGAATTATGGTAACGTTATAAGCCAATACATATCACCATGGTTTTCTGGATTACCTGACAATACCCTGCATTTTATTGAAAGAGGTGCTTGGTGGTTGCATATAATTGGAATTTTAATTTTTCTAAACTACCTGTATTTCTCTAAACATTTGCATATTTTACTAGCGTTTCCTAATACATATTATGGTAAATTAACACCTCAAGGAAAATTTAACAATGTTGAAGCCGTAACTAAAGAAGTTAAAATGATGATGGATCCAAATATTGATCCTTTCGCAGCTTCACCAGAAGATTCAGAAAGCGAGGTTCCTGCAAAATTTGGAGCTAGCGACGTTCAAGATTTGAGTTGGGTTAATTTACTAAACGCCTATACATGTACTGAATGTGGACGTTGTACCAGCGAGTGTCCTGCAAACCAAACAGGTAAAAAATTATCACCTCGAAAAATCATGATGGATACCAGAGATCGATTAGAGGAAGTTGGTAAAAATATAGATGCTAATAAAGGTGAATTTAAAGATGACGGGAAACAACTTTTAGACAATTATATAACTCGTGAAGAGTTATGGGCATGTACTTCATGTAATGCTTGTGTAGAGGCTTGTCCGGTTAGTATTGATCCACTTTCTATTATATTAGAAATGCGTCGTTATTTGGTTATGGAGCAGTCTGCTGCACCAGTAGAGCTTAATAACATGATGACAAACATAGAAAATAATGGAGCACCATGGCCATACAATCAGATGGATAGGCTAAACTGGAAAAATGAATAACTCTATAGTACTTTTTCTACTTTTATTTTCTTTGGGTTTTTATAACGTCCATGCTCAAAGTTATAGAAAAGATTCTTTACAGTTTAAAATTTATACTATTACCACGTTTAAGGATTCTAAAGTAAAAGACGTTGTGTTAGATAAGGTTTTTTGTGATTATTGTTCAAATTCTCAATTAATTGCTTTAGGTCAATTAGGACTAAAACAATCTAATAAACTAATAAAGAAGCCAAAAAATAGAATGGTAAATGGAAAAAACCGATTAGCCATTTATTTAAGAATATCAAAGAAAGATTTTGCTAACTTTAAGCAAAAAGATTCAGTTAATTAACCATTAACTTAACAACAATAAGAAGTTAAATTATACAGATAAAGTATGAGCGAATTACTAAAAGTACCAACCATGGCCGAATTTATGGCACAGGGCAAACAACCAGAAGTATTATTCTGGGTAGGTTGTTCTGGTAGTTTTGATGATAGAGCAAAAAAAATAACAAAAGCATTTGTTAAACTATTAAATAAAGCGAATGTTGAATTTGCTGTTTTAGGCACAGAGGAAAGTTGTACAGGAGACCCTGCAAAGCGTTCAGGAAACGAGTTTTTATTTCAAATGCAAGCAGTTACAAATATTGAAGTTCTTAATGCTTACGAAGTAAAAAAAATAGTTACTGCTTGTCCTCATTGCTTTAATACCATAAAGAATGAATATCCAGAATTGGGAGGAAATTATGAAGTAATGCATCATACACAATTTTTAAAAACCTTATTGGATGAGAGACGTTTAACCATTGAAGGAGGAAAGTTTAAAGGTAAACGTATTACATTTCATGACCCTTGTTATTTAGGGAGAGCCAATAATGTATATGAGGCACCAAGAGAATTAATTCAAAAATTAGAAGCCGAATTAGTAGAAATGAAAAACTGTAAGCGTAACGGGCTTTGTTGCGGAGCAGGAGGTGCGCAAATGTTTAAAGATGCAGAAAAAGGAGATAAAGAAGTAAATATAGAGCGTACAGAACAAGCTCTGGATGTAAAACCAGAGATTATTGCAGCAGGATGTCCGTTTTGTAATACGATGATGACTGATGGAATAAAAGCCAAAGAAAAAGAAGGTGATGTTGAAGTTATGGATGTCGCAGAACTTATTGCTAATGCACAAGATTTATAAAATTTCACCATGTTAAAAAAATTGCCACTTTTATTATGCTTATGTCTTGTTGTTAATGTTTTTGGTCAAGACAAAACCAGAGAAGAAATTATTCAGCTTATGGCTGAAGATACTTGTGAATGTATTAAAAATGATACGGCTTCTTTTAGGCCTGATAAATCGATGAGTCAAAAGCAAGTGGCTTTAGGATTATGTTTACTTAAAAGTTATAATAAGCGAAAAGCAGAATCTGAAACCATGAAAAATGATGGTATGGATGATTTTGAAGCACTAGGAGAAGAAGTCGGAATCCAAATGGTATCAGTTTGTGGTGTAGAATTTATGGCTATTTTTAGCGATGAGCAATTAGACGAATTTATTGATGAATCTGAAGAACCCGAAGCTAATATACCGCTTCCACCTGCCTCAAAAAATGAAGATGATTTACAATTAGAAGCTCAATTAACCTCTCTTAATAATGACGTAGTTTCATATTTTCAAGTTAAAGATGCATTTGATAAAACACATACTTTTTTAATAAAAGAACAGTTTGAAGGCTATAAATTATTAAAAAAATCTAATTACAATAAAATATTTAACATTTATTATAAAGAGATTAATATGTTCGATTTAAGCGAAAGTAAATATGTTAAGAAAAAGGTTGTTAAGTATCTAGAAAGTAGAGATTAAAGAATCATGTTAGTAGATTTCAATACATTACCCGAAGATTCTCGAGTTTGGATTTACCAAGCCAATCGTTCTTTTACAGAACAAGAACTTGAAGAAATAAAATTAAAATTAAATGTATTTATAGAAAACTGGACAGCTCATGGTAGCGACTTACAGTCTGGTTATCTAATTAAATATAAGCGTTTTATTATTTTAGGATTAAATCAAAACCTTAATAAGGCTACAGGTTGTTCTATTGACGCTTCAGTACATTTTATTCAGCAATTAGAAAAAGATTATAATGTTGATTTAATGGACAAAATGAACGTGTCTTACAAGCAAGGCGAATATGTCGCCTATAAATCATTAACCGATTTTAGAAAAATGGCAAAAGACAAAGCCATATCTAAAAACACAATTGTATTTAATAATTTAGTAACAAATATTGCTGAGTTTAATGAAAATTGGGAAGTTCCAGCTAGCGATAGTTGGCACAGTCGTTTTGTTAAATAAGTTGTTTATAATCTAAGTTTTTAAATTCCAAAAAAATTTTCATATCTCAAATAGAATAATGATTTTTACAGCTTACTAAAGTGAGTTGAAAATTATGGCGAACGATATTTTTTTATTAAATATTTCTGGGCAAGATAAACCTGGGTTAACATCAAGTTTAACAAGTGTTTTAGCAGAGTATGGTGCAAAAGTTTTAGACATAGGTCAAGCAAATATTCACGATACGCTATCTTTAGGAATATTATTTAAAATTCAATCTGGAAAAAAATCAGCTGCCGTATTAAAAGATTTACTTTTCAAAGCTTACGAACTGGGTATTACGGCTAAATTTAATCCTATTTCGCTTGAAGACTACGAAAAATGGGTAGGACTGCAAGGAAAAGATAGATACATCATTACTATTTTAGGAGAAAAACTAGCTGCTGAACAAATATCAGAAGTTACAAAAGTAATTTCTGAAAAGAATTTAAACATAGATTCTATAAAACGTCTTACAGGGCGTTTATCGCTTATTAAAGAAGTTGAATATCCAAGAGCATCAATACAATTATCTATTAGAGGACGAATTGATAATAAATCTGAATTCACGGAAAAGTTCATGCAAATTTCACACGATTTAGATGTTGATATTGCATTCCAAGAAGATAATATCTACAGAAGAAACAGGCGTTTAGTTTGTTTTGATATGGATTCTACATTAATCCAAACTGAAGTTATTGATGAATTGGCAGAATTAGCAGGTGTTGGTGATGAAGTCAAGGCTATAACCGAATCTGCAATGCAGGGCGAAATAGATTTTAACGAAAGTTTTAAAAGGCGAATGAAGCTTTTAAAAGGCTTGAGTGAAGATGTTCTGCATAATGTTGCTGTTAATTTACCTATTACTAAAGGCGCAAGAAGACTAATTGACACCCTTAAAAGCTACGGCTTTAAAACTGCCATATTATCTGGTGGTTTTACCTATTTTGGGCATTATCTACAAAAAGAACTAGGTATTGATTATGTATATGCAAACCAATTAGAAATTAAAGATGGAGCATTAACAGGAAATTATCTTGGGGAAATAGTTAACGGTGAAAAGAAAGCAGAATATCTTAAAGAAATTGCTGAGAAAGAAGGTATTGATATCAGTCAAACTATAGCGGTTGGAGATGGTGCTAACGATTTACAAATGTTAAATCTAGCAGGATTAGGTATAGCTTTTCATGCAAAACCAAAGGTAAAAGACAATGCGCAAAGCTCAATATCTAGTATTGGTTTAGATGGTGTGCTTTATTTGTTAGGATACCATGATAGACACATCGATTTGATACAATAGGTTATTTTTAAATAAGTTTAATTATATATTCTGTATTAAGAAAGGTTAAAACACCAAACTGAATTTGATTAAACTCAAATTCAGTTTGGTGTTTTAGTTTATTCATTTATTAATAAAGGTGCTTTTCCATCAGTAATAATAACTTTACTATTTGGAGATTGCGAAAGTTTATTAAATGCCTCAATACTTCTAAGTTTAATAATTTCTTCAGTTAATCCTTCGGCAAGTATTTTTTGTGAGTCTCTTTCTGCAGTTGCCTCTATTATTTTTCTATCGGCTTCTAATTTTGCTTGTTGAATAATAAATTCCATACGCATGGCGTCTTGTTCCGCTTGTAGTTTCTGTTCTATGGAACTTGCTAAACCTCTTGGTAATTGTATACTTTTCATAAGCACTGCAATCAATTCAATGCCATCAGCTTGTTTTTCTAAATTAACTAACATCTTAGCTTTAATTTCTTCTTCTATTTTTGCACGCATTCCTGAGTGCATATCTTTTGCATAAAATTGTGCGCATACATCGGAAGAAGCGGACCTAAACACACTAGTAATTATAGACTCATAGCCTTGTCCTAAATTTTCTAGTATACTAGGTATTTTATCTTGTTCTAAACGATAAAGAATTGAAATTTCAGAATTTACACTTAGTCCTTCCTTAGTGGGTAAACTAAGAATAAGTTTAATATTATTTGTTTGTGTAGATTCTTTAATAACTCTACTTGTAAACGGATTGTAGAATATGGTTCCTTGTGTAGAAATAGTTTTAGAAAACTTTCCTAAAGTTTGTTTTACACCAGCTTCACCTGGCCTTACTACAGCACAACTAGAGCTTAATACTACTAGTGCGATTAAATAAATAAATTTCTTTTTCATAACAATTTTTTTAGCAGATTAAATTATTTTAATTTCATTTACTGTTTTTTTTTGAGTGCAAATTATCAATTATCTAAATTTTACAGCTGTATTTTTATTTATTGGTATTTAGAAAGCTGATACTTTACTTTTATCAAAATTAATCAAGTTTTTGCATATATTTTTATTAATATTTATAATGATATTTATAAATATTATTTATGATTATTTAATAATATTTGAGCTTTTTGTTTTGACAAAATAATTTCAAATTCTAAAAAAGGTAGAAAGGCTTATTGTAAAATAATTTTGTTTATAATCTTCTTATAAATCTATCTTAAAGGCTTTTTATCTTCTACTTAAAAGTATTATTTTGGCATGGTTATTACTATTAGTTTAGTTAATTACACAAAGTTCAATTTATTACATTCTATGCGCCACATCTATATAATTGTATTATCTTTTTTCATTACTGTAAATTTATTTGCTCAAACTAATAAAAATCCACTCCTAACGTCTGATTTTCAAGAGCAAAGAAAATGGGTTGATAGTATTTATAATGCTATGACTTTAAAAGAAAAAGTAGGCCAACTGTATATGGTTCAAGTGATGTCTAACCAAGATTTAGCTACTAAAAAACAGGTTTTAAATTTAATAACAGAGCATCATATTGGTGGTATTATTTATTCTAACGGAGGTCCTGTTAGGCAAGCAAAGTTGAATAATGAGTTACAATCACTATCTAAAACCCCGCTTCTTATTGGTATGGATGCTGAGTGGGGATTGAGTATGCGCCTAGATTCTACCTATGCATTTCCTTGGAATATGACTCTAGGAGCAATTAAAGACAATAAGTTAATTGAAGAAACTGGAAAAAAAATAGGAGAACATTGTAAGCGTTTGGGCGTTCATTTTAATTTTGCTCCAGTTGTAGATATTAATACAAACCCAAACAATCCAATTATAGGTAATCGATCTTTTGGAGAAGATAGAGATAATGTTACCGAAAAAGCTTCGTATTTCATGAAGGGTATGCAAAGCGCAGGTGTTTTAGCAAATGCAAAACATTTTCCTGGGCATGGTGATACAGAACAGGATTCACATTACACATTACCAACAATTGGCTTTGATGAAAAACGTATTGATTCTGTTGAGCTTTATCCTTATAGAAGACTCATAAAAGAAGGTTTGTCAAGTGTTATGGTAGCGCATTTAAATGTTCCTAAATTAGATTCTACAGGGTTTCCCTCATCATTGTCAAAACATATTGTAACAGATATTTTAAAAGATTCTTTGGGGTTTAAAGGCTTAATTTTTACTGACGCTTTAACAATGAAAGGTGCTGCAGATTTTGACGAAACAGGTGATATTGATTTAGCCGCATTTAAAGCCGGTAATGATGTTATGCTCATGTCTGAAAACGTTGGCATTGGTGTTTCTAAAATTATTCAAGCATATAATAAAGGCGAGGTTAGTGAAAAAAGATTAGAACATTCAGTAAAAAAGATACTCCAAGCAAAATATAAAGCTGGATTGGCAAATTATGAGCCAATTGGTATTTATAATTTAGTTGAAGATTTAAATAGGCTTGAAGACGATGTACTATACGAAGAGCTAATTGAAAATGCAGTTACTATTTTACAAAATATTAGAGGAGTATTACCAATACGCCAATTAGAAACAAAGAAAATAGCTTATGTAAATTTAGGAAAAGCTTCTGGAGATATCTTTTTCAATGAATTGAAAAAGTATACTAAAGTACACAAGATATTATTTGATAATATTGATGATTTAGAAGGTAAATTACAACCTTATAATACCGTAATTGTAGGATTGCATCATTCGAATAGAAGCCCTTGGGAATCCTACAAATTCTCTGATAAAGAACTTGTATGGTTAAATGAAGTATCAAAGACACATACTGTTATTTTAGATGTTTTTGTTAAGCCTTATGCGTTAATGGATTTGAAAGAAATTGAGAATATAGAAAGTATTGTAGTAAGTTATCAAAACAGTAAAATAGCTCAAGAAAAATCGGCACAACTTATTTTTGGTGCGTTTGCATCAAAAGGTGTTTTGCCAGTTTCAGCAGGAAGTTTTTTTGTTGCAGGAGAAGGGATTCCATCTTTCGGAATTAAACGTTTAGGCTATACGCTTCCAGAACGCGTAGGAATGAGTTCTGAAAAATTAAAAAAAATAGACTCCGTAGCACAATATGCGGTAAACCAAAAAATGACACCGGGTATTCAATTATTAATTGCCAGAGAAGGAAAGGTTATTTACAATAAAAATTTTGGAAAGCACACTTACAAAGGCAAAGAAAAAGTATCATTTGATGATATTTATGATGTTGCTTCTTTAACCAAAATATTAGCTACACTACCTCTTTTAATGGAATTAGTAGAGCAAGGCATTGTGTCTTTAGATGATAAGCTTTCTGATATTTTACCTGAATATAAAGAGTCAAATAAAGCAAACATTACAATAAAAAAAATGTTATCTCATTATGCAAGATTACGACCATGGGAACCATTTTATTACAAAACATTAGATACCATTACAAAACGCCCAAGTAAAAAGTATTACAGAACAGAACGTAGTAATGAATTTAATATTGAAGTTTCTAAAAACCTTTTTTTGCGCTCTGATTATATGGACTCCATACCCAAAATTATAAAAGATTCAGAGTTACTTGATCGTTTAAGATACCGATACAGCGACTTTCCTTATTACATTCTAAAGAAATTTATTGAAGGTCATTACGACAAAACACTCGATGAAATTGTTCAAGACCGTTTTTATCAATCATTAGGAGCGAATTATACAACTTATAACCCTTACAAAAGAATAAGTAATAAGAAGATTGTGCCAACAGAAGAAGATGATTATTACAGATATCAAAAAGTACATGGTTATGTTCATGATATGGGAGCTGCCATGCAAAATGGTATTGGAGGGCATGCAGGGGTTTTTAGTAACGCAAATGATGTAGCAAAAATCATGCAAATGTATCTTCAAAAAGGATTTTACGGAGGTAAACGTTATTTGAAAACTCAAACAGTTGATAAGTTTAATACATGTTATTTCTGTGAAAACGATAACAGAAGAGGTGTGGGGTTTGACAAACCGCAACTAGGAGATGAGGGCCCAACATGCGGTTGTATATCTATGACAAGTTTTGGGCATTCTGGTTTTACAGGCACTTATGCCTGGGCAGATCCTGAGGAAGAAATTGTTTACGTTTTTCTAGCAAACAGAACATACCCAAATGCTGGAAAAAATTTATTATTAAGAGAAAATATAAGAACTGAAATACAGCGTTTAATTTACGAAGCGATAGAAGATTAACAATTTATGAAAATAGGTATAGTTTGTTACCCAACATTTGGAGGAAGTGGTGTAGTAGCTACAGAACTCGGTTTGGAACTTTCCAAGCGAGGTCATGAAATTCATTTTATTACTTATAATCAACCAGTACGATTAGAGCTTTTAAGTAATAATGTACATTACCATGAGGTAAACGTTCCAGAATATCCTTTGTTTCATTACCAACCATATGAACTAGCTTTATCTAGTAAATTGGTGGATATGGTTAAGCTTCATAAAATAGAAATTCTACATGTACATTATGCCATACCTCATGCTTATGCAGCTTATATGGCTAAGAAAATGTTACAAGAAGAGGGGATTTATGTTCCCATAGTTACTACATTACATGGTACTGATATAACCCTTGTAGGTAGTCATCCGTTTTACAAACCTGCTGTTACATTTAGTATCAATAAGTCTGATGCTGTTACAACGGTTTCGCAAAGTTTAAAGGATGATACCATGCGCTTGTTTGATATAAAAAATAATATATCAGTAGTTCCTAACTTTATCGATTTAGACAAATATAATCATGGTTTTACAGATTGCCAGCGAGGTATGATGGCAAATGATGATGAAAAAATAATTACCCATATTAGTAATTTACGCCCGGTAAAGCGTGTACAAGATGTTATTGAGGTATTTTATAATATTCAGAAAGAAATGCCTGCAAAATTGATGTTAGTAGGAGAAGGACCTGAACGTGAAAAAGTCGAAAATCATTGTCAGAGACTAGGAATTTTGGAAAAAGTTATATTCTTTGGAAGAAGTAACGAAATAGACAAGATTTTATGTTTTAGTGATTTGTTTTTATTACCATCACAAACTGAAAGTTTTGGTTTAGCAGCGCTAGAGGCAATGGCGTCTGGAGTTCCTGTTATTTCAAGTAATACGGGAGGAATACCTGAAGTTAATATTCATGGTGTTTCTGGTTACTTAAGTAATGTAGGTGATATTGAAGACATGAGTAAAAACGCTATACATATATTAAGTAATCCTGAATTATTAGTAGAATTTAAAAATAACGCTAGAAAAGAATCTTTAAATTTTGATTTGCATAATATTGTTCCAAAATATGAAGCAATTTATGAAGATACCATGGCTAAGTGTATGGTTTTGTAGATTTTTAAAATGGATTCTAATGTAGATTTAACTATTTGTAATTAAGTGAATTCCACATTAATTCAATCAATTTATTTCCTTGTTCGTTGTTAATAGATGTATCCATAATCATGGTCATTATTAAAATTCCTTCATCCTTTTTTCCAATAGTAGCTACTTCATAAATATTTGTTTCATCTTTATAAGTTAGAATAGCTTTGTCTATATTTAAGGTTTGTTCAGATTTTAACTTTCTCTCATAATCTTTTCTTTCTAATTTAAATCCATAATTAATACTTTCTTTAGTAATTTCATTAATCATCATTTCATTTAAAAAAGTTGGGTTGAAACCTTCGTACTTTTGAATTAAAATCCCCGAACCTTCAGCTGTCATTAGCATAATTTGTTCTACTCCTTCATCTATAATTGTTTTAGAAACTTTAAAATCACTAGGATATTGAAAGTTGAAGAGCGAATCATCGTATACTAGTATATCTTTAGATTTAAATGTAATATTTAAACTCTTATTATCTATTTCTAAAGTGTAAGTACTATCTAATGCTATCTCCAATTCGGTATCATTAATTTTAACAATATAATCTTCTTGAGAGTAGGTGTTTATTGTAACAAAGAATAAAAGTAGGTATGTAAGTTTCATGAAGTATTTTTTAATAATTCATCGTAAATCTATATTTTTTATTTGAATTAGGAGCAAAAAAAAAGCGTATTTAAACGCTTTTTTTTTAAAATTATAATATTAATTTATGTTCTCTTTAATTGTTTTTGAATTTTTTTAATGGCCGATTCTATTGATTTTTCAGGTTCAATAATATTGTATTCGCCCCAAAATTCTGGGTCGGAGAAACCTGAAGTTTTGTCTATTAGTATGGTTGTAGGTCTAATTATATTTTCTTTTACTTTGGCAAATTTTGTATTATTTATTTCCCAATCAGTAATAGCCATTTCACTATTTAATGTATAAACGCTATTAAATAATTTACCTTTCCAATTTACTTTAAAGGTTAATGATATGTTACTGTAAGCGTAATGCCATTTTCCATTTTGCGTTCTGTAATTAACCATGTACTTTGTTTCAGTAGGGTAAACATCAACTTTACGAGGTTTTTTTCTAATATACATCTGGCTAGATAATTCCTTATTCTCAACATTTAAACTATAAGCAGCGCTTGTTAAGGCTAAAGTTTTAGAGTCTATGAATAGTTTACCAAAGTAAAGAGGTGTAGTTATATTTTCTTTTTGTTTAAAATTAACAACATAAACCATATTATTGTTGATTTGAGTGGCTTCTCCAAAGCTAAAATTGTACAGGTCCATGTCTTCAGCAGTAAAAATAAATTCTCGGTATTTAATAATGTCTGTGTAAAGATTACTAAAAGGACCTCCTTGAAGTTTCATTGCTATGGTATCTAATCTAGAATAATCAGTGTTTTTTCTAGACTTTATTAATTCTATACCGTCTCTTTTGTAACTATTATAAGGACTTTTATGTATTTGAACAACAGCTTCAGATAATGATGCATTTCTGCGTCTTTTCTTTATCGTTTCTCTGTAAAACGCTGTCATTAAAGTTTTATCGTTGTTGTATAGAGAGCTTTTCTTTTTAAGAGTTTCTAATACTAGAGTTTTTGCGTTTTTGTAAGTGTCTATCTCAACTTCACTAAGTTGAGTAATGGCCTGTTCTAATTTTATTTTAATACCATTTGTAAGACTAGAAATTGAAACTTCTTTTTTTTCATAACCAAGTCGAGAAATAACTAATACATCTTTAGAAGAAGTATTTGGTATTTTTAAAATAAATTCACCATCAGAGTTTGTAATTGTACTAACATTAGAATTGTTAATTACTAAATCTGCAAATGCTAGTGGAGATTTATTTTTGCTATCAACAACTTTTCCTTTTATTTCTGTGAAGGGAGTTGCCTCAGACTGTGCACTTAAAATGTTTACATTACCTATTATCGATAGGCAAAATAGAAACAGTGTTAGTAAATGGGACTTATTTTTCATAGTTTTTTATTTTATAAATTTTAACATGCTACTAAAGATACAAAAAAGCTAGTAAAAAAGAGAAAAGTATATGTTAATTTTAGTATTAAAATATTGTTTTTTAGTTGTTTATGATTTGTTTTACTTCAATATGGTGCCCTATAATAGTTAGATATTTCATATTAGTTTTTTGTAACTTAATTTAATATTTTTTTAAACTTTTTAGCATAGAATAGTAATGTTTATAGAATTTCACCTTGTATTATATGGACAAAAGGGGGACATAGTCTATTTTTTTTAGTTTATACAATTTATATTAATAGATTAGTAAAACTTAAAACCAAAAAATAACCAATATTTCAATTTTTACTTTTCATCTTTATTTTTATCAGTTTTTAGATAAGTTACAAAGACTAATAGACTTCTGGATTTTAGATTAAATCAGCATTCAGAATCAAGTTAGAGTTACAAACTACTCATTAAAGTTTAGAGATAATTGATTGTTGAAATATTTATTAATGATATGAAGAAACTATTACTTAACTCTTTTATTTTTTTATTCAGCATTGTAAGTGTTAGCCAACAACTTTATATGGAAATTGGTAGTAATGTTTCTGAATTTGATTATAGAAACTCACAGGGGAATCCTCTTAATAATTTGTTATCACAATCCAAATCTTATTTTGGAATGGGTTACAGAAAGGTAATTAATAATGAAAAGACTTTATTTCTATCTCTGGGAGCAACTTATAATAGTTATGGCGCCATTGGTAGTGAGAGTAGTGTAGATAATTATTTTGAATGGGATATAAGTTACTTAGGTTTAAAAGCAGGATTAGGTTTAAAAATGTTTGAGTTAACAGATTTATCTTTTTATGCAAAAGTTTCAGTAGCATCAGAGTTTTTAATAAGAGGCAATCAAACTATAAATAATGATGTTTTTAATTTGGTAGGAGAAGAAGAATTTAATAATAATATATTCTTTGTAAGAGGTGGTATAAGTATGCAATACCCAATATCCAACAGTACTGCTATTTCTGCTAATTACACTTATGGTAGATCAGTGCTAATTAATAGCGGTGTAAGTGCCGAAAAGCTAAATTTAGTAGCGCACCAATTTGGTATAGGTTTCATCATAAATTTACCGTCATGTTATTGCGATTTTTAATACAATAATCAGTTTTTAGATGCGATTTTAGGCATGGACAAAAGTAGGACAGCCATTGTAAGTGCCTAGTAATGTATTAAATTTAGTTAAAGCAAAAAAATTATAATTAATTATTGATTAGAATAAGTTAATGAAAAAGTATTCATTTTTAGTAATAATATTTTGTTCGGTGTTTACAATACAATCACAGGTTGATGGTGATTTAAAAAAATACACAATAAAAAGCTCTAGTTTAGGCTCTAGTGGTTCGTCAAATACATTTTCAACATCTAAAGGTAAATATTTTGTTAGTCAAAGTATTGGACAATCAAGTGTTATTGGTACGTCCTCAAAAGCTGGTTATTATTTAAGACAGGGTTATCAACAACCACCATTTAAAATCAAAATAGTTAATCAGTTTAATAATAACAGTTTACAAGCCAAAGTTTACCCAAACCCATTTAAAGAGTCTATTTCCATTTCTTTTACTGATTTAGTTAAAAGTGACATCTTAGTTTCCGTTTTTGATGTAAGTGGGAAGTTGATATATTCTGAAATATTTTCTGAAGCACAACGTATTGAATTGAATCTTAGTGATATTCCTCAAGGAACATACATTTTAAAACTCGCATCTAACACTAAATCATTCAACTCGAAACTTATAAAAATATAGTATTAAAACACAAATAACCATAATTATGAAACCACTACTAACCATTGGATTATTTCTTTTACTAGTAATTGAATCATTTGCCCAAACTGATGGTATAAATTACCAAGCTATTATTATTGGTCCGGATGCATTAGAACTACCAGGAATAGATTCTGAAGGCAACTATTTACCAAGTACTACTGTAGATATAAGATTTACAATTTTTGATTCTGGTAATGCAATAGAATTTCAAGAAGTACAGACTACAACAACTGACGAATTTGGAAGAATAAACCTAATAATTGGAGATGTAGAGCATGACGATTTTGAAAAGATTAGTTGGGATGGAACCCCTAAAGATTTAAAAGTGGATATTGACTTTAAAAACGGCAATAATTTTGTTGATATGAGCCGAGAAGTACTCACGTTTGTTCCTTATGCGTATCATCGAAATATAACAGCTACTGGAACATTAGATGTGGATGATGACACATTTTTAAATCGAGAACTTACTGTTAATGGTCCAACTAATTTAAATAGTACACTTACTGTAAACGATGGAAATGAGACCTATTTAACAGGAAGCCTAGTGGTTGATAGTCTAGCCAATTTTAATTCTGGACTAAATGTAAATAATAAGAGTACTGTAAATTTATCTGGAGCTTTAATTGTTGGAGATTCCTTAACAGGCCCACCTAATTGGGATGTTGATGCTCCAACCATACTTAATGGAAGTTTAGATGTAAAAGGTGCATCAACTTTTGGAGCTTTAAAATCTGAAACTCTAGAAGTTGCTTCTAGCACAGAGTTAAATGGTGCTGTTCAAATAAACTCTGAAGGAAATCAAGTTAAAATAACGTCTACTTTAACAGGTCCAGATTTAGATATAAATAATTATCCTTTACTGGTAGAAGGTGGTAATCAAGGTATAGCGATACGAGTGAACGTAAATGGAGCTAGAAATGCTAATAATTTTATGTCGTTTTGGGATGAAACATCTGTAGACCAACAACCATATGAACCAACACTTTTAAATGGAGCTATACGAGATATGTTTGATTTATTTGGTGTAGATGACACAGGAATATTTGACGGTTTTAGTCAAAATGCTGAACCTGGTGCAAATACAATATCTGGTATAAGATTACCAAATCCGCAAGGACCAATGCTTTGGGGAAGAATTGAAGGTGAAACTAATCCAAGTGAGTTTTCTAATAATGCTGATTATAATCTAGATCAATTAGGCTCTGTTTACGATTTTGTTGATGGAACTTTAGATTTAGCATGGGAATTAACAGATCTATCTAAGGCAACTTTTAGAGTAACTGCCGCATCTACCAGTAGTACGTTTTGTGCAGGTATTGGAGGCTGCTTTACGGTTCCAATACCATCATTAATTATTTCAGAGTCATCTTCGTTGGCTTTACAAATATTAAAAGTTACAGCTGCGACACTAAATCAAGTTTTTGCATCATATACCTTAAATACATTTTATGATAATAAAAATAGATATCGTGGTGTATCATATGCTTCTGGTGCAGGCGATTATGCTGAATATTTACTCAGAAAGGATGTTGGTGAAAAAATGTCTTATGGAGATATTGTAGGTGTTAATGGAGGTAAAATATCAAAAAATACTTCCGGAGCAGAACGAATGATGGTTATATCTTATAAACCTGCAGTTTTAGGTGCGCTACCCAATGAGAGTCAAGAACAGTTTTTCGAAAAAGTAGCTTTTATGGGGCAAGTTCCAGTAAAAGTAATTGGTATTGTAAATATAGGAGATTATATAATTCCTTCTGGAGGGAACAATGGGTTGGGTATAGCAATATCACCTGAAAATATTACTGCAAAAGACGTTAAAAATATTGTAGGTGTAGCTTGGGAAGCTTCTGAGAACGAATTAAGCTATAACCTTATAAACACTGCAGTTGGCATAAATAATAATGATAATAATCCAATTGTAGAAAAATTAGAAAAACAAGTTTTTGAGCAACAGAAACAATTGAATAATCTTAATGATTTGTTATTAAAAACGATTGAAAGATTGGAAGCGATTGAAAATGGTGAAACCTTAAATGAGTCTGACACTCACACAGTACGTCATTATGAAAATTCGAAAGAGAACATAGATGATTACGGACGTAAATATGAAATACAAGAAGGGTTTATTTATTATGAATTATCAGATAATGATATAGAAGAAGCATTAAAGCTTGCAGAAAAAACTCTAAAAGATGTTGGTGCAAGTAAAATGGAGAATTTTATAATGAAAAAAATAAAAGAAGATTCTGAGTTTAAAGAGAAATTTGTTTCAAAGCTAAAAGATGCATTTAAAACTCAAGTTCATTTCCATAAAGAAGTTAACGAAAAAACTGGATATTAATATTTATTAGAATGTATTGAAAAGTAAAGCAATGAAGAATAATATTCTCATTTTAGTTATATTATTTGTGCCCTATTTTATAGTAGCACAAACAACAGCTATACTTGATGCTAATTTTGAGGATTACCTAGAAACTCATGATGCTAATGGTGGTTTAGTTGATGTTGGTGATGAAAACAGTATGGGAGATGGTATAGCAGGTAATAATTTGGTATTAACAAATAGAATAGACAGTGTTACGCTGCTTGTTATTGATAATTTAAATATAAGCGACTTAACAGGAATTGAAAGTTTTGTTGGTCTAGAAACATTAATATGTTCTAATAATAATATACAAAGTATTGATGTTTCTAATAATACTAGTTTAATATCATTGCTTTGTGGTTCTAACCGGTTAGCAACCATAAATATTTTATCTAATAGCAACCTTGAGGTTTTAGATTGTTCTGAAAATCTAATTTCAGGGTTAAATGTTTCGAGTAATACAAACCTAAGAGAAATTACATGTTCTAACAATAGAATTACTGATATAGATGTTGGTTTAAATACAGATTTAGTATCATTAACAATTTCAAATAACAGACTAAGCAGTTTACTTGTTGGTAATAATATAAATTTAGAAAATCTTTTTTGCGCATCAAATCAAATCTCAACTTTAAATCTATCAGCAAATACCAGTTTAAAAGTATTAGATGCTTCGAATAATTTAATTTCAAGTTTAGATTTAAGCTCAATTAATACTGTTATTTGTCCAGACCCGCAAACAAACCCCGAAACTATTTGTCAAGGTGGTGCTACAATAAATGTGTCTAATAATAAATTAACATCTTTAGTTGTAGCTAACGGTTTTAACGATTTAGTAACATCATTTAAATCTGAAAATAATCCTGATTTATTTTGCATTCAAGTAGATGTTGGCTTTGCCCCAAATGCTAATTGGACGAAAGATGATTGGACGTATTATGGCGAATCCAATTGTCTTGATATTTACACTTATGTTCCAGATGATAATTTTGAAGCTTACCTTGAATCCAATGGATTGGGAGATGGCATAAATAACAACAATTTAGTATTAACGTCTGCTATTGGTAGTGAATTGGCACTCAATATTTCAAACCTAAATATTGAAGATTTAACAGGAATTGAAGATTTTAATGCTTTACAAACACTTAATTGTAGTGATAATAATTTAGATGAAATCAATATCTCGAATAATATAGCTTTAATAAATTTTAATGGTTCAAATAATAATTTAATAAGTTTAGATTTAAGTGGTAACGTTGGTTTAAGTATTTTAGATATTTCATTTAATTCGCTATCAGATTTAGATATAAGTACTAATCTCTCTATCAGTAATTTAAACTGCTCTAATAACAATATACAGTCATTAAACCTAAGTAGCCTTAATGCTTTAACAAATTTTAATTGCGACTCCAACACATTAGAAGTTTTAAATATTCAAAATGGTCAAAATTTAAATCTTACCAATTTTAGTGCTATCAATAACGCAAACCTATCTTGTGTCGAAACAGATACTGGTGCTGTACCTGTTGGTGTAACTTGGGCTATTGACGTAACAGCATCTTATGCGATTAATTGTGGTACTTACGTTCCAGATGATGCTTTTGAGAATTACCTGGAAATTAATGGGCTTGGAGATGGTATAGCAAATAATAATTACGTCTCAACAGCAAGTGCTATTGCTTTTGCAGGCACTTTAAATGTTGCAGGTTTAGGGATTTCTGATTTAACAGGTATTCAGGATTTTACTGCGTTAACAATATTAAATTGCTCTAATAACAATATTATTGAACTAAATCTAGTCGCAAATACAGCACTAACAAGCATCACATGTAATAGTAACGCTTTATTAGAGTTTGTTGATATTAGAAATGGTAACAATACTAATTTAACCGTGTTTGATACTTCCAATAATACTAATTTATTTTGTATTAATGTTGATACTGCTGTAATAGGTAATATTCCAGGTAGTTGGGTTAAAGACCTCAATGCTAGTTATAATGATGATTGTGTAAATAATAGATATACAGCCATTCCTGATAATAATTTTGAACAAGCTTTAATTGATTTAGGAATTGATTCTGGAGCTATAGATAATCAAGTTTTAACAGCTAATATTGAGTATCTTAATTCATTAAATATAAGCGGAAAAAATATTGAAAACCTTGAAGGAATTAAAGCATTTTTATCATTAACAGAATTAGATTGTAGTAGTAATTACTTAGATGAATTAGATGTTAGTGGTATGATTAATTTGGAAAATCTTTTCTGTGGTTCAAATTATTTTTTAACCAATAATACAGCTAATACTGTTGGGTTACTAAATACTTCTGGCACAGATAGTTTAACAAAACTATTCTGTGCAAATAATAATTTGGCTGATTTGAATATAGCGTTAAATACCAACTTAGAAGAACTCGATTGTTCAAACAATAATTTATCGTTTTTAGATATTAGCAACAACAATAATTTGATAGAAATTAATTGTAATAGTAACCATATATCTAATTTTATTACCACAACGGTTGCCAACAATTCATTGAGTAAAATAAGTTGTTCTAATAACAGTTTAAATTCGCTATTAGTAACAAATTATTCTGCATTAACCACTTTGAATTGTAGATCTAATACGTTAGCGCAACTTGACATTACATCTAATGGTGCTTTGGAAGTTTTAGATTTTTCAGATAATGATTTAACAGATATAAATTTATCTGGTAAAACCAATTTAATAGCAGTTTCTGGATCACAAAATGAATTAACCGATGTAGACGATTTACTTTCACCTGTTCTTGAAAATTTAATATTAGACAGCAACCAAATTAGTCAATTAAATGCTGTTGTAGCTAGTTTGCCAACAATTAAATATTTGTCGATAGGCAACAATCAATTAATTGATTTAAATGTTAGTTCTAATACTAATTTAATAGAACTTAACGTACGTGACAACCAATTAACAAACTTGCAATTACCACTAAATTTAAATCAACTTAAAACATTTAATTGTAGTAATAATCAAATTACAGGTGATTTTGATTTATCAACTATGGGTACTGGCGCATGTCCTGCTCAAAATCAAAATAATCCTTTAGATTTTTGTCCAGATTCAATAACTATTAATGTGTCTGATAATCAGTTAGAATTTGTAAATATTCAAAACGGTATAAATACTAATATTTCAAATTTTAATTCGTCTAATAACCCAAACCTAACATGTGTTCAGGTTGATGATGTTAATAATATAGGTGCAAACTGGTTTAAAGATGCTGCCACGGAGTATAGTTTAGATTGTAAATTTGGACAAACCTACGTGCCCGATGATAACTTTGAACAAGCTTTAATTACACTAGGTTACGATTCTGGCACTTTAGATGATTATGTTTTAACTGCAAATATTGAGGTTTTAACTAATTTAAATATTAGCGGACAAAATATATCAGATTTAACAGGAATAGAAGATTTTACAGCGTTGCAGAATTTAGATTTTTCTAATAATACAATCAGTTCAGTACATTTCTCTCAAAACCCAAATTTAATTCAAATTAACGGTTCTAATAACGCATTAACTGGTTTAGATTTAAGTAATAGTACTAATGTTATTGATGTAAATATAGCTAACAATATATTCACAGAATTTGATGCGAGTTTAATTCCAACGCTCCAAGTTTTCAATTGCAATTCTAACCAAATTATAGATTTAGATTTTCAGCAAAATACTGCAATAACGAGTATAAGTTGTCAATCTAATCTTTTGGAAAGTTTAAACTTAAAAAATGGTCAAAACACAAACCTAGCCAATTTAAATGCACAAAATAACACAACGTTAACCTGTATAGAAACCGATACTGGAGCTGCACCTGCTGGGGTTGCTTGGTTAAAAGATGGATTAGCAAATTATTCAATGGAGTGTTATTATGGCGAAACCTATGTACCTGATGATAATTTCGAACAGGCTTTAATAGATTTAGGTTACGATTCTGGTGCGTTAGATGATTATGTTTTAACGGCAAACATTGAAAATATTTCAACTTTAAATATTAGCAATCAAAATATTTTGGATTTAACTGGTATTGAAGACTTTTTAGGTTTATCAAGCTTTAATTTTGAAGACAATAATGTTACAGATGTCGATTTAAGTACTAATACACTTTTAACTAGTTTAAATGCTTCAACTAATGCTATATCTTCTATCGATTTGTCTTTAAATACAAATTTAAGGTCTCTTAATATTTCAAATAATAGTTTATCTCAAATTAATTTAAGCTCAAATACAGCATTAATAACTTTAGATGTTTCGGCTAACATGTTAGCTGAGTTAAATGTTGACGCTTTGGTTGATTTAATAACTTTCGATTGTTCCGAAAATCAATTGGATATGTTAAGCGTTGTTTTAAATTCTAATTTGGTGAGTTTGTATTGTCAATCTAACTTATTTGTTAGCGATCAATTGAATATTCAAAACGGTAACAATCAGAATTTAAACGAATTTAATGCAACAAACAACCCACTTTTAAGCTGTATTTTGGTAGATAATCCGGTTGAAGTTATTTCTAATACAAATGGAGATTACAATAATTGGTTTAAAGATAGTACAACAAATTATCAGTCTGTATGTGATGATGCTGATAATGATGGTGTAGCCAATACAGATGACCAATGTCCGAACACACCTTTTGGAGATGCTGTAGATTTGTTTGGTTGTAGTGTGTTAAATATACCAAACAATAATTTTACCATATTACTTACTGGAGAAACGTGCTTAAATAATAATGATGGAAAAATTAATATTAAAACTCTACAATACCAGAATTATACCGCTAGTTTAACCAAAGACGATTTTTCTAAAACTTACAATTTTACTAATGAGATAGATATTCTTAACCTTTTAGCTGGTACTTACAGACTTTGTATAACTATTGAAGAGTTACCTAGTTTTGAAAGTTGTTATGATATAGTAATAAGCCAACCAGAACCTTTACAAGTTCTAACAGGTAAAAGCAGTGGGCAAAAAGTATCTATTAGCTTGTCTGGGAGTAGTAGTTATAACATTAATTTTAATGGCTTAAAATTTACAACATCAAAACCCTCAGTCTCATTAAGTTTACAAAACGGATTTAATAGTTTAAAAGTTACTACAGATAACGAATGTCAAGGAGTTTACGAAGAAAATATTTTAATTTCAGATAACGTTTTTGCGTACCCTAATCCATTTCAAAATAAAGTTAATATTCATTTAGGGGATATTGATAAAGAACAATTTTCAGTAAGTATTTATTCTTATTTAGGGCAAACGGTTTATTCAAAAACTATAACTAAACAAAAGACAAATAATATAGATGTCGATACAAGTAATTTGTCTTCAGGAATCTATACTGTTTTTATAAAAGACAAGTCTTCAACATCAACATTTAAAATCGTAAAAAAATGAAACGTTTTATATATATAGTCTGTTTGTTTTTTTTAATTTTTGCTTGTAGTAAATCTTCTGTTGATGACTCAAACCCAGAAGGAGAAAATCCTGATGGAATAGATAACCCATCGATAGATAATAGCGTTGAATTGTATTTTCCTCAAGAAAATATGTTGTGTAATTTAGGTACAAATGTAACACCAACTGAAAGTACAGTTAAATTTGAATGGAAGGCTAACGACGCAGATAATTATAAAATAACTATTGAAAATTTGTTTGATGGAAATATTATTACCCAAGAAACCACTACAGATACCATACCAATAGTTTTGCAACGTGCTACACCTTATAAATGGTTTGTAGAATCTCAAAAAGGATCAAAAACCCAAGTCAGCGAAATATGGCAATTTTACAATGCTGGTCCTGGCGAACAATCTTATGCGCCATTTCCAGCAGTTATAAACTCACCTGTAATGGCTGCTTCAATACCTAGTACTAGCTCCGTAACCTTACAATGGACAGGTAGTGATGTTGACGATGATATTGCTGGATACGACATTTATATTGGTAATAATTCTAATCCTCCATTATTTTCAAGCGATTTAAATACTAATGAATTGGTAGTTACTGTATCTTCAGGTATTTACTATTGGAAAGTAATAACCAAAGACGCTTTAGGAAACACTTCAGATTCAGGAGAGTTTCAATTTGAAGTATTGTGATTTTACTTTTCTTTATAACTCTTAACGTATTTTTTAGAATGATAAAAATGGAATAACTGTATATTTACATAATTTTTTAATTAAATATGCATCAAAATTATATTCCGTTTCGCGATACTGGTTACTTTTCATCTTTAATTTGTAACTATTTAGATGAAAAATCAGAATTAAAACCGTTTTATAATCGTTTTCCTAATCTTAATAGCTTTAAAGATCAAATAGAGGAGAAACAAAAAATTTTTTCTACGCAATCTAGAACTGTTTTAGTTGAAAGTTTAAACAAACAATATCAGAATATTGATGCTTCAAAAAGTACACTTCAAAATATTGAATTATTAAAATCTAATAATACTTTTACAATTACCACTGGGCATCAACTTAATTTATTTACTGGCCCATTATATTTTCTCTATAAAATTATTTCTGCAATAAACCTATCCAAGCAATTAAAGGAAATAAATCCAAAATACAATTTTATACCTGTGTATTGGATGGCAACTGAAGATCATGATTTTGAAGAAATTAATTATTTTAATTTTAAAGGAAAAAAAATACAATGGAATAAAGATGCTCAGGGTGCTGTAGGTGAATTATCAACTAAAGGATTAGAACCTGTTTTTGATTTATTTTCAAAAGAATTAGGCAACACCAAAAATGCTAGCTATTTAAAGCTATTGTTTAAAGATGCATACATAAAACATGATAATTTAGCTGATGCTACACGGTTTTTAGCAAATGTATTGTTTAAAGAATATGGTTTAGTAATTATTGATGCCAATGATGCCAAGTTAAAAAAGGAGTTTGCACCTTATATGGCAGAGGAATTGCTAAATAACACGTCTTTTAAAGAAGTTTTAAAAACAAACGATAAGCTGTCTAAAGATTATGGAATTCAAGTGAATCCTAGAGAAATTAACTTGTTTTATTTAAAAGAAAATTTGCGAGAGCGTATTGTCTACGAAGATGAGGTTTATAAGGTACTAAATACCGATATTTATTGGAGCTTGAGTGAGATACAAAAAGAGCTCTTAGAGCACCCAGAGCGTTTTTCGCCAAATGTTATTATGCGTCCTTTGTATCAAGAAGTTATTTTGCCAAACCTATGCTACATTGGTGGAGGTGGAGAGTTGGCGTATTGGTTTCAGTTAAAGCAGTTTTTTAATAAAGTTGAAGTGCCATTTCCTATTTTACTATTGAGAAATTCGGTTTTAATTCAAACAGAAAAGCAATTTGAAAAACTAGAAAAACTGAATATTTCTAGTACAGATATCTTTTTGAAAAGAGATGCTTTTATTAATAGTAAAGTTAGAGAGATTTCAAACATTGAAATTGATTTTTCAAAACAAAAAAACCATTTAGTAAACCAGTTTGAAGAGCTATATGAAGTTGCCAAACAAACGGATAAATCCTTTTTGGGAGCTGTAAAAGCACAAGAACTAAAACAGCTAAAAGGATTGGACAAATTAGAGAAACGTTTGCTAAAGGCACAAAAAAATGCGCTATCAGACCAAGTGTCTAGAATGACAGAGCTTCAAAATGAATTATTTCCCAATGGTAGTTTACAAGAACGCAATGCTAATTTCTCCGAATTTTATTTGGAATATGGCGAGCAACTAATACCTAAACTTATTCAAAGCTTAGAACCATTAAAAGGCGAGTTTTTGGTGTTAACAATTTAATACAAAAAAAAGCAAAGGCTATTCGTCATTATAAAATCAATTGTTACTTTTGCGCATGCAACACGATAAGGTATTAATTTTAGACTTCGGATCGCAATACACACAGCTTATTGCACGTCGAGTTAGAGAACTTAACATTTACTCCGAAATACACCCATTTAATAAAATTCCAAAAAGCTTAGAAGAATACAAAGCAGTAATTCTATCTGGTAGCCCAAATTCTGTAAGAGGTGAAGATGCATTGCATCCAGACTTATCAGAAATTAGAGGAAAAAAGCCTATGCTTGCAGTTTGTTATGGCGCCCAATATTTAGCTCATTTTTCTGGAGGAGAAGTTGCGCCTTCAAATACCAGAGAATACGGTAGAGCGCATTTGTCTTTTATTCAAAAGGGCGAACCATTTTTTGCAAGTATTTCTGAAGGCACCCAAGTTTGGATGAGCCATAGCGATACTATTAAAGCTTTACCAACGGGAGGCGTTTTATTAGCTAGCACTAATGATGTTGATAATGCCGCTTATAAAATTCAAGGTGAAATAACTTATGCTATACAGTTCCATCCAGAGGTTTATCATTCAACTGATGGTAAACAATTGCTAGAAAATTTTCTGGTAAATATTGCCGGTATACATCAAGATTGGACACCAGATTCTTTTGTTGAAGAAACGGTTGAAGCTATACAAGCTAAAGTAGGAGGCGATAAAGTGGTCTTAGGACTTTCTGGCGGTGTAGATTCTACAGTAGCAGCAGTATTACTAAATAAGGCTATTGGAAAAAACCTCTATTGTATTTTTGTAAACAATGGTTTATTACGTAAAAATGAATTTGAGAGTGTTTTAAATCAGTATGAAGGTATGGGTTTAAATGTAAAAGGCGTTGATGCTTCAAATAGATTTTTAGATGCCTTAGCAGGAATAGAGGAACCTGAGAAAAAACGTAAAGCTATAGGAAATGCTTTTATTGAAGTATTTGATGACGAAGCACATAAATTAGAGGATGTAAAATGGTTAGCACAAGGCACCATTTACCCAGATGTTATAGAAAGTGTTTCGGCCACGGGCGGTCCTTCAGCAACTATTAAAAGTCATCATAATGTTGGTGGTTTACCAGATTTTATGAAGCTTAAAATTGTAGAGCCGCTTCGTGCTATTTTTAAAGATGAAGTAAGACGAGTTGGAGCTACTTTAGGTATAGACCCTGAATTACTTGGTCGTCATCCATTTCCTGGTCCAGGTTTAGGAATTCGTATTTTAGGTGATATCACAGCCGAAAAAGTGCGTATGCTTCAAGAGGTAGACCATATTTTTATTAAAGGTTTAAAAGAATGGGGACTTTACGATAAAGTTTGGCAAGCGGGTGCCATGTTACTACCTGTTAACAGCGTTGGAGTAATGGGTGATGAACGTACTTACGAAAAATGCGTTGCACTTAGAGCTGTTGAAAGTACGGATGGTATGACTGCAGATTGGGTAAACTTACCTTATGAGTTTCTTCAAAAAACATCAAATGATATAATAAATAAAGTTAAAGGCGTTAATAGAGTAGTTTACGATATTAGTTCGAAACCACCTGCAACTATTGAATGGGAATAGAAAATGTGTCTTTTTAATTTTTTTGTGTCTCATTTAAGGTTGCTTGTTATTTTTGTTTTGGCATACTATGTGCTTTAGTAAAATATATAAAATGATGCTTGGTGCATCCTTAAAGTAATAATTTAACGTATATATTCATTATAGTAGGTTTAGTTTTTAAAAGAACATCACATGAATAAATTTTTATTAGTACTAATTTTAGTCTTTGTTTTTGGTTTAAACTCAGCTAATGCCCAAAACTTTAGCACACATCAAGTAAAAGAAGGTGAAACTATTGAGGCTATAGCAAAACGATATTTTGTAACACCATTCGATATTTACAGTTTAAACCCAGATGCTAAAAAAGGACTAAAACCTAATACTATATTAATTATTCCTATTTCAAAATCTAAACCTCCTAAAACAACTATTACTAAAGAGTTACAAGGTTTTAAAACACATAAAACTAAACGAAAAGAAACATTATTCGGCATATCTCAGCAATATGATGTCTCTCAAGATGATTTAAAAAAATACAACAAATTTTTATATGCCAACACGCTAAAAAAAGGAGATAAACTTCAAATACCAATTTTTAAAATAACAGAAGTTGTTGAAGAAAATGAAGCTACAAAAACTTACACCGTTTTACCTAAAGAAGGAAAATGGCGAATAGCTTATAAATTTGGAATTACTTTAGAAGAATTGGAAATATTAAACCCAGAAATGGGTGATGTATTAAAAGAGGGACAAGAAATTTTGGTACCTAATATGGAAGATGAGGATACAAAAGAAGTTGACGAGCAATACAGTTATTACAAAGTTTTACCAAAAGAAGGCTTTTACCGTTTAAAACTAAAATTAGGTTTAGACCAAGAACAGTTGGAAAGTTTAAATCCCAGTTTAAAAGAATTAGGATTAAAAAAAGGAATGATTTTAAAAATACCATACTCCAATCTTGCAAACGGTATTATTCAAGCAGATTCTAACAGAATTAATCTTGCAGATAGTATCTCAGATTTTAGTACAAAGAACATTGTAGTTATGCTGCCTTTTAGGTTAAATCGAGTAGATTTTTCAACTGAAGATGACACAAAAAACAGTGTTAAAAAAGATCCTTATTTAAATGTGTCTTTAGATTTTCATTCAGGTGTTTTAATGGCTATAGATTCGCTTAAAACTTTGGGGGTTTCGTTAAAAGTAGATGTGCATGATACAAAATATCAAGTTAGCGAAGTTTCTAAAATAATAGATGATAACGATTTTGAAAATGTTGATGCTGTTATTGGCCCCTTAACTCCAGCAAGCTTTAAAAAAGCAGCTTCAGAATTACGTAAATATAATATTCCAATCATATCGCCAATTGGTAAAAATTTACAGTTGCACGACAATGTTTTTCAATCTAGACCTTCAGATGATTTATTAAAAAGCAAAATTGTAAATTTTGTTAGAACAGATACGTTAGCAAGCAATATTGTTATTATTTCCGACTCAAAACATGAAGACGTTTCAAATAGTTTAAAACGTGAGTTTAATTATGCGAAACAAGTATATTCTAATAAAAACAAGAAAAGTGGCGAAGATGAGTTTTTTGTAACAAAAGAAGATATTGAAACCAATATAATGCCGGGAAATAATATTGTGTTTTTAGAAACCAAAAACGGAGGTTTTGCATCAAATGTAACAAGTATTTTAGCGTCTTTAATTCAAGAAGAAAATAAAGAAGAAGAAAAAGAAAAAATTGATATTATTTTGGTAACTACAAATAACAATTCAGCTTTTGAAAGTAGTGAGGTTTCCAACGAACATTTATCAAAACTTCAGTTTCATTTTGCAACAACATCCAAAACTTATACTGATAATGATGCTTTTGTAAAAAAATATAAAAGTTTATACAATATTACTCCAGATAAAAGTGCTGTAAAAGGTTTCGATTTAACTATGGATGTTGTTTTACGTCTAGTATCGTCAGAAGATTTGTATTCATCTGTTACTAAGGCACCATTAACTGAGTATGTAGAAAATAAATTTGCTTACAAAAAGAAGCTCTTTGGTGGTTATTATAACGATACTGTTTATTTAGTAAAATATGATGATTTAACTATTGTTGAAGTAAAACAATAAGGTTTAAGGGTTATTCGTTTTATTACAAAAATAACCTTTAAGTGTCAAGAATATTTCTTTTAATATTATGTCTTCTTCCTTTTCAAAAAGATGAACCTGTTTTATCTTGGAATGAGTCTTATAAATTAACATGGGCAGATTTTAGAGGCTTGCCAAATAATCAAGTTAGTGCTGCAGCAGTAACCGCATCTGGTATAACTTTTGGATTTTCAGTTAGAGAAACAAATTCGGTTCCTGTTAGTTTTACAACAGAGGTACATGCACATTTTTATCCAGAAAAATCATGGTATAAACCTAAATTAGCAGATGCACATGTTTTAGGGCACGAGCAATTGCATTACGACATTACAGAATTACACGCACGAAAATTTAGAAAGGGAATTAGCCAATTTAAAGTGTCTAGTAGTATTAAAAATAATTTAAGAAGCCTTCATAAAACCATAAATAAAGCGTTGGCTGAAATGCAAAATAGCTATGATGCTGAAACAGATTACTCTAGAAATAATACTGCACAATTAAAATGGAAGCTTTATATTGAGCGTGAACTTGAAAAATTATCAGAATTTAAATCCTTAAATTAAGTTTTGCTTCCAAATAAAGATTTTTTAATAAAATTGGCGCATACGAAAATGCCCTACGGTAAATATAAAGACCGTTATTTAATAGATTTACCAGAATATTATGTGGTTTGGTACAACGCTAAAGGGTTTCCTAAAGGTAAATTAGGCGATATGCTTAAAGAGGTTTACGAACTAAAATTAAACGGTTTGGAAGATTTAATTAGGAATATCCAGAGGCAATATCCTAAATGAGTTTTTTGAGCTATCGTTTAACGACTTGATATGAAATCGTTTTAATGTTTTATATCTAAATGTTAAACGAAGGTAGCAGAAATTTTTTACAAAGTCAATGTTTAAAGCCCTTTTTAGTCTATGCTATTTTAATAAAACCATTGTTAATAACTACAATTTAAATAACTAAAAAACAATTCCGAAATAACTATTTAAATTTTGTAAATTTGCCTGCGTTTACAAGCGCAACATGACAACTACAGCAAAATATATTTTCGTAACTGGTGGTGTTACATCTTCTTTAGGAAAAGGCATTATAGCCGCTTCTTTGGCCAAATTATTACAAGCACAAGGTTACAGAGTTACCATTCAAAAGTTAGACCCTTACATTAACGTAGACCCTGGTACCTTAAATCCTTACGAACATGGCGAATGTTATGTTACAGAAGACGGAGCAGAAACCGATTTAGATTTAGGGCATTACGAGCGTTTTTTAAATGTACCAACAAGTCAGGCCAATAACGTAACCACAGGTAGAATTTACCAAAGTGTTATTGAAAAAGAAAGACGTGGTGAGTTTTTAGGTAAAACAGTACAAGTTGTTCCTCATATTACAGACGAAATAAAACAGCGTGTTCAAATTTTAGGAAACTCTGGCGATTACGATATAGTAATCACAGAAATAGGAGGAACTGTAGGAGATATTGAGTCTTTACCATACATAGAAGCTGTGCGTCAATTACGTTGGGATTTAGGTGAAGATAATGGTATTGTTATTCATTTAACACTGGTGCCATATTTGTCAGCTGCTGGAGAATTAAAAACAAAACCCACACAGCATAGTGTAAAAACACTAATGGAAAGTGGGGTACAAGCCGATGTTTTAGTTTGTAGAACAGAGCATCATTTACCAAAAGATTTACGCCGAAAATTAGCTTTATTTTGCAATGTAAAGGAAGATGCCGTAATACAATCTATTGATGCATCAACAATTTACGATGTACCAAATTTAATGCTCGATGAAGGTTTAGATAAAGTTGTGTTAAACAAATTAAACTTAAAAAGTTCGAAACCAGATATTGATAGATGGAATCAGTTTTTAAAGCGTCACAAAAATCCAAAAACAGAAATTACAATTGGGCTAATAGGAAAATACGTTGAGTTACAAGATTCATATAAATCAATTTTAGAAGCTTTTATTCACGCAGGTGCAGAAAATGAGGTAAAAGTAAATGTGGAGTCTGTACACTCAGAATATATTAATGCTGATAATGCCAAATTAAAACTTGGTCATTTAGATGGTGTTTTAGTTGCACCAGGTTTTGGAGAACGCGGTATTGAAGGAAAAATTGATGCTGTTAAGTATGTTAGAGAAAACAATGTGCCATTTTTTGGAATTTGTTTGGGTATGCAAATGGCAGTTATAGAATTTGCAAGAAATGTTTTAAAAATAGAAGATGCAGATTCTGCCGAAATGAATCCAGAAACAAGCAATCCTGTTATAGATTTAATGGAAGAGCAAAAGTCTGTAACACATAAAGGAGGTACCATGCGTTTAGGAGCTTGGGCTTGCGATTTAAAAAAAGGAAGTGCTGTTAGAGACATATATAAAGCAGAAAATATTTCTGAGCGTCATAGACACCGTTACGAATTTAATAGTGATTATAAAACGCAAATTGAAGAAGCTGGTATGAAAGCAACAGGACTAAATCCAGATACAGGATTAGTTGAAATTGTTGAAATACCAGAGCATCCTTGGTTTGTTGGCGTTCAATATCACCCAGAATATAAAAGTACAGTTGCAAATCCTCACCCCTTATTTGTAGCTTTTGTTAAAGCAGCCTTAAATCACAATAAAAAAAGTAGAGGTGTCAGTATGGCACAAAATTAAAATTGGATAGCTTATTGATTAGCTAAACACATTACTGCCTGTGCGGTAATGTTTTAATTTACACTAACAACCAATGGAAGAAAAGAAATTAGATATCAATTCGATAATAGGGTTTGTACTCATTTTCGGAATTTTAGCTTACATGCTATGGCAAAATCAGCCATCACCAGAAGAACTTGAAGCTCAAGAAAAAGCTAAGCAAGAACAAGTTGAGGCAGAAAAAAAGGCTAAAGCAGCAGAAGATGCAAAAGTTACAACAGCTGAAGATTTTTATCCTGAAGGTATATCAGATTCACTTAAACAAATAAGTCTAAACAATAAATTAGGAGCATTTGCATTTTCAGCAATGCAATCTAACAATGAAGAAACTAGTGTAGAAAGCGATTTATTAGCGCTTACCTTTAGCAATAAAGGAGGGTATCTTACTGAAGTGAGATTAAAGCAATTTGTTGATTATGATTCTATTCCAATTTATTTAATAAAAGATAGTAATGCATCTTTTAATATTAATTTTGGAACCACAGATAGCAGAATTTTTAATACCAAAGATTTACCGTTTGTACCTCAAGTTACTAAAAATGGTAGTGTAACAGTTATTTCTATGAAGCTAAAAGTTTCTGAAAGCCAATTTCTAGAGTATCGTTACGAACTTAAAGATGGTGATTATATGATTGATTTTGCTGTTCGTTCACAGGGACTAAGTAATATCATTAATAGTTCACAAGCCATTAATCTAGATTGGAAATTAAAAGGTTACCGTCATGCAAAAAGTATTTCTTACGAAAATAGGTATACCGATGTGCATTACGATTATGAAGGAGGAAAAGCAGATTACACCAGAGATGGAGAAGATGATATTGAAGATGTAGCTTGGATTGGTTATAAGCAACATTTCTTTTCTTCAGTGTTATTAACAGATACGCGCTTTAAAAATGTAAAAGTAAAAACTGAGAATTTAGTACAAGAGGAAACGATAGATACCGTATTTACTAAAAGCTTCGCAACAACAATTCCTTTAGAATTACAAGGTGGTGAAATCAATCAAGCTATGGATTGGTATTATGGGCCAAGTGATTTTAAAGTTTTAAATACCTACGACAGAAACCTTGATGAATTAGTACCGTTTGGATGGGGACTTTTTGGTTGGATAAATCGTTATGTTTTCATGCCATTATTTGGTTTCTTAGGAGGTTTTATGCCTTACGGAATAGCTATTGTAGTAATGACAATTTTAGTAAAAATCTTATTATCCTTTGTACAGTATAAACAATTCCTTTCTCAAGCCAAAATGAAAATTTTGAAACCAGAATTGGATGCCATTAGAGCAAAGCATAAGGATAATAAAATGAAAGCGCAACAAGAAACTATGGCGTTGCAAAATAAAGCAGGAGCAAGCCCTATGGCTGGATGTTTACCGGCTTTAATACAACTTCCTGTGTTTTATGCACTGTTTCAGTTTTTCCCTTCAGCGTTCGACTTAAGACAAAAATCATTCCTTTGGGCAGACGATTTATCATCTTATGATGTTATAGCTAACTTACCTTTTAATATACCATTCTATGGTAATCACGTAAGTTTATTTCCGTTATTAGCATCTATAGCTATTTTCTTTTACATGCGATTAACTACAGGTCAAAATATGCAGTCGCAGCCGCAGCAAGAAGGTATGCCAGATATGGCTAAAATGATGAAATACATGATGTATTTCTCACCAATAATGATGTTATTCTTCTTTAATAATTATGCCTCTGGTTTAAGTTTATATTATTTTATTTCAAACTTAATTAGTATCGGAATTATACTTGTAATTAAGAATTACATTCTTGATGAAGATAAAATTCATGCTCAAATTCAAGAGAAAAAGAAACAACCAAAAAAGCAAAATCGTTTTCAGAAGAAAATGGCTGATATGATGGAACAGGCTGAAAAGCAAAAGCAAATGCAGCAAAAAAAGAAAAAGTAATTTAAATTATAAAATACAATACAAGCTGTCAAGAATTTTTTTGGCAGCTTTTTTGTTATAAGAAAATTTAAATAATAACGTTTAAAAAACATAAATTCATAAAAACATAATTTTTAAAATGAAAACTATATATAATTTTCTATTCCTACTAAGCTTTAGTAGTATCATTTTTGCTCAAGAGGTAAATCAATTTGATAGCAATGGAAAACGTGATGGTGTATGGAAAAAAAACTTTGAAAACACCAAAGTTTTAAGATATGAAGGTGCTTTTAAAAATGGAAAAGAAATAGGTTTGTTTAAGTTTTATAAAAACATTAATAAAAAGGCAGTATTAACAGCCACAAAGCAGTTTAATGAAAATGACAATATAGCTCAAGTTAAATTTTACACCTCCAGAGGTAAGGTAATTAGCGAAGGACAAATGGATGGTAAAACGTATGTAGGTACTTGGAAATATTATCAAAAAAATACAGAGCAGTTATTAACGTTAGAGCATTTTGATGCTTCTGGTAAATTAGAAGGTGAGCGCTTGGTATATTATAAAAACGGACAAATTGCAGAAAAACAAAACTATAAAAATGGAAAGCTAGATGGTTTAGCTTTATGGTATTCTGAAAGAAATATTGTTTTAAAAGAGTTTTTATATGAAAATGGGGAATTGCATGGTATTTCAAAGTTTTATAATCCTAAAGGTGAATTAATAGTTGAAGGTAAATACAAAAGAAGTAAAAAAGACGGTGTTTGGAAATATTATGAAAATGGAACATTGAAAGAAGAAAAAGATTATACTTACGTTCCTAAATATAAAAAGAAGAAGTAATAAACAAAAAAGCTCCTCAATTTCTTGAGGAGCCTCTTTTTCATAGACAATTATAATCAAGTGATTATTGACTGCCTACAATCAACAAACCAAACTAATCTTTAATTACTACTTGGTAATAATACAGCGTCAATTACATGTACTACACCATTTGTTGCGTGTACGTTTAATAAACTAGCTATTAATCCTGCTGCTGGAGTTGTTCCAGCTGCATCTTGCACTGCTAAATTTGCTAAATCAATAGTAACATTTTGTCCGTTTAACATTCCAATCATGGCGTCTTGTGTTAAATCTGTAGAGAATGCATAAGCACCATCAACAACATGATGAGTTAATATACCAGCTACAGCTGCTGGATCTGTAGCGTTTATTGCAGCTTCGTCTAAACCAGCAGCTAAAAATGCAGCGTCAGTTGGAGCGAAAACTGTGTAAGAATCATCAGCACTAGCAAAGAAATCTGCTAAGTTAGCTCTAGATAGAGCAGCTGCTAATAATGTAAATTCAGCAGGGTCACCACCAGCAAAACCTGCAACTATTTCGTTAATAGTTTGTGTAGGTGGTAATAATGTTCTGTCAATAACATGAACAACTCCGTTAGAACCTGTTATGTTTGTTGCTGTAACAGTTGTTGTTCCGTTTATTGAAACATCATCTCCAGCATTAGTTATGTAAATATCTCCTCCTAAAGTTTCCACTTCATCAGATGTTCCTGTTGTAACTGGCAACATATCTGACATAATAGTACCGTCAATAACGTGATAAGCAAGTACTGCATCAGCACCATTAACATCAGTTACACCAGCAGCTTCAAACGCAGCATTTGTAGGTGCAAATAAAGTTAAGCCATTATCACTTGGTCCATTACCTAAAAGAAGACTTAATATGTCTGTATTTGCAGCTTCTACAGCAGCAATTAATGTTGTAAAGTTTTTGTTAAAATAAGCTGGAGCTACAATAGTCCCAACTATTGGTAATATAGAAGGTGGTACCATTACACTGTCGATAATGTGCACAACACCGTTTGTTGCTAAACCATCTACTTGAGTTACTTGTGCATTTGCTATAAATACACCATTAGCATCAGCAACAACATCAGCATCCTCACCATTAGCCATAGTAATAGTTCCTGTTGTAACAGAAATTGCCGGTAAAGCTGCAGTTGTGTAAACATGATATTGTAAAACATTTTTTAATACGTCTTCTGGAATATCATCAATAGTTTCTTGACCAACTGCTATTCGTAATGCTTCAAAAGCGTCATTATCAGGAGCAAAAACTGTAAAAGTTCCAGTATTACTTAGTAAATCAACTAAATCTGGATATTTTACAAGTGCACTAACTAAACTAGATAGTTGTGGAGTTGCTTGCGCCAATTCAACTATGCTAGCTGTTGGTACAAATTCAATAATTTCATCATCATCGTTACATGATGTTACTAAAATCAATCCTACAAAAAGGAAAGAAAAATTTCTAAGATTTCTAAGTAATTTCATTTTTTGTTATTTATTAGTTATACTTTGTTCAACAAAAGTAAGTATAAGTTAAACATAAATCCAAATTTTGTTTAATAATTTTAACAAAAATTTAAACAAAAATGTATTTCATCGGTTTTTTACTCTATCTAATTATTATTAAAATGGTACTATAATATGTATCTTTGTACCTTAATTTTTAATAATGAAGCGAGTTATTATTGGTCTTTCAGGTGGTGTAGACTCTAGCGTTGCAGCTTATTTACTAAAGCAGCAAGGTTATGAGGTTATTGGCTTGTTTATGAAAAATTGGCATGATGACTCTGTTACGATTTCCGACGAATGCCCTTGGTTAGATGATAGTAACGATGCCATGTTAGTTGCAGAAAAGTTAAACATTCCATTTCAAACAGTAGATTTAAGTGAGGAATATAAGGAGCGTATTGTTGATTATATGTTCCATGAATATGAAAAAGGTAGAACACCAAACCCAGATGTACTTTGTAACAGAGAAATTAAGTTTGATGTTTTTATGAAGATAGCTTTAGAACTTGGTGCAGATTATGTTGCAACGGGTCATTATTGTAGAAAAGGAGTTATTGAAAAAAATGGTGAGACTATATATCAGCTCTTAGCTGGAGTAGACATCAACAAGGATCAATCATATTTTTTGTGTCAATTATCGCAAGAGCAATTATCAAAAGCGTTATTTCCAATAGGTGAGTTAACTAAACCAGAAGTAAGGGCACTAGCTACAAAGTTAGATTTGGTAACCGCTGAAAAAAAAGATTCTCAAGGTTTGTGTTTTATTGGTAAAGTGAAATTACCAGATTTTTTGCAACAACAACTTAAACCTAAAGAAGGTGTCATAGTTGAAGTCCCAAAGGAACAGGATGTTTATAATTCTATTGAAACTAAATTTAATACAATAGAAGAAAAACTAGAATACTTATCTAGAAAAATTGATTATAAAGTAGATTTTGGTAAAATAGTTGGTAAACACCAAGGCGCACATTATTTTACAAAAGGTCAACGAAAAGGTCTAGCAGTTGGTGGTACAATAGAACCACTATTTGTTATAGATACTGATGTTGAAGAAAATGTTATTTATACTGGTCAAGGAAAAGAACATCCTGGATTATATAAAAAAGCATTATTTGTTAGTAATGAAGAATTGCATTGGGTACGAGAAGATTTAACACTACAAGTTGATGAAACTTTACCAGTAAAAGCCAGAATTCGTTATAGACAAGCTTTAGAAAATGCAACATTATATAAAGTGGATAGTGGTATGTATATAGAGTTTGAAAACATGCAATCTGCAATAACTGAAGGTCAGTTTGTTGCTTGGTATATTGAAGATGAACTTATTGGTTCGGGAGTTATCTCATAATTTATTTAGTTGTTATTTCATGGAAAATAGAATATGTAAATTATTCAATATTAAGTATCCTATTATTCAGGCAGGAATGGTTTGGAATAGTGGCTGGCGATTAGCATCTGCATCAAGTAACTCAGGAATACTTGGCCTTATTGGGGCAGGGTCTATGTATCCAGAAGTATTAAGAGAGCATATAAAAAAATGTAGAAAAGCTACCGATAAACCTTTTGGGGTTAATGTACCTATGTTATATCCCAATATCCAACAGATTATGGATATTATTGTTGAAGAAGGTGTAAAAATTGTTTTTACATCAGCAGGAAACCCTAAAACATGGACATCTTGGTTACAAGAAAAAGGCATTACAGTTGTTCATGTGGTGAGTAGTGTGAAATTTGCACTAAAAGCGCAAGATGCAGGAGTTGATGTCATAGTGGCCGAAGGCTTTGAAGCTGGAGGACATAATGGAAGAGACGAAACTACAACTTTAACGCTAATACCCATGGTGAAAGAACAAATAACCATTCCATTAATTGCAGCAGGTGGTATAGCAACAGGTAATGCGATGTTAGCAACTATGGTTTTAGGAGCTGATGGTGTACAAATTGGAAGTCGCTTTGTTGCCAGTGATGAAAGTTCTGCACATAATGACTTCAAGAAGGTTGTAGTAGATGCAAAAGAAGGCGATACACAATTAACACTAAAAGAGTTAGCACCAGTTCGGTTAATAAAAAATAAGTTTTATAATGAAGTCCAAGACTTATATAAAACATCACCAACAATAGAGGAATTAAAAAATCTATTAGGAAGGGCAAGAGCTAAAAAAGGAATGTTTGAAGGCGATTTAGAAAATGGCGAATTAGAAATTGGACAGATATCTGGATTAATCCATGACATTAAGCCTGTGTCTAAAATTGTTGAAGATATAATACTAGAGTTTGAAGAAGCTAAAGATGATATCAGTTTACTATAGTTAAAAATAGGATACAAATCAGTTATCAATTGAGAGCATTTAATTTTATTTTTTCAACATATAAAAATGATTGAGGTTAATGAAAGCTAGCGAAATATTATTATATTTAAAAAAAGAAAATGAAAATCTACTTACTTATAATATTTATGCTTATAACCTTCGCTGGGTATTCTCAGAATTATTATTTGGCGGATGAGGATAGCAACAAAACGATGATAGCTGACATTATTAAAGCAGCCATTACAGAAGGAAGAATAAAAGAAAAACCTTTGATAGTTGTTAATGAGAGAGTTCTCTATGAGAAAGAACTAGATAACTTCGATTTCTTCAAATCGGATATTGTAGTTCTTGAAATTATAGACAAAGGAGATAAACAAATGGCCGGATTCTATGGTGAAAAGGCTTTAAATGGAATACTGTTTATAGAAACAAAGCGGTTTGAGAGATTAGACGAAGTTACTATTTATGGTAAGAGTGTCCTTTTTATCGTAGATGGTAAGGAAGTTTCTCGTAAGAAATACCACAATATATTAGATCCTGATAATGATGGAAGGGCTGACCCTGGTATTCTTGAGTCAATCAGCGTCTTAAGAAAAAAGAAAGACATAGCTAAATATACTCCTAAAAATTACCAGACTGTAGTTGTTGTTGGAACTAGAAAAAATTAGATTATAGAACTTGATTTTAAAAAAGCTAAACGGCAAATCCAGAAAATTTAAAAAGCAAAAAGGAGGAAATTAATTTCCTCCTTTTTTATTGAAACGGTAAGCTATAATTTATTAATCCCTACATAAAATAAAAAGCTCAAAGTGTTTCTGTGCTACCTGTTCTTATTGAGAATACCCTTTTAAGGCGCTGCGAATGTATAAAAACATACTAATAAAATCATCATTAAAAATGTATATTTATTAACATTTGTTAATTTAATGCAAACTATTAAAAGTAATAGGTTTAAAAAAAGCATAGAGTTACTTTTGCAAAATGCATTTAACCAACTATACTAAAGAGTTTAAATACAATTGGAAACTAGCTGCACCAGTAATGTTAGGTATGTTAGGGCATACCTTTGTGAGTTTTGTAGACAATATTATGGTTGGGCAACTAGGTACGGCAGAATTAGCTGCGGTTTCTTTAGGTAATAGTTTTATGTTTATAGCCATGTCTTTAGGAATTGGGTTTTCTACTGCCATAACACCTTTAATAGCTGAAGCAGATTCAGCCAAAGATTTTGCAAAAGGAAAATCGTCTTTTAAACACGGTTTGTTTTTATGTACTGTTTTAGGTGTATTATTATTTTTGATGGTGTTTTTCGCAAAACCACTAATGTATTTAATGAAACAACCTATTGAGGTGGTTGAGTTAGCAATTCCATATTTAAACTTTGTAGCGTTTTCATTAATTCCGTTAATTATATTTCAAGGATTCAAGCAATTTAGCGATGGCCTTTCTATGACAAGGTCTCCTATGTACGCGACTTTGCTGGCAAATATCATCAATATAATTTTAAACTATTTATTAATTTTTGGAAAATTTGGTTTCCCCGAAATGGGCATAGTAGGAGCAGCATATGGAACATTAGTATCAAGAATTGTAATGGTATGGTATTTATGGTTTTTATTAAAGTCTAAAGAAAAATCGAAAGCATTTGTAACCAATATTAAATTTTTTGTCCTTAATAAAGTAATGCTCAAAAAGATTATAAATCTAGGAGCACCAAGTGCCATGCAAATGTTTTTTGAAGTCGCTATTTTTACAGCTGCTATTTGGCTTAGTGGTTTACTTGGTAAAAACCCGCAAGCAGCAAACCAAATAGCCTTAAACTTATCGTCCATGACTTTTATGGTTGCTATGGGTTTAAGTGTGGCATCAATGATTAGAGTTGGTAACCAAAAAGGTCTAGAGAATTATTCCGAGTTACGCAGAATTGCTTTTTCTATATTCCTTCTAGGAATTATATTAGCAACATGTTTCGCAATTATGTTTTTTGTATTTAATGAAACCTTACCAAAATTATATGTGGATTTTGATGATGCAGAAAACCTAATTGATAACACTGAGGTTGTAGGTATAGCATCAAAATTATTAATAGCTGCTGCCTTTTATCAAATTAGCGATAGTATTCAAGTTTTAGTTTTAGGAGCTTTACGTGGCTTACAAGATGTGAAAATACCAACTATAATAACGTTCATATCATATTGGTTAGTAGGTTTTCCAATTAGTTGGTTTTTAGGGAAACAAGATGCTTATGGTAGTTTTGGGATTTGGTTAGGTTTATTGGCTGGTTTAACTACAGCTGCAATTTTATTGTATATTCGATTTAACTATTTGACTAAAAAGTTAATTTTGTCAAACAAAATAACAGATAAATGACTTTACCAAAATTTATATTAGGCGATAATACAGAATACCCAAATGCTATTTTCGTTATTCATACGGAGTTTCCAAGATTTATAATTAACCTTGAAGATGATGAAGTAGAGTGGTTTGAAGACTTTGATGCTGAAGACCAAAAGGAATTAAATTCTGAAACTGAAAATGCAATTAAATTAGCCACTGAGTTTTATGATAATGAAGTTGCTAAATATGAAGAATAATATATTATGATTGAGCAACTTCTAAATTACGATACAGAACTCTTCTTGTTTTTAAATAATTTAGGTTCTGAAACTTGGGATAACTTATGGTTAATAATCACTAATAAGCTTACGTTTATTCCGCTATATGCATTGTTGTTATTTTTACTTTATAAAAAATTTGGACTAAAATCTATGTTAGTTTTTGTTGTAGTTGTTGCCTTAATGATAACTTTTACAGACCAAATCACTAACGTTTTTAAACGCGGTTTTCAGCGTCCAAGACCTTGTGGAGAAGCTGATTTAATAGATCAGATGCGTTTTATTGCTGTACGATGTGGAAAATATGGCTTTTTCTCAGGACATTCATCAAACTCCATGGCAGCTGCCGTATTTGCAGGCTTAATGCTAAAACCCTATTTTAAAAACTTAATATTTATTTTACTTTTTTGGAGTGCGGTTGTTGCTTACAGTAGAATTTATGTAGGTGTGCATTATCCTATTGATATTTTATGTGGAATGACCTTCGGAGCGATTTCCGGGTTCATTTTTTATAAACTTGCTAAATATCTTTTACAGAAATTTATTGAGGTCTAGCAAATAATTTGCTGCTTCAAACGGCGTAGTTTTATTAGCTTCTATCTGATTTAGTTTAGCTACTAGCTCTTTTTTAATTTCTGGACGATTAAAAAACTCAGATTTTAATTGTTCCTCAATAGTTTGAATTAGCCAAAACTTATTTTGTTCACTTCTTCTTTTATTAAAGTAACCATTTGCGGTAGTTAGTTTAACAAATTTTAAAACTAAATTCCAAATACTATCAATTCCTTCATTATTTAAAGCACTGCATAGTGTTACTTTAGGTTGCCATGTTGAAGGTTTTAATGGATAAAGATGAAGCGCTCTATTAAATTCTACTTTAGCTAGTTTTGCTTTTTTTATATTGTCTCCATCAGCTTTGTTTATAGCAATAGCATCTGCCATTTCTATAATACCACGTTTTATACCTTGTAATTCATCACCAGCACCAGATAATTTTAAAAGTAGAAAAAAATCAACCATACTATGAACGGTAGTTTCACTCTGGCCAACACCAACTGTTTCAATAAGTATAACATTAAAACCTGCAGCTTCACATAAAATAATGGTTTCTCTGGTTTTGCGTGCAACACCACCCAAAGAATCTCCTGATGCAGATGGACGAATAAAAGCATTATCATCCTTCACCAAATCTTCCATCCTAGTTTTATCACCTAGTATACTTCCTTTTGTAAGCGAGCTAGTGGGGTCTATAGCTAATACGGCAACGCGCTTGCCTATTGAGGTTAAATGTTTTCCGAAGGCTTCTATAAAAGTACTTTTGCCAACTCCCGGTACTCCAGTAATTCCTATACGAATAGATTGGTTTGCATACGGTAAACAATTTTTAATAATCTGTTTAGCAGTATTTGAGTGATTAGGATTTTTACTTTCTATTAAAGTAATTGCCCTACTTAGGGCAGTAATATTTTTTTTTAAAATAGCAGAGGTTAAGGTTTTTACATCTACTTTTTCTTTCCTTTTTCTTTTTACGTTTTTAATAGACTTTTCGTTGGTGATTTCTGATTGAGAAACACCTTTTTGTTCTTTTAAAGCCGATTTTTTTTCTTTTGCCAAAACTTAGTTTATACTATTTCAAAGGCACAGAAACTTTGGTGTCATCCCAAGCCATTGTTAAAAATAAATTATCTGTAGAGTTATCAAAAGCAATAGTAAATTGTTCCACATTTGAATTTAATTTTTCTACTGGCACGTCAATTTTTAAGGCATCATAATTGGGGTCCCACATGGGTTTCATTTCATTATCTACACCCCAAGAATATTGTTTAGAGTTAAAAATTACAGTCCAAATACTGTCTTTAGGTACGGTCCATAATGTATACTTTCCTGCTGGCAGAGGCATGCCATCTACCTCTAATGTTTCATTGGTCTCAAAAGTAGTAGCTTCATTAGCACCTGTTCGCCATACTTGATTAAAAGGCACTAAAGCTCCAAATATTTCTCTGTCCTTTTTTGAAGGTCTGTTGTAAAATACTTTTAATTTTAAATCATTCAGCTCAAACTTCACGTTGTCTTTTGGACTTAAACGAGAAGCAAAAATGTTTTCAACAAAAACGGAATATAATAAAAGACCTAGTGCTATAATGGATAAAAAAATTAAAACACGTTTTAAGAGGGTATTCATAGAAAGCAATTAAATTTGGATATAAAGATACTTTAAAAGTAACTATTACTAAAAAGCAAACGTTCATTTATTTGATAATGTTATTTAGAAAAAAACTTTTTTTGCAACACTTCATTTTTTTTGTCGTCTTTTAAACGAACTAACCAAATACCCAATAAGATTTTTATATTAGGTATTTTAAACCAAAAGTAAAATTAGCATGTTTCAAGTTGACATTATTGAAAAATGTAAACAAAACAATAGGATGGCACAAGTGCAGTTATACAACCAGTACTGCGACGGTATGTATGTTGTTGCCAAACGATTTTTGAAAGATGCTGCTGACGCTGAAGATGTTGTTCAAGAAGCTTTTATTAAGGCTTTTTCTAAACTTCATCAATATAAAGCTGAGGTTACTTTTGGCGCATGGTTAAAACGTATTGTGGTTAATAAAAGTATTGATTTCTTAAAATCTAAAAAACAACAACTTGTTGATTTAGAGGAGGTGCACCTAAAAGTAATTGATGCTAGTACAGACGACAAATGGTTGGTAGATGATGCTATTACATTGATAGATGTAAAAGCAGCAATTAACAAATTACCAGAAAAGTATCAATATGTTGTGATGCTTTATTTAATTGAAGGCTACGACCATCAAGAAATCTCAGAGATTTTGAGTATTTCAGAGGTCGCTTCCCGAACACAATTATCAAGAGGTAAAGTAAAATTAAAAGAACTGTTAACACTTAAGAGAAATGGCGCGAGATATTAGAGAATTATTTAAAGATGATAAAATGGCTTATGAAAAAATGCCAGAAAATCATCAAGAAAGATTTCTTAAAAAACTTGATGAAGCTCTACCTGAAGCATCTAAAAAGACTAAATATAGTTGGTTTAGTATTGCAGCTAGTGTAGTTGTTTTGTTAGGTTTAAGTATTGGTTTGTATAATTTTTTACAAGTTAAACCAGATGTTTCGCCGGCTGTAGCAGCTGTAAATGAAGCTAATACAAAAACTCTTGGAGATGTGTCGCCAGGTTTGAAAAAGGTTGAAGATTACTATTTGGCTAGCATTAATTTAGAGCTATCTAAAATAAAGCCAACAGACGAAACTAAAGATCTTTTTGATGGTTATTTATCTCAACTCAATGAGTTAGATAACGAATACCAGCGTTTATCGCTTGAGTTAACAGAGGCAGGTCCAACAGAATTAACCGTTAACGCTCTTATTGACAATTTAAAATTTCGTTTAAATCTGTTATATCGTTTACGATCACAGTTAGAACAATTAAGCACTTCTGATTCTATTGATGAGGAAGAAAATGAATTCATCTAAAAAATCAAAAAATGAACAATACAATTATAAAAATTAAATTATTCGTCTTAAGTTTTCTTATTACAGGTAGTTTGTTAGCTCAGAATAAGTTAACCAAATTATCTCAATCTATTAAAGTAGATAAAGATGTTACTATAGACTTAAACACCAGTTACACCAATATTATTTTTGATACTTGGAATAAAGGTAATGTTGAAATTGAGGCTTATATAGAAGGTGAGGAGTTAAGTAAAGAAGAATTAGAAGACGCTTTAAAATCTTGGGATATAGATGTAGATGCATCAACAAATAAGGTCTCAATATCTACAAAAGGAAGTAGAACACACACTTGGGTTTCTGGGCATAATCAAGGCGATACAGATGTTGTTAAAGCGGTATTAGAAGAACTTAAATTCGAGTTAGCAGATTTATCTGAAATGAATTTCGATTTTCACTTTGAAATGCCAGAACTTCAAGAATTTCCAGAAATGCCTGAGCTACCAGAACTACCTGAAATGCCGGAATTACCAGAATTGCCTGAAGGTGTTAACAAAATTATCTTTGATTACAGTGCCTACAAAAAGGATGGCGATAAATATTTAGAAGAATATTCTAAACAATTTGAATCTACTTTTGGGAAAGAGTATGCTGAAAAAATGGAAGCATGGGGCGAGAAATTTGGAGAAGAGTGGGGTGAGAAGTATGGTAAACAAATGCAGGAATGGGCAAAGAGATTTGAAGGTCAGTTCGATAATGAAGAATTTGCCAAAAAAATGGAGTTATGGGGAGAGCGTTATGCAAAGCAAATAGAGCAGAAGGCTAAATTAATGGAAAAGCAAGTTGAGCGTAAAAAAATGCAAAAAGAACTTTTGGCTAAAAGAAATGAAGAGCGTGCAAAAATGCGCAAGGAGCTAGCAGAAAAGAGAGAGAAGCACATGCATGAACGTGAAAAATTAACTCGAGAAAGAAAGGTTTTAATCGAGAAATTAATGCACAATAAAACACACTCTAAAGTAAAGAAAACGATTAAAATAAAAATGCCAAAAGGAGCTAAATTAAAAGTTAATGTTCGCCATGGCGAGTTAGAATTTGCTTCTAATGTAGATAATTTAAGAGCAGATTTATCACACTCAAAATTTACAGCATATAGCATTAATGGGAGTTCTACTTCCATTAATGCTTCTTACACTCCAATTTATGTAACTAACTGGAATTTAGGTGAATTAAATCTAAAATATGTTAAAAAGGCTAATTTAAGTCAAGTAAAAAGCCTGGTTTTAACATCAAATTCTTCAGATGTTACCATTGATAATTTAAACGGTAATGCACTTATTGACGCGAGTATCGGGGATTTAAAAATCTTGGAAATTGATGATGCATTTACTAATTTAAATGTAGTTCTTCAAAATTGTGACGCTGTAATCATGCTTCCTAAAGTAGATACCAATTTTCAGTATAAAGGATTACGCTCAAGATTATCTCATCCTAAAAAAACTTCAAAAGAGAATGTATCTTCTTTCACTTTAAACGATTCAAGTGCAGGAAAAACAATTGCTATAAATGCTAAATATAGTAATGTAATTACTAAATAATTTAGATTGTTTGCTTCAGTTTAGTGCAAAAAAAAAACGCCTTAGAAAAGGCGCTTATTTTTTTTATTACTATCCTGTTTTAGAATTGATACCTAATACTAAAAGCGATATCAAAATCTAAATCGTCTGTAAAATCTCCAAAACCTAATTCAGGTCTAAAATCTAACGATAGCAATAAAGGAATATCAAAATTATATTCTATACCAATATCACCCGCTGCAAAAAGAGCTGTTTCACTTTCTCCATCTAAAATATTTTTTCCATCAAAAGATGCAATTCCTCCACCAGCACCAACATACCAGTTAAAAGATCCATCTAAAGGAAATACCCATTGGTATAATCCAGTTAGCTTAAAGGCATTAAAATTGTTGCCATCTCTCCAACCAAAATCAACTTCTAAACGATTATTGTCACCTAATGCACGTTGGTATGTTACTTCTGCACCTAATCCGTCACTATCCCCTAAACGAAGTCCGATAGCATTTTCAGAAATTTCTTGTGCACTCGATACAAATACAAAGCCTAATAACGCAAATGATAATAAAAATAATTTTTTCATAAATTTTATAGTTTTAGTTCATTAATATATACGGTCATTTAAATAAAAAAGACCATTTCTAAATATTGAATTTACTTTTACAAAAATAACGCCAAAATTGTATTTATATTTACCATTATAATAATTTTTATCAATGTCTCTAAAAGACTTAAAGCAAAAACTTTCGGGAGAGTTACATGATGATGATTTAATGAAATCGTTATACGCAACAGATGCTTCTGTTTACAGAATGTTGCCAATAGCGGTTGCTTACCCTAAAAATAGAGCTGATTTAAAACTACTTATCAATTTTGCAAAAGAGCATAAAACATCTTTAATACCAAGAACTGCAGGAACATCTCTAGCAGGTCAATGTGTTGGAAAAGGAATTGTTGTTGATGTTTCAAAACACTTTACTAAAATTATAAGTTTTGATGAGCAAGCGCAAACTGTAACCGTTGAACCGGGTGTTGTTAGAGACGAATTGAATAATTATTTAAAGCCTTTCGGGTTGTTTTTTGGACCCAATACATCAACATCAAATAGATGTATGATTGGTGGTATGGTTGGGAATAATTCTTCTGGAACAACCTCAATTCAATATGGTGTAACCCGAGATAAAGTTTTACAATTACAAACTATTTTAAGTGATGGAAGTGAAGTTGTTTTTAATGAATTAACCCTTGATGAATTTCAAGAAAAAACCAATAAAACGTCATTAGAAGGAGATATTTATAGTACAATTTTTAATGAATTGAAATCAGAATCAGTTCAAAAACAAATTGAAGACAATTTTCCTAAACCAGAAATACATAGAAGAAATACTGGTTATGCCATAGATGAGCTGATTAAAACGCAAGTTTTTTCAAGAAAAAGTGTACCATTTAATATGTGCAAATTACTTTCTGGTAGTGAAGGCACTTTGGCTTTTACAACACAAATTACCTTAAAATTAGATAAGCTCCCTCCTGAAAATTCTATAATGGTGGCAGCACATTTTAATAGTATTGAAGACTGTTTAAAAGCTGTAGTTCCTGTAATGAAACACAATTTATATAATTGTGAAATGATGGATAAAACCATTTTAGATTGCACAAAACACAACAAAACTCAACAAGAAAATAGACAGTTTATAGTTGGAGATCCGCAAGCTATTTTGATGTGCGAAGTAAAAGCAGATTCTTTAGAAAAAGTTGAGAGTTTAGCTGAAAAATTATTAACAGACCTTACTGAATCTGGTTTAAGTTATGCCAACCCAACACTTAAAGGGGTAGATGTAAACAAAGCAAATAACTTACGCAGTGCGGGTTTAGGATTACTAGGAAATATTATTGGAGACAAAAAATCGGCAGCCTGTATTGAAGATACCGCAGTTGCTTTACCAGATTTGGCAACTTACATTCAAGAGTTTACGTCTCTTATGAAAGCGTACAAACAAGATGCTATTTATTATGCACATGCGGGTGCTGGCGAATTACATTTACGTCCTATTTTAAATTTAAAGAAAAAAGAAGACGTTACTTTATTCAGAAAAATAACAACTGATGTTGCTGTTTTGGTAAAAAAATATAATGGCTCAATGAGTGGTGAACATGGCGATGGTATTGTTCGAGCTGAGTTTATTCCGATGATGATTGGTGAAGCTAACTATCAAATTTTAAAGCGAATAAAAAAATCTTTCGACCCAGATAATATTTTTAATCCAGGAAAAATTGTTGATGCATTTCCAATGGATGAGTCTTTACGCTACCAGGCTAATAGAGAAGAACCAGAAATTGAAACGTTATTAGATTTCTCAAAATCTCAAGGTATTTTGCGAGAAACAGAAAAATGTAACGGCTCTGGTGATTGTAGAAAACTTCCAGAATTTAGTGGTACAATGTGCCCAAGTTATAGAGCCACCAAAAACGAGAAAGATACCACTAGGGCAAGAGCAAATGCTTTACGAGAATTTTTAACCAATTCAGATAAATCGAATAGGTTTAATCATGATGAATTAAAAGATGTTTTTGATTTATGTTTAAGCTGTAAAGCTTGCGCCAGCGAATGTCCGAGTAGTGTAGATGTAGCGAGCTTAAAAGCAGAGTTTCAATACCAGTACCAAAAAGAAAACGGTGTAACGTTGCGCACAAAGTTATTTGCATACAATAATAGGCTAAATACTTTTGCAAGTAAGGCACCAAGAATTGCAAATTTTTTATTTTCTAATGCTTTTACAGCATCAATTTTAAAAGGTTCTTTGGGAATTGCCAAGGAACGTAGCTTACCTCTAATTTCAAAAAAAAGTTTAGTCTACAGAGCTAATATTTCAAATATTAAAGATGTTTCTAGTGCCATAAAAACTGTTTATTTTTTTGATGATGAGTTTACTAAATATCTTGACTCTAGTATTGGACTTGATGCTATTTATCTTTTAAAAGCCTTAAAATATAATGTTATAGTATTAAAAAATGTGGAGTCTGGTCGTACATTTATATCAAAAGGTTTATTGGAAAAAACTAAAGATTTAGCAAATAAAAATATTTCAATATTTAAAAATAAAGTTTCAAAAGATACACCACTAATTGGTATAGAACCTTCAGCGATTTTAACTTTTAAGGATGAATATTTAAAATTAGCAGATGATAAAACTGCTGCGGAATCCATTTCAAAACATACTTTTTTAATTGAAGAATTTATTCAGCAAGAAATAGCGTTAGGTAATATCACTTCAGAACAATTTACTTTAGAGCACAAAGCTATTAAGTTTCATGGGCATTGTCATCAAAAAGCTATGGGGAATCAACTCTCAAGTTTCTCAGTTTTAAATTTACCCAAAAATTATAAAGTGACCATAATACCCAGCGGTTGTTGTGGTATGGCGGGTAGTTTTGGTTACGAAAAAGAACATTACAATATAAGCATGCAAATTGGTGAACAAACGCTTTTTCCTGCTGTAAGAAAGGCAGAAACAGATACTGTTATTTCAGCAAATGGAACGAGTTGTAGACATCAAATTAAAGACGGTACCAATCGTTATGCAAAACACCCAATTACAATTCTTAAAGAGGCATTAATTTGATTTTTTTAAATTTTGATCTACAATAGTAATAGCAGCAATTAAATCCTGCATTTCAAAATCTTCATCTGTCTCATTTACTATAAAAGGTGCCAATTTATCATTGTTGTAATTGTATATTTTCCAGCGCTTAAACTGGTACTCTAAGGCTGTAAAGTTTTCAACCCAATCACCAGAGTTTAAATACATGGTTCTACCGTATTTATTGTCTCGATATTCCATTTTGGGTTGATGTATATGTCCGCAAATAACAAAATCATAACCGTTTTCAATAGCTAAATCAGAAATTATGGTTTCGTAATCATTAATATATTTTACGGTACCTTTTACGCTGTTTTTAATCTTTTTAGACAAAGAATAGCGCTCCTTTCCTCGTTTTTCTAACTGCCAATTATAAAGTTTGTTTAAAAGCGTTAAACAGTCATAGCCATAACCACCAAGTTTAGCTAACCATTTAGCATTTTGAATGGAAACATCAAAAACATCACCATGGAAGAACCAAGCTTTTTTGCCATCTAATTCTAAAACCTTTTTATTAACTATTGATATATTTCCAATTTGTGTATTTGCAAATTTACGTAGCATTTCATCATGATTTCCCGTTATATAAATAACCTCTACACCATCAGATGCCATGGTCATTATTTTTTTTATAACCTTTAAATGCGATTTTGGAAAATACCGTTTATTAAATTGCCATATATCAACAATATCGCCATTTAAAATTAGTTTTTTGGGCTTAATACTGTTTAAATACGTTAACAAATGCTTTGCATGGCAACCATATGTTCCTAAGTGAACATCAGAGATTACAGCAATTTCTATTTTACGTTTTATTTTCAATTAGGGGCAAATTTATTTTCGATGTAAATAACTTACTTTGGTATTACTTAATCATTAAGAGATAATTATCTAAATATGAGTATATTGTTAAGTAATTGTTATGAATTTTATACTCTAAAGAATTGAGTCTTTCTGTCATTTCACTTTCGTATTTCTAAGAATAGATTTACTTTAGCAAAAAAAATAATTATGGCTGGTAATTCCTTTGGAAAACTATTTAATTTAACTACATATGGTGAATCTCACGGACCTGCGCTAGGAGGTGTTATAGATGGTTGTCCTCCAGGTGTAAAATTGGATTTAGATGAAATTCAAAATGAGTTAAATAGAAGGAAACCAGGGCAGTCTGCAATTGTAACTCAACGTAAAGAACCTGATACTGTAAAGTTTTATTCAGGAATTTTTGAAGGTGTTACAACGGGTACATCAATTGGGTTTGTAATTGAAAACACGAACCAAAAATCTCATGATTATTCGCATATAAAAGATAGTTACAGACCAAGTCATGCCGATTACACATACGACAAAAAGTATGGTATTAGAGATTACAGAGGTGGTGGACGCAGTTCTGCACGCGAAACAGCATGTAGAGTAGTTGCTGGTGCGATTGCAAAACAAATGCTAAAGGGTATTGAAATTACTGCTTACGTTTCTGGTGTTGGTACTATGCGACTAGAAAAACTATATTCTGAATTGAATCTTGCCAAAGCTGAAGAAAATATAGTACGTTGTCCGGATGAAGCTATGGCTTCAAAAATGGAAGACTATATTAAAGAAGTAAGAAGCAAAGGCGATACTGTAGGAGGTATTGTTAGTTGTGTTATCAAAAATGTACCAGTTGGTTTAGGGGAACCTGTTTTTGATAAGTTACATGCCGAATTAGGAAAAGCCATGTTATCTATTAATGCCGTTAAAGGTTTTGAATACGGAAGCGGTTTTCATGGAAGCACAATGTATGGTAGCGATCATAATGATGCCTTTAATACTGATGGTAGTACTAAAACTAATTACTCTGGTGGTGTTCAAGGTGGTATAAGCAATGGTATGGATATTTATTTTAATGTCGCTTTTAAACCCGTTGCCACACTTATTCAGGAATATGAAACTATAGATAAAGAAGGCAAAGTTGTAAAAATGCATGGTAAAGGGAGACATGACCCTTGTGTAGTACCTCGCGCGGTTCCTATTGTAGAGGCCATGGCTGCATTAGTAATCGCTGACTTTCATTTGATTAATAAAATTTATAGTTAGGCTTTCTTGATTTTAGATTTAGAATATTGCTAGAAATACTGGTTGTTTCTAAAACAAGCTATTCTAAATTCTTTTAATGTTTTTTGATACACACATTTTACAATGGTTTATTATTGGTTACACATTATTTTCATTTTTGTGGGTTCACGTTTTTTTTGGAAAAATGTACATTTAGAATCGAACTTAACAAGGCATAGGCGTGTAAGTATTTTAGATTGTGAAGCTTTTCGCTTTATGGCTAATTCAAAGTATTTCTATTACATGGATTTAATTCGTTTTGAAATCCTTTTTAGGTCAGATATGTATAAAAGTACCATAAAAAAAGGAATGTTTCCAGTTTTAGGATCTCAGAAAATCATATATAAGAAACCTTTAAAACGTTGGAATAAATTTGATATTACTCTAGTACTAGAAGGATGGGATGACCACTGGGTATATCATCGGCAAGTATTTAAAAGAAATAATGAGGTTTATGCTATTGGTATCACAAAAGTAGGATTTTGGAAAAAGCATAAAATTCAAGATATGCGTGAAATACTCTTAAATAGTGGCGTTAAGAAAAGTGAAATGGTTGTTTCTGACGATATTATAACCCTTTTCAAAAACGATTATAATATCATTAAAAGTACAGAAGCATAGTTTTTGTGTTTCGTTAAATTTACTAAATATTCAAAAATACTTATCTTGTCATTTATAATTCAGACTAAAAAGAGTTTATGAAAAAAATAGCATTACATTGGAAGATTATTATAGGAATGATTCTCGGAATCATTTTTGGTTTTATTATGAATACTGTTGATGGAGGTAAAGGATTTGTATCCGATTGGATTGCCCCGTTTGGCACCATATTTATTAATCTTCTTAAGCTTATAGCAGTACCTTTAATTTTGGCTTCCTTAATTAAAGGGATTTCAGATTTAAAAGATATTTCAAAAATTAAATCGATGGGACTCCGTACCATTGGTATTTATGTTGGTACCACTTTAGTAGCTATAGTTATTGGTTTAAGTATTGTAAATATTATTAAACCTGGTAACGGAATGCCACAAGAAACCATTGAAAAAATTAAGTTAAAATATGAAAACGATGCTGGTGTAACAGATAAATTGATGAAAGCAAGTGCTCAAAAAGAAGCAGGACCTTTACAACCTTTAGTTGATATTTTTCCTAGCAATATCTTCCAATCTTTTGCAGAAGCATCAATGTTACAAGTTATCTTTTTTGCGCTATTTGTTGGAATTTGCTTGTTGTTAATAGGCGAAAAGAGCGCAAAACCATTAGTTGATTTTTTCGATTCGTTAAATGAAGTTGTTATGAAAATGGTAGATTTAATAATGCTTTTTGCACCTTATGCAGTATTTGCTTTATTGGCAAACGTTATTATAGCTTTTGACGATGCAGAAATTTTAATAAAACTGCTGTATTATGCATTCTGTGTAGTTGGCGGACTCATTTTAATGATTGGTTTCTACTTAATTTTAGTGAGTGTTTACACTAAAAAATCGCCAATGTGGTTTTTAAAACAAATTAGTCCAGCCCAATTATTAGCATTTTCAACCAGTAGTAGTGCTGCCACGTTACCAGTAACTATGGAGCGTGTTGAGGAACATTTAGGTGTAGATAAAGAAGTTTCAGGTTTTGTATTGCCTGTTGGAGCTACAGTAAATATGGATGGTACAAGCTTGTATCAAGGCATAGCAGCAGTATTTATAATGCAAGTTATTTGGCCAGAAGGTTTAACATTTACAAATCAATTGGTTATTGTTGCTACAGCTTTATTAGCATCTATAGGTAGTGCAGCAGTACCAAGTGCAGGTATGGTTATGTTGGTAATTGTATTAGAATCTATAGGTTTTCCAGCAGAATTATTACCAATAGGGTTAGCACTTATTTTTGCAGTAGATAGACCTTTAGACATGTGTAGAACCGTTGTTAATGTAACTGGTGATGCTACAGTATCAATGTTGGTGGCTAAATCTTTAGATAAATTACACGAGCCTCAACCAAAAGAATGGGATGATAATTATGATGAAGTAAAATAAATATTTAACTTTAAAATCAACAAAAAAATATAAAAATGAACGTTTGTTTTATAATGTATCCATGGGAGCAAATTGACCCTGAAAATGATACAACACTAGCTTTAATTAAAGAATGTGTAAAACGTAAGCATGGTGTGGCCATGTGTATTCCGGCAGATTTAACAATTAGGAATAGTGTAACATCGGCCACTTGTACGGTAATTGGGCGAATGGAAAAAACACCAAGTTCGTTAAAATCGTTTTATAAAAAAGCAGAGTTGCGTGAGGAAATGCTACCACTTGCAGGATTTGATGTAATTTTCTTTAGAGCCAATCCGCCTTTAGACCCTATTATGCTTAACTTTTTAGATTCTGTTAAGGACGATGTTTTTATTATGAATTCTTTAGAGGGTATGCGTGAGGCAAATAATAAGCTTTATACAGCTGCTTTTGGCGATGCGCATAGCAATATTATACCAGCAACCCATGTATCGAAAAGTAAACGTTATTTAATTAAACAGATAAAAGAATCTACTGCTGATAAAATGATTTTGAAACCGTTAAATGGTTTTGGAGGTTCAGGTGTTATTTTGATCGAAAAATCGGCAATGAGTAATATTAACTCTTTATTGGACTTTTATATCACCAGTGGTGATGGGTCTTCAAATTATGTGATTCTTCAAGACTATATTGAGGGTGCCGACCAAGGCGATGTGAGAATTTTGATTTTAAATGGAGAGCCTGTTGGGGCCATGAAACGTGTACCTGGAAGTGATGATCACCGTTCAAATGTTTCTGCTGGTGGTAGCGTACAAAGACATTCACTTACAAAAGAAGAAAAAGCTCTGTGCAAACAAATAGGTCCTAAACTCGTTAATGATGGACTCTATTTTGTTGGTATTGATGTTATTGGAGGTAAATTAGTAGAAGTGAATGTGATGTCGCCAGGTGGCATTACATACATAAATAAAGTATACAAACTTAAAACGAAAATTGAAGAAAAAGTGATTGACTTTTTAGAAATGAAAGTTTTAGATAAACTTCAAGCTTTCGATAGACGAACAAGACTTAGAAAAACAGTTCAAGATGCTTAATTAATTTTGCATGAGTACGCACATTACATTAAAATCGCCGCTAGTTTCAGTAGAATGGTTGCATGACAATATAGATGCCAACAATCTTATTATTCTTGATGGTACCATTAATAAAAGTTTTGATATTTCTTTAGAGCAAATTCCTAACACTAGACTTTTTGATATTAAAAAGAAGTTTAGCGATACGTCTAACGATTTTCCGAGTGCATTCCCATCTGAAGAACAATTTCAAAAAGAAGCTAGAATTTTAGGAATAAATAATAACAGCGCTATTGTTGTTTATGACGATAAAGGTATTTACTCAAGCGCACGTGTTTGGTGGTTGTTTAAAGCTTTTGGGTTTAATAATGTTGCAGTTTTAAATGGTGGTTTTCCTGCATGGAAAAAGGCTGGATATCCTACAGGACTTATGCAACATTATGATGGAGCGGAAGGTGATTTTGTTACGGATCTTCAATCTGGTTACATGAAGTTTTTTGATGATATTCAACAGGCATCAAAAAATGAGACTTATAAAATAATTGATGCTAGATCTGCAGGAAGGTTCAATTGTACAGAACCAGAACCCAGAGTTGGATTGCGCATGGGAACCATTCCAAATTCAGTTAATTTACCATTTACCAACTTACTAGAAAATGGACAGTTAAAATCTAAAAAAGAACTCGCTAAAGAATTCTACATGGTCGCAGAAAAGGATGATGACATTATTTTTTCTTGTGGTTCAGGAATTACGGCTTGTGTTTTGGCTTTAGGCGCAGAAATTTCAGGATATAAAAACATATCGGTTTATGATGGTTCTTGGACAGAATATGGCACTTTAACTACTGGGAATATGGAACAACCTAAAACATGGACCAAAGATGAATTATTAGCCTACATTTTAATGTATGTATCAAATTCAGATTTAAACGAATCAAGAAAAGAACAACAATATATTTTAAGTCGAGTAGATAAAGTTGTTTATACACGCGTAAAAGAACAATTTAAAAAGGATAGTGATTATACGAGTATTCAGAATATTATAGAAGCTGTGGAAGCGCACGATTATTACCGCAACGATTTAGCCGATTTATTTGCTGACATCAAATTGATGGCATTTGCAGATGGTGATTATGACCCCATGGAACAAATGATTTATAGCCATTTGAAAAAGATTTTAAAGGATGGATAGGTTAAGCATTTCAGAAATCATTTTTAAAATTGAATCTGGAGAGACTTTTGAAGCCGTGGCTTCAGATTATTCTTTAACCATTAAAATTGACGATTATGTGCCTTATGCTTGTGCAGCTATTCATGATGGGCATCAATTTAGAAAAGAACTTTGGGGTAATTGCATCCATACCGAATACGAACGTTGGTACGAGGAAGATCCAGAAACCAAAAATATGGTACGATCGCATCCCATTGTTATTGCGGGTTGCGATTCCCGTTTTGAATACGATTTAAACCGCGCGCCTGATGATGCGGTTTTTGTTACCGCTTGGGGTAAACCATTATGGAAAGCCCCACTTTCTGAAGCTATGAAAACCAAAAGTCTTGAAAAACATGCTAATTTTTTTAAGGTTGTTCATGCTTTAATTGAGGCTTTAGAATCTAAATTTGGGTTTTGTACCGTCTACGATATGCACAGTTACAACTGGAAACGTTGGGATAGGGAAGTGCCTACATGGAATTTAGGAACGAGTAACGTTGATAATGAAAGATTCGGAAATGTTATCGAGTTATGGAGACAAAGTTTATCGGAAATTAAATTTCCTAACGGGATTAAATCCACTTCGCTAATAAACGATACATTTCAAGGTAATGGCTATTTTTTAAAATATATTACACAAAACTTTAAAAATACCTTAGTTTTGGCAACCGAAATCGCCAAGGTGTATTGTGATGAATACGACCAAATTATATTTCCTGAGGTTGTAAAGGCTGTTGAAAAGGAATTGATTACTCGTATTCCTAAGCATGCAGAAAAAGTATATAAGACGTTTAGTTAGATTTTAAATTTGTTAAACGTTTTGTCATTCTTGCGAAAGCAGGAATCCAAATTGCAAATATAATTCTTAAAATAGATTCCTGCCTTCGCAGGAATGACAAAGTAAGTATTAAAGCTAGTTTATGAAGATGGATAATGTAGTTACCAAAACACTTTTAGATATAGATAAGCATATTGATGCGCTAGTTAAGCAAATTGAATTGCTTAGTTATGTAAACCCTTTAAATATAGAAGAAGAGAAAGCACGTTTTTTTTCATCTAAATATTTAACAGACCCTGTTTTTAATTACCCTTCCATAGATTTTGACCGTTTTAAACTTCATAGAAAGTTATTTGAGAGCGATTTAGAAAGTATTGAAGATGCTGAAATTAGCAAACTATACGAAGATATTATTTATCAGTATTCAGGCTTAATTCAGTGTATAGAAACCGTTGGTACCGATAAAAAGTTCTACTACAACTGTTTACACTGTTTTGGTACACCAACCGAAAATGATGTTGAGAATGCTAAATTTATTTTACATTTTGAAGATGAAGATAAAGGCATTCCCAAATTTCAACCAAAATATAGTGCTGCCGAGGCAGAAGTGTTTTTTAAAAACTTTTCTGAAAATTATGATTTTAGTTACCGCATAAAACATTCCGATAAAATTTCGGCCATAGCCATGGTGTTGAATAATATTAAAACCTTGGTTTTAAATACCAACCATACCTATTCTGATAATGAGATAGCCGTATTAACCAATCATGAAATTGGTGTGCATATGGTGACTACCATGAATGGCTTGTTGCATCCTTTAAAAATATTTTCTCATGGGTTTCCTAACAATGAGGAAACCCAAGAAGGTTTAGCGGTTTTTGCTGAATATATGAGTAATAACTTAACCATAAAACGTTTAAAAGAATTGGCGTACCGTGTTATAGCGGTTGATAGTTTAGCAAAAGGCTACTCGTTTTCTAGAACCTTTAGGTTGTTGCATAACCAGTACGATTTAGACCGCGAAGAGGCGTTTTACATAACTGTTAGAGTGCATCGTGGTGGCGGATTTACAAAAGATTACTTGTATTTAACAGGACTTAAAAAGGTGTATGATTATTACCATTCTGGTAAAGATTTAAGCTTGCTTTTAACAGGAAAAGTGTCTTTAGAGTATGTTGATGATATTGAATCGCTAATTACAAAAGGTTTAGCGGTACCTGCAAAACATATTACTGATGCTTATGCTGAAAATAAGAACACCAATAAAAAGGTGGATTTTATTTTACGGAGTTTGAAGTAAGAAACTGGCTTTTTATTCGCAATTATTGTATTCTTTGATAATTTCAAATAGTTCATCGGATTTAAATTGACCTTTATTTATTTTTCCTACTAATGGTTTACAACTAGTGAAATATCTGCTCGCATTTTTCTTAAATGATTTAAAAACATTAGCAAAAAACCTATTGCTAGCATATTTTTCACTTTGCTTTTTTACATAGTATAAATTTTTTTCATTTTGTATAATAGTAGTACTGTTAGGATTTTCGAGATACATATTTTCGTATCCTTTTTTTAGATATAATGAAACTTTTCCCTCTATTAGGATTTGCATTAGTTTCGCATTTTTTTCATTAGTTGGAATAAAAGCATATTTAGCAATTTTACCAGAGTTGGTCTTTACAATAAAATATTCTACCTCTTCTTTTTTAAATTTTGATTTCTTTTTGGAGTTTTTAGCTTTTTTAAAGAAAATTTTATTGGTTCCTCCAACAGCTCTTAAACCAACCAAGTCTTTCGTTGTAGACGAGTTTTCAAATTTTACAACTCCACTTAAAGTATCTTTGCTTTTCAAAACTAATGTTCCCGAATACCATTTATTTGAGAATGTTCCATTTTTTCCAATTGTTACTTGAGAAAATGTATTGTTTGCACAGCAAATAAAAATTAATACTAATAATATTTTTAAAATTTGTTTCATACTATGAATTCTTAATAGTTTTTTAATACCATGATTATCGTGTTTGTGTAAGATTTCGTTAAATGTTTCAGCATCTAATTTAGCAAATACAAACCGAATAGGAAATCCGCGAGGACTTTCGTAAATAGGCTATGACTAGCAATGAATTATACTCGGTGTTGGCATTTCGTTATTTTATTCAGCAGTTTCAAATTCCGAAATTTCAAAACTTTCTCTTTTCTTAAATTTTGACCTCCACATTTCTTTTGTCAGCGTTCCATTATTTATACAAGCAATAATTAATTCAGCCCATTCGTCTTGATAAATATAATCATCGTGTACTTCGTCATAATGACAATAGTTTGTGTTAGTATCAAATGGGTCGTCAATATTATTTGCACTCGCGGGACGAATTTTAAAACAGCAATATAAGCACTTGTGGTCATAATGATTAAATTCAAATTCGATATCTGAATTTATTTTAGTAACTACATCACCAGGTTTTCTTTTCCCAGGATTTATTGCTTCTTTTTTTAAGACCTTATCTTTAATTATTGCTGTGATTTTTTCATAATTCTCTCTGTCGGCTTCAGATATCGAATTCCAATTCACAAATTCCACTGCCAAGTCATTTCTGTTAGTATTTGCAATTTTAGGAACTTGTATTAGTTTAATACTATATTCTTGCGTGTTAAAAACTTCGTCTGATAATGATGTTCTATAATTGTCAATAAAAGTTTTTAGTTCTTTAATTTCTTTGGAAAGAAGTTTTTACTTGCCTGAATTTGTGATTTTTTACGAAGTCTTGAAAATTGAATTGAAAATGAAAGACTCTCATTAAGAGCATAATCTTCTCCAAAAAACTCAATCAAAGTGTTTTCGTAGTTATAAAGTAGAGATTGACATTCTCCAAATATCATAATTCCGATTTCGTCTCTATCGATATGTCTATGCTCAATTTTATTCCTTAATTTGATAAAGAAATTCAAATTTGATTTTACTCCTGCTTCGAGTGTTCCATATTTGGAAATACAGGTTTTTAATTCCCAAGATTTTTTTTCACCATCTATGGTTTGATATCGTCCATTTGAATTTTTATGATAATATTTACTTCCAATTGTATGATTGAAATGTGCGTGAAACAATCTTGTCCAAGCAATTATCATTTGAGTAATAAATCCTTCAACTCTAAAAGGTGTTCTTGGTTTGTTGTAAATTTCGACAGCAAGTAAGGCAGATTCAATAGAACTTTCTAAAGTCGATTTTGTTTTACCTTTTCTTAATGTCATTTAGTTCGGTTTTAATGAATTACAACGACTTAATATAAAACCGTTTTAATGTTCAAATTAAATGATACTGAAACAAGTTCAGCATAAGTAAGCGAAGGTAGAATTTTCTTACTAAAAAATCAATACGTATTTGTACTTATTTTTAGAGTAGTTTTATAAAGAAATAGTAACGGTGTTATCCTCCACGATAAAGGTTTTATCAGTTACTTCTACATCAATAAGACTACCAAAATCGCAGCATTCTTTAACATTAGGTTTTGATGTGTTGTAAGATATACTAGTAACTAATTCAGAATCTATAAGTATTTCTAAAAAGTCTGATGGCCCCTTTTTTTCTATATAAAGGAAGCCTGATGAATTAATAATAGTAAATTGAAATGGATTCCCGGAAGCGTCTCTTAGCATAATAGCTGCCTCTGTAATATTATCTTGAAGAATTATGTTTTCGTTAGTGGTACTATCAACTAAATCGACAAGAAAAAATGGAGCGGCACATGAAACGGTAGAACAATCGGGTAGGCCATCATCAGTTTTACAATTAATGCATAGTGTAATAATTAGAAATAAATAGGCCAATTTCTTTATCATGATTTAATGGGTTTCTTACTAGATGAGTAAACCTTAGAATGGTTGCGTATTTGTAAAAGAAAAGTGCTAAACTATTTTTTAAACACAAACTATTCTAAAAACTTACTTTTTAGTTCAGGCGTAGGAATCATGCAAGCGTCCTTTTTGCCATACCATTTGTAGCGGTTTCGGGCAATAAAATCGTAAACCCAATTGCTTATAAAACTGGGTATAATAAGAAAAATGGATAACATATTTACTGGAAAACCCAATTGAGACGCTACTTTTAAAGCGGCTCTACTTTTGTAGTTAATTTTATCTTTCTCTGGATTGTAAAGAATAATGGAATCTACCTCATTGGTGTCTATATTAAATTTCTCAATAATATTTTTACCAACTTCACTTTGCAAGGGCGCAAACATAAACTGGTTTTTTTTATCTCGTTTTATAACATACAAAACAGAGCTGTTGCAAAGGTTGCAAACACCATCAAAGAGGATTAATTTTTTATCTTTTGGAACACCAATATTCATAATGCAAAGATACCACTTTACAATGTATTTAAGAATTGCATTAAATCGGTTTCTTTAGTCAAATTCAACTTCTTTTTAAGTCGATATTTACTTTTTAATACGCTATCTGGTAATACATTTAGCATGGATGCAATTTCTTTGGTAGAAAGATTCATGCGTAAAAACGAGGCTAGCCGTATTTCCTTTTCGCTTATATCTGCGTAAATATCCTTTAGTTTATTGTCAAAATTGTTGTGTACTTCAGAGAAATAAGATTTAAATACTTCCCAGTCTTTATCTTCAGCATTTTCCTTTTTAAGTAACATAACTAAACGCCTAAACTCCACTTTAAACAACTCTGGCGATTGTTTTATTTTTACTAAGTTTTCTTTTAATTCCTGTATAAAGGTATTTTTCTGAACTAAGTGTAGCGTTTGTGAAGCCAGTTCTTTCTTTTTAAAGGCGATTTCTTGCTTATAAATAGCTTCTTGCTTTTCGCGTTCAATTCTGTTTTTCTTTATGCGTTGCCTGAAACTGATAAATACTAATCCTGAAATGGTTAAAAGCGAAAACATGCCAATGCCATATAGTGTTTTGGTAAGTTTATCGTTTTCTGCTTTAATATTTAGGTTTTTAATTTCTTCTTGCTGTATTGCAATTTCAGATTCTTTTTTCTCGGTTTGGTATTTAACCTCAAGCGCATTTATAGTTTCTAAAGATTCTATTTTATAAAGTGAATCTTTAATCTTGACATAATTTTTATAATAATTTAACGATTTACCTTTATTGTTAAGCATATCATGAGCTTTAGATAATCCGCGATAGCTCGACATAATTCGTGCATTATTTCCTGTAGATTTACTTAACTCTAAACCCGTCTCGTAATACGCTAATGCTTTTTCAGGTTGATTGATATCAAGTAAGGTATTACCAATGTTATTAGATATTAAAATAACATCATTAGCTTTTTTATATTTTTTTGCTATTGATAAACCTTTGTTATAATAGAAAAGCGTAGAGTCATTTTGTCCGGAGTCTTCATGTAAAACACCAATATTGTTGTAGAGAACAGATTTTTTAAAAACTTTAGATCCGCCTTCATATAAGTTTTTTGAGGCGTAATAATATTTAAATGCAGAATCTGGTATTTTTAAATTTTTATAATTCAGTCCAATATTCATCTTTACATTTGCAGTACTATATCTTTTGTTTTTTTCGATATAGATTTTCTCTGCCTTTTTAAAATAGTCATTAGAAAGCGAATAGTTTTTAAGCATACCATGAATATTACCAATACTCACGTAATCTTTTGCTATTATTAAAGGTGACACTTCATCAGCTTCTTTTTCTTTTAAAGAACGTAAAACAGATGCTAACGCAGATTCAAAATCACCAAGATGTCTTTGAACTTCAGCAAGACTGTTTAGGGATTTATGCAAACTTTTTTTGCTATTAACACTATCATAAAAAGCAACCGCTTGTAAATAGTGTTTTTCTGCTTCTTTGTAATTATCAATAGACTTATAATAATCACCAGTATATCTCTCTTTTTGTCCTCTTTTATTAGGGAAGTAGTTTGTTGCATATTTAGAAAAACTATCCAAATAGATTTTTGATTCTTTAGGTTTTTTAAAAGCCGTGGCAACCCATAATCGACCGTAAGTGTCCATACGTTCTTTGTTTGACTCAATATTGCCAAGTGATGCTTTTAAACTATCAATTTTTTTTTGATTTTGCCCAGAAAAACAAAGCGGTATGCTTAGAAATAAAAAAAAGAGAATTTTTCTCATAGTTGAGTTTATTACAGGTTGTTTAGAAATGTATTTAAATCGGCTTCTTTGGGTAAGTTTAACTTCTTTTTAAGTCGGTATTTACTTTTTAATACACTATCTGGTAATACGTTTAACATAGATGCAATTTCTTTGGTAGATAGATTCATTCTTATAAACGAGGCTAACCGTATTTCCTTTTCGTTTATATCTGCATAAATATGCTTTAGTTTGTTGTCAAAATTATTGTGCACTTCAGAGAAATAAGATTTAAATACTTCCCAGTCTTTATCTTCAGCACTTTGCTTTTTAAGTAACATGACCAAACGCCTAAACTCCACTTTAAACAACTCTGGAGATTGTTTTATTTTTACTAAGTTTTCTTTTAATTCTTGTATAAAGGTATTTTTCTGAACTAAGTGTAGCGTTTGAGAAGCCAGTTCTTTCTTTTTAAAGGCGATTTCTTGTTTATAAATAGCTTCTTGCTTTTCGCGTTCTATTTTGTTTTTCTTCATGCGTTGCCTGAAACTGATAAATATTAATCCTGCAATGGTTAAAATAGAAAACATGCCAATGCCGTATAGTGTTTTTGTTAAGTTACTAACTTTAACCTCCTGATTTAAATTTTTAATTTCTTGTTCTTGTAGCGCTATTTCTGTTTCTTTTTGTTCGGTTTGATGTGTTATACGTAGCTCATTTATTTTTGTAATATTTACTTTTTTTGAAGACGAATCTTGAAGTTTTTTATATGTCTCATAATTTGAAAGCGCTTCTTTATAATCGTTTTTAAGTTTTAGAACATTACTTTTTTCCTTGTATATTTCTGAAAGATTTTCAAGGTCTCCATTTACAGAGTTTTCTATTGAAACGTCTAACAAATTGATAGCTTTATTGTATTGGTCTAATTTTTTGAAATAAATAGCTTTTCGGTATTGAAAAGTGGCCAACAGGCCTTTGTTTTGATTGAAATTTGCAATTTCAATACCGCTATCAATTAATTCTTTTGCCCTTTTTTTATCGTCTAGTTCAAAATAAATATCAATTAAATGCGCGTAACTAACCAATAGTATTGATTTGTAACCATTTTTATTAGATATTTCGCTGCTTTTATTTAGGAATTTTAGAGCTTGCGAATAGTCCTTCTTCATCTTATAAGAAATTCCTAAAATATTTAGTATACTAGCTTGAAACTCTAAGTCTTCATAATCTTCATATATTTTTAAAGCTTTTTTACTGTATTTAATAGACGAGTCATAGTTTTCTAAAGAGTTTTCTATAACGGCAATTTTATTATAAGCATCTGCAACCCTAATTTCATTGTTTAAAGTTTCAAAAATCTCAAGACTTTTTAAAACACTTGTTAGTGCTAGTTTATATTGTCCTTTATCAATATTAATTGAGCTTTCGGTATCGTAAGACAAAGCTAAACCAAAGGTGTCTTTAATTTTTTTGTTAAAAGCTAAGTTTTCTGTGTTATATTGTTGCGCCTCATCTAAATTTCCTAAAGATATTTCTAACATAACCAAGCTATGATTAGATAGCGATTGCTGTGTTAAATCATCATTACGTTTTGCTAATTTTAAAGTATTATTTATGTAGTACCTAGCAGAATCGAAATGGCTTAAACTTCCATGTATTATTGCTAAATGATGAGAAGCTTTCATTTCAATATCTGTATTATCAATTTTTTTTGAAAGCGTTAATTGTTTTGTAGCAAAAGAATATGCTTTGTTTATATCTCGGTACAAATAATATGATGTTATTTTATTTCCTGAAAGAAGTTTGGCTTTATCTTCAGTAGTAGTTGAATATACTTGTATTAAACTGTCAATATTTTTTTTGTTCTGTCCAGAAAAACAAAGCGGTATGCTTAAAAATAAAAAAAAGAGAAATTTTCTCATATTTGAGTTTATTATAGGTTGTACAGAAATGTATTTAAATCGGCTTCTTTAGGTAAGTTTAATTTCTTTTTAAGGCGGTATTTGCTTTTGGATACACTATCTGGCATTACGTTTAGCATAGATGCAATTTCTTTGGTAGATAGATTCATCCTAATAAACGAGGCCAACCGTATTTCCTTTTCGCTTATGTTTGCATAAATATCCTTTAGTTTCTTGTCAAAGTTATTATGTACCTCAGAGAAGTAAGATTTAAATACCTCCCAGTCTTTATCTTCTGCACTTTCCTTTTTTAGTAGCATAACCAAGCGCCTAAACTCTACTTTAAATAACTCTGGCGATTGTTTTATTTTTACTAAGTTTTCTTTCAATTCCTGTATAAAGGTGTTTTTCTGAACTAAATGCAAAGTTTGACTCGTTAATTCTTTCTGTTTAAATTCAATTTCTTGTTTATAAATAGCTTCTTGCTTTTCACGTTCAATTTGGTTCTTTTTTATACGTTGTTTAAAACCAAAATAGAGTAATATTGAAACTGCAATAAATGTAAACATGCCACCAGCATAAAGGCCTTTTCGTAAATTGCTTATTTCTACACCTTTGTTTAGCGATTCAATTTCTTGCTTTTGTAAAAGAATTTCAGTTTCCTTTTTTTCGGTTTCATAAATGGTTTTAAGTTCTTCTATTTGGATGTATTTCTTACTTGTAAATAAACTATCCTTAATGGTTTGAGATAATTTTAAAAATTCTAATGCATCATTACTTCTATTTAACCCTTGTAGTATTGTAGAGCGATATTTGTATAAATCTGCAAGATGAGACATGGCACCTAAAGACTCTGAAATTTCAATGGCTTCGTCGTTATGTTTTAAAGCTAACGAGGGATTTTTTAAATGAAACTCTATTTTTGATAGACTATGTAATGTATTTACCAATCCTAATTTTATATTTTCTTCTTCAGCAATAGTTTTAGCTTTTAGTAATATATTTCTAGCCTCAGAATATTTGTTTTGCAGACGTTTAATATCTCCTAGGTTATGTAGTGCATTGGTTAAACTTAGTTTGTCTTCTACTTTTTCAGCGTTTTTAATAGCCAAATCAAAGTACTTTTCTGCTGATGCGTAATCGTTTAGATTTTGATACGAGATTCCAAGAGAGTTATAGGTATATGCTGCGTAAAATGTTTCTTCAAAACGTTCATATATTTCTAGAGCTTCTTTAAAGTATTTTATAGATGATTCATGATTTCCTTGTCCACTTTCAATGTCGCCTATTTGCTTTAAAACATCAGCTTTTCTTGATTCGTGATTTATTTCTTCAAAACAATCAAGTGCTTTAAGTGCCTCAGTCATCGCTATTTTAAAATTCCCTTTTTCAATATAAATATTAGATAAACTGTTATGTTGTGCACCAATAAATTTAGTTTTTGCTTCACCTTCTTTTTCATGGGTTTTAATGAGCTCTATATTTTCTTTAGTAATAGCAGCTGCTTTATCTAAATTCCCTATAGTACTTTCAATGGAGGACAACGAGTGGTTTATAAAAATAAGTCCTCGGGTATTATTTAGCTCTTTAAAGTGTTTTTTAGCAATAGCGTAATAATGTAATGCAGAATCATTTTCATTTCTATTGCCATAATAATCTGCAATATGCATATTGCCAACTGCAATACCTGTTTTGTAGTTTGCTTTTTTTGAAATTTCTAGTCCTTTTAGAGCATAACCTTTAGCTTCTTCAGGTTTTGAAAACATCAATTTTTCATGCAGCCTTGTTAAAATCATTACTTTAACAGAATCGTCTTCTTTTCTAGATTCTAATTCTATTTTTAAACTATCTATAAGTTTTGTGTTTTGTGAATTAAGAAATTGAGAAATTAAAATGAATATGAGTAAGACTTTAAATTTCATGGTGAATATTTTAGCTTCAACTAAGATACTTATTTTATATATTAAATATACTGTCCTAATATATAGATTGAATAGCGTTTGTCTATACTTTGTCTATACTCTTAAAAATTTGAATACGCTTTAAATATAGTAATAGTAAGGGTTTATAGGATTTATTGAAAATTAAAATATAGGCTTGTTTCTATTGAGATTTGGGTTTCTGTCCATTGTTTGTCCATCCTTATAATTGTTATTCAGGGTTTTAACAACCTAGTTTTATAGTGTTGAATCACAAAATTTAGACATTATGAAAACACAGCTATTAACAATCAAACCAACCAAGTTAGGTGCAATTTTATGTTTAATACTATTTACTTTTTTAAGTTGTAGTACCGAAAGTACAGATGATGGAGGAGGAGAACCTCCGGTATCTGAAGACAAATTAAATGAAATCAATAATTTTCTAGCAAGCTTATCTAGCTTTAGTCAAGCGGATGAATCTGGTACCACTTTAATTGGAGAAGAAGCTCCAGAAAGAGATACTGAAGATAATACTTTAGAGTGTGTTGTAAAAAACTATAAGGTGGCTCCAGGCTATAGCGAAATGCTTCTTTTAGACCCAACCAGTGATGTTATTTATCCTGGTGCAATGTTAAAAGGCGAATCTATACCAACAGGAGAATATATTGGTATTAATGGCGGTAGAGCACCAATTACTTTGTCTGTCTCTTTAGAAAATTTAAACGGAAAACCATCAACAATAATTAATAACCCAAGAATTGATACTGTTAGAGAAGGCGTAAAAGACATGCTGCAACAAGGTGTTACGGGGTCTACTGCTGCAAAAATAAACTTTACAACTGAAGAAGTGTATTCTCAAGAGCACTTAAGTGTGGCTTTGGGTGCAAGCTACTCTAAAGGAAAAAACAGCGTTTCTGCTTCATTCGATTTTAGTAAGACTACAAAGAAGTATCGTTATGTTGTTAAATATTTACAGATATATTACACCATCGATTTAACTTTGCCACCTAACAATAACCCAGGTGCGTTATTCACAGATGTTCCCAATTTAGATTCTACAAGCCCAGTTATTGTATCATCTGTTAAATATGGGCGTATGTTGCTTTACAGTGTTGAAACAGACTCTGAACTTACAGAAACAAACGCGGCTTTTAGTGCAGCTTTTAACGGAGGTAACGCTGGGGGTAGTGGTGAATATGATACGTTTTGGAGTAGCTCAATTGTTAAAGCATTGGTTATAGGTGGATCTGGTGGAGATGCTGCCAATGTAGTTTCGGGACCTGCAGGTGTGTTTGAATATATTACTAGTGGTGGCGATTATTCTGCAGCCTCACCAGGATTACCGCTTGGATATACATTACGATATATTAAGAAAGACTTTCCAATTGCAAAAGTTGTTCTTAGTAGCGAGTATGCAATAAGGTCATGCGATTTAGCGTATCCTCAATTTAAAATTACTTTGTTACGTATTTCAACTATAGATACTCCTGGAGGTACAGAAGGAAGCCATTTAGAAGTACACGGTAATGCTAAAGGTAGACTTAATGTTGGTGGTAGTTATGTAAAAAGTGGCGGCAAAGATATTGAAGTTAGTTGGAGCAGAAGTGAAAGCGGTAATCTTAAAATTGATAAAGGCTCGCCGCACACTGTAAACGACTCAGAAACTATAACGCTTTATAGGCCTAATTATGAAACAGATTATGTTTATCTGTCTGGAAGTTTGAAAGATAAAGATGCATTTGGTAATGATAATTTAGGGTCAAGAACTTTAAAGATTAATTTAAATGACATAAATAAGAATCGACCATCTGGTAAAACTTATACACACCGTTTAAATTTTGATGAAAAGGCTGATCATGAAGTTCGTGTTTATTATGATGTTTTAAGGGTAAAGTAGAGCATTTGTTGAGTTAGTAAAACAGTCGGCACTTTAAGTTGTGATTCAGCAACTTGGTGTTGGCTGTTATTTAAAATTTTAATAAAGAAAAAAATGAAATTAAAAATACAATTATATATTTTACTTGCCTTAGTTACTTTAGGTGAGTTGACGGCTCAATCTTTTGAGGTTGATGGCATTAGTTATAATATTTTAAATACAACTGATGTAGAGGTAACTAGCAAAACCAATTGTTATGATGGAAATATAATAATACCATCAACAGTTGATTACATGTCAAATACTTACAATGTAACTGCTATTGGTTATGAGGCTTTTAATAACTGTGATATTACTGAAATTACATTGCCAAATTCCTTAACCAAAATTGAAGATTATGCCTTTAGAGACTGTAGAGATATGAAAGCGATTAATATCCCTGATTCAGTAACAAGTATTGGATTTGGTGCATTTTTATACTGTACAATTATGGAATCTGTTAATATACCTGAAGGAATAACAACAATTGATAGATTTACTTTTGGTTATTGTATTGCTTTGAAGTCCATAAGTATTCCAGAATCTGTAACATCTATTGGTACATATGCGTTTAGCAACTGTTCTGGCTTAATTACTGTAAATTCATATGTAGTATCTCCTATTAATATTTCTGAACATATGTTTTGGAATCTTGACTTATCTGGAATAGTTTTAAATGTACCAGCAGCTAGTGTTACGGCATATTCAAATTCATCTGTTTGGCAGGATTTTGTGGTAATAAATGGAACTTTAAGTATTGATTCCTTAGAAAAAAAATTGGACATAAAGCTATTTCCTAATCCAGTAACGAACAACATTTCTATTTCTGGTTTAAAAACAGCTGAGAACTATAAGATTTATGATGTACTAGGAAAGCAAGTATCTAGCGGAGTGGTTTCTAATAACACTACAATATATATTGAAAATTATGTTAGCGGTTTATATTTTTTAAAAATTGAAAATACCAATGCTATAAAGTTTATCAAAAAGTAAAGATTTAAATAAATACAGTTGGCACCTAAAGTTGGGATTCAACAACTTGGTGTTGGCTGTTATTTTTCACTTAAAAATTATAAAAGGCGATACTTGATATTGAAAGTAAAGTAGATTTAAGTGCGCTGAGCGATGGTTTTTATCTGCTTAGGTTGTATTCAAAATCTAACGAGAAAACCTATAAAATCATGAAAAAATAGAAGTTATTATTTTTTAGCCTCAACTAATTCTAGTTGTTCTAAACTTACATTGGTTGTAAACAAGCCGTAATTAACTGTGGCTTTGTTTTTTTCAATTTTATCAATACTTCCAATAGCCCTTCCGTCAAACATCCGTACTCGGTCGCCAACTTTTAAAATAGGTTTTGGTTTTGGCGTTTCAATAGCTTTTTTCTTTTCTGCCTTTTTCTTTTTGCGTATAACATTTACTTTCTTTTCAGCTTCCTGTTTTACTTGTTGCTCTTTTACTTTTTGAGCTTTCTTTTGTTTTACTGAAACTTTTTTACGCTTAGAATTTTCAATCTGTACTAATTTGAATAATTCAGCCATTAATGCACGTTTCTGCTTGTTATCAAAGTATTTTTCAGCTATGTCATTAAACTTTTGTCCTAGATAAATTAAGCGCTGATTGCTATCATAAAGCTCTTGATAGCTTTCTAGCTTTTTTTGAATTTTGGCATTTATTTCTTCAAGCTTATCAGCTTCTTCAAGTTTTTTCTTTTCGTTTTGTTTTAAAGATTGTCCTGTTTTTTCAAGTCTAGAACGTTCTTTTTGAAGTTTTGCAATAGTGGCATCAAAACGTACTTTACTACGTTCTATTTTCTTTTTAGCACGATTAATTAAGCTGTAAGGAATTCCATTTTTCTGAGCTACTTCAAAGGTGAAACTGCTTCCTGCTTGCCCTATAACAAGTTTAAAAAGAGGTTCTAATGTACGCTCATCAAATAGCATATTAGCATTAAGCATGTATGGTAATTCGTTTGCTAATATTTTCAAATTAGCGTAATGCGTGGTTATAATACCAAAGGCCTCACGATGATAAAATTCTTCTAAAAATGTTTCAGCTAAAGCACCGCCAAGTTCGGGATCACTTCCAGTTCCAAATTCATCAATTAAAAAAAGTGTGTTTTTATTACACTTCTTTAAAAAATAATTCATCTGTTTTAAGCGATAGCTGTAGGTACTTAAATGGTTTTCTATAGATTGGTTATCGCCTATATCACTTAAAATTCTATCAAATAAACAAACGGTACTGCGTTCGTGTACCGGAATTAGCATACCGCTTTGCAGCATAACTTGTAGTAAACCAACGGTTTTTAATGTAATACTCTTTCCTCCGGCATTTGGACCAGAAATAACTATAATTCTACTATCTTCTTTTAATTCAATGGTTTGAGGAAACGTTTTTTCGTTCTTCTCTAAATTATTTAAATAGAGTAGCGGATGATAGGCATCACGAAGATGCATGCTTTTATTTTCAGATAATTCGGGTAAAATACCATTCATTGATTTTGCATATTTCGCTTTCGCTGATATCACATCAATATGTATTAAAAAACTTTGATAGTCTTTTAGTAAGGGTAAAAAAGGACGCATAAAATCTGTTACCTCTTTTAGAATTCGAATAACTTCTTCACTCTCTTCGTATTCTAAATTATTAAGCTCTCTAGAGTATTGCAATGTAGTTTCAGGCTCGATGTAAACAATGCTACCCGTCTTACTGCCTCCCATTATAGAGCCTTTTACTTTGCGCCTATACATGGCTTTTACAGCTAATACACGCTTGTTGTCTACCACAGATTCTCGAATATCATCTAAATATTCTAGGTTATGGTATGTGTTGAGTGCTGAGGAAAAACTAGAATTTATTTTACCTTTTATTTTGTTTATAGATTGTCGTAAATCAAAAAGCAAATTTGAGGCGTTGTCTTTGATGTCACCAAAACGATCTACAATAGCATCAACCTTTTCAATGAGTATTTTGGTAACTTCAATATGAGATGCAAAGGCGTTTAGGTTTGGGTAATATTCTTCAAATTTTTTTAAAAAGACAACAATGGCATTTACAGTGATAGACATGGCTACTATTTTCTTTAGGCCATGTACTTCCAAATAAGTGTTTTCTATATTAAGTAATTGTATTTCTTTATTAATGGTATCAAAACCATGATTTGGTATACGATTGTCGTTATAAAATGATGAAACATATTCATTTGTAAGATGCAATGCAAGTTGTAATTCTTCTCTTGTTTTGTATGGTGAAATTTGTAAAGCTTTTTCGTTTCCAAGAGGCGTTATACAAAGCTCGCTTACTTGCTGTAAAACCGTTTGAAACTCTAAATCTTGTAATGTTTTTTCGTGAATATGTATCATTCTTAAATGCGTACGCTGTAAATAAAACGAAGTGCAAAGTTAAGCAATCTCGCCATGTTTTTTTACAAAGAAAGTGTAAGTGTTAAAATGTTAATTAACAGAGTTTTGGGTTTATTTAACAAAACGGTAACACCTGAATGAATCAATTTCAACTAGTTTTATAATAAATCAACAATCCATCAATCAAACTACAATCAGTAATCAAAGCTCAATTAAATTTTAGTTGAGCTTTTTTTATCCGTGTATCGTTTCAGACTTTCCATAATTTTGTATTACTTCTGCTTCAAAATCTATTAGTTCTTGCCAACGTTTATCGACATCAATATTTTTACCATACTTACGAGCAAAACCAATGAAAGTGGTGTAATGTCCAGCTTCGCTAATCATTAAATCATGATAAAATTTAGAGAGTTCTTGGTCTTTAATTTCTTTCGAGAGTAGCTTAAAACGCTCGCAACTTCTAGCTTCAATCATGGCTGAAAACAATAACCTGTCTACCATACATTGCAACCTATTTCCTCCTTTATTCATAAATTTATAAAGTTCATTCACATAGCTATCTTTACGTTCTCTTCCTAATTTATAGCCGCGTTTTTTAATAATATCGTGCACCATTTGAAAGTGTTCTAGCTCTTCTTGGGCTAAAATAAGGAGATCTGTAACCAAGTCTGTATGCTCGGAGTTTAACGTTATAATGGTTATAGCGTTAGTAGCTGCTTTTTGCTCACACCATGCGTGGTCTGTAAGTATTTCTTCAATATTAGATTCTACAATATTTACCCAACGCGGGTCTGTCGCTAATTTTAAACCAAGCATAATTTCTGTTTTTGTAAAAGTAGGTATTTAAATTTTTTAGCACTCCCACCAAGGCGTCAATATATTTTAAGTAAATAGTTTCTCGGAAATGAGCTCTTATGAACCTATGTAAAACAGGTCTAGCAATAATAGCTGCAATGCTTTATTATTTTTTCTCTAACAATACGACCCAACTAGAAGATTTATTATTAGGAGGGTCGCCAATAGATATGTTATCACCTGATAAAACACTTTTAATAGATGAGTTTTGCAAATCACCTCCATCCATGGGGTTAAACCACTTAGCACTATAAGTATTTGAACCTGAAATGTTTATGGTGGTTGTTCCGCCGTTAGGAAGAAAGGCAATGTAATACTCATTATGGTCAGTTAATAAATAGCCATTGCTTATTGCAGAATTATCATTGTGTAAATTCCAAAACGGTATATTGTTGTCTTCAAAAAAATGTTTAGCATATTTCATTCGCTGATAATATGGAGAGTATAGTGTATAATCATCAATACCAATATCTCCATTATGCGAATAATAATGTACACCAGCTGAACCCGCTATAATACTAGCCCATAGTGCATTTTTAGTCCAAGTTTCTATATTTGGAAGATGATTACTATAGGGCTCAGAATAACGTACTATCCATTCTTTTCCATTAGCAGTTGCTAAATCTTTTACTATTTTTATTTCATCATGACCATGAGAAAACGTTTGGTAATTGGCTTGAAATGAAATTGTTGTTACCGCAGAAGTTTCTGGTAAAGCAGTTAGGGCTGGGTAAAGTGTAAAATCATCGGATGGACCGTTATGTATGGATATTAAGTCATTATATGGACTTAAAGCATCAATATAAGCGGCGGCTTCTTCAACTTGAATTGCTGAGAACTGGTCGCCTCCATTATCCCAATTGGCTTCCTCACCAATGTTGTATATTACATTTAAATAACCAAATCTAGCTACCATTTCTCTGTAGTATAGTTTTCTGCTGTTTGAAAAATTACTTCTTGGCATCTCTTCTTGATCTTCAAACCAATTACTGTTTTCAGTTTCACTTAATACAAATTCTGCAACAACACCCTTGTTGTACATATGATCGAAAACAATTTGCCATTGGTCTAATTTAGAAACATCATAAGTTGTGTAATTTTCTATGCTTGTAAAAGGATAAGCGTTTTTGCCATCTCCTGTTGCATTCATGGTTAAAAAATAATGCACATTCATGCCTTGGTTTGCTAGGTAGTTTACAGCGCCAATGATGCCTTTACCTTTGTTGTTTTTCCAGTTAGGATCTCCCTTGTTATAGTTTGAAGAGACTTCAGAGTAATCATGTCGCGCTTCGGTGGCATCAAAGTCCTCATATTCTAAAAAAGTTTCAGGACTATCAGTTCCAACTTCAAAAAAATAAGAGCCATTATCAAATTGTGCAAAATCTTTATTTGCATATTGTAATTTACCTTTTGCTCTAAAATCATTACCTGTTTTGTCGCTTTCAGTAATTGTTATTTTACCGGAAATACCGTCTATAGAAGTTGCAACGCCATCGTTTATTTTTGTGCTAATTGCAATATTTTCTCCTGTTCTTAAAGAAACCTTGTAGTTCCAAACACCCACTATATTTGGTGTAAAATGAACACGCCATTTGTTACCACTTTTTGCTGATGTTTCTGCTGCATTACCATCTGCTGCATAATACGCAGGTACTACATAAGCATGGTTGTCTGGACTTGTAAACGATACATTCATTCTGTAGTTTAAGTAAGTTTCAGGAGATTCCTCTAGACTAGGGCCTTCAAAAGTTATTGTGGTTTTGTGGTATTGTTTTAATTCGCCAGTTATAATTTGTGAATGTGTAGTACAATTTATAAGTATTAACGATAAGAAGGCAACTAATACAATTTTGAAGTAGTCAATTTTCATAGAAACGATATAGCTTTGATTTTTAGAAGATTTATCTCCTCGGTATAATTATTAAACTTTTTAAAGATAATTAAAATGTGATTCTAATTTATGTAGTGTAAATGATAGTTTAAAAATAACAAGTTTTTAGCTTATGTAATTCCAGATATTTTTATACTTACCAAGTTGTTTATAGGTTTTTAAAAACACTTGATTTTCAGGTAGCGCTAATGATGGATCAATATTTAAGATAGATTTAGCATGATATCTCGCTAACTGCAAAATATCATTATCCTTAATAATATCAGCAATTTTTAGGTTTAAAACACCGCTTTGTTGTGTGCCCATAATATCACCTGGACCTCGCAAACGTAAATCTACTTCAGCAATTTCAAAACCATCGTTGGTTTTAACCATAGTTTCTAGACGGGTTTTACTATTTGCACTTAATTTATGGCTTGTCATTAAAATACAATAGCTTTGTTCTGCACCTCGACCAACACGACCTCTTAATTGATGTAATTGCGATAAACCAAAACGTTCTGCACTTTCAATAATCATTACGGATGCGTTTGGCACATTGACACCAACTTCTATAACGGTTGTGGCTACCATAATTTGAGTTTCACCTTTAATAAACCGTTGCATTTCGTATTCTTTATCTGCAGGTTTCATTTTTCCGTGTACAATAGATGTTTGATATTTAGGCATAGGGAAGTCTCTAGCAATACTTTCGTAGCCATCCATTAAATCTTTATAATCCATTTTTTCATTTTCTTGAATTAATGGATAGACGATATAAATTTGTCTCCCTTTATCAATTTCATCACGAATAAATTTGAAAACATTCAGGCGGTTTTTATCATAACGATGAACCGTTTTTATAGCCTTTCTACCGGGTGGTAATTCATCTATTATTGAGATGTCTAAATCGCCATAAACAGACATAGCTAAAGTTCTAGGAATTGGTGTTGCAGTCATAACCAAAACGTGTGGAGGCGAGGTGTTTTTATGCCATAATTTAGAGCGTTGTGCCACTCCAAACCGATGTTGTTCATCTATAATAGAAAGGCCTAAATTTTTGAATTTAACCTTATCTTCAAGTAGGGCATGAGTACCAATTAAAATTTGTAAATCGCCATTTTCTAAAGATTCGTGAATTAATCTTCTATTTGAAGTTTTAGTTGATCCAGTTAGTATTTTAATACTGATATTCAATTTATTACACCATTCTAATAATCCATTATAGTGTTGGACTGACAAAATTTCAGTCGGCGCCATTAAGCAGGCTTGAAAACCGTTGTCAAGCGCCATGAGTATTGACATGAAGGCTACAATGGTCTTTCCGGAACCTACATCACCTTGTAAAAGTCGATTCATTTGGGCATTACTACCTAAATCGGCACGAATTTCTTTCAAAACACGTTTCTGTGCGTTGGTTAATTCGAAGGGTAAATGGTCTTTGAAAAACGAATTAAAATGCCTTCCAACATGGTTAAATGGAAAACCTTTTATTTTGGATTTATGAATTAAATTTTTGATAATTAATTGCAATTGAATATAAAATAATTCTTCAAATTTTAATCGAAATTGAGCTCTAGAAAGTAGCTCTTGAGTCTTCGGAAAATGTACATTAAAAAGTGCCGATTGTTTATTGATTAATTTTAATTCTGAGCGTAAATTATCAGACAGTGTTTCCGCGAATTTTCCTTTAGTTTCAATAAATAATTGTTGCATGATTTTGTTAATCACACGATTGGTTACACCTTTATTATTCAATTTTTCGGTTGAAGGGTATACAGGTTGCATTGCAGATCTTAGATTTTTCTCATGATCTTCTTGCAATTCTAATTCTGGGTGTGCCATATTGAATTTACCACTAAACCAATTGGTTTTTCCAAAAGCTACATATGTTTTATTAAGTTTTAAGCTATCCTTTATCCATTTTTGGCCTCGAAACCAGACCAATTCCATAGTTCCTGTATCATCTTGAAATGTTCCAACTAAGCGTTTTCCTCGTTTTTGAGCGACTTCTTTAAAGCCTGTAATCTTTCCAATAATTTGAACATCAGCATTATTGCGCTGCAATTGGTTTATTTTATAATATTTAGTTCGGTCTATATATCTGTTTGGAAATAAATTAATTAAGTCTTGATATGTATGAATACCTAATTCTTTGCGCAATAAATCGGCACGATTAGGACCAACACCTTTTAAATAATCTATGGGAGTTTGAAGATTAACAGACATAAAAGCGAATTTAGGGTATTTCGTTTAAGATTAAAAGTGCTATTTTGGTATAATAGTTGTCACTTTGTTTTTATGAAAAATTTACTGCTGGTTTTGTTTCTTATTATATCCTTCTTAGGATTTTCTCAACAGACTGAATATGTTGATTTTAAAACGGCTGATATTAAGATAAATATTGCTCCTAAACATAGATTAATTTCAGGAAGTGCAAAGTATACATTTACTATTTTAAAAGATATAGATTCAGTTTATTTAGATGCAAAGTCTTTTTCGCACATAGAGGGCTTGCTAGAAGATCAGATTTATCATGATTATGATGGTAAACATTTTATTTTAAAAAAAGCGTTTAAAAAAGGTAGCACCTTCAGTCTTAATCTGGATTTTACTACTAACCCTAAAAAAGCGCTCTATTTTGTTGAAAAGGGTGAAAAACCTCAAATCTGGACACAAGGCCAAGGAAAATACACAAGTAATTGGTTGCCATCTATTGATGATATGAATGATAAAATTGAGTTTGATTTGTCAATAACTTTCGATAAGTCTTATGAGGTTATAGCTAATGGACAACTAAAAGATAAGAAAACAAATGATTCTGCCACGACATGGCATTACGACATGAAAGAGCCCATGTCTAGTTACCTAGTTGCTCTGGCTATTGGCAAATACAATAAAAAAGTTGAGTATTCTAAAAGCGGAATTCCTATAGAAATGTATTATTATCCTGAAGATTCTTTGAAAGTCGAGCCAACATATAGATACACTAAACAAATATTTGATTTTTTAGAGGAGGAGATAGGTGTTTCGTATCCGTGGCAAAATTACAAACAAGTGCCAGTAAAAGACTTTCTATATGCAGGTATGGAAAATACAGGTACAACTATTTTTGCAGATAGTTTTGTTATCGATTCCATAGCATTTGTAGATAAAAACTACGTAAACGTTAATGCACATGAATTAGCGCATCAATGGTTTGGAAATCTAGTAACCGAAACGTCTGGAACACACCATTGGTTGCAAGAGGGGTTTGCAACATATTACGCTTTATTGGCAGAGCGAGATATTTTTGGAGATGATTATTACTATTGGCGTTTATACGAATATGCGCAGGAGTTAATAGAACAAGATAAAGCAGGAGGTACCACATCACTTCTAAATCCAAAATCTAGTAGTACCACATTTTACAAAAAAGGAGCTTGGGTTTTACATATGCTTCGTGAGAAAGTTGGCGATAAAGCTTTTAAAAAAGGAGTTAAGAATTATTTAGAAAAGTATCAGTTTAAAAATGTAGAAACAGATGATTTTGTTAGTGAAGTTGAAAAGGTTAGTAGGAGAGATTTAACTGAATTTTTTAGGGTTTGGTTGGAAAGTGAAAGTGTCAATTACGATGCAATGGAAGAAATGTTGTATTTGAATTCAATGTCTATAAAGCAATACCTTCAATACAATTGCAAAGACACTCCTGAATTGTGTAAATCGTTTTTGTTGGAGCAAAAGGATTCATTTTATAAAGCGAGAATTGTTGAAAGTTTAGGAAATAAAATATCTAAATCTACTTTTTTAACTCAGGATATTAAAGTGCGCCAAGCTATAGCAAAAACATTATCTGAAATCCCAGTTGAGTTAAAAGACGACTACGAATCGCTTTTAAATGACAAATCATACATTACTATTGAAGCTGCTTTGTTTAATTTATGGAAAAACTTTCCAGAAGAGCGTCAAACATATTTTGATCAAACAAAAGGTATTATTGGTTTAAACGATAAGAATGTTAGGATTCTGTGGTTAACTCTAAATTTAGTTTCACCAGATTTTGAAGATAAAAACATAAGAAATTATTATCAGGAGTTAATCGATTATACAAGTTCTAAATACGGATTTGAAGTACGACAAAAAGCATTTTTTCATTTGCAACAAATACAAGCTTGTAATGATGTTTGTAAAGAGCATTTAAAACAAGCTACAAAACATCATAGTTGGCAATTTTCAAAATTTGCAAAGTCGATGTTAAAAGTAATAGAAGACTAAAACTATTTACGCCTTTCTGTATATCCTGGACGCTGACAAGCAATACAGCGTGCTAAATACGTTATAGATAATTCATAAACGCCGTTTGTTCTACCAATATTTGAGGTGTTTAAATCATAAGAAAAACCAAAGCGCAGTTTTTCAAACTCCACTCCAACAAATGCATTTACAGAAGTTAGTAAATTTCCATTTGGGTCATTTTTACCTGGGTTTGTTACAGCAGTAGCTCCCAGGAAAAGTTTGTCTAACTTAAAATTAGCACCAATATCTAATCTATTAAATTCACCTTGTTGCATATAATTTGCAGAAACTTGCATTTTGTTGCTATCAAGAAATGGGAACTTGTAATTAGCATGAAGCGAATAAAAAATATCTAAAGGCACATTACCATTTTCAACAAAGGAGATGTTTGGTCTGTTTAAGTGTTTTAAAGACGCTCCAATCCATAAATCAGTATCATTGTATATATCTCTTTTATCGAACACAAAACCAGCTGTAAAGTCGAAAAAGGTTTTATTTCTATTGGCATTTAAAGCAAATGGATCAACTGAAACTGGATTAATAGTTCCGCTATTAATATTTATTTGATCTCCTAAAACTAAACCTTGAAAATTAAAAGATTTTGTGCCAAACCCAACCTCAATAGCTGGTCTGAAAACCCAATCGTTGCCCAAACGCACAAAGTATGCATAGTTTATGTTTGCTTGTAAATGGTTGTAATTAGTATTGTTTTCGTGCTGGTTGATAATACTCACACCAACACCGCTATCTATACTTTCTACCCATGTATTAAAAAAAGCATATTCCGTATTTACTCTTAAATCTAAACTTGGCCATTGTGTACGATGTAATACCCCAAAATAAGTAGCTTCTTCAAAACCAGAAAAGGCAGGGTTAATAGTTTCAGGAACAAGAAAGTATTGTGTGAAAATAGGGTCTTGAGCATTTAGTTTCAAACTAAAGTAACTCATAATAATTAGGATGATTAGTTTTAATCTCATATGATGAATTGCTTTATTTTAATGATGAAAATGAGCCTTCTGTGGTAATTATTTCTCCATAGAAAGTTTTAGCTGTTAATGTGTAATAGTAATTTCCGTTTTCGGCGGGCAAGTCATTTATTTCTCCATTCCAACCTTGTAAGTTTTCACCAGTTTCAGAATATATTAAAGCGCCCCAAGTGTTGTAAACATTAAAAGTCATTTCGCTTAATGCAATAGATTCTGGTACAAAATAATCGTTTATCCCATCATTGTTTGGGGTAAACCCATTTGGCATTATAAGGCTATATCCTTTTTCGATAATTAAAGTTATCACTTGCGTGTAAACACATCCAAAAGGGTAAGTTACGGTTTGAGTTACTATATAGGAACCCTCGCTTGTGTATGTATGAGTTGGATTCTCTTCTGAAGAGAAATTACCATCTCCAAAATCCCATGAAATTGAAACATAATCTCCTGTTGCTGTATTTGTAAATTCAATGGGATCTAATTTTGAATAAAACCCAAAAGTTGTAAATCCTGTTGAACTTTGTGTGAAATCTGGAAAACCTAAAATGGGTGTTTCTACGTTGTAAGAAAAACTTATGGTACAGCCAAAACTATCAGTAACATCAAGAATAACTAAGCCGTTAGCAGTTGGCGTCATAAATTCATTGTTTGCTCCAGAAACCGTGCCGCTAGACCAAGTTAATTGATAAGGAGGAACTCCGCCGCTTGGTTTGGCTTCAAAAGATTGATTCACTGTTCTAGTATCGCAATTAAAATCCGTTATAGTTTCGACATCAACGGAAAGAGGAGCAAATCTATTAACTGTCCATGTTTCTGAAATTTCACAACCATTTGCGTCTGTTATATTTACGGTATAGTCGTTAGGAGGGATGCTGTTTAAATCCTCTGAAGTAGCTCCGTTGGACCATGAGTAGGTTAGTGGTAATGTACCTCCTGTTACTATTAAGTTTATTTCGCCACTGTTAGCTTCATCACAATCTAAAGCATCAGTTACAACCGCAGAAAGATTTAAGGGTGAAGGTTCTGTTATTGTAAATGTTTCAGTAATTACACAGGGTGTTCCATCGGTAATGGTTACCGTGTAAATACCAGGACCTATATTGTTTCGTTCAACACCAGCAGTAGCATCGTCATCCCAGACAAGTGTTACTGGTGCTATGCCGCCTTCTAAGTTTAAAATGATACTGGCATCATTTTCGCCAAAACAAGATACTTGTGTAGTATCTGGTGTTATTCTAAAAATAGGAGCTTCGTCAATAATAATTGTTGCTTGTTTTTCGCAGTTTGTGTTATCTGTGACAGTAATAATGTATCTTCCAGCTGATAAATTGTTTTGAAACAGGCCTGAGCCTAAATTGCTCCAAGCAATTGTATAAGGTGCATTTCCCCCAGAAATATTATTAATAGTTATTGATGCGTTGTTATCTCCGTAGCATTCAATTTCTGTGGCTGTAAAATCAATAATAATGTCGTCTGTTTGATTTAAAATAACTTGTAAATTATCTGTACATCCAGATTTGTCTGTTACAGTTAAGTTGTAAGTTCCAGCAATTAAACCAGTTAAATTTTGAATATTACTTGTAAAACCATTTGGCCCAGTCCAAGCATATGAATAATCGAAAACACCTGGTGTTATTTCAATTTGTCTGCCTCCAACAGTATTCACATCAATAGAGCCTGTAGCGTCACCAAAACAAATAATATCTACTTGATTTACTAAACTAACATCTAGCAAAGGAGGCTCAATTATTTGAAAATTTTGAAAAATTGGTGTACAATTGTTGGCGTCAGTTACTGTAATTTGATAATCTCCAGGACCTAAATTTGATAGATCTTCATCAGTACTAAATGGATTTCCGTCTAGAGTCCAATTATAGGTATATGGAAGCGTTCCTCCAGAAATGTCAATTCCAATACTTCCATCATTTGCATTAAAACACGAAATAGTTTCTGGATCAAAAATAACAGTACTGAAAATAAGTTCATCAGGTTCAGTAATGGTAAAAGTGTCTGTAAATGGGCATCCGCCATCATCGTTTATAATAACTGTGTAATTGCCAGGTTCTAAATTAGAAATGTCTTCAGTTGTATTAGTATATCCATTTGGATCAGTCCAAGAAATTTGATACGGATTGCCAGTTGTGAAAGGAACTCCTCCAGTAATCGATATATCAATAGAGCCGCTATTTGATAAGTAGCAAAGGCTATTTACGGTAGTTTCAGTGATGCTGATTGATGGGTTTACTGTTATTGTAATATTGAAATCTAACCCCGTACAAATTCCAGATATTGGAGTAACGGTATAACGCACTGTAGCTGGATTTGTAGTATTGTTGACTAAAGTTTGACTGATATTTGGTTGACCTAATGTCTCATTTGAAGCTCCTGTTATTGCTCCTGCAGGATTGATTACAGGGTTGGTCCACGTGTATAAAGTTCCTGCTGGTACTGTGTCTCCATTAGAATTATCAGGAATAATATTAAAAGTTACACCGCTGCAAATAGTTTCAGTATCATCACTTATACTAGGTGTTTGATTTACTGTTTGTTCAGAAACATCAGATGTGATTTCTGTACAACCTCCTGAAGAAAATGTAATAATAGCATAATAATAAATTGTGCCAATATTTCCTGAAGGCGGAGAGTAAATATCATTAGTTTCTCCGGCAATTGGAGTTCCTGTTGTATTATTATTTGTTGTATTCGAATACCATTGGTAAGATGGTGTGCCTACGCCATTACTAAAGCTAACTGCAAGTGGTGTAAATGTTTCGGTAAAACAAATAGTTTCAGAAATAGGTTGCGATGTAAAAGCTGGAGCAGCATTAATTATAATTTCTGCTGTATCGCTTGTAGCACTACAACCAGGATTTGCTTGAGTGATTTCGCAATAATAATATAACGTACCAACTGTATTTGTTGGAGGTGTAAATGTACTGTTTGTTGCGCCAGGTATTAAAGTACCACCAGTGTTGGAATTTGTTGTATTGCTATACCATTGATAATCATAAACTGTTCCTATTCCTCCAGAAACAACAACTGCTAAATCTTGCGGAATAGTGTCTTGACAAAGTGTTTGAGTTATCAAGGGTTGTGAGGTGATTATAGGGTCATCAGCAACTATAATTTCAGCAACGTCACTCGTAATATCGCTACAACCACTTCCGTCTAAAGAAATAATAACGTAATAATAGTAATTTCCTGAGGTTGTGAAGGTAGGCGGTGTGTAATTTATATTTGTTGCTCCACTTATTAGAGTGCCTCCAGTATTAGAATTTGTTGTATTACTAAACCATTGATACGTAATATTTCCTGTTCCTCCAGAATGTACTACAAATAAAGGATTTAAAATATCTCCACCATTACAAATGCTTTGTGTTGGTAAAGGGTTTGTGTCTATTTGAATACCGTCTACAATTTCAATTCGAGCGGTATCAGAAATTATTTCATTACAGCCAGCACCGGATGAAAATGATACTACACAATAATAAAAAGTGACACCAACGGGATTATTTGGTGGTGTAAAAGATGCATTTGTTTCTCCTGTAATTATTGTTCCAGTTGTATTATCGTCGATTGTATTACTATACCATTGATATGATGGAGCGCCAGGGCCATTTACTGAAACAGACAATGTTGCAATGGGTCCTCCTAAACAAATTGTTTCCGGAAGTGGTTGCGATGTGAATTCCGGTGCAGGATCTACAGTAATAACAAAAGTTACTGGTACGCCATCACAACCATTAAGAGAAGGAGTGACTGTATAAGTAACATTTTCAGGAGTTGTGTTTGTATTGAATATGGTTTGAGCAGGAATAGTATTTGTATTTCCCGAGGCAAAAAAGCCAGTAACACTAGCGGGAGCAGTTGCAGTCCAGTTATATGTTGTGTTAGTTATATCTGAATTTAAAACAATTTCTGACGCTTCTGTCCCAGAGCAAATGGTTTGTGTTAAGGTGGTGTTTGTAATTGCTGGTATAGGATTAACTGAAAAGTCTTCAGTATCAGTAGTGGTTCCGCAACTTGAAGTCACACTGAAAGTAATCTGATAATTCCCAGGGGTTGCATAACTAATAGTTCCTGGGTTTAATGTGTTTGCAGTTGCTGGCGTTCCTCCTGGAAAAGACCAACTAAATGTTAGGCTTTCAGATGCTGGAGCACAAGAGTTTACTGTTGCTACCGGGTTTATTGATGCATTTCCACAAAAATTTGAAATAGCATTTATTGTAGCAATAGGTGGTTGCTTTACTTCTATAGTTTGAGAAACAACATCGCTTCCGCAAGCATTAGTTATTGTTTGTGTTAATGTGTAAGTTCCAGCATTAACAAAGTTTATTGATGGCGCAGCAGAATTTTCATCTGTTCCGTTCGTAAAGTTCCATTGTCCTGCTCCTGTTCCACAAAATTCAGGAGTATAGGCTACTTCCCAAAGGTAGGTTTCACCTCCACAACTTTGGCTTAAATCTGTTGTATTAGTAGTTTGAACAGGAAGTGGAGAACATCCGTTATTTGTATTTAAAGTGAATGCAGCGGTCAATGCTGGTTCAATACAGATTGTTTTGGTTATGGTATTTGTAACACCACAGGAGTTTTCGGCGTATAATGATACAGTGTAATTTCCAGGTGCAGTATAAGAGTGAGTAGGGTTTCTTAAATTTGATGTTGTGCCATCTCCAAAATCCCAAAAATAACCATCATTAACACTGCAATTGTTACTAAAACCATCTAAAGATGTATTGTTGAATTGCACTAATTCGTTTACGCAACTTATTGGAGGGTCTTCAAAAGCTACTTCAGGTTTTCTTAAAATAATAATTGGGCCTGCTGTTAAATTGGTTTGTCCGCAAGATGTAGTAATTGATAAAAAAACGGTGTATGAGTTAGGGCAACTGGTTTCTGTGTATGTGTGAGGTATTGGAAAATTTTGAGAATTTACAGGGTCTGCTGCATTAAAAAACGTAGATGCTTCAAGTTGTGCTTGTGTAAAGTTTTCAACGGTTCCATCACCAAAATCTACTGTGTAATTAGTGTCTGGTGGGTTTGTTGCCCAAGACCCAATAGCGAATTCAATAGCAGGTACTGGCGTACAAAGGTTTACTGTATTACCAGGATTAACAATAGATCCTGTTGGGTTACTTGAGTTTTTTATTAAATATGTAACCGTATTATCGCAATTGGTTCCTATACCTGTTATTCTCATGTTAAAGGAGCCTAATTGCGTGTAAGTATGGGTGGCAGGAAAAGTTACGTTGTTTTCAATAGCGCTTCCATCTCCCCAATCAACGTTATAAGAATTCACACAAGGGGATATGCCGGTGCCAAATCCAACATTAATAGTGTAAGAGGGGTCTGTTGTGTTATTACCACAATTGTTAAATGGATCAAATCTATTGTCAATATCTTCAAACTGGAGAGAAGGTTTTTCTTGTACAGTAATAATTTTGGAAATGTTGCTGGTACATCCATTGCTATCTGTTACGATTAGTGTAACGTTAGAGTTTTCAGTGCCGCAACCTACATAATTAAATGTATGTGTAGGGTTTGCATTAGTACTTGTTATACCGTCTCCAAAATTCCAGCTGTATGTAAAAGGCCCGTCTCCTGTAATTGTTGATGTAAAATTAATAAGAGTTCCAGCACAAGCGCCATTGTTGTTAAAAGTAAAATCTACTGTTGGTGGGGCGTTAACGGTTATAGTTGCGGTTCCGTTTTCGTTTGCAGTATCATTTGTATTGTCTCTAACAGAAACCAACTGATAAGTAAATGTTCCAGCAGCAGCTGTACTAGCATTAATTGTTGCTGTATTTCCTGTGGAAACTATGGTTTGATTAGCGCCACCATTTACAGTATAAGTAAATGTATAAGGTGCATTTCCTGCAGAACCAGTAAATGTAATTTGTGGTTGAGTGTCGTTCAAACAAACTTCAGCTGTACCTGAAATAGTAGCTGAAGGAGGAAGTTTCTTTTCTGAAAATAAGTTTAACTCCGTTAATGTTTCTAAAGTTTCTTTTTTGTTTTCAATTATATTAAAAGCAAAAATTGAAAGATTTACTACAATAAAAGATAGTGTGGTAAGAAAAAAAATCTTCCTCATATAGTGAAATTATGTTAATAGCTTTCACTAAAATAAATATTCTTTTTAATCAATCATTATCAAAGTATAGAATATGTCACTTTTTTCTATAAAATGCTCATAATAGGGTATGTAATCCTTTTACTATGATAAAAAGGTCAACTGTAGCTTTTTAAATTTATTAATAGTTGTATTTTTGAGTTTATACATTTGTTAATAATTATAGAGTTTGAAGGCATTAGTAATTTCAGGAGGAGGTAGTAAAGGAGCTTATGCAGGTGGTGTGGCGCAATATCTTATTCAAGAAGAAGGACAAGATTACGATATGTTTCTTGGCACCTCAACCGGAAGTTTGTTGGTGCCGCATTTAGCTGCAAATCAAATTGATAAAATTTACAATGTATTTACTAATGTTAACCAGAATAATATTTTTAGTATCAATCCTTTTAATATTCGTAAAAAAGGAAAAAGAGAGTTTGTTTCTGTAAACTTTTTTAACACCCTTGTTCAGTTTGCAAAACGTAAGAGAACATTTGGGGAAAGCAAATCGTTGAGGAGACATATAAAAAAACACTTCACTTTAGAGGAATATAATTTGATTAAAGCGACTAAAGACGATGTTGTTGTAACGGTATCAAATTTATCAAAGAATAGGGTGGAGTATAAGTCTATTAAAGATTTTAATTATGAAGAATTTTGTGATTGGATTTGGATTTCTTGCAACTACATACCGTTTATGTCTTTAGTAAAACGTAATGGTTTCGAGTATGCTGATGGAGGTTTAGGTTGCGTAGTGCCTATTAGAGAAGCTATTTTGCGTGGTGCAACCGAGGTAGATGCGATTGTTTTAGAATCTGAAAGTATGGAGTATAATAAGGTTTTAGGAAAAAATCCATTTTCACTAATGATAAACTTATTTGGTCACTTGTTAGATCAGGTTGAAAGAAATGATATTACTATTGGCAAATTAGCTGCAAAAAATAAAGATGTAAAGCTTAATCTGTATTATACACCTTCAAAACTCACAGAGAACTCTTTAATATTCAATAAAAACTTAATGACTTCTTGGTGGGAGCAAGGTTATAATTATGCTAAGGAAAAATGCGAACATGCCAGGTCTAACGAATTGCGACTAGATTAGTTTACCACATATCAGAAACTTCTTCTTTTATAAAAGATAATGCTGCATCACTAGGAGCACGGCGTTCCATCATTTCAGTTAATATGGTCTCTCTTAATTTATTAGCGGTATCTGTTTTTTCAGATAAATTTGCTTTCCTAATTAATTGAATAGTTGCATTTTTTGAAGCAGTTATAATGCTCCAGCATTTGTCGCTTACATATATTTGTTGCGACAAATTATGCTCAAATTCTTGTTCAATATTTTGTATAAGTAAAGATTCGTAATCTTCTTTATTTGAGGATATTGGGTTGATTCTAACTAATAATTTAGCAGGTGTAATACGCTCCAGAAACAATGCCATTCTTTCATAGGCTTGCAAGCGCAACGGCATAGCATTTACTTGCATATCTTTTTTTAATAAAAAGCGTCTACGACCATCTTCATTCTTAGTGTGTTCTTTAAAAAAATAATAGGCTATTAGTCCTGTAATTACAGTTGGTATAGCGTACAAAAATAAGTCGATGATTTTTACGGTTTCCATTAAATAAAAATTAGTTTTGGGGTTCATGTTTTTTAGTACCGCCTAAATATAAACATTCTTTTAAACTGTTCATGCCTTTAAAAGCGACAGGGGTCTTTTCATACATATAAGTTCTACTGAGATCTTTAGATAAGTTATGGTCATCTACATTAATTTCTATATCACTCATTTTAAGCTGGCAAGGGTGCTCGTAACCTGCGCCATGTGTAATTTCTATTAATTCTTTTTTAAAAGTTTTAAAATATTGTGCTAATCGTTCAGATTTTAATGTGGGGTCAATACCATTTTGTAACCATTTACTTTGTGTAGCTATTCCCGTAGGGCAGCGGTTTGTATGACAAATTTGTGCTTGAATACAACCAATACTCATCATAGCTTCACGAGCTACATTAATACAATCTGCTCCCATGGCAAAGGCCATAGCTGCTTTTGCAGGAAAACCTAATTTTCCACTGGCTACAAAAACAATACGTTCTGATAAATCTTTATCTTTAAATAGTTTATATAAATCGCTAAAACCATAAACCCACGGTAGCGAAACATGATCTGCAAAACTTGGTGGGGCAGCTCCGGTACCACCTTCTCCGCCATCAACAGTTATAAAATCGGGGCCTTTTCCAGTTTTTAGCATAATATCTGCTAGTTCTTTCCATTGGTCAAGTTTTCCTATTGCAGCTTTTATACCTACTGGTAAGCCTGTTTTTTCTGCTATTAATTCAATAAACTCTACCATTTCTGGAACGTTAGAAAACGCTTTGTGATTTGGAGGTGATAATACATCTTTACCTTCTTCAACACCTCGTATTTCTGCTATTTCTTTTGATATTTTAGAACCAGGTAATACACCACCTTTTCCCGGTTTTGCTCCTTGAGATAGTTTTATTTCTATAGCGCGAATAAATGGATTTTTTTCTACAAGTTTTATCATTTTTTCCATTGAGAAACCGCCATCATCGGTGCGAACTCCGAAATAACCAGTCCCGAAATGAAAAACAACATCGCCACCATGACTATGGTAAGGTGATAACCCGCCTTCACCAGTGTTATGGTATGCATCAGCAATTTTCACACCTTTGTTTAATGATTCAACAGCCTTAGCAGATAGTGAACCAAAACTCATTGCCGAAACATTTATAATAGAGGCAGGACGATAAGGTTTTTTTCGTTTGTTAAATTCACCCATTACTTTAGCACAAGGTAAAAATGATTTATCTGTAGTATTAGGATGGTTTTCTGGTAATTTAAAAGGCATCATTGCATTATTTATAAAAAAATGATGATGCGCATAAATATCTCTATCAGTTCCAAAACCTTCGTAATTATTTTCCTTTTTTGCAGAAGCATAAACCCAGCCACGTTCAATACGGTTAAAAGGGAGTTCCTCTCTATTATTAGCTACAAAATATTGACGCATTTCTGGACCAATACTTTCTAGCATGTAACGAATATGACCAACTAAAGGAAAATTATGAATTATAGTGTGTTTCTTTTGAAAAATATCACGAATAGCGACTAAAGCTAAAAAAATTAGTATCCAACACCACCAAGGGATATTAGATAAAAAACTTAAAATAGTATCCATTTTAATTGTTTAAAAAATCAAAAGTTATTTGAGTTAAGGTCTTTACGCCCAAAAGCATACCGCTTTCGTCAATTATAAAATCAGGAGTATGGTGCGGAAAAGCACCTTTTGATTCTTGGTCTGGTGACATGCCTCCTAAAAAGAAATAAATACCTGGTACAACCTCCTGGAAATATGAGAAATCTTCACCACCAGTGGTGGCTTTCATGGTTATAACATTTTCTTCACCTGCTACTTTCTTTAAAGTGGGTAGCATTTTATCTAATAATTCTGGATCATTATACGTGATGGACGTTTGGTTTCTAAATGAAATAGTAGCTTCACCACCATAAGCTTTAGCAATGGTTTCCGTCATTTCTTTCATCCGTCTTTCAATCATTGAGCGCATTTCAGGGTCTAATGTTCTTACAGTTCCAATTAATTGCGCGGTTTCTGGTATAATATTAAATCTCGTTCCTGCTGTTATTTTCCCTACGGTGATAACAGCTGCTTCGTTTGTTAATTTTGCTTCTCTGCTAATAATAGTTTGTAATCCATCAATAATTTTTGCTGAAATTAAAATAGGATCTACACCAGACCAAGGTTGCGATCCGTGTGTTTGTTTTCCTTTTACATCTATTACAAAACGTTCAACCGAAGCCATAATGCCTCCTTTTTTATACTTTAGAGTTCCAACAGGTGTGCCTGCATTAATATGTAATCCAAAAATAGCATCTACTTTTGGGTTTTCTAAAACACCTTCTTTAATCATAAGTTTGGCACCACCTTCTTCTCCTGGTGGTGGGCCTTCCTCAGCAGGTTGAAATATAAATTTTACAGTACCATTAATTTTATCCTTATTTTTAGAAAGTATCTCTGCAACTCCCATTAAAATTGCAGTATGTGTATCGTGTCCGCAGGCATGCATGACACCTGTTTCTGTATTCAAAAAAGTAGTTTTTACTACAGATTTAAACGGTAAATCGTTTCGTTCTGTTACGGGTAAAGCATCAATATCTGCTCTTAAAGCTATTACTTTTCCTGGGTTATTGCCTTTTAAAATCCCTACAACACCAGTTATAGCAATACCTGTTTGAACTTCCATTCCTAAAGACTTAAGGTGTGCTGCAATTTTTTCAGCAGTTTTAAATTCTTTATTTGATAATTCGGGATTTTGATGAAAATGACGTCGCCATTTGATAACTTTTTCTTCAATATCAATAAATTGTTGGTCTAAATTATTCTGCGAGTGGGTTGTAAAAGTTCCAAAGAAAACAAATACTAATAAGATGTATTTCATATTAAACGGATAGAAGTTTTAAAAAATTCAAGCCTAAAGATATTCAAAAATTAATTAAACCGTATAGATGTGCTAATTGTTTATAATTATTAATAATTCCACTTAATTAAAAGCATAACAATGGTTATTTTCACAACATAAAATGAAAATGAATTGGAAAAATATTTAAGTCAATTAAATGAAGCACAATTAGAGCCTACTTTACAAATTGAAGGCCCTATGATTGTGATTGCAGGTGCGGGATCTGGTAAAACACGTGTATTAACTTACCGGATTGCTTACATGATGAGTAAGGGAATTGATCCTTTTAATATTTTATCGCTAACCTTTACAAATAAAGCTGCTCGCGAAATGAAAGAGCGTATCGCTACTATTGTTGGTGCTAGTGAAGCTAAAAATTTGTGGATGGGTACGTTTCACTCAGTATTTGCCAGAATTTTACGAAGTGAAGCCGATAAATTAGGTTACCCAAGTAATTTTACTATTTATGATACGCAAGATTCTGATAGGTTGATTGCCTCAATCATTAAAGAAATGAATCTTGATAAAGATATTTATAAATATAAGCAAGTTCGCTCTCGAATTTCATCATATAAAAATAGTTTAATTACAGTACGGGCGTATTTTCAAAACCCTGAGTTGATTGAAGCTGATACGATGGCACGACGGCCCAGAATGGGTGATATCTACAAAGAATATGTTGAGCGCTGTTTTAAAGCAGGAGCTATGGATTTTGATGATTTATTGCTAAAAACCAATGAGTTACTTACACGTTTTCCTGAAGTTTTGGCTAAATATCAAAACCGATTTAAGTATATTTTAGTAGATGAGTATCAGGATACCAACCACTCACAGTATTTAATTGTTAGAGCTTTATCAGATAAGTTTCAAAACATTTGTGTGGTTGGAGATGATGCACAAAGTATTTATGCGTTTCGTGGAGCGAATATTAATAATATCCTTAATTTTCAAAAAGATTATGATGATGTAAAAGTATTTCGATTAGAACAAAATTACCGTTCTACAAAAAACATTGTAAATGCAGCAAATTCAATAATAGATAAAAACCAAACCAAGCTTGATAAAATTGTTTGGACGGCTAATGATGAAGGTGAAAAAATAAAAGTAAACCGATCATTAACTGACGGTGATGAAGGTCGCTATGTGGCGAGCACTATTTTTGAAACTAAGATGCAAAATCAATTAATGCATAGCGATTTTGCGGTGTTATATAGAACAAATGCACAATCTCGTGCTATTGAAGATGCGCTGCGTAAACGCGATATTCCTTATAGAATTTATGGAGGATTATCATTTTATCAACGCAAGGAAATTAAAGATGTTTTGTCTTATTTACGCTTAATAATTAATCCAGCAGATGAAGAAGCCTTAAAACGTATCATTAATTTTCCGCCTCGAGGTATTGGTCAAACAACAGTTGATAAACTCATTGTTTCAGCTAATGGTTATAACAAAACTATTTTTGAAGTAATGAAAAACATCGAAAAAACAGATGTTAAAGTTAACCGAGGTACCCAAACTAAACTTCAAGATTTTGTAACTCTTATAGAGAGTTACCAAGTGTTAAATCAAACTGCAGATGTTTTTGAATTAGCAGAACACGTTACCAGAACAAGTGGCTTAATTAAAGAATTTAATAAAGATGGCACACCAGAAGGTGTTACCAGAATGGAGAATATCGAAGAGCTTTTAAATGGTATGAAAGATTTTGTTGAAGGGCAAAAGGAAATAGCAGACACCACAGGCTCGTTAGCAGAATTTTTAGAAGATGTAGCTCTTGCAACAGATTTAGATGCGGATAAAGGCGATAGTAATCATGTGGCTTTAATGACTATACATTTAGCAAAAGGATTAGAATTTCCTTACGTTTATATTGTTGGTTTAGAGGAAGATTTATTTCCTAGCGCGATGAGTATGAATACGCGAAGCGAACTAGAGGAGGAGCGTCGTTTATTTTATGTTGCGTTAACCCGAGCAGAAAAACAAGCGTATTTAACTTATGCTTTGTCGCGTTACCGTTGGGGAAAATTAATAGATTCTGAACCTAGTCGTTTTATTGAAGAAATAGATGAACAATATTTAGATATTGTTACACCAACTGAAGAACGCCGATTTAATCCCATGCTTTCTGCTGATATTTTTGGTGATGTTGAACCTAATAAAATTAGATATAAACCAGCAAAGCAACCTACACTAAAAAAAGGGGCTACAAAAAAAGAGCCAACAAAATTTCAAGCTACAACGCCTAAAAACTTAAAACCTGTTGCTAAAACTAATGGAAACACAAATTTATTTGACAGCAAATTAGTAGTTGGTAATGTGGTAAAACATATTCGTTTTGGCACCGGAGAGGTTTTAAAAATTGAAGGGAAAGGAGCAGATATTAAAGCCGAAATTGATTTTCAGCATGGTGGTGTTAAAAAACTCTTGTTACGCTTTGCTAAATTAGAGGTTGTAGGTTAACACGTTTTGTTAAATAACCTTTTAATTTTTTTAAATTGTTAATAATTACCTAAACAGCGAGAGTTTATTTAAAAAATATCATCTAAATTTTAATAATCAAAAAATTAAATTTTATGAGAATTATTCTTTTAATATTATCAGTTTTAAGTTTTAGTTTAATTCATGCGCAACCTGGAGGCGGAGGTCAAGGAGGGCGTTCAATGGGTGGTCAGAATCGAGTTGGAGGTCATCAACAGCAACGTGAGGAAATGCCTGAATTTAATGCTTCTAAAGCAGCAGGAGTATTTAATTATGATATTGATGAGGCCGTAAAAAAAGTAAAACTGAAGACTAAAAAACATGAAGATTTAATTTTAGATACGCGCAAGGCAATTACAAAGTATAACAACGCCATAAACGAAATTGCTCTTTTAAACAAGGATAATTTTGATACGCTTAATGTATACATGAATAGTATTATGAAGTCTTTACGAGCTAGTCGTGGTGAGCAAACATCAGGAGATAACGATAGAACGCAACAACGTGGAAATAGAGGTGCTATGATGAAAATTAGAAAAATCGTTAATAAAAAAATTGAGCCTGTAAAAGCTGCTATTAAAGATGAAGAAATACAATTAAATGCAAATTTAAAACAGATATTTGACGAAAAGCAATATAACCTTTGGTTAAAATATCAGGAAAAAATTAAGAAAGACTTAATGCCTAAGCCAAGAGAAAATAATAATGGAGGTATGCAAAATAGAAGCCGAGGACAGGGAAATAGGCCTAATGGAGGCATGGGAATGCGTTAATATTATTTAACCATACAAACTGAATTGATGTTTCCTTCTCCATCATATTCTTTAACGCTATTATTTGGGTCTGCAATCCATTTTCCGTCAACAATAAATTTGTAATGATGTTTTCCACCTGATAGCGGGATTACATATTTCCAACCATAATCCATTTTGCGCATAACAAATTCGTTTTCATTCCAATTGTTAAAGGAACCAGTTGGTTAGCTCTTTGACTTTCATAAAAATCGGAAAAGTGAACTTTGTTTAATATCATATTGGCCGAACCTGTATCAATAATAAAATTTCCTTTCTTATTTAAAAGTTCAGCTTCAACAACTATCAGGTGATCTATTAATTTAAACGGAATACGAGTTGTATATTCATTTAAAACTTCAGCTTTAGTAAATAAAATAGGATTAGTTTTTATATCTGCTGCGTGTGTAGATATGTAAATAGAAGAAAATAATATGATATAAAATAGCCGTTTTATATACAGAATAGACTAATTTAATACAGATTTGTTACATGATTTAACTTTAGATATTTATTTATGAAAACTTTAGGTTTATTTTAATAAACTAAGAATCTATAAATTGATTAAACATTTTTCTTTATTTCTTAATCATAATAAAAATAATATTTACTTTGTAAAAGACTAAGTAACTATAACTTTATGGCTGAGTTTATTAAAATATACGAAGAAAACCCAAACCCGAAAGCGGTTGAAAAAGTTGTAGCTGTTTTAAAGCGAGGCGGACTTATAATTTATCCAACAGATACCGTTTATGGTTTAGGTTGTGATATTACAAACATAAAGGCCTTAGAACGCGTTGCAAGAATTAAGCAAATTAAACTAGAGAAGGCAAATTTCTCATTTGTTTGTCATGACTTAAGTAATTTAAGTGATTACGTAAAGCAAATAGATACAACCACTTTTAAGATATTAAAACGAGCGCTTCCAGGTGCCTATACTTTTATTCTTCCCGGGTCAAAATCATTACCAAATCCTTTTAAAAAGAAAAAAACGGTTGGTATTCGTGTACCAAATAATAACATCGCTTTAGATATTGTAAAAAGGCTAGGAAACCCAATTATATCCACTTCAATTCATGATGAAGATGAGGTTTTAGAGTATACAACAGATCCTGAACTAATTTTAGAAAAATGGTATGATTTGGTTGATTTAGTTATTGATGGTGGTTATGGAGGTAATGAGCCTTCAACAGTTATTGATTTATCTGATAATGAACCCATAGTTATTAGAGAAGGCAAGGGAGATTTAGAGATATTTTAACCTTTATTTAAAGTAAGTTGCGAAGCATTTTTACAGCAGTTTCTGCAGTGATATCTCTTTGCGGAGAACCAAACATTTCATAGCCAACCATAAATTTTTTAACCGAAGCACTTCTTAATAAAGGAGGATAAAAACTCATGTGCCAATGCCAGTGGTTATTTTCATTCCCATCAGTTGGTGCTTGATGTATACCACTTGAATAAGGAAAAGATGTGTTAAATAATTTGTCATATCCTTTTGTTAAAACAGCAATAGCTTCTCCGTATTTTAGTGTTTCATCATTTGTCATTTTAAGAATGTTTGCCATATGCCTTTTCGGAACAATCATTACCTCAAAAGGCCATATAGCCCAAAATGGTATTAAAACGACAAAGGCATCATTTTCATAAATTATACGTTCTTGTTTTTCTAATTCTTGAGTTAAATAATCGCCTAATAAACTGCTTTTGTTTTTATTATAATAATTTAATTGTTGTGTATTTTTTTTATCTACCTCGTTTGGTAATGTTGATTGGCTCCATATTTGCCCATGAGGATGCGGATTACTACAACCCATAACAGCTCCTTTGTTTTCAAAAATTTGTACGTAATTAATATTTGGGTTTTCTGCTAAAGTTTTATATTCTTTTTGCCACGCCAAAACCACTTTTTGTATGTCTTTGGCATTCATATCTGCCAAACTCTTTGAATGGTCTGGGCTAAAACAAATTACTTTACAAATACCTGTTTCGCTTTCTGCAATTAATAGGGCATCATTAATAGAGAATGTTGGTGAATCGCTCTGGAGTGCTGCAAAATCATTGGTAAATACAAAAACATCATCATATTTAGGGTTTACTTCTCCATTTATTCTTGTGTTTCCTGCACATAAATAACATGTTTCATCGTAAGAAGAACGTTTTTCGTTATTTACAGCTTCATTTTGTCCTTGCCACGGTCGTTTAGCACGGTGAGGAGATACTAAAACCCACTCTCCAGTTAATATATTAAAGCGTTTATGCGAATAATCTTGTAAATCTGTATTCTCCATGATCAATTTAGTTAAGCATTATTATTTTACTATATGTGTACCGTCTGAAAGCTCGATAAAATAGACAGAACATGTTTTATCAAACTTATTTTGGTATGCTTTTGATGCTGTTTTGGCAAAGGCTTCAGCTTCTTTTTTGGCAATTAAATTAATAGTGCAACCACCAAAACCACCACCCATCATTCTAGCACCAAGGACATGTTTGTTTTTCTTTGCTTGTTCTACTAGAAAATCTAATTCATCACAACTTACTTTGTATTGATTAGATAAACCTTCATGAGATTGATATATTAGGGAGCCTAGAGTTTCTAGGTCATTATTTTCAATTGCTTTTGCAGCTTTAACTGTTCTTAAATTTTCTTGAATTACATACAATGCTTTTTGATAATTAACAGGAATCACCTTGTCTATAATGGTTTCTAAATCAGCTTCTGTAGCGTCTCTTAATGCTTTAATTCCTAGCATTTCTGAAATCCTTTCACATGCAGAACGTCTGTCGTTATAAGCGCTATCAGATAAACTATGTTTTACATTGGTGTTAATTAACATCAATTGATGGTCTTTAAAATCAATTTTATATGGTTTAGATTTTACAGTTCTACAATCTAAATGTAAAGCGTGGTCTTTTACTCCAAACATACTTGCGTATTGGTCCATAATTCCGCAATTAACACCAACATAGTTGTGCTCTGCTTTTTGAGAAATTAGAATCATATCATGTTTAGAAAGTCCTAATTCGAACAGTTCATTTAATCCAAAAACAACACTATTTTCAAGTGCTGCAGAGGATGACATGCCTGCACCACCTGGAATATTACCTTTGAAAATGATATTAAAATCGCCTACAATTTTATTTCTATTCTGAATTTCAGCAACCACACCAAATAGATAGTTTTCCCAATTACCCTCGGTGGAAGGTTTTAGTTTATTAAGTTCGAATTCAATTGTACTATCCAAATCTAAAGCTACAGCTGTACAACTTCCAGAGTCACTTTTTTGAATAGCAGCAGCAATACCTTTATCTACAGCTGCTGGAAAAACAAAACCATCATTATAATCGGTGTGTTCTCCAATTATATTTATTCTACCTGGAGAAAAAATCAATAAAGGTTCTGTTTTGAATTTTTTGACAAATGTTTTCTTTACGTCTTTTATTAATTCTGCACTCATAACTAGTTATAATTTATTAGCTTATTTTTAATGTCCAAATGACGTTGTATGATGCCTCTGCTTCTAAAACTTTTAGGCCTATTTGATTATTAAAACTGTCAGAAACACCAGTTGTAGGCTCAATGGCAATAGTGTTTTTCTTTGGGGGTGTATAAATTTGCAGGAAATTATTATCTGCTGAGGCACTAAACTGTAAATTGTATTTTGGAGTTTTAAAAATGACTTTGTCATCATTTAATATCCAGCAATCGTCAAGTTGTTTGTCTTTTATTTCTAAAGCACTATTGTCTTTTATATTAGCAATGCCTGTTGTAATATTGCGATCTCCAAGTTCTATTTTTTCATCACTTATAAACTCTATAGTGCTATTAAAGAGGTTGTTACTTGTAAAATAAGGATGCCAACCTAGTGTAAAAGGAAACGCTTTTTTACTAGTATTCATTGCAGTTATTTCTAAACTTACAGAGTTTAAAGAAAAAGTGTAATCGGCTCTTAACTTATAAGTAAATGGAAAACCAATTGAAGGTTTGTTCTCAATATATTCTAATGAAACCTTGGCATATTTTTCATTAACCTCTTGTTTGATTATTTCAAAAGTTTTATTGTAAACAAAACCATGTATGGCATTTTCCTCTTGTTTATGATTTTTTGTAAGTTGAAATACTTCATTATTAAATTTATACTTTCCATCTTTTATTCTATTTGCAAATGGAAATAAAATTGAAGACGCATAAGTATTAGAATAACTAAGCGGGCTTAAATCTTGGATTATTTTATGATTATTAAGTGTTAGCTCTTGTAAGCTAGCTCCAGCATCTAAATAGATTTTTCCAAAAATAGATTTTTCAGTATGTTCTATTATTAGGGAGTTGCCTTCTTTTTGATGTTTAATTGTATACAATTTAATTTTTTTAAAGTGAGTTTCTAATTATTAAGTTATTAGGATTTTCTATTTGCTCAATTTTTTCATTTAAAACCATTTCTGCAAGACTACTTCCCATTTCAGAAAAATTTGTAGAAATTGTGGTTATTCCTCCTTCTACTATTTCTTTTAGTAGGGTGTCATTATATGAAATAATGCCTATGTCTTCAGATAGAATAAGTTTATTAGTTTTCATTTTTTTTATGATTCTTAATAAGTTTTTATCGTCTGGAATAACATATAATTCTCCTTTTTTGGGAATTTTATGAGTTAAAGAATGTAATACTTCACAGGATAAATTTTTGTCTTTGCAAAACTTAAGAAAGCCTTCAAGCATACCTTGAGGTTGTTTGTCTTCAGAAAACACAAGTAGTAATTTTTTATACCTGTATATTTCATTAAATGCTTTGTTTAAGCTGTTATAAATATCTTTTTTAAAATTTTGATATATCCCGGGATAAGACATTAAATCCTCAGGCATTTGATCCAGAATATAGACTTTATCATTAGGTATTTTTTTTAAAATACTAGAGGTGTTTTTTAAATTCGCAGGCATGATAATATACTGGTTGTAGTCGCCAATATTATTTTCTAGAATATTTTTAAAAACATTAAAATTAAAATGATGGAAATAAATATCTACTTGAATATTTTCATCTAATCTATTTATAAATGCGCTATATAAATCTTCTTTAAACGAATTAAGCTCGTCAAATAATAAGAATATTTTTTTCTTTATGTTAATATTTTCACTTTTAACATAATAGCCTTTACCCACAATAGATTGTATTATTCCTCTATTCTTAAGCTCGTTAAAAGCCACTAAAACAGTATCTCTAGAAAGGTTATGTTCTTCTTTAATAGTATTTATAGATGGTATTTGATCTCCTTTTTTTAAAACACCACGTATAATTGCTTTTTCAATTGAAAAAACTATTTGTTGATATTTAGGAACGCCCTTTTTCTTGTTTATACTGATCATAATAATACAAATATATAAAAAAACCAACCAGTAGGTACTAGTAGGTTTTTACTTTTTTAACTATATTTTTTTTATTGTATATATTTGATTTTTTTAATTGGTAACCAAACTAAATATTTTTTTATGACAGAAGGTTTTGAAATGTGGGACTATATAATTTTTGTAGCCTATGCAATTTTAATCTTAGGAGTAGGTTTATGGGTGTCTCGAGACAAGAAAGGACATCAAAAAAATGCCGAAGATTATTTTTTAGCTAGTAAATCTTTGCCATGGTGGGCTATTGGAGCATCTTTAATTGCGGCAAACATTTCGGCTGAACAATTTATAGGTATGTCTGGTTCAGGATTTGCATCAGGTTTAGCAATAGCTTCTTACGAGTGGATGGCTGCCATAACTTTAATAATAGTTGGGAAGTACTTTCTGCCAATTTTTATAGAAAAAGGACTGTATACTATTCCAGAATTTGTAGAAAAACGTTATTCAACAAACTTAAAAACTATTTTGGCTGTTTTTTGGATTGCTTTATATGTTTTTGTCAATTTAACTACAGTACTTTATTTGGGTGCTTTAGCTTTGGAAACTATAATGGGCATTAAACTAATATATGGTGTTATAGGCTTAGCCATGTTTGCTGCTGCTTATTCATTATATGGTGGGCTATCGGCTGTGGCTTGGACAGATGTTATTCAAGTTATTTTCTTGGTTTTAGGAGGTTTAATTACAACTTATCTAGCATTAAATACTGTATCTGGAGGTGAAGGTTTTATCTCTGGCTTAACCACTGTTTTCGAAACTGTACCAGAACGTTTTGAAATGATACTTGATAAAGCTAATCCAGAATATGCTAACTTACCTGGGATAGGGGTTTTAGTTGGCGGTATGTGGGTTGCAAATCTTTATTATTGGGGTTTTAATCAATATATTATACAAAGAACTTTAGCGGCTAAATCTCTTAAAGAAGCGCAAAAAGGTATTTTGTTTGCTGCTATTTTAAAATTGATTATTCCGTTAATAGTTGTAATTCCTGGAATTGCTGCTTACGTTATGATAAATGACCCAGAAATCATGGCAAGATTAGGCGATGTGGCTTCAAATAATTTACCATCGTTAGAAAAAGCAGATAAAGCTTATCCATGGTTGTTACAGTTTTTGCCAACAGGTCTTAAAGGAGTGGCCTTTGCAGCATTAGCAGCAGCAATTGTATCGTCCTTAGCATCTATGTTAAATTCAACATCTACCATATTTACTATGGATATTTACAAGCAATATATTAATAAAGACGCCGGAGATAAAGCAACAGTAAATATGGGAAGAATTTCTGCATTTATTGCTTTAGTAATCGCGTGTATTGTGGCTCCTTTATTAGGAAACTTAGATCAAGCATTTCAGTTTATACAAGAGTATACAGGTATTGTTAGTCCTGGTATTTTAGCAGTTTTCTTATTAGGGCTATTTTGGAAAAAAACAACAAACAAAGCTGCAATTATTGGTGCTTTAGCTTCTATTCCGATAGCTATGTATTTTAAAGTAGCCCCTAAAGGGTGGTCTAATTCATCTTTCTTTGTAGATGTTCCTTTTATGGATCAAATGGGATATACTTTGCTTTTAACTATGGGAGTAATTGGTGCGTTTAGCTATATACAACATAAAGGTGCTGATGATGAAAAAGGAATTACAATTACAAAAGCGTTGTTTAAAACAAGTCCGTTATTCAATATCGGGTCTTTTGCAGTAATGATTGTTTTAGTTGCTCTTTATGCGTTGTTTTGGTAATGATACATTATTAAAAATAAAACTTTAACTGTTTAAATATAAAATTAGTGAAAATTAAAATACAACTTTTTGAATCACATTTTGGGTACTGTGACAAAAAGTTGTATTTATAAAATAATCCTCAAAATTAAAACCCCTCAGTTTTAAGTTGCTTAGGCAGCACCACGTTTCTGTTTTGCTGCTTTCTTGTTATTAACAACTTCTACATGATATAATTTAGCATTAATCCATGTAGTAGTTCGAATAAGCTTATTGACTTTATCAATATTATCTAATTCGTTGAATATATAGTATACCTTAAGTTCGTCATCCCATTCAAAATAATCTTCTAGTTCTTGCAATAATATTTTTACTGCTCTTAAAGAACGAAAATGTATTACAATGCACCTTTTGTTATCAATAGTGTGGTGCTTTAATTTTATACTTTGAGGGATTTTCATAATTAATATTTAATCAAAACTAGACCTTAATTATAATAAAATCGTATATTAAACGCATATTAAACGTATAATGTACTTTTAATTTTAAATTATGGTAAGAATAGTTAACACTTGTAAGTGCTGTGGTAAAGATTTGGAAGGGAGGTCTGATAAAAAATTTTGTGACCCTTATTGTAAAAGTTCCTATCATTATCAAAAGGGGATAACAGAATCTCCTAGATTTTATAATAGAGTAGATAATCAGTTAAAACTTAATCGTAGATTATTAAAAAACTATAACAAAGCCGGTAAAGCAACTATAAGATCTGAACAGCTTATTAGTGAGGGGTTTAATCCAAATTTTTTCACTCATTATTGGAAGAATAATAAAGGAGATGTTTACTTATTTGTTTATGAATTCGGTTTTTTGAGTAAGATTGAACATGGAGTTAAAAAATATATTTTAATTAAATGGCAAGGGTATATGGAAAAATAGATTGTTATATTGTATGAGTAACCTGAAATAAAAAAACCTCTTGGAAATCAAGAGGTTTTTTAAAGAGTTGCGGAGAAAGAGGGATTCGAACCCCCGGAGGTGTGACCCTCAACAGTTTTCAAGACTGCCGCATTCGACCACTCTGCCATTTCTCCAGTTGAGTCTCATCAAGCTATTTGCCTGAATGCGGGTGCAAATATAACGTCCTTTTTCATTCTATTCAAATAAAAACTTAACTTTTTATCAATAAATTTTATGCATATACCAATGCACATATTTTATATATCAATACCCTAAAAAGAAAATTTCAAACCTTATTTTTGCATAAATTTATTCTGAGGTAATGAACACAATAAAACAGCTTGAATGGCGATACGCAACAAAAAAATTTGATGCTAACAAAACACTTTCAAAAGCTAAATTAGAAATTTTAACACAAGCTTTTAATTTAACTGCAACTTCATTTGGTCTGCAAACAATTAAACTTGTTGTTATTGAAGATAAAGAAATTAGAGAGCCGCTAGTAAAAGCCTCTTACAACCAAAAACAAGTTTTAGATGCATCTCATTTATTAGTTATTTGTATCCAAGATAATGTTGTTGATGCTGATGTAAATAGTTACTACGATAATATAAAAGAGACCCGTAAAACTCCAGACGATATTTTAAAGCCATTCAGAGAAGATTTGATTAAAATGATGGCAACTAAGTCTGTACAAGAACGTCAACAATGGTCAACCAATCAAGCTTATATATCACTTGGAAATTTAATGACAGTTTGTGCTATTGAAGGTATAGATGCCTGCCCAATGGAAGGTTTTGTCCCAGCAAAGTTCGACGAAATTCTTAAATTAGAAGAGAAAGGATTAAAATCAGTATTACTTCTGCCAGTTGGTTATCGGGCAGAAGATGATATGTTTTCAGAATTCAAAAAAGTTAGAAAACCTATAGAAGAAGCAGTTATAACATTATAAGTTATTTGAGAGTTTAGGTAGGAGTTTAGTACTCCTTAATATTCTGTAATTAAAAATAACATTAGTTTTAATATAACTGAAATCTTAAAAATTAAAAGTATCTAATTCAATATTAAAAAATAAAATATGCCAGGATTTGAATTGTTTGGAGATTTAGAACGAAAAGAAGTAAATGATGTATTAAACAATGGTGTACTTATGCGTTACGGTTTTGACGGTATGCGAAATGGCCATTGGAAAGCCAAAGAGCTAGAATTAGAATTGCAAAATACTTTTCAATCTAAACACGTTCAGTTAGTATCTAGTGGTACAGCAGCAGTATCTGTAGCTTTAGCAGCAGCAGGTGTTGGAGCAGGAGATGAGGTTATTATGCCAACCTTTACATTTGTTGCGAGTTTTGAAGCTATTATGATGTTAGGAGCTACTCCCATTTTAGTTGATATTGACGATACATTAGGGCTAAGTCCAGAAGCCGTAGAAAAAGCCATTACACCAAAAACAAAAGCCATTATGGTGGTGCAAATGTGTGGAAGTATGGCGAATATGGATGCTTTAGAAACTATTTCAAATAAGCATAATATACTATTAATCGAGGATGCGTGTCAAGCCATTGGTGGAACTTATAACGGGAAACCTCTAGGAAGTATAGGAGATTTAGGATGTTTTTCATTCGATTTTGTAAAAACCATAACCTGTGGAGAAGGAGGTGCAGTAATTACAAATAATAAAGAATATTATATAAATGCAGACCATTACAGCGACCATGGACACGATCATGTTGGAAACGATAGAGGAGCTGAAACACACCCGTTTTTAGGTTATAATTTTAGAATATCAGAGCTTCACGCAGCAGTAGGCTTAGCACAAGTAAGGCGTTTGCCAAAATTTTTAGAAATTCAAAAACGAAACTTAAATATTCTTCAAGCTGCTTTACAGGAAATTCCAGAGGTTACTTTCAGAACTATACCAAAGGGTGGCGAAGAAAGTGGAGCCTTTTTTAATTTCTTTCTGCCAGATTTAGAAATAGTAAACAAAGTCACAAAAGCTTTTCAAGAAAATGGAATTGATGCATTTTGGAATTATTACAATAATAGTTGGCACTACATAAGAGAATGGCATCATCTTAAAGATTTAAAATCACTCTATCCAATTTCAGCTGAACTGATAAAAGGTTTAGAGTACTTGAAAACTAAAGATTTTTCTAAATCCGACCATTACATATCCAGAAATATATCATGCTTAATAAAGCTTTCTTGGACTGAAGAAGAGGTGCATGATAGGGCAAATAAAATGGCAGATATTATAAAATCAGTAGTTTTAAATAAATAACTTCAATATGTTTAAAAAGGTATTATTTATTAGTTTTTGTTTGCTATCAGTTTTTAGTTTTAGTCAGAATAGAAAACCTCATGTTATAAAATTGTTACCTAATAAAGATGCTCCAGTTAAAGCAGTAGATTTCTATGTTTCAGAGGTTTTAGACAACAGAATTTATAAAGACAATATTGGAATAGCACAAAAAGGCATATTTAATAAAAAAGTACTTTCAGTTTTTAGCAAGCCGTTTGAAGAAGAAATATTAAATTATTTAAATAGTGTATTTCCTCAAAAATCTGAAAAACAATCAGTTACTATAAGAATAAATCAACTTTTAATTTCTGAAAATACGGGAGCATTCAAAGAAACAGGTAAAGCAACAATAAACCTTGACGTTCTTCAAAAAATAGATGATGATTATTTTTTATTAGGAAGTTATTCTGCTTACAGAGAAAAAAATAGTGCAGATGTTACAGGTAAACATGATGATAGAATAAGAAGCATTTTATCAGATTGCATGCAGCAGTTTCAATTTCATTTTAAGTTTGAAAAAGAAAACATTAACCCAAGGCTCATTTCTATAAAAACCAAAGCAAAACCAGCAATTTTTGATGAAGATATTAAGGAAGGTTTTTTTAAAACGTTTAATGAATTATACAATAACACTCCTTTTTTAGATAATAGTATAAAGTTCAAGAATAAAGAAAACCGTTTAGATAAATTATATCTTAGTGATATAGATCATAAACGTGCTTTATATTATGCCTATCATGATGGGGAATATATTTTTTTAAATGCAAGTAGTTTTTCAGGTGAGAAACATTTTGTAAAAACAGAGACAGTAGATAGGTTTTTATTATTTAATGATGCTTTTGTTAATCAGGATGATGCAATTGGTATGTCAATGGCGTTTGGCGTTCTAGGTATTTTAGCCTCTAATAGAAAATCTCACGTACTTCTTGACTTATATACTGGTCAGTTCCATATTCTAAAGGAAAATAAAATAAAGGTTTTATTACGTAATCATCGAGAACTTTATGAAGTTTACAAAAAAAGTAGAGATGATATTTCTGTGATGAAAGATATTCTAGAAACACTTTTTAATAAAGAAGAAGTTGCAGAATTAAGGATGGCACTTAAAAGTTGAAAACTTTTTGTTTTTATTGTCATTGTATGGTTTTTGTTGTGGCAATCTTTTTTTTTCAAATATTCAGAATAACTATAATTGTAATCGAGATTATTAATCCAATACTAAAGATTAATAATTCCCTTTTGCAAAAACAGTTACTATGAAATTACATTACACATTTCTTTTATTCTTTACAATCACATCTATAACTTTCGCTCAAGAACCCGCAACGTTTACTGTTGAAGCTCCTGCAGGTACTCAAAGCGTTAGAATGACGGGCAATTTCTGGTCATGGAATCCCACTGGAGGACCTGTAGCCACAAATAATGGCGATAATACTTGGACGGTAACTTTATTTGCAGGAGGTGGTGAATCGCAATCTGATATGGAATATAAATGGGTGATTGTTGGTGCAGATAATGTAAGTAATCCAATAACTGAAGACTTAATCCCTATTGCGCGAGCTGATGGATGTTCAGGAAAAATTGATTCAGGAGAATTGTTAACAGATAAGTTGACTTTTGCAAATCGATTTTTTGAAGCTTCTGGAAGTGACGATGATAAATTAGATGTGTATAATAGCTGTGGTCCATATACGATTGATATGGTATATGATGAATTGGTATGGTCTGATGAGTTTAATTCTCCTGGAAAATCAGCCATTAACTCTACAAATTGGTTTCACCAAACACTTCTACCAGTAAATGATATGAACGGAGATCCATGTTGTTGGTTTAATGGTGAAGAACAACATTATACAAATCGGATTGAAAACTCTTTTGAAGAAAGTGGGAACTTAAATATTGTAGCAATAAAAGAAACATTTTCTGATCCAAATCAGGGTGGAGCATCTAGAGATTATACTTCAGCGAGACTAAATTCGAAGTTTGCCTTTACTTATGGTAGAGTAGATGTAAGAGCAAAATTACCTAGTGGTAACGGTACTTGGCCTGCAATTTGGACTTTAGGTAAAAATATTAACGAAGATGGTGGTTTTTGGGATTCTAGTTTTGGTACAACAGGTTGGCCAGCTTGTGGTGAGATAGATATTATGGAACACGGTTTAGGAGCAGTAAACAATACATCTAGTGCACTACATACACCTTGTTTTGAGTGTTTTGGCGCTACTAAAAATTACGTTTCTCAAGAAATAAGTGATGTATCTAATAATTTTCATATATATTCAGTTATATGGTCTCCAAACCAGATGACATTTTTAGTGGATAATAAAATATTTTATATTTATAATCCGCCTATTAAAGATGCTAGTACATGGCCTTTCGATAAGGACCAATATATCCTTCTAAATGTCGCAATGGGTGGTGTTGCTGGTACAATTGATCCTGGATTTACTCAAAGTGCTATGCAGATAGATTATGTTCGTGTTTTTCAAGACTCTGCCTTAAGCAATGAAGAAATTAAAAGTGATGAGTTTAAGATTTACCCAAACCCAACAGATAATCTGATTAACATAAAGTCAAAAAGAAATATTGATTCGGTTGAGCTTTATGATATTTTTGGAAAGCTTATTTTATTGCAATCAGAGCAATTTGAATCTATTAATGTTGAAAACCTAAATTCCGGATTATATCTTATAAAAATCTATTCGGAGGGTACAAAAACTGTTAAAAAGGTAGTTATAAATTAATACTTAACATAATCTACAATTTCTAGACCATAACCAATTAAACCAACGCGTTTGGTTTGTTCGGTATTAGAAATTAATTTGAGTTTGTGGATGTTTAAATCGTGAAGTATTTGTGCACCAATTCCAAAGTCTCTAGTATCCATATTAATTCTAGGTGCTTTGGTTATATTATTTTCTTTTTGATTCTCTTTAAGAAACGATAGTCTACTTAATATATTCATAGATTGTGCTTCTTGGTTTATAAATATAATAGCACCTTTCCCTTCATCATTAATAACCTTAAACATATCATCAAGTTGCTTATCTACATTGTTGGTAAGTGTTCCTAAAATATCATTATTAATAAGGGTAGAGTTTATTCTGGTAAGAACTTCTTCTTCGTCTTTCCAAGTGCCTTTAGTTAATGCAATATGTACTTGATTATTGGTGGTTTGTTTGTATGCTCTTAGTCTAAAACTCCCAAAACGTGTTTCAATTTGAAAGTCTTCTTTTTTCTCAATCAATGAGTCATGTTGCATTCTGTAAGCGACTAAATCTTCAATTGAAACAATTTTCAAATCTAGTTTTTTTGCTACTTCAATTAATTCCGGTAAGCGTGCCATAGAACCATCTTCATTCATTATTTCAACAATAACTCCTGCAGGTTCTAAACCAGCTAGTCGCGCAAAATCTATAGCAGCTTCTGTGTGTCCTGTTCTACGTAAAACACCACCTTCTTTGGCTACTAAAGGAAATATATGTCCTGGTCTAGCTAATTCAAAAGGTTTTGTAGATGAGTCTATAAGAGCTTTTACTGTTTTAGCTCTGTCGCTTGCAGAAATACCAGTAGTAACACCATTTCCCCTTAAATCTACTGAAACTGTAAAAGCAGTCTCCATTGGGTCTGTGTTATTGCGAACCATCATATTTAGTTCAAGCTCTTTACAACGGTTTTCTGTAAGTGGAGCACAAATAAGACCTCTGCCATGAGTTGCCATAAAGTTTATCATTTCTGGTGTTACTTTATCGGCAGCAGCTAAAAAATCACCTTCATTTTCGCGATTTTCATCATCAACTACAATAATTACCTTGCCATTTCTTATATCTTCAATAGCATCGTGTATTGTATTCAATTTAAATTGCGATGTTGCAGTTTTTGTCATGGTTTCTATCATCATTTTGCAAAGATATTGCTATTTTAAAGAATCTAAACAATTTTGTTTTAAGTCTTCTTTTATTTTGATGCTAAAGAATGGATAAACAAACATGTATAAAGGGAATCCTAAAATTATATATATTATGCTTTTCTGCTTTTCTTTCTTATTTATATGCTCGTAAAATTTGAAAGAACTCATTATAGATTTAATGTAATAAAAGATATAAATTGAGAATGATACAATGCTAACTTTTATAGATATTGATGCTAATGAAGGTAATTTGTTGTTTTTAAACACAAAAAATAATATCAATAAAAACAAGCCTATTAAATATAATATTAGAGCAAGTTTAGATTGTTTTTTGTAGTTTGAAATAATTTTTTCTGAAGTAATATAGTCTTCGTTTATTTCTAATTCTGTTTTAGATAATTCCTCTATTGAAATGCCTCTTTGCTTTAATGTTTTTATAGATTCAAAACGAACAGCCTCATCATGTCCCAAGGTGTCGTAATTTTTAATAACATCAACTAACTCATCTTTTTTGTAGGATGCTAAAAACTTATAATCAACATTATCTGCTAACTTAATATTTAATGCTTTTTTTAGAGGTTCTATAATATTACCAACTTCAAATAAACCTCTATCGGCAGTTGCACGTTTAGTTAAATAAATTCCTAGAGGAAGCATTACTAGAGTTGAAAACCAACTTGCTAATACAGGATTAAATTCACCATTTTTAGCACTATTTGTAGCAAAAATACCTATAAAGTGATAAGATAGAAACAGCAAAATAGCAATTACCATAGGTAACCCAATACCTCCTTTGCGAATTAAAGCGCCTAATGGTGCGCCAACAAAAAACAAAATGATACAGGCAATAGCCAAGGCAAACTTTTCATGAAATGAAATAATATGTTTGTTAAAGGTTGTTTTTGTTATTTTGTATGCAGCTATTCTTTGGGTTAAAACTTGCTTAGAACTAGTAATTGCTCTTAATGCATCATCAATCAATTTAGACTTCTTTTTAGTATCTAGAATATCTAATATGTTGCCTTTAAAAACAGAGTCATTTTCTGTTTCTAAATCTGTTTTTTTGCCATATTTTGCAAAACTCGAGCGTTGAAATAAATTTCTCGCTACACTTTTTTGATCTTTCTGTTGCTTATCAATTAATGAATCCATCATTTTATCTAAGCCAACAACATCAAGCATACTATACTTATCTGTTTGCGATTTTTCATCAAAATCAACATTATTAAAATCAGATAAATCTATATTCATTATATATTTTTCAAAAGTACTTTTTGCAAAAGGTTTTTTATTTCTGCTTTTTAAACTTTTTGGTATAATATCTTCGTAATAGTTTCCGTCAAATAATATAAGTTGCAGAATATCAGAGTCTTTCTTGTTTTTTAGCTCTCCATTATTAGCTACAATAGTTTTAGTGTTTTTACCATTTGGAGTTTTAATATGTATAACAACGTCTTTTAATAATCTATCATTGTCACCACTTTTTTCAGAAACTTTGATATTAAAATTATTACCAATTGGGTTAAATTGTCCTTCTGCAATAGCAGCGGATGGTTTTGTGTTTTTAATATTTATTCTAAGATTAAGCGAGTTGTATTCCGCCCACGGAATAACGTTATTAGAAAAGAAAAAAGTTGTTACACCTAGTAATACAATAAAAAGACTTAAACCTGTCATGGCTCTTTGTAGAGAAATACCGGTAGATTTCATGGCTGCAAACTCATAGTTTTCAGCAAAACTACCAAATACCATAATGGAGGAGAGTAGTATTGTAAGTGGTAGAACTAACGGAATTAGTTTAGGCATAAAGTATGCTAAAAATTTGGCAATAATAATAGGGTCCAAATCTTTACCCGCTAATTCTTTAATGTACAGCCAAACGGTTTGTAAAATAAAAATCAGCATGAGTATAATAAACACGCTGAAAAAAGTTTTAAGGTATGTAGTTAGTATGTAACGGTCTAATATTTTCACACGTTAAGCCTTAGTCTAATTTATTGATGTAAAAATCTTTGTATTTATTGGCATCAAAGGTAAATAAGGTTTTTGATAAAGGCTCGTTTGTTTTAAAAGAATTAACAGTTAACGTAGTTTTGGTATTGTTTTTTCCAATTTGAATTAAATTGTAAATATGTTTTGTGTTGGCATCAATACCCAAAAGAATTTCTCCTAATTCTGAATTAGAATCTATTGGTGTTAATTTAACATACTGAATTTTTCTGCCGGCAATATTCTGTTGAATATCCATATTGTATGTGTATCCATCTTCATAAAAAGATAACATTTTACTTGGCGTGATAGCATCCTCCTCATTATCGTTTTCTGAAGAAATTGTTACTTCTTCATCTTCGGGACTAATGCTATACATGGTTTTTCCATCAAATAATCTGGTAATACCTAGAATATTTAATTTGTATTTATCACCTTGCAGAATAACATCTCCCTTGGTTTCTTGTTTAATATTTTCAGAAGTGTTTTCTAAAACATATTTAAAATCAATTGAAATATTATCATAATTTTTTACTTTTTCAGAAACTTCATTTAATAAGTCTTTTGCTTTGTTTTGAGAAAAGGCATTAAATGATAATGCAATGAATAATATGAATATTGTTTTTTTCATTTTAAATTATTTTTCGTTTTCTAAAAGTTGGTCTAGAGCTATTAAATCGGGCACTAAAACCTGTCTTGCTTTACTACCTTCAAAAGGTCCTACTATACCAGCAGCTTCTAATTGGTCAATTAATCTGCCAGCTCTATTGTAACCTAATTTTAACTTACGTTGTAATAACGAGGCTGAACCTTGCTGAGCAGTAACTATAACAATAGCTGCATCTTTAAATAGTTTATCTCTATCTGATATGTCTATATCAAGACTTGTGCCACTTTCTTCACCTACATATTCTGGTAATTGATAGGCTTCAGGGTAGGCCTTTTGAGCTCCAACATAATCTGTAATTTTTTCAACTTCAGGTGTGTCTACAAACGCACATTGTACACGAATTAAATCGTTTCCTTGTGTGTAGAGCATATCACCTCTACCAATGAGTTGGTCTGCTCCAGAACCGTCTAGAATGGTACGAGAATCTATTTTTGAAGTTACCCTAAAAGCAATACGGGCAGGGAAATTAGCTTTAATAATTCCTGTTATAACATTAACGGAAGGTCTTTGCGTTGCAATAATTAAATGAATACCAATGGCTCTGGCTAATTGTGCTAATCGGGCAATAGGTGTTTCAACTTCTTTACCTGCAGTCATAATTAAATCTGCAAACTCATCCACAACTAAAACGATATATGGAAGAAACTGATGTCCGTCATTTGGATTCAGTTTTCTGGATTTAAACTTTTTGTTATACTCAGCTATATTTCTACAAAGTGCATTTTTTAATAAATCATACCTGTTATCCATTTCAATACAAAGTGAGTTTAATGTATTGATAACCTTTGTATTGTCTGTAATAATTGCATCTTCGCTATCAGGAAGTTTAGCTAAATAATGGCGTTCAATTTTATTAAAAAGGGTGAGTTCTACTTTTTTAGGGTCAACTAAAATAAACTTAACTTCTGCTGGATGCTTTTTGTATAATAGTGATGTTAGTACAGCATTTAGCCCAACCGATTTACCTTGACCAGTTGCACCAGCCATAAGCAAGTGAGGCATTTTTGCTAAGTCAACAACTAGTGTTTCATTACTAATAGTTTTTCCTAAAGCAATAGGGAGTTGCATTTCTGAACCCTGAAATTTTTTCGATGCTATTACCGAGCGCATCGAAACTATGGTTGAATTTTTATTAGGTACTTCAATACCAATAGTACCTTTTCCTGGAATAGGAGCAATAATACGAATGCCTAGTGCAGAAAGCGAAAGAGCAATATCATCTTCTAAATTTTTAATTTTAGATATTCTAACACCTGCTTCAGGAACAATTTCATATAAAGTAACTGTTGGCCCAATTGTAGCTTTAATACTTGCAATACCAATTTTATAATTACTTAAAGTTTCAACAATTCTATTTTTGTTTTCTTCAAGCTCTTCTTGGTTTATTTTGATGCCTTCAGTATCGTATTTTTTAAGTAAATCAAGTGGTGGAAATTGATAATTACCAAGCTCCAATGTTGGGTCAAACTGACCGAAATCTTCAACTAATTTATTGGCAAGATTATCGGTTTCTGATAGTTCTTCCTTAATATCTTCAATTTTTATTTCAATGTCTTCTTCAGGCTCATTTTCTAAAACATTTACTTCTAGGGCTGCAGAAGGTTTGCTTATTTTTTCTTTTTTAATAACTTCTGGCTCATTGTTATCCAAAGGAATTTCAAAAGCAGATTTTATTGCCTCAGCTTCTTCAGATAAATTATTGTCTAAAGGCACAATAACATCATTATCTAGTTCCGAAAATTCCTCTTTAATATTCCTTTTAGCTGATTTGAATAGATTGGTTATGTTTTCAAAAGTAAGTTTAAAACGAATGGCTAGATAAGTTATTAAACCAAATAATAACAGTAAAATAATTCCAATTTTTCCAATATATTCTTGAAGGAATGTGTTAATCTCAAAACCTATAGTGCCTCCTAATATATCATTTTGTTGTCCGAAGAAACCTAATAAAATGGATATCCATATAACAATTAAAATACCCCAAAACCAATGTTTACGGAGTTTAGATTTGTTCAAGTTCATTAAAACATAAACTCCAGAAAGAAAAACGAGACCAGAAAAAATAAAGGATGCAATACCAAAACCACGTTGGATAAAAAAATTGCTGACCCACGCACCAGATTTACTAAGCCAATTATCAGATTTTATTTCTCTGGATGTAAAATCTACAATAGTACTCTGGTCAGCTTCACCAGTGAAAAAAAATGAAACAAAAGCAATAAAAAATAATATACCACAGATTACTAAAAAACTACCAAAAACCAATTTTTGTTGGCTAGATAGTTTAAAACTGGGGCTTTTAATTTTTTTTCGTGGTGCTTTTTTTGGTTTGGTTTTGCGTTTAGCCATTAATGCGCTCTTATATTTAAACAAAAATACAAATTACTAACGTTTATCTGGTGGTAATAGTATTTAAAAAGCCTTTGGTAAATAAATTATAAAACCAATTATTACAGCAAAAATTGAAGCTATAAAAACAGCTCCTGCAGCAATATCTTTTATAAGCCCTATTTTGTTATGACGCTCCGGGTGAATAAAGTTTGCTATTTCTTCAATAGCTGTATTCATACCCTCTATACTCATAACTAATCCAATAGCTAAAATTTGAACAATCCATTCTTGAGATGATATGTTATAATAAAATCCAGCTGCCGTTACTACTATAGCAATGACAAACTGAATTTTTATACTAGCTTCTGTTTTAAGAAGTAAGAAAGCTCCTTTAAAAGCAAAACCAACGCTTTTTATTCTATTAACAAAAAAGGATTCTTTTTTAGACATTTTATTATTCTACCAGTAGTGCTTCAAGTGCAGCTTTGTAATTTGGTTCCTCTCCAGTTTCAGGTACTTGTTCTGTATAAAGTATTTTACCATCAGCATCAACAACTATAACACTTCTAGAAAGTAATCCTTCAAAAGCTCCACTAGCCATTAATAAACCATTAGTTTTTCCAAAAGTACCAGTTTTAAAATCTGAAAGCATAACTACATTTTCTAATCCTTCTGCAGCACAAAATTGATCTTGTGCAAAAGGTATATCTCTAGAAATACATAATACTTTTGTGTTTTCTAATTCATTAGCTTCTGTGTTAAATTGTCTCACAGATGCAGCACAAACGCCAGTATTAACACTTGGAAAAATATTTAAAACTAATTTTGAGCCTTTAAAATCTGCAAGTGTTTTAGTAGATAAATCTATTGCAACCAATTCAAAATCTTGAAGTTGTGATCCTATTTCTGGTAATTCTCCTGAAGTTTTTACTGGGGTTCCGCCCAAAGTAATATTTGCCATTTTTTTGTTTTTTATTTTGGATGTCTAAAATATGAATATTTAATAGGTTAAACTTAATTATTGTTGATTTTTTGTTACTGAAATTTATCTGTTTTCAGCATAAGCCTTGGTATACATAAAAACTATTAAATATTTTGTTGTAATAAATTTTATCAATTAGAATATCATTTTTAAAAATACAGCTCATGTTTTTTGAAGACAAATAATTCTTAATTTTAAGCATCATAATAATTCTAAATAATAACACACTAAACATTAAAATTTCAACAATGGACAACAACGGAAATTATAACATTAACGGTGACCCAAGTCAATGCCCTTTTTTAAGCGGCGATCAGAAGAAAACTGCAGGTCGTGGAACTAGTAATAGAGATTGGTGGCCTAATGAATTAAAATTAAACATTCTTAGGCAAAATGCATCAAAATCTAATCCCATGGGAGAAGCATTTAATTATGCCGAAGCTTTTAATAGTATTGATTTTGCTGCTTTAAAACAAGATGTTATCAATTTAATGACCGATTCTCAAGATTGGTGGCCAGCAGATTACGGACATTATGGAGGATTCATGATTCGTATGGCTTGGCATAGCGCAGGAACTTACCGTGTTGGTGATGGTAGAGGAGGAGCAGGTTCTGGAACACATCGTTTTGCGCCCTTAAATAGTTGGCCAGATAATGGAAATTTGGATAAAGCCAGATTATTACTTTGGCCTGTAAAAAAGAAATATGGAAACAAAATTTCTTGGGCAGATTTAATGATTCTTGCAGGAAACTGTGCTTTAGAATCTATGGGATTCCCAACGTTTGGTTTTGCTGGAGGTCGTGAAGATGTGTGGGAACCAGAACAAGATATTTACTGGGGAAGCGAAACAGGATGGCTAGATAATGATGAGCGTTATGATACTAGTGATGGTGATTTAGAAGGCCATTTGGGAGCTGTACATATGGGATTAATTTATGTAAATCCAGAAGGGCCTAATGGCGAACCAGACCCTTTAAAATCGGCACATGATATTAGAATTACTTTTGGTCGTATGGCAATGAATGATGAAGAAACTGTAGCCTTAGTTGCTGGAGGTCATACATTTGGAAAAGCCCATGGAGCTGCAGATCCAAGTAAATATGTTGGTGTCGAACCACATGGTGCTTCTATTGAAGAAATGAGTACAGGTTGGAAAAACACTTTTAATTCGGGAGTGTTAGATGATACTATTACAAGTGGATTAGAAGGTGCATGGACACCAAGTCCGACGACATGGAATGATGAATATTTTGATGTTCTTTTAAATTACGATTGGGAATTAACTAAAAGTCCTGCAGGAGCACATCAATGGACACCAAAAAATGCTGATGCCAAACAAGCACCAGCTGCTGGAGGAAACGGAACACAAGCTCTAATGATGTCTACAGCAGATATGGCGCTTAAAAAAGATCCTGGATTTCTAGAAATATCTAAACGTTTTCATAAAGACCATAAAGCTTTTGAAGACGCTTTCTCAAGAGCATGGTACAAATTAACGCATCGTGACATGGGACCGATAGATCGTTATTTAGGGCCAGAAGTTCCTAGTGAAGAATTACTTTGGCAAGACCCAATTCCAAAAGTAGATTACACATTAGGTGATTCAGATATTGAATCTTTAAAGAAAATGATTTTAGCTTCTGGTTTAAGTGTTTCAGAATTAGTAAAAACAGCTTGGGCTTCGGCTTCCACATTTAGAGGGTCAGATATGCGTGGTGGTGCCAATGGCGCTCGTATACGTTTAGAACCGCAGCGTAGTTGGGAGGTAAACAATCCAGAAGAATTAAATAAAGTTCTTAATGTTTTGGAAGGAATTCAAAACGAGTTTAGCGGAACTATATCTATGGCAGATTTAATAGTTCTGGCTGGAACTGCTGGTGTTGAAGAAGCAGCTAAAAATGCAGGTCATAACGTATCTGTGCCTTTCACGCAAGGTAGAGGAGATGCTAGCCAAGAACAAACCGATTTAGAATCTTTCGGTTACTTAGAACCATTAGCTGATGGATTTAGAAACTATATGAATTCGAAATTGAAGGTAGCTGATGAAGATTTATTGGTTGATAGAGCTAATTTATTAACACTTTCTATTCCTGAAATGACAGTTCTTGTTGGAGGATTACGTGTTTTAGGAACAAATTATGATGGATCTGATTATGGTGTTTTTACAGATAATGTTGGAAGTTTAACAAATGATTTCTTTACAAATATTTTAGATTTCACATACACATGGAGTGCAACATCTGATGATGACACTGTTTTTGAAGGACGTGATAGAAGAACTGGATCAGTTAAATTCAAAGGTACCCGTGCCGATTTAATTTTTGGTTCGAATACCGAATTAAGAGCCGTTTGCGAAGTTTATGGTGCTAATGATGGTCAAGAGAAATTTGTAAAAGATTTTGTTGCAGCTTGGAACAAGGTTATGAATTTAGATCGTTTTGATTTAAAATAGAACTTAAGCATATTTATAATTGGGATGAGTAATAGTTTACTTATCCCAATTTTTTATTTTTTAAACGATACATTATGAATGAAAGTAATTTATTTTTCAATATTATAAAATCTGGAAATACAGAAACCATTGAAGCCAAATTAAATCGAAACCCAGATTTAGTAAATATTAAAGATTCAAGAGGGTTTACACCCTTAATTTTTGCATCGTATTTTGATAGTACTGATGCCGTAAAGCTATTAGTAGATAACAAGGCGCCTATTGATGGGGTAGATGCTTCAGGTAATACGGCTTTAATAGGAGTTGCTTTTAAGGGTAATGTAGATTTAGCAGGTTATTTAATAGAGCAAGGTGCTAATATTAATGCTAAAAATAATAATGGGGTAACACCTCTTATTTTTGCAACCATGTATAATCAAGTTAACATGGTAAAATTATTATTAAAACATGATGCTGATAAATCAATTAAGGATAATGATAATAAAACAGCTTTTGATTACGCAAAAGAAAAAGGGTTTGAAGAAATTTTAAAGTTGCTAAATATTTCTTAGAGGTTCGTTTAACGGTTTTGTGTATGGTTAGTTGCGTGGTTAAGCAACTAAATTAGTAAACAAATACGAACCCGAGAAAATTCCGAAGGAATTTTCTAAATAAGCACTTGCCAAAGCAATTAATTATACACGGTGTTACCAAAAGTTTTTATTCGATAGTCTGAAATACTTTCATAATATTTGTATAATTCTTAAATTCTTGTATTTCAGGATGTGTTTCTAAATAGGGTTCAGGACTACTAAAGCCATATAATCTGTACTGGTTACCAACCTTAAATTGAACAATGTAAGTTATAGCATGAAGCACTCCCATTAACTCTTGCGTAATTTCTCCAGTTTCAAGATTAATATGTGTTGGCGCAATATTTATAGAGCTACTTTCTGGCAGATTAAAAATATTATTATCAACTAACTGCTGAAAAATTTCAGCAAGCTTTTGCTTTTGATCATTAATTTTCACAGTTAATTCCTTATTGGTATCCAGATTGTATTTTTTAGCATTCCATTTTCCATCATAGTAAAGAGTAATTAGTGTATCAACTTTCATATCAGGTGCAATAAGAAACCTAATCTCAATAGTATTTTTCGAATTTAGAATTGGCGGTAATACATCTTTAAATATATCATTATCAAAATCCGTCGTATCTGCAAGAACGTTACCTACGAATGTGAAATTTTCAGGTATATTCTGCCCGAACGTAAATGAATTTACAAATAGTAAAACAATAAAGTAAATGCGATTTTTCATTAATTTTTGGTAATGCTTTGATAAAGTTCCGTTTCAATGAACTTTATCTGATGTTAAACGAAGTTAGCTGAATTTTTTCACAAAGTCAAATTTCAATAAAAACGAAAAACCACTTCAATTGAAGTGGTTTTTAATACTAATTTTTCTTTTTATGTTATGTGTCAATCGACCCCATTACGCGTCCCATAAAACTATTTAAAGCTTCTTTTTTTGGTGTACCATCTTTAGTCATTTTATTAACTTCAATAGCACCGTACATATTCGATATTAATTCTCCAATAACGTCTAATTCTTCATCTTTTAATGAAGGTACTTCTGTTAAAGCTTCTAAAGTTTCAATAGTTTCAACTAAGAAGTCTTCATCGTTTTCTTCAATAAAACTGGTTAAATGTTTAATTACTGGTAACTTCATTCACTAAATCTTTTAAAACATCAAACTTATTAGTTTGTACTTGATTTATAAACGCACCGTTTTTAAAAGTTGCAAAGGTTGGTAAATTATCAACCGTAGCTAGCTTTCTACTTTCTGGAAATTTTTCTGCATCTGCAATAACAAAAGTAACGTCTTCTAATTCTGAAGCTAGTTTCTTTACTTTCGGTTTCATAATGCGGCAGTTACCACACCAGGTTGCAGAATATTGCACAACAACAGTATCGTTCTCTGCAATTAAGCTTTGTAAATTATCTTCATTTAATTCTTTTACCATAATTTTTAAAATTTTCAAATTCCAAATTCCAAGAAAATAATATGGAATTTGGAACTTGCTATTTAGATTTTCTATTTCTAGTTAGCATGAGCTGCTAAGTACTCAGCTGTAGCTTTTGCATTGGCACTCATGGCAGTTTTACCTTCTTCCCAGTTTGCAGGACAAACTTCTCCTTTTTCTTGTACGTGCGTTAATGCATCGACTACACGTAAATATTCTTGAACATTTCTACCCAAAGGCATGTTGTTTATGCTTTCGTGTTGTACAACACCATCTTCATCAATTATGTAAGTTGCTCTGTAAGTAACGTTATCGCCTTCAACTTGAACAGTTCCAGTTTCTTCATCATAGGTTTCGTTAGTGATATCTAAAATACCTAAAATGCTGGATAAGTTTCTGTTACTATCTGCTAAAAGTGGGTATGTAACACCTTCAATACCGCCATTATCTTTTGCAGTACTTAACCATGCAAAATGAACCTCAGGCGTATCACAAGACGCACCAATTACAATGGTGTTTCTTTTTTCAAATTCACCTAAAGCTGCTTGAAATGCATGTAATTCTGTAGGGCATACAAAAGTGAAATCTTTTGGATACCAGAATAAGACTACTTTTTTCTTGTTATTTACTGCTTCTTCAAGAACATTTACTTTAAAAGTATCTCCCATGTCGTTCATGGCATCTACATTTAAGTTTGGGAATTTTTTTCCTACTAATGACATATTTTTAAAATTTTATTTTATTAATTATTAGGCTAAATTAATACCCTTAAAAAGCTATTAAAATAAAACTTGATTATAAAATCTTATGTAATGATAGGACTTCTATATGGCGAAAAAAAAGCGATGAGTTTTTTGTGAAATATGTAAAAAGGGCATGTGAATATTATCAAATTCACATATGTAATTAAGGAGGTTTAAAGATTATTTAGAACTAGATAATTGCCTTATTTTTATTGAAAAAGCTGCAAAAAGTAAGGTGGTAAATGGGCTTAACCAGTTAAAAATGGCATATAAAAAATATTCGCCAACACCAACACCTAAAACTCCAGATTGATATGCACCACAAGTGTTCCAAGGTATTAATACAGAAGTAACGGTTCCAGAATCTTCTAAAGTTCTACTTAAATTTTCGGGCGCCAAACCTTTATCTTCAAATGCTTTTTTAAACATTTTACCTGGAATTACTATGGCTAAATATTGGTCAGAAGCTATGGTGTTTAAACCCAAGCAACTAATTACTGTGCTTGCAAATAACCCAAAAACAGATTTTGCTACTGATAATAGTGCATTTGTTATTCTAGAAAGCGCTCCTATACCATCCATAATGCCACCAAATACCATAGCACAAACTATTAAATAAATTGTCGAAAGCATGCCTTTCATACCGCTGGCAGAAAAGAGATCGTTTAGTTTTTCATTTTCTGTAGTTATTTGTGTTTCTGTAAAAATAGAAGTTACTATTGCAGAAATATTGGAATCTCCCAAACCATTCAAAATATCTGATTGGAAAATAAAAGCAAAAACTCCAGCTAGTAAAACTCCTGCGCTTAAAGCTATTAAAGGCTTAGTTTTTAAAAGGATTAATCCTATAACTGCCAACGGAACTAAAAACAGCCAAGGTGAAATATTAAACGTAGCATCAATAGTTAATAACAAATTACTAACGTCTGTACTTCCCGTTGTAGTTATTGTTGCGCTTAAAACTCCAAAAACAATCAGTGTAACAATTATGGTTGGTACGGTTGTGAAACTCATGTAGCGTATGTGCGTAAATAAATCTGTTCCAGCCATAGCAGGGGCGAGGTTGGTAGTGTCACTTAGTGGCGACATTTTATCTCCAAAATAAGCGCCAGAAATAACAGCACCTGCAATCATCCCTGGGTTAATTCCTAAAGCTGTACCTATGCCAACAAGTGCTATACCAACAGTTGCAGAGGTTGTCCATGAGCTTCCTGTGGCAATTGAAATAACTGCTGATATTATAACGGATGCAGGTAAAAATATCTCAGGACTTAAAACTTGTAATCCATAATATACCATAGCAGGAATAACACCACTTACTAACCACGTACCCGCCAATGCACCTACCAAAAATAATATCATAATTGGGATAAAAACACTTTTTAAATTTTCCCATATTTCTGTTAGCATTCTCTCAATTGAAACTTTATTAAAAAAGCCAACAATAGCAGCAATGGTACCACCAACAAGTAAAATAAGTTGATTGGAATATTCTCCTAATAGTTCACCATCAGCAAATATGATATTATAGAACAATAATGCCATAAGTAAAACAACTGGTATTAAAGCTTCTAAAAAGTTAAGCTCTTTATTTTCTATAATATTTTGGTCATTGGCTTTAAATTCAGAGATATTTTGGTCGTCTTTCATCTAGGTTTTTTTTGATACGTAATGTTACGATTTTATTAATTTCTATCAAAATCATGTGACTTATTTCATTATTTGTGTCTTAACTAGTAATTAATTGAAAACGTTTCGCATATTATTTTGAAAGTATTATCTAATGTCATAGATTTGAGTGTAAAATGAAAAGATTTCTCTCACTGTTTGTTTTTATTACGTGTTTTAACCTATATGCTCAAGTAGGCGTTGGTACAACCATGCCAGACTCGACCTTAGATGTTAATGGGTCGCTATCTTTAAATATCACTACTACATCTGGTAATCTTACATTAGATGACACAAATCATACAGTAGTACTTTCTGGAAATCATAATATTACCTTGCCTGCAGCAAATACTTGTGCTGGAAGAGTTTATATAATTAAGAACCCAACTACAAATACGCCTACTATAACCTCATTTAATGATTTAAACGGAAATGCATCTACAACACTTAATAGCCAAACAACAATAAGTATTCAAAGCGACGGAACCAGTTGGGAGCAAATAAGCACAAGCCTTATTACTTACGAAAAAGTTGTTATTTGGGCAGAAGAAGCAGCAGATTTAGCTAATAATCAAATGGAATGGAGTTTTGCAAATGGCGATACGGGTTTTATTGGAATTCCTCTTCCTGAAGATTGGGAGGCCTATGCAGTAAGTTTTCATGCAGATAATACATCCAATGGTTCTAATACTATGCTTATGGCTGTTGTGGATATATCTGGTAATGGTGCATTTACAGAGTTTTTCAGATTTACAGCTTCTGGAGCCAACGATAATATGTCTTACACTGAAGTATTAGCAACACCTGTGGCTATTCCAGCAGGAACTACTTTAGGCTTTAGGTCTATCACTGAAACGGGTAACATTAACGGTGCACGTGTTGCCGTATGGCTTAGACGCATCCCTTAAAATTCATATTAATGTCTAAAAAAGTTAGTAACTTCGCTGGCTTAGATGGATTCACTTACTCAAATTGTTTTAGGTGCTGCTTGTGGAGAAGCTGTGCTAGGAAAAAAAATTGGAAACAAAGCCTTACTATTTGGAGCTATTGGTGGCACTATTCCAGATTTAGACGTTCTAGTTGGGGGTTGGCTTTATGGAAACGAAATTGACGCCATGTTATTCCATCGTGGGTTTATGCATTCTATTTTGTTTTCCGTTTTAGCATCTTTTTTGTTGGGTTTGATAGTTTATAAACTGTATAATTCAGGAAAGCGAAGAGATTCTACAACTCAAAAAGATTGGATTAGTTTATTCTTTTGGTCTCTTTTCACACATCCTATTCTTGATTGTTTTACACCTTATGGCACACAACTTTTTGCACCTTTTTCTAATTACCGGGTTGCACTAAATAATATTGCAGTTGCAGATCCATTTTACACTATCCCTTTTTTGTTGTGTTTAATAGTTTTAATGTTTTTTAAACGAAAGTCTTTAAAACGAAGATTGTATTTAAAAATTGGTATAGCTATTAGTTCAATTTATATGTTGCTAACGTTATGTAATAAATTATATGTTGATTATATTTTTAAAAAATCATTAAAAAAATCTAATATTGTCTTTACGAGATTTAGCACGCAGCCATCCATTTTAAATAATATTTTATGGTATGGAATAGCCGAGGGCGAAACAAATTATTATGTTGCTTTTTATTCTTTGCTAGATTCAGAATCTTATTTCTTGAATTTTGAAAAACTTCCCAAAACCAGAGTTGAAGAATTAAAAATGCAAAAGGATTTAAAACGTTTGGCGTGGTTTAGTAATGATTACTATAGTGTAACTAAAACTGATAAAAGCACATTTAGTTATTTTGATTTACGATACCCTGTTTTGAATGATAATTCTAAAGCGCCTATATTTCATTTAGAATTATTTAGAGATAAAAACCGATTGAATATGATTCCGTTTGAACCCAATACAGGAGACTTTAATAAGGCTATTAAACTTCTTTTTGCGCGAATGAAAGGAATATAAAGCTAGACTAAATCTATTTCTTTTTTACTGTTAATAATATTTAATTCTTCCATACATTTTCGCATCATTTTATAAGTTCTCTCAATATCTGCATCTAAACCAATTGAAAACCGAATTAAACCATTACTTAACCCTATTTCTTTTTGTTCGTTTTCAGGAATTTCTGAAGATGTAGAGCTGCCTGGAGCGCTAAACAGTGTTTTATAAAATCCAAGGCTAACAGCTAAGTATCCTAAATTTCTATTTTGCATGAGTTCCATTAGTTCGTTAGCTTTTTCTAGAGAACCTACATCAATAGTTAACATGCCACCAAAGCCATAAGCTTCATTCATCATACTTTTAAACAATTTATGAGAAGGGTGGGATTTTAACCCAGGATAAACAGTTTTTAATCCATCAGCTTCAAATTTCTTAGCTAAATACATTCCATTTTTACTGTGTTGTTGCATTCTTATATGCAGTGTTCTTAAGTTTTTTAATATGGAAGCAGCACGTAAACTGTCCATAGTTGAGCCCATAAGCATTGATGCCCCATCATTTACATTTCGTAATTCATCTATAAAATTTTGAGTACCGCAAACCACACCGCCAACAGTATCGCTAGAGCCATTTATAAATTTTGTTAAACTATGAATTACAATATCTGCACCTAGAACAGCTGGTGATATTGATAATGGCGAAAATGTATTATCCACTATCAATTTTAAATTGTATTTTTTAGCTAATTCTGCCAACCCTCTAATGTCTGCTACTTCTAAAAGGGGATTACTTACAGATTCGCAGTAAATAATCTTGGTGTTTTTGTTTATTGCATTTTCAACAATATTCAACTTGGTAATATCTACAAAACTAGTTTCAATGTTAAATTTTGGAGTAAAGTTTTTAAGAAAAGCATAGGTACCACCATAAATAGTTCTACTCGAAATAATATGGTCTCCTGCGCTACAAAGTTGCATGATTACAGGTGTAATTGCTCCCATACCTGAAGCAGAAACATTTGCAGTTTCTGTACCTTCCATAGCTGCCAAAGCTTCTCCTAAATATAAGTTTGAAGGTGTAGAATGGCGCGAATATAAGTAACACCCATCTGCATTTCCTTCAAAAGTATCAAACATAGTTTTTGCGGAAAGAAATGTATAAGTAGACGAATCAGAAATAGAAGGGTTAACACCTCCAAACTCACCAAAATACTGTAAGTCTTGAATATTATTTGCGGGTTTAAAAGCCATGTTATTTGATTTATTTTAATACAAAATTTAATGTTTTTAGATTAAAAAGCAATTATAAAGTGTATTTTAAGAAAATAAAACTATAATATGTTATATTTATAGTTTATAAAACATTTAGTATACTGTTTAAAAGTGTTTTAGTGAAATATTTTCAATTATGATATTTGATGCCACAGATAAAAGGTTATTAGAATTTTTGCAACAAGACAGTAAGCAAACTAACAAGGAACTCTCAAATAAGTTAGGTTTATCTGTTACTGCCGTTTATGAGCGGATTAAAAAGTTAGATAAAGAAGGGTATATTGATGGCTATATAGCTGTTGTGAATAAGGAAAAAGTAGATAGGAATTTTGTGGTATTTTGCCATGTTAAATTGGTTAAACACAGTCAGGATTTTGTAATTCGTTTTGAAAAAGAGGTTAAGCAATTACATGAGGTTTTGGAGTGCTATCATTTAAGTGGAGATTACGATTATTTATTAAAAGTTATAGTTAAAGATATGACAGCTTTTAGGGAATTTATGGTTGATAAGTTAACTAGTATAAATCATATTGGAAGTACACATAGTATGTTTGTTATTAATGAAGTAAAATATAGTACAGCAATAAACTTTTAGATGCAATCAATACCATACAAGTGTTTTGAACTTTTTTTAGTTTTTATACTAATACCAGTGAGTTTTACAATAAATTATTCCCCTTGGATTAAATTAGGCATCGGTTTTTTTGGTTTTGTTTATGTAATATATGTTTTATTGAAAGTAGAGAATTTGAAATTTAAGATTTCGAAACACTTAAATTGGAAAATTTTCTGGAAAACTACAATTATTAAATTTGCTATAATAGCTTTGATTACAACAGTATTTGTCTGGACTACAAATAGCAAGTTACTCTTTAATGTTATGCTTAACAAACCTTTACAATGGCTTGTAATATTATTTATTTACAGTTTTTTTTCTGTTTACCCACAAGAACTTATTTACAGAACGTTTTTCTTTAAACGATACAGTATGTTATTTAAAAGTGATAACTTATTTGTTTTTATAAATGCGATATTATTTTCTTTAGCACACATATTTTTTAAAAGTAGTTTAGTTCTTTTTTTAACATTTTTAGGCGGTTTATTATTTGCTATAACTTACAAACAAACAAAATCTACAGTATTGGTTTCTATCGAGCATGCTATTTATGGTTGTTGGCTTTTTACTGTAGGCATGGGAACCATGTTAGGCTTTCCCTCGTAATACTTTAAATAAAATCTTACATATTAAAACTTTTTACTATTTTTAAACAGCTATTATTAACCAAAACTAAATAAACATGAAAAAATTGGCTTACATTATTTTAGGATTTATTATTGGGGCAGTATTAACGTATTATTTTTGCCCAAGAGACTTAGGAGAAGAAACTTTACATACTAAAATTATCAAGCCAAAAGGCCTTGTTTCACCGGGTCAAGCAAAAAAACTAAATGATAATTGGACGAAATTTAGAGAAGCCGCGGTAGATTCTGCTGCAAAAAAACAAGGTAGAAATAAAGATAATCGTTCTACTTGGTGGTCTATTGAGGATATTGAGAACTACATAAAATTTGCTAAAAACCAGACAGATAGTCTTAAATACAACCTAACTGGTATTCGAGTGTATTCTGGCGTTTATGGTGATAATGCAGGTAGAACTAAGAAGAACTTATCTACGATGTTTTTAATACCAACGGTTAAAAAAGGAAAAGCGGAAGCTAGTATGAATCCATTTAATATGATGTTACAAAAAGGGGATGATTGTGAAGAATGTGATGGTTTAAATGATGGGACTGGTGGTAACAACAGCTATCCTAATTAATTTGTGGAAGAATTTTTACTAAACAATTACAATTTATTAACGCACTCTGTTGAAGCTATGGCTGCTTTAACAGGGTTACTTTTATTTAAGTTCTATAAAAATACTAAGGCTAAATACTTTATTTTTTTTTTAGCTTACCTCACTATATGTGATTTTATAGGTGGTTATACTAAATTAGTATACCCAGATAAGTTTTTTCATTTTTTGATTGGAACTTTAATTCAGAAAAACTACTGGTTTTCAACACTCTATTGGAAAATAGGAGCCATTATGTTTTTTGCTTTTTATTATAGAAAAATTTTAAGGATCGATTCATTTAAATCTATTATTAAGTATACAAGTTATTCATTTCTTATTTTTTCAGTAATTTATGTGCTAATACATTGGAACGCATTTTTTAATAGTTTTTTCCCAATAATTAGTGTTTTAGGAGCTATTATTGTTTTTTTGTGTACGGTATTTTATTTTATTGAAATTTTATTAAGTGATAAGATCTTAACTTTTTACAAGTCTGTTAACTTTTATATTAGTTTTGCAATATTCATTTGGTGGCTAATAATAACTCCTATTGTTTTTTATGATAATTACGGGGCTTATGAAGTAGGTGTTTCTAAAAAAGATTTTAATTATTTGAGATTAAGGAGTATCATATATTTATTGGCTAATATAATTATGTATTCAACATTTACATTTGCATTAATATATTGTAGACCAAAATTAACTAATGATTAATTATTTAAATCTTTTTTTAACCCAAACTAAGTCGGTTTCAACTGCATCAGAGCGTTATTTATTGGTGTACATGATTATGGTTTTAATCATTGTTACATCATTAGTAGTTGTGTTTTTTATCGTTTTTCAAAAACGAAAAAATAAATTGCTTTTAGATAGAGTAAAAGAACAACAAGCTTTTGAGAAAGAAATAACAAAAGCACAAACTGAAACCCAAGAGCAAACTTTAAAAAATATTGGTTGGGAATTACATGATAATGTTGGTCAGCTTTTATCTTTTGCCAGTATGCAACTTAGTATTTTAAAAATGCAGGTTACTGATGATGAGGTAAAAGATAAATTTAAGGACACCTCCGAAGCATTAAGTAATAGTTTAAAGGAAGTTCGTGCGCTTTCTAGAACACTTAACAATGATGTTATTTTAAACATTGGTTTTGAAAAGTCTGTTACAAATGAGTTGGACAGGCTTAAAAAAATGAAGTTTACATCCGCAGAGCTAAAGATAACTGGAGAAAAAGTTGATTTTAAAGACCGAAAACATGAAATAATTATTTTTAGAATTCTTCAAGAGTTTTTGTCTAATACAGTAAAATATTCAGAAGCAAAAAACATAAGTATTACTTTAAATTATAAACCCGAAAACTTAATTATAATAGCTACCGATGATGGTAAGGGCTTTGATATTAATGAGATAGAGCAAGGCTCTGGCTTAATTAATATGAAAAGTAGGGCAGCCTTGATTAATGCTAGGTTAGAGTTAAATTCTAAACCTAATGAAGGTGTTCAATTAGTTTTAGATTATCCACTATCTTAATTACCCAAAATACTTAAAAACTTTTTTTAATAGGCTCATTTTCCCTTTGTACGGTGGGTATCTAAACGAAGGGTCGTACCAATTACCACGTTTTATAATAGGTTTAGCATTAGAGAATGTATCAAACCCGTGTTTTCCATGGTATTTACCCATTCCGCTTCCACCAATGCCACCAAATGGTAAGCGATGATTTCCAAAGTGAATCAATAAATCATTAATAACACCTCCACCAAAACTGAATTTTTTAATGGTGTTTTCAACAAATTTTTTATTATTAGAAAAGACGTAGAGCGATAACGGGTGATCTAAATTCCAAATAATTTTTTCAATATCTGTGTCAGTTTCATAAGTTAATATTGGTAAAATAGGTCCAAAAATCTCTTCTTGCATTATTTTACTATCTAAATTAGGTTCATCAATTATAGTTGGCGAAACATAACAGTCATCTTTATGTATTTCACCACCAAATACAATGTTTTCATTTTTTATTAATGTTTCTAAACGCTTTGTATTTGTTTCATTAATTATTCTTGGATAATCGGAAGATTCCTTTGGGATTTCCCCATAGCGCCTTATAATTTCATTCTTTAGTACATTAATTAAATCTTGTTTAATGTTAGATTTCACTATAACATAATCTGCAGAAATACAAGTTTGGCCACCGTTTAATAGTTTCCCCCAAACTAACCTTCTAGCTACTAGTTTTAAGTTTACAGAATCATCAATTATACATGGCGATTTACCACCAAGTTCTAGAACAACAGGAGTTAAATTTTTTGCAGCAGCTTTTGCAACAATTTTGCCCACTTTTGTACTTCCTGTAAAAAAAATATAATCCCATTTTTGAGCTAATAATTCTGTAGAAATTTCAACACCGCCTTCAATAGAAATTGCTATGTTTTCAGGAAACACATTTTGGATGATTTTAGTTATGACTTTTGAGGTGTTTTGTGTTAATTCACTGGGTTTTAAAACAACTGTATTACCAGCTGAAATAGCCATAATAAATGGCTCCATGGCTAGTAAAAACGGGTAGTTCCAAGGGGCGATTACAAGAACGTTTCCGTAAGGTTCTGTATAAATATAGTCTTTAGAGGGAAAGGTTAATAAAGAAGATTTTATACGTTTTGGTTTTGCCCATTTTTTTAGATTTTTAATGGCTAAATTTAAACTGGAAATAACTAAAGCAAATTCACTTAAATAGGTTTCAAATTCAGATTTTTTAAAGTCTTTTTTTAACGCTTGTATAACAGATTGCTCGTTATCTAGAATTTCAGCTCTTAAAGCATTTAATAAGGTTAATCTATAATTTATATCTTTAGTTTTCTGAGAATTGAAACAATCTCGTTGATTATTTAATATGTCAAGAATATTTTTCAAACTAAAGCTTTTTCTAAAGGTATTTAAATTATACTAAACAAGCGTTCCAAATTGCATCATTTGGTAAAGGTGCATTTATAGAAATAGATTCTTTTTTTACAGGATGAATAAATTCTATATGTCTAGCATGTAAACTTATGCTAGCATCTTTATTACTTCTGTCAAAACCATATTTTAAATCACCCTTAATAGGGCATCCTATATTTGATAATTGAACTCGTATTTGATGATGTCTACCAGTTTCTAAATTAACTTCGAGTAAATAATAGTTATTTAGTTTTTTTAAGACTTGATAATGAAGAATTGCTTTTTTACTATTAGGAACCTCTTTAAAGTAAGCTCTAGATTTATTGTTTTTTGGGTTTTTAACAAGCCAATTTACGAGAGTGTCTTCTTGTTTAGGAGGTTCATTTTTTACAATTGCCCAATATGTTTTACTAATTTCTTTTGAAAGGAATAATTTATTTAACCGAGGTAGTACTTTACTAGTTTTTGCGAAAATAATGAGTCCTGTTGTTGGCCTATCTAAACGATGAACTGTTCCTAGATAAACATTTCCTGGTTTGTTATATTTGTCTTTAATATATGCTTTAACAACATCGCTAAGTGGTTTATCTCCTGTTTTATCGCCTTGTACAATATCACCCGCACGTTTATTTACAATTATGATATGGTTGTCTTCAAATAAGACCTCTAGGTTAGATTTGTTAGACAAAACTTTAGACATATTAGATTTTTAAGGTGGATTTAAACTTAGAAATCATTTTTATAATCTCTGTTAACTCTTTGTCTAAATCATTTAATTCTAGCTCAGAAATAAATCTTAAATCATAAGCTATTAATATTTGTGTTTCAATTTCATAGGCAGACCCCAAAGTCATTTCAAGAAATCTTGAAAAATCTTTATTAGATTTTCTTGATGAGCCCTCAGCTATATTTGATGGTATTGATACTGACGCTCTGCCTAATTGATTTGTTAAACCAAGTTTTTCAGAGTCTGGAAATTTAGATGTCATTGAATAGATTTGAGAACAAAACAATCTACTTCGTTTCCAAATTTCTAAATCTTTAAACTTGTGCATCTAAAATTCGTCTAATTAATCTAAAAATATAAGTTATCTCAATTAATATTGTTCACTTTCATTAGGGAAATCTTGTGTTTTTACATCATCAACGTATTGAGAAATTGCTTTAGTCATTTCTTCATACAAATGTAAATACCTGCGTAAAAACCTTGGGTTAAACTCATGTGTCATTCCTAACATGTCATGTAAAACTAAAACCTGTCCATCTACATGTGGTCCAGCTCCAATACCAATTATAGGAATACTAACACTTTCAGCTACTTGTTTTGCTAAAGCTGCTGGAATTTTTTCTAGTACAATTGCAAAACAACCAATACGCTCTAGCATTTTTGCATCTTCTAGTAGTTGTTCAGCCTCTTGTTCTTCCTTAGCACGAACGGTATATGTGCCAAATTTATAGATAGATTGAGGAGTTAATCCTAAATGGCCCATTACAGGAATACCAGCGTTTAATATACGTTTTATGGATTCTTTTATTTCCTTACCACCTTCAAGTTTTACTGAATGAGCTCCACTTTCTTTCATTATTCTTATGGCAGAACGAAGCGCTTCTTTAGGGTCACTTTGGTAACTTCCAAACGGTAAATCAACTACAACTAAACATCTATCAATAGCACGAATTACGGAAGATGCATGATAAATCATTTGATCCAAAGTAATAGGTAATGTAGTTTCGTGACCAGCCATAACATTACTAGCAGAGTCACCAACTAGAATAACGTCTATGCCAGCGCCATCAACAATTTTTGCCATGGTATAGTCGTATGCCGTTAACATTGATATTTTTTCGCCAGTGGCTTTCATATCAACTAACGATTTTACGGTAACACGTTTATATTCTTTTTTAGCTGTAGACATTTGTATTTTGTTTAGTTCGCTTGTAAAAATACTAAATTAACAAGATACTGTTAAACTTTTCTTTAAGTGGTATTATAATTAAATATGATACTATAAATTAGATTTAAAATATTGAATATGAAGATAGTAATAGTATTCCTGGTTTTTTTATTTACAATTTCAATTACTGCGCAAACTGATGAAGAAAGTCTAGTAAAAGCTTCAGTAGATACTTTTTTTGAAGGATTTCATAAAGGAGATACAGCTTTGATGAGAACTGTAATGGCAGATAAAATTTTGATGCAAACAGCATATAAAAACAAAGAAGGTAAAGATGTTTTGGTATCTGATGAACCAACTAAATTGATAAATGCTATTGCTACTAGACCAGATACACAAAAATGGGATGAGCGTTTGTTAAGTTATTCTATACAAATTGATGGTAATATGGCAAATGTTTGGACGCCTTATGAGTTTTGGTTTAATGGTGAATTTAGTCACTGCGGAGTCAACTCATTTCAGCTATTTAAAGATGGTGACCAATGGAAGATTATTTATTTGATTGATACTCGTAGACGCTCTGATTGTAAAAAGGACTAGTTAACAATCCGACAAATAAACACCAACTGCTAAACCACCTTCAGAGGTTTCTTTGTATTTAGAATGCATATCTTTTGCAGTTTCCCACATAGTATTAACCACTTTATCAAGAGGAACTTTTACGTTTTCTGGAGAAGTATCTAAAGCCAATTCAGCTGCATTAATAGCTTTTATTGCTCCCATAGCATTACGTTCTATACACGGAATTTGTACCAAACCACCAATAGGATCGCAGGTTAAACCTAAATGATGCTCCATGGCTATTTCAGCAGCCATTAATACTTGTTCTGGTGTGCCACCTAAAAGCTCACATAAAGCACCTGCTGCCATAGCTGATGAAACTCCAATTTCTGCTTGACAGCCTCCCATGGCAGCACTTATTGTAGCTCCTTTTTTGAAAATACTTCCAATTTCACCCGCTACTAGAAGGAAACGTTTGATATCTTCAAAATCTCCATCATGATTTTCTATAACTAAATAATACATTAAAACCGATGGAATAACACCCGCACTTCCATTAGTTGGAGCCGTTACTACTCGACCTAATGAGGCATTAACTTCATTAACTGCCAAAGCAAAACAACTTACCCATTTTAGTATTTGACGAAATTTAACTTCAGTATCTCTAATAGCGTAAATCCATTCGATAGGATTATTATATTCTATAGAGCCTTTTAAGTTTTGATGTATATCAAATGCCCGACGCCTTACATTTAAACCTCCTGGAAGATTACCTTCTGTATGGCAACCAGTATACATAGAATCGAGCATTGTATTCCAAATACGTTTCAATTCTAGATCAATATCTGTTTCTTCTCTAATAGATTTTTCGTTTTCTAAAACGACCTCTGAAATGGGTTTATTTAAAGTATTACAAAATTGAAGTAATTCTGAGCCTTTATCTATCGGGTAAGGAAATGAACATTTTATTTCAAAATTTCTTTTTGAATTTTTGCGTTCTTCTTTTACAACAAAACCACCTCCAATAGAGTAGAATGTAGAAGTTGTTTTTTTTCCATTACAAATTGCTGAAAATTTTAATCCATTAGCATGAAATGGTAAAAACCTTTTATTAAATATAATATCTGTTTTTGGTATAAAACCTAAAGTCTTTTCATTATTAAAAGATAAAGTATTAGTGTTTTCTATGTTTTTAATGATTTCACTAATCTGTTCTGTTGGAATGGTTTCTGGATTAGCACCATTTAAACCGAGCATTATGGCATAATCAGTGGCATGTCCTTTTCCTGTTAGTGACAAAGAACCATATAAATCGACTGCTATTTTTTCAACCTTTTCAAATTTATTAGCATGTTTTAATTCTTGAATCCAACGTTCGGCAGCACGCCACGGACCAAGTGTATGCGAACTGGAAGGGCCAATACCAATTTTTAGCATGTCGAAAACTGAGATACATTCCATATGGCTTAAAGGTTACAGTTGAACAAATATATCAAATAGAACCTTCTAGCTTTCAGTTTTTGTAAATAAAAAAGCACTATCAAATTAATGAAAGTGCTTCAATTATATTTATAAATTTTTTACTCTATGATTAGATAAATTTTATCTGATTTCGAATGACTCTATGGCACTAGCATCCATAATTAAATTAAAATCAGAAGTGTCAAGACCATCAATATTAATTGCAGGGACTACAACAACTCTAAAAACTTGGTTTTGAGTCCAAGTATCATCCAATGTATTAAAATCTACTGTCCCATCTAAGAAGAACTTTACATCCTGTTGTGTAAAATCATAATTGTAAACTAATATACCGTCGTTAAAATATTCAGTTTGTGTTAGCAGTCTCCAAATAGGCTCTCCAGCATCAGTTTCCCATTCAATGTAAACTAAAGTTACATCAGAAGGAAAAACTTCAAAACCATATGGTTCTGTAAACTGGAAATTATTATCCGCATTAAAATTAACTTCAATTTCAAAAGCAGAAGCAAAGACAAGGCCACCGTCTTCTCCATCAATCCCATCAAAACCATCAAAACCTGGAGGTCCTTGTTCTCCTGTACAAGATGTTAATAATAAGGTAAATACTGTGATAAAAGATAAAATTCGTTTCATGTTATTAAGATTTTCTTGTTATGTATCAAACTATATACCAAAGTGATTGTAATTTTATTAATTGTTTAAAATAAATTTATGACATCATGTCACATTTCTTGTCATGGCATAATCATTGACTTATACTAATCGAAATTTAAAATGAACATTCAACACTAATAAAAAATATATTATGAGTAAAATTATTGGAATCGATTTAGGAACAACCAACTCTTGCGTTTCTGTGATGGAAGGTAATGAGCCTGTTGTAATCCCAAACGCGGAAGGTAAACGTACTACGCCATCGGTGATTGCTTTTGTAGAAGGAGGAGAGATTAAGGTTGGTGATCCGGCGAAAAGACAAGCGGTAACAAACCCAACAAAAACAGTTTATTCTATTAAACGTTTTATGGGTAATAAATATTCTGAGTCTAAAAAAGAAGCAGAACGTGTACCTTATAAAGTAGTAAAAGGGGATAACGATACGCCTAGAGTTGACATTGATGGTCGTTTATATACGCCACAAGAATTATCGGCTATGATTCTTCAAAAAATGAAGAAAACGGCTGAAGATTATTTAGGAACTGATGTAAGTAGAGCTGTAATTACAGTGCCTGCTTATTTTAACGATAGCCAACGACAAGCGACTAAAGAAGCTGGTGAAATTGCTGGTTTAAAAGTAGAACGTATTATTAACGAGCCTACTGCTGCAGCTTTAGCATACGGTATGGACAAAAAAGGAACTGACCAAAAAATAGTGGTTTTTGACTTTGGTGGAGGAACACATGATGTATCAATCCTTGAATTAGGTGATGGTGTATTTGAAGTACTTTCTACGGATGGTGATACACACTTAGGTGGTGATGATGTAGATGAAAAAATCATTAACTGGTTAGCAGATGAGTTTAAGGCTGAAGAGTCTATGGACTTAAGAGAAGACCCAATGTCTTTACAACGTCTAAAAGAAGCTGCTGAAAAAGCAAAGATTGAATTATCATCTTCTGCGCAAACAGAAATCAATTTACCATATATTACAGCTACTGCTAGTGGACCAAAACACTTAGTACGTACATTAACACGTTCTAAATTCGAACAATTAATTGACGATTTAGTAAAACGTACTATTGAGCCATGTGAGTCTGCATTAAAAGCAGCAGGTTTATCAAAATCTGATATTGACGAAGTTATTTTAGTAGGTGGTTCTACACGTATTCCTGCAGTACAAGCAGCGGTTGAGAAATTCTTCGGAAAAGCACCAAGTAAAGGTGTAAATCCTGATGAAGTTGTATCTCTTGGTGCTGGTATCCAAGGTGGTGTTTTAACTGGTGATGTTAAAGATGTGTTACTTTTAGATGTAACGCCATTATCTCTTGGTATTGAAACTATGGGTAACGTATTTACGAAGCTTATTGATGCGAATACTACGATTCCTACTAAGAAATCGCAAATATTCTCAACAGCGGCAGATAATCAGCCTTCAGTAGAAATTCACGTATTACAAGGTGAACGTGCTATGGCGGCAGATAACAAAACTATTGGACGTTTCCATTTAAGTGATATTCCACCAGCAAGACGTGGAACACCACAAATTGAAGTAACGTTTGATATTGATGCTAATGGTATCATTAAAGTATCTGCGGAAGATAAAGCGACTGGTAAAAAACAAGATATTAGAATTGAAGCATCTTCAGGTTTAAGCGAAGAGGAAATCGAGAAAATGAAAGCAGATGCTGAAGCAAATGCTGAAGCGGATAAAGCTGCAGCAGAAAATGCTCAGAAATTAAATGAAGCTGATTCTATGATTTTCCAAACTGAAAAGCAATTAGAAGAGTTTGGTGATAAATTATCTGATGATAAGAAAAAACCAATTGAAGAAGCTTTAGAAGAACTTAAGAAAGCTTATGAAACTAAAGATATAGAGGTTATTACACCTGCTTTAGATAAAATAAATGAAGCTTGGAAAGTAGCATCTGAAGAAATGTACAAAGCACAGGCAGAAGCCCAAGGTGGTGCACAACCAGGTCCTGAAGCAGGAGCAGGTGAGCAAGCTCAAGCTGAAAGCAATGATGTTGAGGATGTTGACTTTGAGGAGGTTAAATAATAGCAGATTATTCTGAGTTCTTTCAGAATAACATAATACAAAACGCAATCATTTATTTGATTGCGTTTTTTTTATAGCGTAATTCTTATTATAATTGCTGTCTTAACCTTAACCAAATCGAAATCATGAAAAAATTAAGCATTTTATTTTTTGTACTATCAACCATTTTAGTTTCCTGTTCTAGTGATGATGACGGCGCTAATATTTCAGCTAGTATAGTTGGCAAATGGATAGCTACTGATATTGAATTTGAAGGAGATATTTCAGCTGTAGTTGAAGGAGAGAGAATCAATTTTACATTTACTGGTGAACCTACTGATCTCGATCATTCTCTTACATTTACCGAATCCCCCAATGAAGTTGTTTCTGAAGGTGGATTTGATTTAGAAGTAACAACAAATCTAGGTGGCTTCACTGATACTGAAACTGTAGAGGGAGAATCTATAGTTGAAACAGGTAGTTGGGAACAAAATGGCAACCTACTGACTGTAGCTAATTCTGGAGAAGGTGGTGATATTGAAATTTTTGAGTTAACAGCAACAAGATTGATTATCGGGACAGAGGCATCTGAAACAGAGACTATTGATGATATAGAAACAACTCTAAACTCTACCTTTAAAATAATTTATATTAGAGAATAATATTAATATAACAAACGCAACCTTGTTGGTTGCGTTTTTTTATTCGTTTAATTCTTTATTTACTATTTCTATTAGCTTGTAATTTAGTGAACTACCATCTTGAGGAGGATTTTCAATTTTAATTTTTTTCACCTTTAATTGGTATCTATAACCTTCTTCATAAATTTCATCAAAGCCTTCAATGCTGTTATAAAACAATTGCCAGTTACTTTCATTAATTGTTATTCCCTCTTGAACTCGATAACAGGTACGCTCTTCTAATCCAACACAACTTACGCGTTCGGAATCAACCCAAAAGGATTCAATCAAAACAGAATCGTCAGATGAACATGAGAAATTAGCAAGAATTAATAGGATTACTAAAATAGAATACCGTTTCATAGTTTGATTTTATATAATGATGAAAGATGTTATAAAAGGTTGCGCTAACTAACATTATTTTTTTGATAGTTTTATAGTAACTGCAAAACCCATACTTTTGGTACCTGAAAAAATATGATGTCTTTTTCTATAAAACTTAAATCAAAATATACTCCAAAACGTTTAGCCATAAAACTAAACGCTAAAGGCGAACAGTTTGTTTTAAAAGGCCATCCTTGGGTGTTTTCAAATAATATTGCTAAAATAAATGATAATGCTAAATCTGGCGACTTAGCAATTGTTTTTAGTAAAAATAAAAATCGAGTTATTGGCTTAGGTTTATATGATGCAAATTCTCCAATCAGAATAAAAATGCTTCATAGTAGTGCAGAGAAAGTAGAAATTAATGCTACTTTTTTTAAAAATATAATTGAAAAAGCTTTTAGCAAAAGGCTGTCTTTACTAAAAACAAATACTAACAGTTACCGCTTGTTATTTGGCGAAAACGATGGATTTCCAGGGTTAATAGCTGATGTATACGCGTCAGTATTAGTGGTGAAAATATATTCTGAAATTTGGTTGCCTTATCTAGAAATTATTATTCCTAATTTACAACAAACATCAAAAACAGAAACTGTAGTTGTTCGTTTAAGTAGAAGTTTAGAAAAATCGAAATCGCATCAACTTATAAATGGCGAAGTCGTTTATGGTTCGCTAAAAAATGAAGTTGTAGAGTTTGTGGAACATGGTGTTAATTTTTCTGCGAATGTTATTAAAGGTCATAAAACAGGTTATTTTTTAGATCATCGCGCTAACAGAAAACAAGTAGGCGAGTGGAGTAAAGGTAAAACAGTTTTAGATGTTTTCTCTTATGCAGGAGGGTTTTCAGTTCATGCGTTAGCAAACGGAGCTAAAGAGGTTACAAGCTTAGATATTAGTAAGCAAGCTCTAGAAATTGCCATTGAAAATGGAAAATTAAATTCCTATTCAGGACAGCACAAAATAATAGCTGGTGACGCTTTTGCAGAATTAAAAAAGTTTATTAAAAAGCAAATTACTTTTGATGTTGTAGTAATAGACCCACCAAGTTTTGCTAAACAAGCTTCGGAAATTGAATTGGCTAGGAAGAAATACGCTCAACTAGCCGAATTGGGAGAACAGCTTACAGGCAGAAATGGACTGTTAGTCTTAGCATCTTGTTCCTCCAGAGTATTGGCTGAAACGTTTTTTGATATTAATAACCAAGTATTATCTTCTACACATAGAAAGTACGATTGTATATTAAAAACACTACACGATACAGATCATCCAATCAGTTTTCCTGAAGGCGCTTATTTAAAATGTGGCTATTATCGTTTCTCAAATTAATAGGTATATCATCTAATTTGTTATGCATGCATAATATTTGTTATATTTGTTGAAATCAATTTTTACCATGGAAACAAAATTAACTGAACTTCTTAGCATTAAATATCCTATTATTCAAGCACCCATGTTTTTAGTTTCTAATGTGTCTATGGTTAAAGAAGCTATGTTTGGTGGAATAGCTGGTTGTATTCCTGCATTAAATTATAGAACTTTAGATGAATTAAGGATGGCCTTACGCGAATTAAAAGCAGCTAAACCTAAAGGTGGCTCGTTTGGTTTTAATCTTATTGTAAATAAATCTAATGTTAAGTATAAAGGCCAATTGGAAGTCATTTGTGAAGAAGGTTGCGACTTTATAATAACATCATTAGGAAGTCCAGAAGAAACCATTAATCAAGCTCATAAAGCAGGTATTAAAGTGTTTTGTGATGTAGTAGATTTAAAATTTGCAAAAAAGGTTGAAGGTTTAGGCGCTGATGCTATTATTGCTGTAAACAATGAGGCAGGAGGTCACCGAGGCGATAAATCTCCTGAAGTATTGATTAAAGAATTAAGTACAAATTGTAATATTCCTGTAATATCAGCCGGTGGTGTTGGTTGTAAAGCTGATATTGATGAGATGTTAAGCTATGGTGCAGAAGGCGTTTCAGTTGGTAGCCCATTTATAGCATCGGTTGAAGCTGGTGTTACGGACGAATATAAACAAGCATGTGTTGATTACGGAGCAAAAGATATTATAATGACAGAGCGTATTTCTGGAACACCTTGTACGGTTATAAATACACCTTATGTTCAAAAAATTGGAACTAAACAAACCTGGTTAGAATCTGTTTTGAATAAAAATAAGAAACTTAAAAAATGGGTAAAAATGATTCGTTTTTCAATTGGAATGAATGCTACTAAAAATGCAGCCACAAAAGCAACTTACAAAACAGTTTGGGTTGCTGGACCGAGTATAGAGCATACCAATGCTATTCTACCTGTTAAGGATATAATTTCTAAGCTTACCAAGTAGATTAGGTTTTCATCAATTTCATTTTTTTTATTATTTAAACGTATATAAACTTTTGCCTATCTTTGAAAGGTTAATAAAGGTTTAGCTAAAAGCTATTAATAAGGAATTGTGTTAAAATCGCAAGCTGTCGCGCAACTGTAATTAATTATTTTTTATAATTATAAGCCAGATACTTCCCTTTTTATTTCTAATATAAACTGTGCTTTCGCGATTTGAAGCTAAGTGAGAACTTTCATTAAAATATTTTTTGAAATATTTAATGTTGTTTTGCTTCTTTTTATTCGCTGCACTAAAAAAAGAAGTTATGAAAACCTTTAAAAAAGTCTTAAGAACACCACTTATCTGTTGGGATATTTATGCAATGCATCTATCATCATAAGCTAAAAACTTTAACAAACAAACTGAAATAGAAATTTTAAAAGAGTTTCAACAAAAATTTAATTGGTGTTTAGATATTGAAACGCTTCTAGAAAGTAGTGAGTTTGAAGCACTGGTATTAACCGATAATAATCAAAATATTAAGTGGGTTAACAAAGGCTTTACTAAAATGACGGGTTATCCTGCTAACTACACTATAGGAAAAAAGCCAAATTTTCTTCAAGGTGAGCAATCATCATCAAAAACTAGAAAAATTATCAGAACTCAATTGCAATCTGGACATTCTTTTAAAGAAGAAATTATAAATTACAGGAAAGATGGCAAGCCTTACAAGTGTGAAATTAAAATTTATCCCCTAAAAGATGAGAGCAATGAAATTGTTCATCTTTTGGCTTTAGAGAATGCCTTAGATATATGATATATTCAATAATAATATTAAGCCTTTGATTGTAAAGCGTTTTATTTGTATGTTTTTTAGTCATTAGGTTTTATTAATATTACAAATGTATTTATTAATTGAAACAGATACTTTTCCATTGTTGCTGTTTTAAATAAATTTTCAATTAATTTGATTTAATGTGTAACTTACAGGAGTAATGTTGCGTCTTACTTCAGAATCTAATAATCAATCAAAAAACATCTTATGAAATCAATTTCAAATTTTAAACTGTGGAAAACAAGCGGGCTAATTCTAGTCTTATTAGTTTTTTCAAGCACCGTATTTTCTCAATCCAAAGTCGATAAAATCAACGAACTTATTAGTAAATATGCAGAGTATGGTAAGTTTAATGGTTCTGCCTTAGTAGCTAACAACGGTAAAGTTATTTATAAAAAAGGGTTCGGAATGGCGAATATGGAATGGGATATTCCCAACACATCAGATACTAAACATCGTTTAGGTTCTGTAACAAAACAATTTACAGGGATGCTTATTTTACAATTAGTAGCAGGGGGTAAATTAGATTTACAAAAGCCAATTACAACCTATTTGCCAGATTATCCAAAGGAAAACGGCGATAAAATTACAACCCATCATCTTTTAACACATACATCAGGAATACCTAACTACACATCGTTTCCTGGATTCATGCAAAATGAAACTCGAAACCCTTACACGCCAGAGGAGTTTATCAAGAAATTTCAAGATAAAGATTTAGAATTTACTCCAGGAGAAAAATTCGCGTACAGTAATTCAGGTTATTTTTTACTTGGAGTTTTAATTGAAAAGTTAAGTGGAAAAACTTACGAAGATATGCTCCATGAAAAAATATTTAAGCCATTACATATGGATGATACTGGTTATGACCATTTTGGAGATATTTTAAAAAAGCGTGCCACAGGTTATGAAAGAATTACTACAGGTTATGAGAATTCTAGATATTTAGATATGTCAATTCCATATGCGGCAGGTTCTATGTATTCTACAGTTGAAGATTTGTATAAATGGGATCAAGCACTATACACAAATAAACTACTGCCACAAAAATATATGGACATGTATTTTAAACCTTATATTCCTGCATGGGGAAATAGTCATTATGCTTACGGATGGGGTGTTGGTTATAGTAAAATAGGAAAATCTAAAGATAGTATTTACACCATTTCTCATGGTGGCGGTATCAATGGTTTTAACACCAATATTTCTAGAGCACCATCAAATAAATCTCTGGTTGTACTTTTTAGTAATACTGGAGGCGCTCCACTAAATTCTATAACGCGTGCTATATATGGCATTTTAGATGGTAAAGATTATAATATGCCAAAAAAATCTTTAGCAGATGAATTATATACTGTCATAGAAGATAAAGGTCTTGAAACAGGATTAAAGCGTTATAATACTTTAAAGGATTCTGATGCTTATAGTTTAAATGAGCAAGAAATGAACGCTATGGGCTATAAATTAATGGGTGCTGGTAAAACTGAAGCTGCAGCTGAAGTATTTAAACTTAATATAGATGCATTTCCAAAATCATCAAATGCTTATGATAGTTACGGTGAAGCCTTAATGAATTTAGGTAAAAATGAAGCATCTATTAAAAATTACCGAAAGTCTGTAGAATTAGACTCAAGTAACCAAAACGCTATCGAGTTTTTAAAGAAAATGGGCGATGATGTAAGCGATTTACAAAAAGAAATTGTGGTTCCTGAAGCGATTTTAGAAACCTATGTTGGTAAATATGAACTCATGCCTGGTTTTATTTTAGATGTTACTAGAGAAGGCAGCCAATTAAAAACACAAGCCACGGGGCAACCTGTTTTTGATATTTTTCCTAAAAACGAAAATGAGTTTTACTTAAAAGTGGTTCAAGCCCAATTACAGTTTAATAAAAATGAAGCTGGAGTAGTGGATAGTGTAACCCTTTTTCAAGGTGGGCGAGAGATTACAGGTAAACGCGTAGAAGAATAATAGTTTTAAAATATTGAAAGAAAACCTCTCGTTATGGGAGGTTTTTTTGTTTATAAGTGTTTATAACTCATATGTAAAATAGTTCTTTTGTTGTATGAAAAATTCTAACTTCGCTTATCAATCGATATCGTTCATTGAAACGGAACGATATCTTTACGTTGTGGTTAATTTATGAAACGCCTAATAACAATATTTATATTTTCAATTAGCATCAATATTGCTAATGCTCAATTCGATGAAAATAATGCGATTTATTCAACTGGTGAGCTGAATCTAGGTAATTATATAGGATTTGACATTAACCTGAATTATGTCTATAAAGAAAAATACTCTTTCAAAGTTGGATACACTGGGAATATCCGAAAACCAAAATCACAACCTGAAAATTACACATCTGGTTTGACTGGAATATTTCTTTTTGGATTAGCTAATCCTTATGACCAATTTGAAAATTATCAAATCGGTTTTGGAAAAATATATAACCTTAATAAAAGTGGAACTATAAGAGCAAACTTATCACTTGGATTAGGCTATTCAACAATAAGAGAACCAGAAAATTGGCAAATGATTAATGATGCTTTTTTAGCGGAGAATTATACTTGGGATTATCAAAAGCATAACACGGTAAGTTTAATAATAAATCCTAAAATAGAATTTCCATTCACAAGATTTTACGGATTAACAATTTCGCCTATGTTACAAATAAATAAAGACAGAACTTACTTTGGAGTTGGAATTGGACAAATGATTGGATTATTGAGAAAAAGAAAAAATTAACCACTACACCGTATAAAAATAATGCTTAGTTTAGTTTTTAATCAAAGGTTAGTGAGTTTTGCTAGCTTCTGATTTTCCTTCGGAAAATCCTCGCGCACAAAACCGCACTATTCTTATACAATCACGATAACCGCACCTCCTAAAAACCTTCAAAAACTTCAGTTTTCAATATTTCCCATTCTTCTTTCAAAATGCCATAACAACAGGTATTGCGTCTAATGCCATTCAGCATAACTACATTTTTGCGTAATATGCCTTCAAACTGTCCGCCAATTTTTTGTACTGCTTTTCTAGATGCTGTATTGCGTTCATCAACTCTAAATTCAACTTTCTCAAAGCCTAAAGTTTCAAAAGCATATTGCAGCATTAAAAACTTCATGTTTTTGTTTAATCCTGTTCCTTGAAATTCTCGCCCTATCCAAGTGGCACCAATATGTAAAACCTTATTATGCCAATTAATGTTCATGTAACGCGAGGTTCCGGCGTAGGTTTCGGTTTGTTTATCAAAAATAATAAAGGGTATTGCCGTTTTGCTTTCATACCAATTTAATGCGGTTTGTACGTAGGCTTTTAAATCTTCGGGCGTATCAATTTTACTTGGCGAGTATTGTACCAAGTTTTTTTGATTAGCAATAACAGATAAATGTTTGTAATTATTTAAATCTAAAAGTGTAAGCTTTACACGATTGTTTTCTAGAGTTGGTACTTTCATTTAATTATAAAATGTATTTGTTAAAACTAACCAAAAAGACCCAAACCATTAGTGGTGTATTTCGTATTTTAGCATAGCAATTTTAAATGTAAAATATTTATGAAATTATCCAAAGAAATCGTGAAAGAAAAGTTTAAAGACATGTGTAAAAACACATTAATTGAGACTTTAGAAATTGAGATGATAGATTTTGGTGATGATTTTTTAATTTTAAAAATGCCCGTAACGTCTAAAGTACATCAACCAGACGGTGTTTTACATGGTGGTGCTACGGTTGCATTGGCAGAAACCACAGGAAGCTTTGCTGCAGAGTTGTTATTAAATACTAAAGACTACTTTGTAAGAGGTATAGAAATTTCTGCAAATCATTTAAAAAGTATACGTGAAGGCAACGTTTACGCCAAAGCAAAATTTATACATAAAGGTAAAACCACACAGTTATTTGAAATTCGGGTTACTGATGATAATGATAACTTAATTTCGCTTTGTAAGCTAACCACAATTTCTCTTCCTAGAACTAAATAGCCTGTATGATTTCAGATGATTTTTTCGAGCAGATAAAGCAGCAATTTGATAATAAGTTACCTTTTGTAGCATACAGAAAACCAAATCAAGAACAGCTAATTGCGCGATTACAATACAACACTGATTTGTATTTTGTAAAAGATTTTTCGGAACAAGGTTTTGTGTTTTCTCCTTTTGAAAATATTGAAGAAACTGTAATAATACCCAACAAAGCTTCTAAAGTAATTTACGGTCATCAAACGTACCAAGACCCTTTAGATATTGATAAAAGTAAATTTGATGAATCTAGCTTGGAAAACTCAAAAGCAAAACACATCAATTTAATACAAGAAGGTATTGAGGCTATAAAAAATTCGGAACTAAAAAAAGTAGTTTTATCAAGAAGAGAAACCATCGATTTAAACGAAAAGAACCCAATTGAAATTTTTAAAAATCTTACTAAACATTATAAATCGGCGTTAATTTATTGCTGGTATCATCCTAAGGTTGGTCTTTGGTTAGGCGCAACTCCAGAAACTTTATTAAAAATTGAAAATAGTCGCTTTTCAATTATGGCTCTAGCTGGTACGCAAGATTTTAAAGGCGATTTAAATGTAAAATGGCAAACGAAAGAAATTCAAGAACAGCTTTATGTAACAGATTTTATTGTAGATAATTTAAAATCGTCTGTAATTAAAATTGAAACTTCAGAAGTGGAAACGGTTCGAGCAGGAAACCTGTTGCATTTGCGAACACTAATTTCGGCCCAATTAAAGCCAAATACACCATTAAAATATATTATTGAAGCGTTACACCCAACACCTGCAGTTTGTGGATTACCAAAGGCAATAGCCAAAGACTTTATTTTAAAAAATGAGCATTATAATCGAGAATTTTACACAGGTTTTCTTGGTGAATTAAACGGCGAAACTGTTAAAGCACCACGTTCTGGAAAAAGAAATATTGAACACAGAGCATATACTGTAACCAAAAATAGCACACAACTTTATGTAAATTTGCGTTGTATGCAAATTAAAAATAATCAAGCTATTATTTATGTTGGCGGAGGTATAACCGAAAGCTCTAATCCTGAAAGTGAATGGCAAGAAACCATATCCAAATCCTTAGTTATTAAATCTATTCTTTAAGTCGCTTTTTTTAATACGCTATTTTGTATTTTTGTATAACAAAATTGCTAAATGATTTATCCAAAAATTCCACTTGCGCAAACTGTAGTACAGCTTTGTAAATTAAAAGGAATAAAACACATAATAATTTCTCCGGGTAGCAGAAATGCACCATTAACTATAGGTTTTACAAACGATCCTTATTTTAAATGTTATAGCATTGTAGATGAGCGTTGTGCAGCTTTTTTTGCTTTAGGTATTGCACAACAATTGCAAGGACCAACCGCAGTTGTTTGTACATCGGGTAGTGCATTATTAAATTATTATCCGGCAGTTTCTGAAGCATTTTACAGTGATATTCCTTTGGTGGTTTTATCTGCTGATAGACCAAAACATCTAGTTGGTATTGGTGATGGACAAACCATAAACCAGAAATACGTTTTTAAAAATCATATTTTATATTCAGCAAATTTAAAGTTGGATTTAAAAGATGAAAAGAATGTTCCTTTAAATGAAGAACTGCCTATAATTAAGAATCTTGAAGATAAATTAGAACGTTTTTTAGGTTTACAAAAAAGTATTCAAAGCCATAACGAAGAGGAAATTAATGTGGCTATAAATCATGCACTTATTAATAACGGTCCTGTGCATATTAATATTCCGTTTGATGAACCTTTGTATGAAACGGTTAATGCGCTTAGTGTATCACCAGAAGCTGATGATGTTAAGCCTAAACCAAGAGCTATTGATGATTACACACTAAAAGACTGTTTAGAGTATTGGAATGCTTCTACAAAAAAAATGATTTTAGTTGGTGTAAATAAGCCAAATAACATTGAGAAAAAATGGTTGGATGAACTAGCTGAAGACGATAGTGTTATCATATTTACTGAAACAACATCTAATCTGCACCATAAAGATATCTTCCCAAGTATAGATCAAATTATTGCGCCTTTAAATGCGCAAAAAGAACAAGATTTACAACCAGATATTTTAATCACTTTTGGTGGATTAATTGTTTCTAAAAAAATAAAAGCGATTTTAAGAAAAAACAAGCCAAAACAACATTGGCATATCGATGTTAAAAAAGCCAACGATACTTTCTTTTGTTTAACTAAGCATATAGAAACCACTCCGAATCAATTTTTTGAAACACTACTTCCCAAAATAACGCATTATGTGAAGAGTGATTACAAGGATAATTGGGCTTCCATTAAACAACAGCGTTTAAAAAAGCATGCTGAGTATTTAAATACAATTCCGTTTTCAGATTTCACGTTTTTTAATTCGGTTTTAAAGTCAATTCCAAATAATGTAATACTGCAGGTTAGCAACAGTTCCGCAATTCGTTACACACAACTCTTTAATTTAAATAAAACTCTGGAAGTGTATTGTAACCGAGGTACAAGCGGTATAGATGGAAGTACATCTACAGCTATTGGTTGTGCTGTTTCAAATATAAAACAAACCGTTTTTATAACTGGAGACTTAAGTTTCTTATACGATAGTAATGCTTTATGGAATAATTATATTCCAAATAATTTTAGAATTATTGTTATAAATAATAGAGGAGGAGGCATTTTTAGAATTCTACCGGGACATAAAAACACCGAAAATTTCGATACCTATTTTGAAACCAACCACCATTTAACAGCAGAACATTTAAGTAAAATGTATGGTTTTAAATATGAAACGGCTACAAATGTTAATGATTTAGAAGACTGTTTAAAAACGTTTTACAAGAAGGATAAACAGCCTAAACTTTTAGAAGTATTTACACCTAAGGCCATTAACGATGAAATTCTATTAAATTATTTTGAGTATTTAAAGTAATAATGTGACCAATTAAGATAAAATGTGTCTAAAAAATAGGTATATTTAGAAAGTATTTTACGAACACATTAAAAAGACATTATTATGAGTAAACGAGATGATTTAATTGCTAAGTACGCAGCTGATTTAAAAGACAAATGCGGTGTAACTGCAGACATGGATTTATTAACTAAAGTAACAATTGGTTGTGGTCCATCAATTTACAATGCAGATTCTTCAACAGTTTCAGGATCTGATGCTTCTGAATTAGCAACTGTAAAAAACAATTTTTTAATAAAAAAATTAGGATTAGCAGATTCTTCTGCTTTAGATGAAGGTATTGCAAAAGTTATGGAGCAATATGGTCAATCTAACAGAAATAAATATAGAGCAGTTGTTTACTATTTGCTTACAAAGCATTTTGGTAAAGAGTCTGCTTACTAGACTTAACCGTAACATGTTTTAAAGCGTTGCATTATTGTAACGCTTTTTTTATGGTTAAAAATTGAATATGATTACCTTTGCGGCATGATAATATTAGGGCAAGTAAATACTTTAGAAATACTTCGTGAAACTGACCACGGTGTTTATTTAATTGATGAAGATGACAATGAGGTGTTGTTACCCAATAGGTATGTACCTCAAGAATTTAAAATTTGGGATAAGCTTGATGTTTTTGTTTATTTAGATAATGAGGAACGACCAGTAGCCACAACCGATATGCCTTATATTATGCGTAATGATTTTGCATTATTACGTTGTAATCAAGTTACGGATTATGGTGCTTTTTTAGATTGGGGATTGGTTAAAGAATTATTTTGTCCGTTTAAAGAGCAAGCTTTTAAAATGAAACCAGGCGGATGGTACTTGGTACATTGCTATTTAGATGAAAAGACTGATAGATTAGTAGCATCTAGTAAAACTAATCGATTTTTAGATAATAAGGATTTAACAGTTAGTCAGTTTGATGAAGTAGATCTAATAGTTTCACATCCATCAGATATTGGTATGAATGTTATTGTAAACAAAACGCATTTGGGCTTAATTTACAAAGACCAGATTTTTAAAGATATCAGTGTTGGAGATAAATTAAAAGGTATTATTAAAAAAATAAGACCAGGTAATAAATTAGATATCAGTTTAGGGCAAATAGGTTATCGAAATATAGAACCCAATGCAGATAGAATAATGAAAGAGTTAGAAGATAACAGTGGTTTTTTAAATCTAACAGATAAATCGAGTCCTGAAGCTATAAAAGATGCTCTTCAAATGAGTAAAAAGAACTTTAAAAAGGCGGTTGGAACCTTGTATAAAAAACGTTTAATAGAAATAAAATCAGACGGTTTATATCTGGTTTAGAATTTTTACAGATGATAAATCAAGATACCATTGTAGCTTTAGCAACACCCTCAGGTGCAGGAGCAATTGCGGTTATTAGATTATCAGGAAATGATGCTATAACCATAGCAGAGTCTCAGTTTAAATCAGTATCTGGCAAACAACTTATTAAGCAACAAACGCACACTATTCATTTGGGACACATAATAGATGGAGAAAAAACTATAGATGAAGTTTTATTATCTATTTTTAAAAATCCAAATTCATATACTGGAGAGAATGTAGTTGAGATTTCCTGCCATGGCTCTAATTATATTCAGCAAGAAATTATTCAATTATTTTTAAGAAAAGGTTGTAGAATGGCAACTGCAGGCGAGTTTACACTTCGTGCATTCTTAAATGGAAAATTAGATTTATCTCAAGCAGAAGCCGTAGCAGATTTAATTTCTAGTGATAATGAAGCATCTCACCAAATAGCTATGCAACAAATGCGGGGAGGGTTTTCTTCTGAAATTTCTAAACTTCGTGAAGAACTTTTAAATTTTGCATCCTTAATAGAGCTCGAACTAGACTTTGCTGAAGAAGATGTTGAGTTTGCTGATAGAACACAATTTAATGATTTAGTTGAGCGTATTCGTTTTGTATTAAAACGACTTATAGATTCTTTTGCTGTAGGTAACGTTATAAAAAATGGAATTCCAGTTGCTATTGTAGGCGAGCCTAATGTTGGAAAGTCTACACTTTTAAATGCGCTTTTAAATGAGGAACGCGCCATAGTTTCAGACATTGCTGGTACAACTCGAGATACTATTGAAGATGAAATCTCAATTGGAGGTATTGGTTTTCGATTTATAGATACTGCTGGTATTCGAGAAACTAAAGATGTTGTTGAAAGTATTGGTATTAAAAAAACTTTTGAAAAAATAGATCAAGCTCAGGTAGTAATATATTTGTTTGATGCATCAGACTTCAAAACATCAATTGGAACATTTCAAATTGAAATTGAAAAAATTAAAAACAAGTATCCTCAAAAACCACTTTTAGTTATAGCTAACAAAATAGATAAAGTTTCAGACGAAGAAAGAAGAAAGCTAGATATTGCTTTAAGTAAAGTTGAAAACTCAAATTCTATTTCCTTATCAGCTAAAATAGGCGTAGGAGTAGACATGTTAAAAGAAAAGCTACTGAGTTTTGTTAATACCGGAGCGCTGAGAAATAATGACACTATTGTTACTAATTCTCGTCATTACGATTCATTATTAAAAGCCTTTGAAGAAATTGATAAAGTAAAACACGGTTTAGATACTGGTTTATCAGGTGATTTATTAGCAATCGATATCCGTCAAGCTTTATATCATTTTGGAGAAATTACTGGCGAAATAACTAATGATGATTTGTTGGGTAATATTTTTGCTAACTTTTGTATTGGCAAATAGATAGTAATTTATTTGATCTTGTTTTAAGTTAAGCGGCTATATATCAATTCTTTGTTGAATGTTATTGTTAAAAAAGGAATGTCCCAAATTTTTTTGGGACATTTTAATTATTTTCCTTTTCACAAAAGCACTTGAGTTTAGACCTTTTGTATATATGGATGTAAACATGGGGCTATTTTTCAAAAGTCAACATATCAGTACCACCATTTCCACCACTTATATCAATCAATTCTATTTTTGTGGATGAGGCAGAAACAATATCCCAATCATCGTTTAGATCCTCAAAATCGTTAGTTTCAGGAACGGGGAACGAGATATTAAAATCAATATCATCATTACTATTGTCATCATCGCTACTATCATCATTAGTAATAGACCATGTTCCATTGACCGTGTTTGTCCCATTTGTGGCAACCAAAGTTCCATCATTATTGAAACTAAATGTATAACCTGCAAAATCTGCAGTTTCATCTTGACCAGAATCATTAAAATTTGTGATTCGCCATGTGCCAGATTTGGCTACAGATTCTATTTGTGCGATTTGCTGGCTGTTGTTGTTTAATTCATCATTGTCATTTGAACAATTAAAAGACATAAACGAAAGACTCAACATGAGTATTAAACTGTAAAAAAATGTTTTTTTCATAATTCCTATTTTTTGATTATTAGTTAGGTTGATTAGGAATATTATACTTCACTAATTAATCTAAAACCTCACTTGAATTTTTTATTCGTGATTCTTTAATTACAATCACTTACAAACTCTAACTCATTTTCTCCCGACTCAAATTCAATGGCAGCTTCACCAGGTTCTTGCTCAATTTCGTGAAGCGTCCAAGTACCATTAAAGTCTGTTAAATCTGCTATATTAATTGTAAACGAGATATTATTGCCTTCACCTGAAGCTTCCCAGGTGCCGTTAAATGTATTAGAACCTTGAGTCACTGCTATTGTTCCATCATTTTTAAATTCAAATGTATATCCTTCATAGTTGTCTTCAAGTTCTGTATCGTTAAGCTCTAACTCATCTACAAACCATTGTGTACAATCGGCAAAAATGGAGTCTAAATCGTCTGTAGTACAGTTATCACAATCGTCATCGTTATAATCGTAGTCATCATCTTCATCACAAGTATCATCAGCCAGTTCTATAGCATCTTCTAATTCCTGAATAGTATTGATAACCTGAGTAGTATCGTCAGGGAATACTACGGTAATTGGAAAGTTTATTGTAGCAGCAGCAAAGTCATCCAAATCTTCTATAAAATCATACATATCATTATCATCATTGATGGTAATCGTATTGATTAAATCGTTGTTTTCATCAAAAACCGATGCTGTAATAGGATATTGAAAATCAATACACTCAATATCATCGTCATCTTCATTTTCATCATTACAATCCTCAACATAAGTTTCAAGGTCATCAAAGCTATTAATGGTAATTTCGGTAAAGTCAGCTAACACAATTGTAACAGGAAAAGAAATATCTATCAAATCGTCATCATCATCAAATTCATCTAGAATATCTTCTAAATCCTCATAATCACCAATTTCATTGATGGTGATAGTGATACTGTTGACTGTAATGGTTATGGGTAATTTAAACGTAAAACAATTTGCATGATACACTATATTATCAACAGAGCCATCATTTAATGATGTTTTGCTCATTAAACTGGCAATTGTTGAGTTAGATGCAATTGTTTCTTCTACAGGAGGGTCAATGGCTAAATCCTCTTCTGTTCTACAAGAAGTAAATATCAGAATAAAGGCTAAGACTAAAAGAAAAGGTGTTCTCAATGTTTTCATAACTAAGTAAATTAATTTTCAATTTTTTTAAAGGCTATCAAAATAACCTCTTTATTCTTAAAACAATCCACTTTAAAAATGTCCCAAGAAAAAAAATTTATTTTTTTTTTATCTTTCAATTTTATAATTCAATAGCTCAACATTTTGCCAAAATCACTACACCAAAACATCTGCGATAAAATTCGCTTTTCAAAACTTTATGAAAAGTATGCACAGTCGTTGAGTAATATTCTTTTTTATAAGTATGGTGAGTTATTAAATCCATCTGATAAAGTTCAGGAAGCATTTATTAAGCTTTGGGAAAATTGCTCAAAGGTTAGACCAGAAGCCGCTAAGACGTATTTATATACTACTGCCAACAATATGATGCTGAATGAAGTTAAGCATCAAAAGGTGGTTTTGAAGTATCAACAAGTAAAACCAAAGGACTATACTAATGAGTCTCCAGAATTTGTATTGCGTAAAAAAGAATTTTTAAAACGCTTTGAACGTGTTTTATCAGAATTAAAAGAAGAAGAGCGTGTGGCATTCTTGTTAAACAAGGTGGATGGTAAAACGCATAAGGAAGTTGCAGAAGTTTTAGGCATCACAAAAAAAGTGGCTGAACACAGAATTTATGCAGCTTTAAACAAACTAAAAGACAACCTTGAAGAACTAAATTGAAAATAATTTTGGGACAATTGTACTTTAAGTTGTTTTAATTATATAACAGCATGTTATGGACAAAGAGAATTTAGTAAAAAAATGGTTAAATAATGACCTGTCTGACATAGAGGCAAAGGCTTTCAATGCGTTGGAAGATGCTGACTTATATAAAGAAATTATTGAGGAAGCACAACGGTTTAGTAGCAATATAAATGCTAAAGTTGAGTCTTTTGATGTGTTGGATAACAAATTAGTTTCTAAAAAAATTGCTTCTACAAATTGGATAAAGGTTGTTTCCAGTATAGCTGCTGCTCTTGTTGTTGGTTTTGCTTTGTTTACGTTAATAAATAAAGACCAAATAAGCTCGTTTAAAACTGATTTAGCTCAAAACGAAACCATTACGCTACCAGATAACTCAATAGTGAGTCTAAATGAATTATCTGAACTAGAATATCTCAGTTCCAATTGGAACAAGAATAGGTCATTACAACTTAAAGGAGAAGCTTATTTTGATGTTGAGAAAGGAAAACGTTTTGATGTACATACAAATTCAGGAAAAGTTAGTGTTTTAGGTACTGAGTTTAATGTTTTATCCAGAGACAGCATTTTTAAGGTATCGTGTTATGAAGGTTTGGTGCAAGTAACATATAATAATGAAAAAGTTAAGTTACCAGCAGGAACGGAATTTGTCTTACATTCAGGAAAAGGCGTAAAATCCAATATTGCCATTGCCGAACCGTACTGGCTTAAAAATATGAGTGTTTTTGAAAGCGCATCCTTTATAGAAGTTGTTAAAGAACTTGAACAACAATACAGTATAAATGTTGAATACTCATCTGAAATAGACCTGAACTTCACAGGTGCCTTTGAACATAATAACCTTGAAAATGCTTTAAAATCTATTACAAATCCCCTTGATTTGACTTACACAATTCAAAACGCCAACAAAGTCATAATAAGGAATGGGCAAGATTAAAGTTTATGCATTTTTATTTCTGTGTTTTGCCTTATTAGCTAAATTGCATGGTCAAGATACAAAAGAGCCTCTTCCCGTTTCAAAAGTGTTTGAGCAAATTGGTCAAATTCATGGCATAACTTTCAATTATGAAAGTAGTCTTTTAAAAGATATTTATGTTATCCCTATAGAAAAAGAAACAAACTTATCAGCTAAAATTAAGAATCTTGAGAAGCAGACAAACCTTGTCTTTGAAAAAGTAAGCGAGGTAGTTTATACCATTTCAAAAATTATTCAGTTATGTGGCTATATTAAAGATTCAGAATTAATAATGCCAATTGAAGGCGCAACCGTTAAAAGTAAGTTTGGGTATGCAATAACTGATGAGAACGGTTATTTTGAAATAAAGTTGAAATCTCCTAATGAACCTTTAACCATAAGGCATATAGGATTCAAGACGATTGAACGTCAAGTACGCTATTTTAATTTAGTTGATTGTGGTACAATAACAATGTTTGTTCAGCAAGAAACCATTGCACCTGTACTTATTGAAACCTACCTTGTTAAAGGTATTGACAAAAGACGGGATTGGACGACATCAATTGACTATACCCAGTTTAGTCTTTTACCTGGTCTTATTGAATCTGATGTACTGCAAACCGTTCAGGCATTACCTGGTATTGTAAGTGTTGATGAAACCGTCTCTAATATCAATATAAGAGGAGGTTCTCATGACCAGAATCTCATGTTGTGGGATGATATTAAAATGTATCAAACAGGACATTTTTTTGGTCTCATATCGAGTTTTAATCCATCCATGACCCAAACGGCTAGAGTTATTAATAATGGTTCTGATGTTTCTCTTACAGATGGTGTTTCGGGTACAATACACATGCAGACAGATAAACAGGTTGATTCACAGTTTAAAGGAACATTTGGGCTTAATTTTTTAAATGCAGAGTTATTTACTAACATTCCAGTAGGTAATAAATCTTCCTTACAGGTTGCCTCAAGAAAATCTATAGATGATTTGACCAGAACCCCAACATACGACGTTTATTTTGATAGGATAACCCAAGATACTGAGGCAGAAAACAATGCTTCCAACGTAACCAATTCCGACCAAAACTTCAATTTTTATGATGTGTCATTCCGATGGCTTTATCAGCCTACTGATAAGGATTTTATCAGGTTAAATTTTTTATTGGTTGATAATAATTTAAATTTTAATGAAACTGCAAATATTAATAGCCTTAGTGTAACAAAGGAAAGTGGTATATCCCAACACACTGTTGCAGGAGGTTTAAACTATAGAAGAGTATGGAATAGTAAACTATCTACTATCCTTAACATTTATAATACTGATTATGAATTACAAGCAATTAATGCCGATGTTATAGAGGGGCAAAGCTTTTTACAAGAAAATGTAGTTTCTGAAACAGGAATAAACCTAGAAGGTAATTATATTCAAAATGTGTGGCATTTTAAACTTGGATATAATTTTTTCGAGACCGAAGTCATTAACTTAAATGATGTTGACTTACCAAGATTTGTTAGACGAGATGAAGAAGTATTGAGAGAGCACGCAGTTTTTGGTCAAATAGGATACGAGCATCCTGAAAATGGATTTTCAGTTAGAGGTGGTTTAAGAACAAACTACCTTACCAGATTTAATAAACTAATTTTTGAGCCTAGGTTAAATATAAGAAAACCAATTGGGAAGTATTTTGAGATTGAGGCACAAGGCGAATTTAAGCATCAAAGCACCTCTCAAATAGTCAATTTTCAAAATGACTTTTTGGGTATAGAAAAAAGGAGATGGCAATTAACGGATAATAATAACATTCCTGTACTTCAAAGTAAACAACTCTCATTTGGCATGGTTTATAAGAATAGTGGTTGGTTATTAGATGCTAAAGGGTATTACAAGACTGTAGATGGTATTACCACACAGAGCCAAAGCTTTACCACAAAGTATGAGTTCACAAAAACTAAAGGCAGTTATGATGCTTATGGTCTTGAACTTTTAGTTAGAAAGCGGTTTGATAATTTCAGTAGTTGGCTGAGTTATTCCCATATAAATAACACCTACTTTTTTGAAACTTTAGATGAATCTGAATTTCCAAGTAATTTTGATATAACTAATGCCATAACTTTTGGCACAACATATAGCAATAATTCTTGGAACATTTCTGCTGGATTAAATTACAGAACAGGAAAACCAACCTCAATTCTGCAGAGTGGTAACGAAATAGTTGATGATGAGATAAATTTTGGTCGAGCCAACAATGAAAAATTAGAAGATTATTTTAGACTAGATGCTTCGGCAATTTATAAGTTTAAAATTAGTAGAGTCTTCAGGTCAGAAATTGGAGCATCCGTTTGGAATATTACCGATAGAGAAAATACCATTAATAATTATTATAGACTCAATCAAAATGATGGAGTAGATAAATTTTCGAGATTTTCTTTGGGGCTAACAACTAATGCTGTGTTTCGATTATATTTTTAAGTAGACTTTTTATTTCGTTTTCAGTTAACTGATATTCAGTATCTTGAAATGTTTCACTAAAAAAAACCAAAAAAATCTTGGGACATTTATTGAATTAGTTGTTTTAAAATAAAAGTGTTTAACCTAAAATTTAAAAAATGAAAACCTCAAATTTTACACTACTTGGAATTTTTATGATAATGACAGTATTTACTCTTAGTACTACTTCTTGTTCTAGCGATGATGGGCCAACCGTTAATATAACAGTAAATGAAGGCCCTAGTGGAGACATAGGCGGTGACTTTACAGGAAATGGTGGTAACGGAAGTAGAACTATTAATTGGACTAATAACCTTGCAACCGCAGATTATAATGCCGATATTACATCATCTGCTACAGGAACATTTGTTATGACCGTTGCAGATGCTAACGGAACTGTGGTTCTTGAAAGAAATTTAGTTGGTGGTACAGAACCTGATTCCTTCTCTGGTGTAACAAGTGCTGGAGAGCCTGGAAATTGGACTGTTACCATTACATTGTCATCTTTTAACGGAGATGGAAGCTATTCATTAAGTGCCGGAAATTAATCTACAAAATGGTTTAGTTTAAAAATACCATCATAATTGATGGTATTTTTATTTCTCGATTGGTTATAATATTTTTAATTGTAAAGAATAAGTCTACTAGTTTAATTGGTTTTTTCTCTTTAATCTTGCACGCAGAATATAAAAGCGAAAACTTCAATAAGTGTTGTTTCCAATTTTAGTTAAAAATTACAAATGAAAATTAAAATCAGTTTAAAGACCCTATTTTTTTTGTGGTCTTTAATGACGTGGTCACAAAATGAAAATGTAACACTATCAGGCAAAATAAATGATGATACTTTAAAAGAACCATTAGCTTATGTGAATGTAATTTTAAAGAAGGATACTCCAGATAAGACTTTTGTGTCTGGTGTGATTACTAATGAAGAAGGTATATATACCCTTGAGAACATCAATCCTGGAAATTATATTTTAGAAGTATCCTATATAGGCTATAAAACACATTTAGATACCATTTTCGTTGGTTCAAATTCACAATATTTAGACTTAGGTGTTATTTCTTTAAAAGAAGAAGCTTCACAATTAGATGAAGTACTAATAACCGCAAAAAAAGATGCCGTAAGTGGTAAAATGGATAAAAAAACCTTTTCGGTAAATGCCAACATTGCCCAAAGTGGTGGTTCTGTTTTACAAACCTTGAAAAACTTACCAGGTGTAACAACCCAAGAGGGAGAAGTACAACTACGTGGAAGCAATAAAGTGCTTATTTTAATAGATGGCAAACAAACGGCTATTACAGGTTTTGGAAGTCAAAACGGTTTAGACAATATCCCTGCAAGCACTATTGATAAAGTAGAGATAATAAATAATCCCTCTTCAAAGTATGATGCCAATGGTAATGCTGGTATTATAAACATTATTCTAAAGAAAGAAAATCAGAAAGGTTTTAACGGTACATTGGGTTTAACAGCTGGTTTAGGGGCTTTATGGGAACGCAAAGAAAATTTTCCAGGTATTAGGCCTCAATACAGAGCAACGCCTAAAATAAATCCATCTGTTGTACTTAACTACAGACAGCACAAGGTCAACTTCTTTTTTCAGGCCGATAACTTATATACGGAAACCTTAAATAAAAATGAGTTTGTAAAGCGTACCTATAATGATGGTACTGTAATAAATCAGCAACTTAAACGCAACAGAGACACCAATTTTTTTACATCAAAAGCAGGATTAGATTGGTTTTTAAATGAAAACAATACCTTAACACTATCTGGGCTTTATAGCAATGAAAGTATTAAGGATTATGGTGACCAACCATTTTACGATGAACAAATTAATAACCAATTGAGGCTTTGGCAGTTTCTGGAAGATGAAGTTTTAACAGCGGCCATGTTTTCTGTAAATTTTGAGCATAAGTTTGCACAACCAGGACATAAGCTAAATGTAGCCTTTAACTACACGTTTGATAGGGAAGATGAAAAATATTTTTTCACAAATGCAACCCCTTCATTTAATACAGAGGAATCATTTTTTCTTATCGCCGACCAAAAAGTAGCCGATTTTTCAGTAGACTACTCCAAACCCTTAAAAAACGGAATATTGGAAACGGGACTTAAATTCCGTAATAGAGTCATACCTACAGACATGCAGTTCAATCCTTCTGATAATAACTCCGTTTTGGATACAGGTGCAGATGGTCTAGCTGAATACAAGGAAATAATACCTGCTGCCTATCTTAATTACATTTATGAAACTGAAAATTGGGAAGCTGAAGCAGGTCTAAGAGTAGAATATGTGAATTTAGATTATGAAGTAGACCCAAATCATAATACATATCAAAGTGATGGATATAACTATTTTCAACCGTTTCCAAATGCAAGAATAAGTTATAAGATAGATGACAAAAATAAATTATCAGCCTTTTATAATAGAAGAGTTGATAGGCCTGATGAAGTAGATATTCGTATTTTTCCTAAGTATGACGATGCAGAAATAATAAAAGTAGGAAACCCTGCTTTAGACCCACAGTTTACCAATACTTTTGAAATTGGATATAAAAACCAATGGACTAAAGGCTATCTATATACAGCAATATATCATAGAATAACGGATGGCACTATCACTAGGATAGCAACATCTCCAGATAATTCTAACTTAATATACAACGTTTCTCATAATGCAGGCAAAAGTTATAATACAGGCCTTGAGGTTGTTATGAACAAGAAATTATCCGAGCATTGGTCAGCTAACCTAAATATGAATGGGTATTACAATAAAATAGATACCTTTTCCGTACTGAATCAATATCCCTCTGAAAGTATATTTACTGCTCCAGAACAAACGGTTTGGTCTGGTAATGTTAAGTTTAATCTCATGGCTACATTACCAAAGAATTGGGAAGCGCAAATAACGTCAATCTATTTAGCTCCTGATGTTATTCCACAGGGAGAAATAAATTCAAGATTTTCGGTAGATTTTGGTATTAAAAAAACAATCCAAAATGGCAAAGGAGAATTATTCTTTAATGCCACAGACTTATTTAACACATTGGTCATTAAAAAAGAAATTGATGGGGAAACCTTTAGTTATACCAGTAGTGATTATTATGAAACACAAGTATGGCGTATTGGATATAAATTTAAGTTTTAATGAGTTAAAAATGTGGTAGTAAAGATTAATTCCTTAAATATTGTGTTCTTAATAGGTCTTATGTTTCTAATTTCATTTAGCAAATTGGAAGCTCAGAATGATTCAATCTCTAAATCTAAAAACAGTTTTTGGAAACAAGCTGCCATACCATCAATTCTTATTGGCTCTTCTCTTGTAATTACCAATAGTGACTTTGAAATGCACTTACAACAAGATTTTGGGAATAGTGATTTTAATACTACCATCGATGATTATACCCGTTTTGTTCCCTTAGCACAAATGTATGCAGCAGACATAATAGGAATAGAATCCAGAAGCCATTGGTTTGACCAAACAAAAAATGCCACTATTTCTTTATTAATCACAGACTTCGTAACAACAAAGCTAAAAATGAGTATTGACAAAACACGTCCGAGCGGTGCCAATAATAATGCATTTCCTTCAGCTCATACAGCCTATGCCTTTACATCTGCAACAGTGCTTTATGAAGAATTTAAGAATACCAGTCCGATATTAGCTTATAGTGGTTATGCCTTTGCAATTGCAACAGGATATTTACGTATTGCTAAGGATGCCCATTGGTTTTCAGATGCTTTATTGGGTGCAGGGATTGGGATTGCTATTACTAAACTGGTGTATCATTTTGACTATCTTTTTGCTTGGAATCCTTTTAGGAAAAAGGATAATATTATGATTACTCCTTTATATGATGGTCAAGGAATTGGGGTAGTGGGGGTGTTAAAATTTTAATGAAAAAAATAGATGAAATACTTTTACAAATTTAATTCATAAAGCAATAGCCCTATTTGGGTAAGATACTGAAAAAGTAACCGGCAGTAAGAGGCTTACGAGAATTTACCAGATTGTTGCCAATACGACTGCGAAATGGTAATGAATCAATAGCAAAATATATGCAGTTTCAACTAATTGGCTTGAATCTTGTTACAACAACAAAAGTGGTGGGGTAATTTTGACAGAATTCCCTTTTTAATTACTTTTATTTATTAACAATGAAAATGAAGAAAATATTACCAAACTAAAAAAATAGTTTCTATTTTTTTGTGTCATATTTACACCTCATACTACTTAAACCCTTACAAAATAAGGAAAGTTACATATTGTATCGGGAAGTAAGTATTTTATTTAAGAATACCTTGTTTGTAGTTACGGGGCGATTTTCCCATAAAATTCTTAAAAATTCTTGAAAAATACAATGGATCTTCAAAACCTACTTCAAAACTAATTTCTTTAATACTCATGTCTGTATAATTTAGTAATTCGCATGCTTTCTGAATCTTTTTAAGATTAAAAAAGACTAACAAAGGATATCCCGTTTTAGCTTTAAAAATAGTGTGAAGATATGATTTTGAGTAATTAAATTTAGCGGCAATAACATCAAGGGTAAGTTTTTTGTCAAGATTATTTGCTAAAAACTCTATTATGGAATTTACAGTTGTATGGTCTGAGTTGCCTTTAACGTTAGACTCAAAATCATGATAAACAAAATAGCTAATAAAGTTTAATGTTAGCAGGTTTGCATATTCAAGATGGTTTTCTAGATAGTTACTGTTAAATAATGCAAAAATCTTTTCAAATAAATTAATTCTTTCTTTCGAAAAAGGTATATTTTTATAATTATCATTTCGCGTGCTTTCATACCTTTTGTAAAGCTTATCGGCTAATGTGCCGTTAAAGTGAAACCAATAAATGCTCCAAGGATCATTAGTATCCGCTTTGTATTCATGCATGCAGTTTTTAGGAATTATATAAAACTGATTTGGATTTATAACAGTTTTTATTTTATTTAAGTGGATTTCGCCCTTTCCTTTTGTACAGTAAATAAATATGTGTTGCTTCGCGCCTTTTTTCCTAAGACGATAATGATGGTCTGCTCTTGGATAATATCCTAAATCGCTAACATAGAAATTACTTGTTATTGGATTCTTTTTAGAAATATTTGTAATCGATTTAGGTAATGCAAGCATTTTCTGCCCAATAAACCCTTCTTCTATAATTTTGCTTTCATCCTCCATTATAATTATAATTTAAAGTCAGTTTTTAAAAAAAAGCATTCTCATTTTAGAGTAAAAATGTGAAGTTTTTTATCTAAAATGAAATTGTATTATTCTAAATCAATTCAAATAAAAAATTACTAGAACTATAAACATTATCTTCTAATACAATCTTAAAATGTAAATTCTTGTGATTATGTGTATTGATAATAAAATATCGTAATAATATTTTATTCACATCAACAATATTAATAAAAATTTTTACAAGTTAAGTGTTTTTATCCATGTTTAAGATTTTTTTGTCTATTACTCATTCGATTATTGTATCATATCTTTGTTATAATCCAATATAATGTAATTAAACTTTAAGGAAAACAATGCATAAGACTGCTGATTTTGACAATTAATGATTTTGGATAAGTTTTTTATAAAAAACCATATTTACAAATAATAAGTAATTTCATGTTAAAATGTCTATGTTTAAGGATTTCTTGAAAATAGTAAACTAAATAAAAAATGATGAAAACAACTAAATTAAAATTGCTAGGAGGCATTAGTCTAATATTTGCTATAATATTAGTAGCTAGTTGCGACAATGATGATTCTGTAAGTGTAGACTCAACACCAGAATTTCAAACAATATTACAAGAGATTTCCACTTTACCAGGTGAAGAGTTTATTTTTGAAGGTATCGTAACAGATCCTGCAGGGATTAAAACTGTAAATTTTAAGTATGATTCTTGGTTTTTAGATAAAACTATAGAAAAAGACTCTTTGCCAGAAACATATATAATATCCTACAAATTTAAGGTACCTGATGATGCTGAAGAGTTTAGTGTGCATACCATACCAGTTACAATTACTAATGCGGGCGACGTTGCAGTAACCAGAGATGTTGTAGTTACTTTAGATAAAGATATATCAGCTCCAACAATAACTATTAATGCACCTGCTGATGGAGCTACAATATTAATGAGTGACAATGATGATGAAATAGAGCTTAATATTGATTTAATTGATAGAGAATTATCTACGTTACAAATTGAGAGTGAAATTTTAAATGAAGTGATTAATATTTCGGGTAGTAGTTATAATTATACGAATTCAATAAATGTTGAAACGCCAGGGAATTATACTTTTAATATTTCGGCTACTGATGCTACTGGGAATGAATCAACTACATCTGTCTCTGTAAGCGTAGTTACCGACTTACAGTTTAATGCTATGTTTTTAACTGATGAGACTAATGATGCCGATTTAAATCAAGATATTTTCGGAATACCATTTACAACTACAGGAAGTCAAGCTACAGGAGAAAATGGTTATGTGTTTACAGCACGTTATTACGCTTCATCTGCAAATTCTGAAGTTCGATTTATACCTCAGCAAGGATCTTTTTCACCTTTTGCTTTTGGAGCAGATGCTAATAATCCCGGGAAATTAACACTTGGTCAAGATGCAACAGTAAATCCTATAACTATACCAGATGTAGGATATTATGAAATAGCCATGGATGTTAGAGATTTAAGCTACACCATTTCACCATACACTCCAACAGATTCAGCCTTTGATCAAGTTTATGTTTTGGGTAGAGGTATATATATTGATGCTGCTACATCAACTTGTACCAATAATAATGATGGAAGCACACAATGTTGGAATTTTAACTCTGGCAAACCATTTACACAAGATTCAATTAATCAGTATTTATGGACCATTGATGTAACTATTCAAGATCAGCCAAATGATGCAGGTGCAAATGGGTTTATTTTAAATGCAAATCCAGGAGGATGGGCACCATTTTGGAGAGTGGATGTTGCTGGAGGAGATCCTTCTAGAGCTATTCCTGGTGGTGGTAATAATTATGTGTTTGATGATAGTGTTTTGGACAAGGACTACACGTTCGTATTTGATACGCATCTTAATAGAGTTGTAATTAAGGGAAGGTAATATGCTTTTTAAAAGCTTAGAGAAATAAATAACAAACAAACTAAATAACATAATAAATGAAACAACTAGTTTTAATTTTTATAAGTACGCTGTGCTTAAGTTTTACTGTAGCTTCCCAAAATAATGTCACAGGGAATATAACAGACGATCAAGGACAGCCAATACCAGGTGTGAATATTCTTGAGAAAGGAACAACCAACGGATTTGTTTCCGATTTTGATGGGAATTATTCAATATCTGTAGGTGATAATGCTACCTTAGTTTTTAGCTATATAGGCTTTAAAACTCAAGAGGTAGCTGTAAATAGTAGAGGTACCATTAATATAAGTATGGTAACCGATAACGAGCAATTAGCGGAAGTTGTGGTTATTGGTTATGGAGCTGTTAAAAGAGATAAAATTGCTACCTCCATTTCCTCTGTAGATGGCGAAGAAATATCCAAACAAGTAGCAAGTAATGCTGCTGAGGCCCTTCAAGGTAAAGCGGCAGGTGTTCAGGTATTATCTTCTGGAGGATCTCCAGGTGCTTCACCCAGAATATTAGTTCGTGGTATCACAACAGTTCTTGGTAATGCTAGCCCATTAATAGTTTTAGATGGTGTTTTACAAGCAAGTGGTACTTCATTAAATTCAATTAACCCAAGAGATATTGAAAGTATGGATATCTTAAAGGATGCAGCAGCTTCAGCCATTTATGGATCTAGAGCATCAAATGGCGTTATTTTGATTACAACAAAAAGGGGTAAAGCTGGCAAAACAGTTGTTAATTTTGATTTTAATTATGGTGTACAAGGCTGGGATAAGGTAGAGGTTGCTGATGCTCAAGAATATATAGAAGTTTATAATGCAAGAAGAATAAATGATAATGCTGATCCTTCAGTTTTACTAAATCCAGATGACTTTGGTGCTGGTACAGATTGGTGGGATGAAGTTGTTGAAGATTTTGCACCTATTGTTAATGCCAATTTAAGAGCCTCTGGTGGTAGTGATAATATTAAATATGGAGCTAGTGTTAGTTTCTTTGATCAACAGTCAAACTACTCTAAGGGTAATTACCAAAGAGTTACTGCTCGTTTTAATGTAGATTTTAAAATATCTGATAAAATTACCTTAAAGCAAGATCTTACGCCCAGAATTGAAACTTTTGAAAACACACCAAATTTATTATTTAATTCATTAAGGATAGACCCTATTACACCTGTGTTTATTCCTCAAAGTGAACGCGTTGGACGTAATGAGTTTAGTATTTTTGGATTATCAAGAAATCTGGTTCCCAACCCTGTTGGTCAATTAGCAAGGCAATTTGCTCAGAATGATTTCTTTGCCTTAGTTTCTAATACACAACTGGAATATAAAATATCGCCAGATTTCACTTTTAACTCACAATTAGGTTTTACAGTTTCTAGTCTAACATGGGAAGTATTTAATCCAGAATATTTTATAGGACCAAATCGACAAAGGGAAATTAATAATTACACAAAAAACGTAACTCAAAATTTTAATTATGTAATCAATAATACGATTACTTTTGATAAGACTATTAATGAAAAGCATTATTTAAATGTTCTAGGTGGTATTTTATTTGACTCAGAAAGCACAAATTATCTTCGAGGCTTTAGAGATGGAATTCCTAGTAATACTAATCAAAATTTATGGCAACTAGATGCTGCAGAAGGTGAAACGGTAAGAGCATTTGGTAATGAAGGAACTCAAAATATACTTTCTGGTGTTTTTAGAACCATTTATAGTTTTGATAACAGGTATACGCTTAATGCTTCCGTTAGGGTAGACCAATCTTCACGTTTTCCAAAAGATGGAAGAACAGGCATATTCTCTAGTGTTTCATTGGCTTGGGACATAGATTCTGAAGACTGGTTTAAAAGTGAAGCTATTAACAATTTACGTTTAAAAATTGGAGTAGGTGAACTAGGAAATCAAAACATAAGTAGAGATGGACAGTTTTTTGCAATAGGTTCTGATAGTTTTGTTTTTGGTGGGGAGCGAGTAGTCTCTAATTTTTTATCACAATTCGGAAATACAAACTTACAATGGGAAACCGTTAGAGACAAAAACTTTGGTGTTGATTTAGGATTGTTTAACAATGAAATAACTTTATCTGCAGAATACTATGTTAAAACTTCTGAAGATTTATTAAATCAAGTTTTATTGCCTAATTTCACAGGTGTACCTGGAACTGTAGCTCAAAACGTAGGTAGTATTGAATCAAAAGGTATTGATATTGCTTTGGGATATAATAAAAAATGGAACGATTTCACTTTAGGACTTAATTTAACATTATCATCAAATGAAAGTACTTTAGTTGAAGCAGCTCCAGGAAACGAGGTGATTTTAGGACAAAGACGACCTACTTTAGGAAACCGTTTTGTAAAAATAACCGAGTTAGGTGAAATAGTTGGTTTATTTCAAGGTTATAAAAACGATGGTATTTTTCAAAACCAAACAGAGTTAAATTCCCATACTTCTGAGGATGGTACTATTATTCAACCTAATGCGCAAATTGGTGACTTGCGTTTTGTAGATCAAAATGGAGATGGTCAATTGGATGATGAAGATTTGGTGACTATAGGAAATCCATTTCCTGATTTTTTTGGAGGTTTAAATGTTAACATGCAATACAAAAAGTTAGACTTATCTATGCAATGGTACGGAACTTTCGGTAATGATGTATATAATGGTAATTTGGAATATATTCGTGCTGGTACACAAAATCTTAATGTACTTGCAGGTACAACGGATGTTGTATGGACACCAACAAATACAGATGCCAGATTTCCGAGACTTACGGAATTAGATAGAAATGGTAATTATCAAAATCCATCAGATTTGTTTATTGAAGATGGCTCTTATTTAAGATTACGTAATATTCAATTAGGATATAACTTTAATGTCAAAGGTTTTCAGAGATGCAGATTGTATGTTTCTGGACAAAACCTCATAACCATTACAGACTATAGTGGGTTTGACCCAGAAGTGCAGTCTGGAGGGATTATAAATGGCTTAGGAGTAGACTTTGGAAGAAACCCAGTAGCTAAGACATACTTATTAGGATTAAATTTAACACTATAAAAATTATGAAAAAGATTGTATTATTTTTAACAATTATTACAGCTCTGGTGTATACTAGTTGTGATAAAGAAGAGTTTTTAGATCAACCCATTCAAGGTAGACAGCAACTAGATGATTTCTTTTCTAGTGAACAGAATGCAGAAAATTTCGTCAACAGTATTTACAGAAAGGTAAATGGTGAAAGTTGGTTTCAAGTTAATTTTCAACGACAAATTAATGAAATGGCAACTGATGATAATTGGGCAGGTAATACACGTCAGCCAAGACCTGATATAACGGGTATTTCTCAATATAACGTATTTGCTGGATCTAGATATTTTGTGCTTTTTTGGGAAAGCCACTATATTGGTATAACTCGAGCAAATATTTCATTAGATCGTATTCCTGATGTAGATATAGATGAAGATAAAAAAGCGCGCCTACTAGCAGAAGCAAAATTCTTGAGAGCATTCTTTTATTTTGATTTAGTAAGAAATTTTGGTGGTGTACCGTTAGTAACTTCTTATAACGAAATTTTACAGCCCTCAATTAATGACAAAGAGCGTTCTTCAGTAGAAGAAGTATATGCCTTTGTAGAACAAGATTTAATGGAGGCAATGGATGACTTGCCTCTTAAAAGCGAATATGCAGCTGCAGATTTAGGAAGAATAACTAAAGGTGCTGCACGCTCTTTATTGGCTAAAGTTTACTTGTATCAAGAAAAGTGGGCTGAAGCCCAGACTATGGCTAAAGTGGTTATGGATTCTGGAGAATATAGTTTAGAACCAGACTTTGCTGATCTTTATAAAGTGGGTAATGCTCATGGTATAGAATCAATATTTGCTATAGAATTCATAAATAATCCAACATTTACTGAAGTAGGGGGGCAATTCTCTATTACCAACGGAAGCCGTGGCGACCGTGGTTGGGGTTGGGGATCACCAACAAGTGATTTGGAAAATGCATTTTTAAGCGAAGGAGATAATATAAGGTTAAGATCTACAATAATTAAACATGGAGAACCTGTTTTTGGAGACCCAGCTGTTACGTCATTTGATGGTGAACCTTCCGAAAATAAGTCTGGAAGAACCAATAGAAAGTACTACACACCCATTGCTGATAGACCAGAGCCATATGCGAGAGGTCAAATACCTGGGCAATATATGCACATAAGATTGGCTGATGTAATTTTAATGCATGCAGAAGCAGCATATTTTAATGGAGATGAAACATCAGCAAAAAATTCTTTAGCGCTAGTTAGAGATCGGGTAGAATTGGATACAAATATGTCTTTATCTGGAGATGCTTTAAGAGATGCTATTTGGAAAGAGAGACGTCTAGAATTAGCGTTAGAACAACATAGACTTTATGATATTAGAAGACAAAAAATAAATGGAGTCCCTAGAATTGCTTCAATATTAGGGCCTAACGGAACATTTGTAAAATATAATACTGAAGAAAGTACAGATCCATTTGAAACAACTAACCTTCTTGAACCTCAGAATAGCGGAACTTTATTTGATCCTAATATTCATATGCTTTGGCCTATTCCACCAGATGAGATTCAATTATCAAGAGGAAAAATAACGCAGAACCCTGGTTATTAACATTTTAAATTAAAAGTATGTTTAAGTTTTCAAAATACTTTTTACCTTTTTTGTTTGTTACATTGCTTGTTGGATGTAGTTCAGACAGTGCTACTGATCCTGATGATCCAAAGTTTAATGTTCCTGAAGAAGGCATAACGCTTAACTTAAACACAACTTTTCAAGTTATAGATCATTTTGGAGCTTCGGGCGGTTTTCAAGACCAATGGGTTGGAAAATGGCCTGAAGCTACTAAAAACCAAGTTGCTGAACTATTTTTTAGTACAGAAACAGATCCTCAAGGAAATCCAGAAGGTATCGGTTTGTCTTTATGGAGAACAATAATTGGAGATGGTGCAGCAGATCAAGTTAATAGTGGTTTTTCTGCTTCTAATTGGTTTCGTGAAACAGAATGTTATTTAGATGCCAGCGGTAATTACGATTGGACAAAACAAGCTGGTGAACAATGGTTTCTTTCAAAAGCAAAAGAATACGGCGTGAATAAATTTACGGCTTGGGCCACTGCTCCACCTTATTTTATGTCTAAAAATGGCTATGTATTTAGTACTCCAGATGTTCCTACATTTAATTGTGAACCTGATAAATATGATGATTATGCTAATTTCCTTGCAGATGTTGTAAAGCGTTATGAGGGTCAAGGTTATAATTTTGTAACTGTCTGCCCATTTAATGAAACACAATACGAATGGAACGCTGAAGTAGGTAGTGCGCAACAATCTGGAACAAGAGCAACAAACGCTGAAGTAGCAACAGTTACAAGAATTATTGACGATGTATTTACTCAAAAAGGGGTAAATGCCAAAATAATGATTCCAGAAGCCGCACAACTAAAATACTTATTTGAAGGTTCAAGTAATACTGTAAATCAGGTGAATACATTTTTTAACAGCTCTAGTCCTAATTACATTGGTGATTTACCAAATCTTTCAAAGTATATTGCAGGACATAGTTATTTCAGCAATGGAAGTACAAACGAATCATTAAGGCAACGTAAATCTTTAAATACTACTTTAAAAAGCTTTGGTTTAGAATATTGGCAAACTGAATATAGTCTTTTAGGAACGGCTTATCAACAAGGAAAAAACATATCAACATTTACAGAAATAGACTATGCATTATGGATGAGTCGTATTATTCATACTGATTTAGTATTTGGTAATGCAACAGGTTGGAGTTTTTGGACTGCATTAAATAGGTCAACTTTTGGAGATCATCCATTTAGATTTAATCTTGTTTTATATCAACCAAATGCCAATAATCCTTCACACACTGATGGTACATTTGAAGATAATAAATTGTTATGGGCACTTGGTAATTTTAGTCGATTTGTAAGACCTGGAATGGTGAGGTTTGATATTAATGACCCAGATTATAATGATAATACTTCAGTTGAAAACTTTATGATTTCTGGATATAGAAATACATCAAATAATGAAATTGTAATTGTTTGTATAAACAATACCGATAATAGCAGAGCAATTTCGTTTGATAATTATGTGACAGATTTTGAAGTGGAAAACGATCGTTTCGAATCATATACAACATCTTCTGGTAGCAATTTAAGAAAGTCTACAATGCAATTTGATGCTATTTCAATACCAAGTAAGTCTATAGTAACGCTTAAGGCAATTATTAAATAAATTATTACAAGTTTTATCATCACAAAAAAAATCAAGTAAAAAAGTTTTTACAGAAGGTTTTTAAACTAAAAAAAAATATATGTTAAAGATTAGAAGAATTATAGTATTAACCATAATAGGAGTAATATTTTCATGTAGTTCTAATGAGGCCACAGATCCAGATGATCCAAAGTTTGGAGACCCTGACGATAATAACAATCCTCCCGTTGCAGTAAGCGCAGATATTACATTGTCTGTAGATGCTACTGATGGAATAGACATAAATCCATTATTATTTGGCGTAAATAATGACTGGAGACAAATACCAGATAATACGTTTTCAAATTTTTCTGGAACGTTAAGCAATATAGGTACTACTGTAGTTAGGTATCCTGGTGGTTGGGAGTCTGAATTTTATGCATGGACAAGTAACACTACTCCGGGTTGGAATAATACACCATCAACTCCAGGTGCATCAGTCTCTACTTTAAAAAGTAACATCTCTAATTTTAGTATTGTATTACCAACTGTTGATGCTATGAATACTAGTGTTGGGTCGGCACAATACAATGCAGCTATAGCAAATCTCAAAGCTAAAGCAAGAGAGGCTATAAATGTATCAAATATAGGTAATGGGATTGTTGAAATAGGAAACGAGTGGTGGTTACAATTTGCAGGAGGAGGCCCTAGAGCCCAAAAATTAGATAAATATGTTAATGTGGCTATGGATTTAGCTGAATATATTGAAAGAGAGTTTCCTAATCGAACATTTAAATTATTAATAAATGGAGATTATACGCAGCCACAGGAATTTACAACAATGAAAAATAAATTTACTAAGGCTTACGATGCTATTGATGGGGTAGCCCTTCATACTTATACTGGGTATAGCACAGATACGCATAATATTGCAGATTTAGAAAAACGTATTATTGATTGTGCTAATAATTTTAATCCTGATAAAAATTTCAAGTATTTATCAGAATGGATGCCTTCAAGAGATTACAATGAAAGAGCATTGTACATGGAGGCAGCTAACATAATTCCTGATATTATTCAGATATATGCCAGAACAGGTTCTGAAGCAGCTGCGTTTTGGCCTCCAATAAACACATCTATACCTGGCTTAGGATTAACAAATTGGAATTATACAAAAGTATTTCCAACAGGACAAATTTTAGGAGATATGGCAGAGTCGTTCAGAGGAAAAGCATTAAAAACAACTTCAAATAAATTTCATTTAGCAGCAGCACTACAAGATGCTAACACTATGGTGCTATATATAACGGGTGCTAAAGAAAGTGGTAAAAAGGTAGCTGTTAAAGTAAATGGATTTACTGTAACTTCAATAGATAAAGTAGAACGTTTTGTACCTGCTGACTATAGTGATACAGCTAAAGCAGAGTCTTACATTGAACAAACAGCAACTGCGCAATTATCAACAAATAATGAAGTTGTATTCGATTTGAATAAGGAAGGACTTTATCAAATTTATAAAATAACTATAAAAGGTAATTAATACTCGTGCCAATAAACTTAAAACATAGTATGAATAAGTTAAAATCATCATTTTTCATGATAGCACTTATTCTATGTTTTTTTAGTATACTGTCTTGTAAATCATCATCTTCAGATTATAATATAATTTCGATTGATACAAATACAACATATCAAACGATGGAAGGTTTTGGTGCTTCAGACGCATGGCGATGTCAGTTTGTTGGAGACAATTGGCCTGAGTTAAAAAAAAACCGAATAGCAGAACTTTTGTTCAGTAAAGAATTTGATGAAAACGGAAACCCTAAAGGTATCGGACTTTCTATATGGCGTTTTTATATTGGTGCAGGTACTACTGAACAAGGTGAAGATTCAGATATAAAAAATGAATGGCGAAGAGCAGAATCATTTATTGACGCTTATGGAAATTATGATTGGAGCAAACAAAAAGGACAACAGTGGTTTTTACAAAAAGCCAAAAATTATGGTGTAGATAAGTTCTTAGCATTTTCAATTTCAGCACCAGTTCATTGGACTAAAAATGGAAAAGGATACAATAGTGATTTAATTAGCGGTAAACTTAACATTCAAGATGATAAATATGACGACTACGCTACATTTATGTTTGAGGTTATAAAACATTTTGATTCAACAGGTATTTCATTTAACTATCTAAGCCCCATTAATGAACCCCAATGGGAATGGGAGAAAAAATCACAAGAAGGCACACCTGCTACCAACTCAGATATTACAAAATTAACTCATTTACTTAATCAACAAATAGATGAAAGTAATTTAAATACAGAAATTGTTTTAGCCGAGGCAGCAGATTTACGTTGGTTATATTCTTCATTTAATAAGCCTAAAAGAGGCAATCAAATTGATTATTTCTTCGGAGAAAACGGGAAAGTTGAAAATTTAAAACGCGTAAAAAAAACAATATCAGGTCACAGTTATTTTACAACATGGCCAGTGGATAGTCTAATTCAAATTCGTCAAAAACTAAATAAAGAGTTAAAGAAACATAACGTAGACTATTGGCAAAGTGAGTTCTGTATTCTCGAAAATACCGATGATATTGGCGGAGGAAACAAAAGAGATTTAGGTATTGATACAGCACTTTATGTTGCTAGAGTTATACATGCCGATTTAACCTTAGCAAATGCCAGTTCTTGGCAATGGTGGACTGCACTAACAAATGCTGATTATAAAGACGGTTTAATTTATCTCGATTCTGGTGATAACTCTGATTTATTCAATTTAGATAAAATAAAATATAATGGTGATTTTCATGATTCTAAACTCCTTTGGGCTTTAGGGAACTATTCAAGATTTGTAAAACCAGGGATGGTTAGGGTAAATGTTGAATCTGATGAAAATGAAGTGTCAATTATAAAGCAATATAAGGATATTATGTTGTCAGCATATCTGGATAAAGAAACATCGGAAATAGCAATTGTAGCGATTAATTACAGTAATAAGAATAAAGCTATAGATGTTTCAAACTATAATATTAATGAAATATATGTGACATCTTCCATGAAGAATTTAGCAAAAAACGTAATACAGAATAAACAAATAATATTAGAGGCACGTTCTATTAGCACATTAATAGGAAGTATCTTATAAATACAAAGAAGTCTATATGAATTTTTTAAAAATCAAATTAGTTAAGTTTGAGTTAGTTTTAGTTTATTGTCTTTGTTTTGCAGCCATTTTGTTTACTGGCTGCAAGGACAAGGACGCTAAAGAACAAACTGAAATTGAAAAACCAAATATAGTTTTCATTCTAGCCGATGATCTAGGAGCACATGACCTTAGTTATTCAGGAAGTAATTACTATGAAACTCCTAATATTGATGCTATTGCTAATGAAGGTGTTCAATTTACACAAGGCTATGCAGCGTGTCAAGTATGCAGTCCATCAAGGGCTAGCCTTATGACAGGTCAATATACAGCACGTCATGGAGTTACTGATTGGATTGGAGCTGCCACTGGCGAAACATGGGGAGACTATTATAATACTAAAATAATGCCTCCTGAATATGCTCATGCATTGCCCGACGAAAGTATTACAATAGCTGAAGCATTAAAAAGCAATGGATATAAAACATTTTTTGCAGGAAAGTGGCATTTAGGAGATGAACCTTACTCTCCTGAAAATAATGGATTTGATATTAATATAGGCGGTTGGGAAGTAGGTGGGCCTAAGGGAGGTTATTATGCACCTTGGAAAAACCCTAAACTTGATTATAAATACGAAGGCGAGAATTTAACCAAAAGATTAGCTTTAGAAACGGCAGATTTTATAACTCAAAACAAAAATGAACCATTTTTTGCTTTTTTATCATTTTACGCTGTTCATGGACCAATAGAAACAACCGAAGCTAAATGGAAAAAGTATCGAGAAAAAGCTGAGGCACAGGGTATTCCAGATTCTGGGTTTGTAATGGAAGCTAGATTACCAATTAGAACAGTACAAGACAATCCTGTTTATGCAGGTTTGGTGGAATCAATGGATGATGCTGTAGGTGTAGTTTTAAAACGATTAAAAGAGCTTGGGTTAGATGATAACACAATAGTTGTATTTACATCCGATAATGGAGGAGTAGCTAGTGGAGATGCATTTTCTACAACAAATTTCCCTCTAAGAGGCGGCAAAGGTTACCAATGGGAAGGTGGTATTAGAGAGCCTTATTTGATAAAAGCACCTATGTTAAAAGCTACACCAAAATCAGTAGATTTTCCTGTTTCTGGAATAGATTTATATCCAACACTTTTAGATTTAGTAAATGTTGAAAAGGATGATAACCATGTAGTAGATGGCGTAAGCTTAGTTCCACTTTTAAAAGGGAAATCGCTCGATACAAGACCGCTATTTTGGCATTACCCACACTACGGAAATCAAGGTGGAGATGCTGTAAGTATTATCAGAAAAGAGAATTATAAATTAATCCATTATTGGGAAGATGGGCATGACGAATTATACAATTTATCTTCTGATCCTGGAGAGAAAAACGACATTTCAAGAGATCAAGTTGAAATAGCTAAAAATTTAAGAACCGAATTGGATAATTATTTATCTAATGCAAATGCCAGAATCCCTGAAGTTTATGCTAAATACGATCCTGTAAAAGCAAAAGTTACACAAGAAAATAGAAGAACAAAAGTATTACAACGTGTGGAAAAACAACGTAAAGACTTTTTAAGCAAAGACTTCAATCCAAATAATAATTGGTACGATAGTAGCTTAAACACAAAAGACTAAACGTTTAATTAAAAGGCAACAGCAACTAACCAACCAAACTAAAATTATGTCCAGTACGAAATTTAACTTTACATACCTACTTTTTTTAGCACTTGTATCTGCTATGGGAGGTTTTCTATTTGGCTACGATTGGGTGGTCATTGGAGGAGCAAAACCGTTTTACGAACTCTTTTTTGATATCAGTTCAGAACCGACATTGCAAGGTTGGGCCATGAGTAGCGCATTGATAGGTTGTATTTTTGGTGCTGTAATTTCAGGTTTTGTAGCCGATAAATTTGGTAGAAAGTTGCCTTTAATTTTAGCAGCAGCTTTATTTACAATTTCAGCTTTTGGTACAGGATATGCAAATGAGTTTACACCATTTATTATTTATCGTCTTATAGGAGGTTTAGGTATTGGTTTAGCATCAACGTTATCTCCTATGTATATTGCAGAAATAGCACCTGCGAAATATAGAGGTCAGTTTGTAGCTATCAATCAATTGACTTTGGTAATAGGAATTTTAGCAGCACAAATCGCTAACTTTTTTATAGCTGAATCCATACCAGAAAATTTTTCACCTAATGAAATATTAAGCTCATGGAATGGGCAAACAGGTTGGCGTTGGATGTTTTGGGCAGAATTAATTCCTGCAATTTTATTTTTTGTATTAATGTTTATTGTCCCTAAAAGTCCAAGATTTTTAGTTAAAATAAATAATAATGAGGCCGCTAAAAATGTATTAACTAAAATTGGGGGAGAGGCTTACGCAGAGCAAGAATTAGCTAGTATTCAACAAACACTTCAAGAAAGTGGAACGTCTAAAATTAAGTTTTCAGATTTCAAAAGCTCAAAGATTAAACCAATCCTAATCATCGGTATTGTATTAGCCATATTTCAACAATGGTGTGGTATCAATATCATTTTTAATTATGCCGAAGAAATATTTACCGCTGCAGGTTATAGTGTAGGAGATATGCTTTTCAATATCGTGATTACGGGTAGTGTGAATTTAATATTTACGCTTGTAGCTATGCGAACTGTAGATAGTTGGGGACGAAGAAAGCTAATGCTTTTAGGTTCAATAGGTTTAGGTGTTGTATATCTTATTTTAGGAGGCGCGTATTATATGGAGTTTACAGGATGGCCGGTGCTTGTTTTAGTGATTACAGCAATAGCTATTTATTCCATGTCTTTAGCTCCAATTACTTGGGTGGTTTTATCAGAAATATTTCCAAATAAAATACGCGGCGTTGCCATGTCTATCGCAACATTTGCATTATGGGTAGCTTCTTTTATACTCACATTCACATTCCCCATTTTAAATGATGCCTTAGGTGCTTCAGGAACATTTTGGGTGTACAGTTTCATTTGTATTCTAGGATTCTTATTTATAAAAAGCAAATTACCAGAAACTAAAGGGAAAAGTTTAGAAGAAATTGAATTGGAATTAACTAAAGATAAGTAAGCTATACAGCGTATGAAAGTTATATTGAAAAGACATATCATATTAGCATTAATACTACTTTTAAGTTTGAATTTTTCGTGCGCACAACAAAAAAGCGTAGTAGCATCAAATAAAGCAAACCCATCACAGTATTTAGATTCACTAAAAACCAAATTGAAAGTAAAGTGGCCTAAAAACCATACTATAAATTTAGTGTTTCACGGGCATTCGGTGCCAACAGGATATACCACAGGAGGTGTTTTAGATAGACTGAATGCATATCCTTATAGAACCTTAAAAAAAGTAAACGATTTCTACCCGTATTCGGTAGTAAATACCATTACAACTTCAATTGGTGGAGAACAAGCAGAACAAGGTGCAAAGCGTTTTAAAGATGAAGTTTTAAATCACAAACCAGATGTACTTTTTATCGATTACGGATTAAACGATAGGAGCATAGGATTAGAACGTGCAAAAGTAGCATGGGAACAAATGATACAAGACGCATTAGCCTATGGTACAAAAGTGATTCTGTTAACACCTACACCAGATTTAAAAGAAGATATTACTTCTGATGAAACTCCTTTAGCACAGCATAGCGAACAAATTAGAGCATTGGCAAAAAAATACAATATTGGTTTGGTAGATAGTTATGCGCTGTTTAAAGCATTGGCTGAAATTCAACCATTAAGAGGCTATATGTCACAAAATAACCATATCAACCAAAAGGGACATCAGTTTGTTGCCGATGCCATTTTTGAATATTTCAAACTTTAATAGAAAAAAAGAATTTAAATACAATGAAGTTTTATAAAACCATATATATCTTAACTATTTGCTTGTCCATACTTGCACTTGTTGCCTGTACAGATAATCAGCAAAAAGAAATGGATTTAGCTGGTGAATGGAACTTTAAAATTGATGCATTAGATGTTGGAGAGCAAGACAATTGGTTTAATACTACTTTAAACGATGTTGTGAAATTACCAGGATCAATGGCAGAAAATGGTAAAGGAAATGATATTACTGTAAACACAAATTGGACTGGTAATATGTGGAATGATAGTTTGTGGTACAAAGATCCGAAGATGAAAAAATACCGCCAGAAAGGAAATGTAAAAATACCTTTTTGGTTACAACCTGTAAAGGATTATAAAGGTGCTGCATGGTATCAAAAAACAGTGGTAATTCCTGAGGATTGGAATAATCAAAACATCAATTTACATTTAGAGCGTGTGCATTGGGAATCTACAGTTTGGGTAGATGATAAAAAAGTAGGTATGCAAAATACCTTAGCTACTTCGCATGATTATAGTTTAACAGATGTTTTAAATCCCGGCGAACATACTATTTCTATTCGTGTTGATAATAGAATAAACGACATTGATGTTGGTAAAGATGCACATAGCATATCAGATAATACACAGAGTAATTGGAATGGTATTGTAGGTGATATCAAACTTTCAGCTTCACCAAAATTAGCTTTAGGAACTATAAAATTATATCCTAACGTTTCAAACAAAACGGTAAAAGTTGTCGCGCAGTTAAACAATTCTTCGAATTCAAAAAGTGCTCAATTAATTCTTCAAGCAAAAGAAAAATTTGTTGACGGTACTGTTATACAGGCACAGAAAAAAGATATTCAAATTACAGAAAATAAAGAGGTTGTTTTAGAATACAATATGGGCGATAACCCAAAACTTTGGGATGAATTCAACCCAAATCTTTACGAAATGCAAATATCTTTAGAATCTGATGCAGGAACAGATACAAAACGTATCAATTTTGGAATGCGCGATTTTAAGGCTGAGGGTACCATTTTTAAAATAAATGAACGTCCTATTTATCTAAGAGGAACGTTGGAGTGTGCCATTTTTCCAAAAACAGGGTATCCACCAACTGATGTAGATTCTTGGAAACGAATTTTCAAAATTATTAAAGCACACGGTTTAAATCACATGCGTTTTCATTCTTGGTGTCCTCCAGAAGCAGCATTTATTGCAGCTGATGAAATGGGAATTTATATTCAAGCCGAAGCATCTGCGTGGTTGGCTAATTTAGGTGATGGTAATCCCGTTGATAAATGGTTATACAAAGAAGGAGAAGCGATTATTAATAAATACGGAAACCATCCATCTTTTGTAATGATGACGTATGGTAACGAGCCAAGTGGTAGGCATCATAAGGCATACTTAACCGATTATGTAAATCATTTTAAAAAATTTGACGATAGACGTTTATACACTAGTGGCGCAGGTTATCCTTATTTAGATAATATGGATTACTACAATCATAGAGGTCCTAGAATTCAAGGTTGGAATGAAAACTTAAAGAGTATCATCAATGCAAAAGCACCTCAAACCGAATTCGATTGGAGCACCTTTATCGATAAAACGCCAATGCCTTATGTAAGCCATGAAATGGGGCAATGGTGTGTGTATCCCAACTTTAAAGAAATGTCAAAATACACAGGCGTTTTAAAACCGAAGAACTTCGAGATTTTTAAAGAAATTCTGGAAGAAAATGGCATGGGAAAATTAGCCGATAAATTTCTTTTAGCTTCTGGTAAATTACAAACGCTGTGTTACAAGGCAGATATTGAAGCTGCTTTAAGAACAAAAGGAATGGCAGGATATCAGTTACTAGATTTACATGATTTTCCTGGTCAAGGTACGGCTCTAGTAGGTGTTCTAGATGCATTTTGGGATGAAAAAGGCTATGTGTCTCCAGAAGAATTTAAAGCATTTAGTGGTAAAACTGTTCCATTAGCACGCTTAAAACAGCGCACATTTAAAAATACAGATACGTTGTCTGCAACCATTGAAATTGCACATTTCGGTGAAGAAGAATTGAAAAACACTACACCAAAATGGGAGTTGACAAAGTCTGATGGAAGTCTTTTTTCAGAAGGAAAATTAAATACAACTGATATTCCAATGGGTAACGGAATTGAATTAGGTACAGTTAATCAATCTTTAAATACGATTACTGAAGTACAAAAACTTACGCTAAATGTTAGTGTAAATGATTTTAAAAACAGTTGGGACATCTGGGTATATCCAGAAGAAAAACCAGCAATTGATAGCAAAATTGATTTTAGGGTTTTTTCTAAGTTAGATGCTAAAACTATGGCATATTTGAATAATGGTGGAAACGTATTGTTGAATATTACCAAAGGCGATATTGCGCCTGAATACGGTGGAGATATTGGCATAGGCTTTTCAAGTATTTTCTGGAACACCTCTTGGACCAAAGAGCAAAAGCCACATACTTTGGGTATCCTTTGTAATCCAGAACATCCTGCATTAGCAAATTTTCCAACGGAATACCATTCCAACTGGCAATGGTGGGATGCCATGAGTCATTCTAATGCCATTATATTTGATGATATGCCCGACATAAATCCGATAGTTAGAGTTATAGACGACTGGTTTAAAAACAGAAAAACAGCGTTAATTTTTGAAGCTAAAGTAGGTAAAGGAAAACTATTGTTTTCTGGAATAGACCTGCACACTAATATAGATGAAAGATTAGAAGCGCAACAATTATTATATAGCCTTAAAAGTTATGTAGCAAGTGATGCCTTTAATCCTGAAACGACTATAGAAATAGACCAAATAAAGAAATTATTAAAGTATTAATACACTAATAGTTAGTGTAGCATAAATCATTAGAATATGAAAACTGTAAAAGCCTGGGAAGAAAAAGTAATCATTCCTACTTATGAAGTTGGAACTCCTGAAAAATATCCTGTTTTTTTAGAGAAACGCGTATATCAAGCTAGTAGTGGTACTGTGTATCCGCATCCTGTGATAGAAAAAATTAGTGATACTAAAGTAGATAAAGAATGGAATGCCATATTTATTGAAAACGATTACATCAAATTAATGATTTTACCAGCTTTAGGCGGCAGAATTCAAAGAGCGTATGATAAAATTAGAAAGCGTGATTTTGTGTATTATAATCATGTGATTAAACCAGCGCTAGTGGGTTTAACAGGACCGTGGATTTCTGGAGGTATAGAATTTAACTGGCCTCAACACCACAGACCAAGTACCTACGATCCAACAGATTTTTTCATAGAAGAAAATGAAGATGGTAGTAAAACTGTTTGGGTGAGTGAGTTGGAGCGTATGTTTCGTACGAAAGGTATGGCTGGTTTTACCTTACATCCAGACAAGGCGTACATCGAAATAAAAGCACATTTATACAACAGAACACCACATCCGCAAACCTTTTTATGGTGGGCAAATCCTGCGGTGGCTGTGAACGATCATTATCAGTCTGTTTTTCCTCCAGATGTAAATGCGGTGTTTGACCATGGAAAGCGTGACGTTTCAGAATTTCCAATTGCAAAAGGAGAATATTACAAAGTAGACTATTCACCAGGAACAGATATTTCTAGATATAAAAATATTCCTGTGCCAACTAGTTATATGGCAATTACCTCAAAATACGATTTTGTAGGAGGTTATGAAAACGATTCAAAAGGAGGATTACTTCACGTTGCAGATCATAATGTATCGCCAGGAAAAAAACAATGGACTTGGGGTAACGGAGAATTTGGTAAAGCATGGGACAGAAATTTAACAGATACAGACGGACCATATATTGAATTGATGTGTGGTGTTTATACAGATAATCAGCCAGATTTTTCGTGGATGCATCCGTATGAAGAAAAAAGCTTTAAGCAGTATTTTATGCCTTACTATAACGTAGGTGTTGTAAAAAATGCAACAAAAGAAGCTTTGGTAAATCTAGAAATGGTAGATGGTAAAGCTTTGGTGAAAGTTTACGTAACATCAACTTACGATAATTGTGTAATTACGCTAAAAGCAGGAGGTAAAGTTTTACATGACGAAGTTTTAAATCTTTCTCCAGCAATAGGCTTTGAAAAAGCCATAGATATAAATGGTTTTACGTTTGATGATTTACAAATTTCGGTAATTGATGCTATAGGGAAAATATTGGTTTCTTGGGAACCAGATAAAGATTTGTCTGATGAAATACCAGAACCAGCTAAAGCTGCAAAAGATCCTAAAGATATAGACACTGTAGAAGGTTTGTATTTAAGAGGATTGCACTTAGAGCAATACAGACATGCCACTTTTAATGCCACAGATTATTATGAAGAAGCTTTAAGAAGAGCGCCAAAAGATGTGCGTTGTAACAATGCAATGGGGCTTTGGCATATGCGTAAAGGACAATTAGAAACATCTATTGCTTATTTTGATACCGCTATTGAAACCTTAACGAGTCATAATCCAAATCCATATGATGGAGAACCGTATTTCAATAAAGGATTAGCTTTAAATTTCTTAGGAAAAAAAGAGGAGGCTTATGCAAGTTTCTTTAAGGCGTGTTGGAATGCACAATGGCAAGACGCAGGTTACTTTAACCTAGCTCAAATAGATTGTTCTAGAGTTGATTTAGAGAAAGCTTTAGATTTGGTAGACAGGGCTTTAATAAAAAACTGTCACAACCATAAGGCAAGACATTTAAAAGTTGTTATTTTAAGAAAACAAGGTAAAATAGAAGCTGCTAATACATTAATAGAAGAATCTTTAGCTATTGATAAATTTAATTTTGGTGTTTTATATGAGCGTTATATTTTATCAAATAAACAAGAAGATTTAGCAACTTTAAAACACATCTTAAGAAACAATGCGCACAATTATATTGAATTTTCTTTAGATTATGCCATGGCTGGTCAGTTTAATGAAGCTATTTCATTATTAAAAGTACATACCAACGCTAATGATAAAGTATATCCTATGGTTTATTATTTTATGGGATGGTATTTTACTCAAAAAGGAGATAATGCAAATGCGTTAGAAGCGTACAAACAGGCTTCTCAAATGCCAGATATCTACTGTTTTCCAAATAAAATAGAAGAAGTTTTGGCATTGCAAGCAGCATGTAAAGCAAACCCTTCTGATGCTAAAGCATTTTACTATTTAGGTAATTTTTGGTACGCTAACAGACAATATGTTGAGGCTCAAGAATGTTGGGAAACATCAGTAAAATTAGATGATCGTTTTGCAATTATTCATCGTAATTTGGCATTGTTGTATTATAACAAAACCAATCAAAAAGAATTGGCTGTACAACATTTAGAAAGTGCTTTTGAGTTAGACAATACAGATGCTAGATTGTTAATGGAACTTGATCAGTTGTATAAAAAAATTAATATTTCTATAGATAAACGCTTGTCTCTCTTAGAGCAATATATAGGTTTAACCAATTCTAGAGATGATTTGTATTTAGAGCGAATTTCTTTATACAACTTAAAAGGAGATTTTGAAAAAGCAAAAGAGCTGATAGAAAATCGTCAATTCCATCCTTGGGAAGGTGGTGAGGGTAAAGTGCCATTTCAGTATTTAACATGCTACACAGAATTGGCTAAGAAAAATATCAATTTAAAAAACTTTGATTATGCCATTGAGTTGTTAGAAGCAGCTAAAACATATCCTCATAATTTAGGAGAAGGTAAATTGCATGGTACTGTAGAAAATGATATTGATTACTGGTTGGGCTGCGCTCATGAAGGTTTAGGAAATTCGGATAGAGCAAAAGCATATTTTGAATTAGCATCTGAAGGCTTAAGCGACCCAAGTCCTGCTATTTTTTATAATGACCAACAGCCTGATAAAATTTTCTATCAAGGTTTAGCATTGCAAAAATTAGGAAGAACTGATGAGGCGAAAATGCGTTTTGAAAATCTCCTTAATTACGGTAAAGATCACATGAATGACAATGTGAAATTAGATTATTTCGCCATCTCATTGCCGGATTTATTGATATGGGAAGAAGACTTAAATGTGATTAATAAAATACATTGTAACTATTTGATAGGTTTGGGGCAATTAGGCATGAATAATGATTGTAAAGCTACTGAAGCCTTTGCTAAAGTAACAGATGTCAATCTATCGCACATTCCAGCAAATATTCATGCAGAACTTGTAAACGCATAATGAATTAACACGGATGAATTTTAAATTCCATTTTAAAAGTGTATTACTGATACTGTTTTTTATAGCTAGTAACTCTGCATATTCACAAAAAGACAAGCCTAATATCGTCATCATTTATGTTGACGATTTAGGTTATGGAGATATTGGAGTGAATGGTGCTATTGGAGTTAAAACGCCCTATATCGATACCCTTGCTGAAAATGGATTGAATTTTACCGATGCCCATTGTAGTGCTTCAACATGTACACCATCTCGCTATTCATTGTTAACAGGCAGTTACGCGTTTAGAAATAATGCAGCCATCTTAGAAGGAGATGCCCCTTTAATTATTGACACCACAAAGGAAACCTTACCAAAAATGTTACAAAAAGCAGGGTACACTACGGGTGTAGTTGGTAAGTGGCATTTAGGTTTAGGAAAAGGAAAAATAGATTGGAATAAACGCATTCCCTTAGGGCCAAAGGAAGTAGGATTTGATTATAGCTTTTTAATTCCCGCAACAGGAGATAGAGTACCGTGCGTATTTCTAGAAAACCAAAAAGTAGTGGGATTAGATTTAAATGACCCTATTACGGTAAGCTACGGTACAAGAATTGAAGGTTACCCTTGGGGTTTCAAGCATCCAGAATTATTAAAACAACATACAGACCCATACCATCAAGGAGCTGTTATAAATGGCATAAGTCGTATTGGTTACATGAAAGGCGGAAAAGATGCCCTTTGGGTAGATGAAGATATTCCGTTTGTACTTTCAGAAACAGCAAACGGGTTTATAGAAGACCATAAAGAAAATCCATTCTTTTTATATTTCTCATTACACGATATTCATCAACCAAGAATTGCAAATATCAAGTTTGTAGAAAGCAGCACCATGGGGCCACGAGGCGATGTGATTGCTCAAATGGATTGGTGCGTAGGTCAGATAACCGAAAGCTTAAAGAAAGCAAATGTTCTAGAAAACACCTTAATTATTTTTACAAGTGATAACGGGCCTATTCTAGATGATGGCTATTTAGATTATGCAAGAGAACTAGTGGGCGAACATAAACCAGCTGGTATTTACCGTGGTTCAAAATATTCGGTTTACGAAGCAGGAACAAGAATGCCAACCATTGTGCATTGGCCAGAAAAAGTTAAACCAGGTACAAGTGATGCGCTATTATCTCAAGTAGATTTATACAAATCTTTAGCGTGCTTAGTAGGTCAAGATGTTGAAAAAGGAGCTGCGCCAGATAGTCAGGATTTTTTAAAATCGTGGTTAGGGAAATCAAAAAAAGGACGTGAGTTTTTATTGGAAGAAGCCTATACTTACGGTTTACGAATGGGGAATTGGAAGTACATTAAACCTAAAAACAAACCTGTACCCAATTGGATTGTTCAAAAATTTGTAGATCCTGGATTTAGAGAAGAAGTACAATTATTCAACTTAGAAGACGACCCTTTAGAAAGTAATAATGTTTACAAAGCTTATCCAGACATTGTTAAAGTGATGGAAGCAAAAATCAACGAAATTTTAAATTAATAGTATAGCAATATCGCTATTTAATAAGGCAACAAAATGCGAACACATTATTTATTTATAATATGTTTATTTTTTGTTTTTAGTTGTAAAACTAAAACAGAAGAACGTCCTAATATATTATGGATAACCATTGAAGATACCTCACCACAATTTATAGGTTGTTACGGTAATACGAACGCGAGTACTCCAGTAATCGATAAATTGGCAGGAGAAGGTGTACGTTTTACGAACGCATTTTCTACAGGAACTGTATGTTCTGCCAGTAGATCCACAATAATCACAGGTGTTCGAACTTTTAAAATGGGTACAGGTCATCAAAGAAGTCAGTATCCAATTCCAGATGAAATCAAAGGCTTTCCTTATTATTTAAAAGCATTGGGATACTACACCACCAACAATTCTAAAACAGACTACAATATTGCCAACGAAAAGGATTTTATAAAAGAGGCATGGAACGAAAGTTCAAACAAAGCCACATGGAAAGGTAGAGCAGAAGGACAACCATTCTTTTCGGTATTTAATTTTGCTGAATCGCATCAATCAAGAACCATGTCGTGGACTTTTGAGCAGTATGAAAAGCATGTTTGGAATCATCTACCTGAGGAAGATAGAATTGCAGATGATGCATTTGATATGCCACCATTTTATAACGATACACCCGAAATGCGCAAACAATTTGCTAGGGTGTATAATTCCATTAAACTTACGGATAATAGAATAGGTGAATTGCTTCAACAGCTAGAAGCAGACGGTTTAAGGGATGATACTATTATTTTCTTTTATGCAGACCATGGTGAGGGTATTCCAAGAGCAAAAACCAACGGTATTAATTTAGGATACCGCGTACCATTTGCAGTTTGGTTTCCTGAAAAATTCAAACATTTATCGCCTTGGGAAATTGGAGAATCTACGGAAGAGCTTGTCAGTTTTGAAGATTTGGGACCTACTATGATTAATTTGCTGGGAGGTAAAGTTCCTGATTATATGAAGGGTATCAATTTTTTCGGTGATAATTCAGAAGAGAAAAATAAGCAATTACTGTTGTCAACAGATAGAGTTGATAACGGCCCAGACTTAGTAAGAAGTGTTACTAACGGTAGATTTGTGTATTCCAGAAACTTTATGCCATTTATCCCTGAAGTACGTTATATCAATTATTTGGAAATCGCCGATATTACTAAACATATGCGTAACGATTTAAAAAGGGGTAAGCTTAATTACTTTCAATCTCGCATTTTTGATGAACGCCCTTATGAAGTACTTTATGATATTGAAAACGATATTTGGGAGGAACATAACTTAGCAGAAAATCCAAAATATAAGTCCGTTTTAGAGGGTATGAGACAGTTTTTAGATAGCACGCTTTTAACTTCTAAGGACGTCTTATTTATACCGGAGTACGACATGGCTAGAATATCAGAAACGCAAACCCCTTATGAATACCGTTTGGATGATGCCAAATATAATTTTAAGGAGATTTATGGAGCAGCCTTGTTATCTGGTAAAAAAGTTACAGAGGTTGCAAAAACTCAAATTAACTTGTTAAAGAACGATAACGACATGGTGAGGTATTGGGCAAGTATTGGGTTGATGTCTCAAGATAAATCGCTTTTAGAGGCTTATGAAAAAGAATTGAAGGAGCTGCTTGAAGATGATTACCTTCCTGTTTCTATAACTGTTGCGGCAATTTTATATAAAAAATTCAAGAACAAACAAGCTTTGGAGGTTTTAAACAATTTTGCTAAAAGTGACGATTGGACTTTGGCTTTAATGTCCATTAATTACATGCTCTATGTTCAAGATAGACTACCTTTTGAGTCAACAATTAAAGCATTACTTCAAAACCCTAAGCTTAATTCTCATGTTAAAAGTGCCTGCTTAGATTTTATAGAAAGCCAAAGATTAAGAACTGAAATTTAAACTTTAAAACTACTTAACTAAAACATAAAAACGATGAGAGTATTTCAAACCACAATTATAGCTTTGTTACTCATTTTAACTGCTTGCTCACCAAAGATAGAGGATATTGATTTATCTGGTGAGTGGCAAGTAAAGTTAGATTCAACCAGTATTGGAATTACAGAAAACTGGGCTTCATCTAAACTTCAAGGTACGCCGATTAGTTTACCAGCCACTTTAGATGATGCAGGTTTAGGAACACCAAATAAATTGGAGCCAGCAATTAACAATTATGTGATGTCTAATTTAACAAGAAAGCATCAATATATAGGAAAGGCTTGGTACCAAAGAGAGATTGAAATTCCTAATTCTTGGGAGAATAAAACCGTAACTCTAAAATTAGAGCGCGTTCTATGGGAATCAACGGTATATTTAAATGGTGAAAAAATAGGTTCGGCGAATAGTTTAATTGGTAAACATAGTTTTGAGTTACCAAAAAGCGTTACTTCAGGGAAACATTTGTTAACAGTGGTTGTAGACAATTCTAATAAGTTTCCAAACATAAACGTAGCAGGAAATCGCTATCCAGATAAAGTGAATCAGGATATGGCTCATGCCTACACCAATCACACACAAATTAAGTGGAATGGTATTCTAGGAGATATGACGCTTGAGGCGTCAGCATCAAACCAGCCAACAAATATGCAGGTGTATCCTAATAAAGATTTAAAAACACTAAAAGTTACTTTTGAACAACCAACAGCCACAGAAGACAAGGTTGGTATAGTAATTCAAAAATTAAATGGTGAAGAAGTTTACAATGCGCAACATAATGTTTCAAAAGAAGCAAATGATTTATTTGTATTAAACTTAAACAAACCAGAAGGACTTGAATTGTGGGATGAATTTAATCCGAATTTATACACTGTTTCAGTTAGTACCAATACAGGAAATGTAAGTACAGATTTTGGTTATAAAGTGGTTGATAATAACAATGGAGACCTCACTTTAAACAACCAGCGTATTTTTTTAAGAGGTAATTTAGAGTGTGTTATTTTTCCATTGACAGGGCATCCACCGATGGAAAAAGAAGAATGGGCAACCTTGATAAAACAAGCTAAGGCGTATGGTTTAAATCACCTGCGATTTCACTCTTGGTGTCCACCAAAAGCGGCATTTGAAGCAGCAGATGAAGCTGGGTTTTACTACCTTGTAGAATTACCACATTGGAGTTTAAAAGTTGGTGAAGATGAAAACACGACACAATTTTTAAGAGCTGAAGGTCAAAAAATACTCAAAGATTATGGAAATCATCCTTCGTTTCTTTTTATGGCTTTAGGTAATGAGCTTGAAGGCGACGAAAGCTTGTTAAACAGCATGGTTGCTGAATTAAAAGCAAAAGATGATAGACACATGTATATCACTACAGTTTATTCTTTTCAGCCACATAGGAGAAAATCAACAATGGGGAAAATACCACAACCAGAGGATGATTTCTTTATTACGCAGTATACAGACAAAGGATGGGTTCGTGGACAAGGTATTTTTAATGATAAACCACCTCATTTTAATGCAGATTACTCATCTACTAGCGAGCATATAACGAAGCCTTTAATCTCACATGAAATCGGGCAATACTCGGTATATCCAGATATGAGTGAAATTGAAAAATACACTGGTGTTTTAGAGCCGTTAAACTTTATAGCAGTAAGAAACGATTTAAAGAAAAAGGGCTTGTTAGAATTCGCACCAGATTTTACACATAATTCTGGAAAGTTAGCTGCAATTCTTTATAAAGAGGAGATTGAACGTGCTTTAAAAACCCCTAGCTTCGATGGGTTTCAGTTGTTGCAATTACAAGATTTCCCTGGTCAGGGTACAGCTTTAGTAGGCTTACTTAACGCGTTTTGGGAATCTAAAGGTGTTATTTCAGCAGAAGAATTTAGTCAGTTTAATAGTGAGGTAGTACCGTTACTTAGTTTTGAAAAGGCTGTTTATGAGAACGGTGAAACGTTTAAGGCTTCAATAGAGGTGGCCAATTTCTTTAAGCCAATGCAAAATCAAAATATTGTTTGGAGTATTACGGATGAAGCTGGCAGTGTTTTGAGTAACTCTCAAGTTAAAGATGCTAATTTGACTATTGGTAATAATACCAATTTAGGCGAAATAGCTTTTCAAATCAATACAGATAAAGCCAAAAAACTAAAAGTAGAAGTGAGTTTAGAAGGTACAAAATATAAGAATTCATGGAACATCTGGGTATATCCTAAAGATGTTAATTTAACCCATAAAGATATTGTTGTTACGTCATCTTATGCCGTTGCTGCGCAAGCGTTAAAAAAAGGAGATAAAGTCTTATTAAATCCAGATTTTAAAACTCTAAAAGGGACTCAAGGTAGATTTGTACCTGTGTTTTGGAGTCCTGTTCATTTTCCTAATCAACCAGCAACAATGGGAGTTTTTGTTGATACAGAACATCCAGCGTTTAATGATTTTCCAACGGATACGCATAGTAACTGGCAGTGGTGGGATTTGTGTATTAATTCAAAATCTGTTATTACAGACGACTTGGATATCACACCCATAGTAAGGGTTATTGATAATTTTGTAACCAATCACCATTTATCAAATGTGTTTGAAGCTAAAGTAGGTAATGGTACATTAGTGTTTTCGTCTATAGATTTAATATCAAATCTAAATGAAAGACCAGTAGCAAGACAGTTGCGCCATAGTTTATTAGAATATATGACTAGCGATGCCTTTTCACCATCAAAAACAGTTTCTATGGAAGATTTACAAAGGATAAAATTAGATAAGAAAGAAGGTAGATTTTCTGCTGAGGATATATATAATTAAATGAATAAAAAGAATTTAAAGTTATCACACCTTTTAACAAGCGCACTTATAGCTTTAATTGCACTTATTACAGGCTGTGAAAACATACCCGATGAACGTCCAATTTACAGGGCTTCTATTTGGGAAAATCCAGAGTGGGAAAATCCAGAAATTTTTCAAATTAATAGAGAAGCGCCCAGAGCTACTTTTTATAATTTTTCTTCAAAAGAAAACGCTTTGGAGTTAAGTGATTGGAAACAATCTGATGTTTATAAATCGCTTAACGGCACATGGCATTTTTATTATTCTGATAGTGTTCAAGTTAGGCCTGAAGATTTTTATAAACAAGACTTTAGCATAAAAGGTTGGGACACCATTATGGTGCCTTCAAACTGGGAAATGCAAGGTTTTGGACTGCCTATTTATACAAATATTGTGTATCCTTTTCCAAAAAATCCACCATTTATATCACACAATATCAACAATGTGGGAAGCTATAAGCGCAATTTTACAATTCCTGCCTATTGGAAAAATAAGGATGTGTATTTACATTTTGCAGGAGTTAGTGGCGCAATGTACGTTTACGTAAATGGTAACAAAGTAGGTTACAGCGAGGGCAGTAAAACTCCAGCAGAATTTAATATTTCAAAATACGTTAAACTAGGGGAGAATCACATTGCGGTTCAAGTATTACGATGGTCTGATGCTAGTTACATTGAAGATCAAGATTTTTGGAGATTAAGCGGAATAGAACGCGATGTATATTTAAGAGCAGACAATCCCATTGCAATTAACGATTTTAGAGTAGGTAGTGATTTAATAAACAACTATAAAGACGGAGTGTTTAGCTTAGATATTGAACTAAAGAATACTAAAAATTCGATTGAAAACAGAACGCTGAAAGTGGAACTTCTCGACGCTAAAAACAACATAGTTTTTAGTGATGCTAAATCAGTAGAAATTGCACCAAATACGACGAGTATTAAGTTTGAAGATATAATTCATAATGTAAAGTCATGGACTGCGGAAACTCCAAATTTATACACCGCTATTTTAACGCTAAGTAATTCAGAAGATAAAGTAACGCAGGTTACATCTGTAAACGTTGGGTTTAGAAATATAAAAATTGAAAACAATCAGTTCTTAGTAAATGGCAAGCCTGTTTTGATAAAAGGCGTAAATCTTCATGACCATGATGAAACCACAGGGCATGTAATAAACGAAGAATTAACCGTTAAAGACTTAAGGTTAATGAAGCAGAATAATGTAAATGCTATTCGCTGCAGCCATTACCCAAAAAATCCATTTTTCTATGCACTTTGTGATAAATACGGATTTTATGTCATAGATGAAGCAAATATTGAAACGCACGGGATGGGAACAACCAACCAAGGTTTAGATAAAAAGCCAGAACTTAAAAAAGTGCATCCTGCATATCGACTGGATTGGAAAGCGGCACATTTAGATAGAACTGTTAGAATGTTTGAACGTGATAAAAATCACCCTTCAATTGTAACGTGGTCTTTAGGTAATGAAGCAGGAAATGGCGATAACTTTTTTGCAACCTATAAATGGTTAAAGGCAAACGACTCAACGCGACCAACACAGTACGAAGGCGCAACGAAATATGAGAATACAGATATTCAAGCACCAATGTACGATCGTATTCCACAGCTCATAAAATATGCTGAAAACAATCCGAAACGCCCATTAATTTTATGCGAGTACTCACACGCTATGGGAAATAGTTTAGGGAATTTTAAAGATTATTGGGATGTTATTCGAAAATACGACGTACTTCAAGGTGGTTTTATTTGGGATTGGGTAGATCAGGGGCTTGAGGCTGAAACTGAAGACGGACAAAAATATTGGGGCTATGGCGGAGATTTTGGGGCAGCACATTTACAACACGATGCTAATTTTTGTTTAAATGGTATTGTAAACCCAGACCGTACACCACATCCAGGATTAGAAGAACTTAAAAAAGTATATCAAAACATTCAGTTTTCAGATGTGAATTTTAAAACAGGTCAGGTAAAAGTAACTAATGAGTATTTTTTCACCAATCTCAATAACTTCAACATCAATTGGGAATTATTTGAAGAGGGTGAGCAAATTGAATCTGGTACAATCGGTGTCATAGATGTAGCACCGCAATCATCTAAAGTTATAAGGTTTAATTTACCTGTTTTAGATTTAAGTAAAAAAGAATATACGCTCAACTTTTTAGCTTCAACCCATGTGGAATTACCTTTATTATCAAAAGGTTTTCCAATAGCTAAAGCACAATTTATAACGGGTACTTACCTGCCTAAATTCATGGAAAATGTTAGTGATAAGCTTCTATTGTCTTTCAAAGAATATCAAATCACTTTCAAATCTAAAACCGCTACAGTGAGTTTTGATAGAACATCTGGAAAACTATCAACTTTAGATTATGGAGAAGGCAACATCATGCTACAAGGTGTAACTCCTAATTTTTGGAGAGCAACTACAGATAACGATTACGGATTTAACATGCCAAAGCATTTGGATGTTTGGAAAGAAGCTACCGAAAAGCAGACGTTAGTTTCTATGCAAGTAAAAGATAACAAACGGGTTTTAGATATAGATTCAAAAACGCAAATTGTTAATTTCGAAAGCTGTTCCGTCAATCTTGAGTTAGTTTATAAATTACCTAACGATATTGCAAAAGTTAAGATGAATTATAAAATTGACGCTTCTGGACAACTTACAATTACAAATACGTTAGCCGATGTTAAAACCGATTTACCTATTATCCCACGCTTTGGAACAAATTTTATAGTCAATAAAGCCTTTGATAGTGTTAATTGGTACGGTAGAGGCCCTTTAGAAAACTATCAAGATAGAAAAACATCACAGTTTGTTGGTAAGTATAAAGCTTCAGTTTCAGACTTGTATTATCCATACATAAGACCTCAAGAAAACGGCTACAGAGCAGATGTGCGCTGGGTAACCTTTACCAATGCTAAAGGACAAGGCATTAAAATAATAGGTCCTAAATTTTTAAGTTTTAGTGCACACCATCAATACAATTCAGATTTTGATGCGGGTAAAACCAAACAACAAAGACATACTATAGATATTGTAGAACGAGATTTTACTAATATCAATATAGATAATGAACAAATGGGAGTTGGAGGCGATACAAGTTGGTGGACACGACCTCTGGAACAATATCAAATTAAAGCAAAACCACAATCGTATTCTTATAGCATTTTGCCTCTGCGGTAAATTGAACGTTCAAAAAAATCAGTGTAGATGAAAAATTGTTTTGCCGTAGTTGCACTATTAATATTTATTGCTTTTGGATGTAAATCAAAAACTGAAAATGAACATCTCCAAAATCAGAAAGCAGAACAGCCAAATATTATTGTCATTTTAATTGACGATGCAGGTTATGTAGATTTTGGTTTTATGGGTAGTAAAGATATACAAACGCCACACATTGATGCTTTAGCCAAAAGTGGTGTAATATTTACAGATGCGCATGTAAGTGCTACAGTTTGTGCACCATCAAGAGCAGGATTAATAACAGGGAAGTATCAACAGCGTTTTGGTTTCGAAGCTAACGGCACTGGTGGAATAGGTTTGAGTGATGATGTGGTTACAATAGCCGATGTATTTAAAAGTAACGGTTACATTACGTATGCTTTAGGAAAATGGCATTTAGGCGAGGAAGCGTCAGACCATCCAAACCAACGTGGGTTTGATGAGTTTTATGGGTTTCTGGCGGGGAGCCGTTCTTACTTTCCATTAGAAAATCCATCAAAAGAAAAAATGTTACAGCGCAATGGAGAACGTGTGATTTTTGAAGGTTACATGACAGACGTTTTAGGCGATCAATCTGTAAAATATGTAGAGGCTTCAAAAGATAAACCATTTTTTATGTATTTGTCTTATAACGCGGTGCATACGCCAATGCATGCCAAACATGAAGATTTAGAAAAGTTTAGTAACCATCCGAGAAAAGAATTGGCAGCCATGACATGGAGTTTAGACGAAAACATTGGTAAACTCATAAAAAAACTCGAAACCTCAGGAAAAAGAGATAATACTTTAATCTACTTTTTAAGCGATAATGGCGGTGCTCATAACAATCAATCCTCAACAGGACCATTAAAAGGCTGGAAAGGTAATAAGTTTGAAGGTGGACATCGCGTACCGTTTGTGGTGAGTTGTCCAAAAATGATTGAAGGCGACAAAACTTTTGATGGCTTAACATCTTCCTTGGATATTTTTGCAACGTCTTTAAGCGCTTCTAAAATTGAAAAACCAGAAACTTTAGAATTAGATGGTGAAAACCTTTTACCATATTTAAAAGGCGAAAAGCGAGGCAACCCACATGAGAGTTTGTTTTGGAGAAAATTAGAAGAATCTGCTGTTAGGAAAGGCGATTTAAAACTCATTAAACTTGATGGTTATGGGACAGTATTATATGATTTAGATTCAGATTTAGGCGAAAGCAATGATCTTTTAGAAACAAATAGAGAAGCATTAAAAATGCTTCAATCTAAATACAATCGTTGGGAAACACAACTCATAGCACCATTATGGGATGAAAGCAAGCCTTGGATGGATGTTACCTACCATATTCATAAACAGCTTATGCAAAATAAAGAACCAGAATACAAAGATATTTGGAGTGCTACCTTTAAAAATAGAAATAACTTCTAATAGATAACGACGTAAAATCTCTTTGATTTTAATCCATATTAAAACTCTTAAAACACTACTAGTTTTTTGTAAAACCAATTAACAAATAATTACATGTTTATTGTTTAAATATAAATCTATTTTATAAAACAAAAATACAGTGTTTTTGTGTATGTATTTCTTAAAACAATGATTTAAAAATTATAAGAATATCATTTATTCACATGTGTTTTTTTGTCAAACATTGATTTTACACAGAAAATATGCTTTTGTAATATATCTTTTTGTATATAACATAGCATTAGTAGTATATTTTAAATATAGTTTGCAATAAATAAATTAAGTGTTATTGTACATGTTTAAAGTAATTTGCTTCATGTTTTTCCTTTATGTTTCTTCTAATTTTACACAACTGCACTAAAAAAGGCATTATTATGAAAAAGAACTATTTATTGGGACTGTTTTGCATCGGTCTCATCACTACATTATTTCTGTTTTTTGGAAAAGGGTTTTTAAAAAAAAATGCTGACTCTCTAGAATACGATTATGGTACAGATAATGAGCATTATGAGGAAGAAACTCCAGAGGAAATAGCATACGAGATGGCTATGGATGCAGAAGCTCTGCCTAAAGCGTTTGATTATTCTACGCTAAAAGGTGATGATTTAAATGATTATAATTCTTGGTTAACCGAAGCTGAAAAAGGAGGTTTTAAGTTTAGCACAAAACAAGATTTTTTAAATTATTTTAAATCGGCAAAGCAAAATATGTCAATGCCACCACCTGATAAGTATTTTTATGCAAATCAAACGCTTTCAGGAACTTGGGATCAGAAGTATCTACACATGACCTCTACTACAAACCCTGGCTACAGCGAAGGCGGTTTTAGAACAGATGGCTCTTTGTATGATCCTGTAAATGAGGAAATGTATATAGTGTCCTTCGCAGGTCACATATACAAAATTGATGAAAATGCTTCAGTAAAATGGTCACTTAGAAATCATAGCAAAAGTTTTGAAGGCGATAAGTTTAATGGTGTAAATCTGCCTGATGGTTCGTTTAGATTATTGAATCAAAAAACTACTGGTGGTATGGAGTTCTCTGATGATGAAGGAAGAACTTGGATGGATGCTAACGGTGCTTTTTTTGAAGGTAGTGCAAATTATACAACATTAGTAACAAAAAAAGATGCCAGTAAGCGTATAGTTGCGCATGGTGCAAAAAGAAATTCTGCAGATAGTAACGCATGGTATGATTATGTTTACATATCTACAGATTATGGCTTAAACTACACAACATCAGCTTTAAATTTTAAAAGCGATACGTTTGATGTTGAAATTTTGAAACCTCATGGTAGTAGAGATGTATACCTACTTGCAAGGCGTACTAGCGATTCTAAGTTATTTGTGTATAAAATGGGAGAAAACGATGCTGATTTCTCTTTAATTCATGAGCCTACTACTACTGTTGGAGCACTTGACTCTGTTCAGGGAACAACGGTATCTGGGATTACACATTTTTATATTAGTTATGGTAATACTACAATTTTTTATTCTGGTGATGAAGGGGCTACTTGGACGCAAAGTGTCACTTCAAGCGATACTGGTAGAAACATTTCAGAAGTTCACCCTACTCAACCAAATATTGTTTTTAAAGGTTTTGTAGAGTTATGGATATCTACAGATTTTGGTGTTAACTGGACAAGAAACCAGCACGTGTTAAGTAATAATGATATTTATGTTTGGGATTTACAACACTATAAAACATTCGATAAAGAAGATGGTGGATTCATCACTATATCAGGATATGATTTTGGGACGTACTATTCTACAACGCCAGAAGATTGGAATTCTTGGGTAAGCGTTAGTAGAGGCAATCCAACCACCATGTGTTATGATGCAGAAACAAGCGAAAAATATAATATAGTTTATACAGGAAATCAAGATAGGGGTTCTCAGAGTTTTTCTGGTGATAATGACTATGATAAGTCAATTCCTATACCTGCCGCGAGAGAAGCGAATACTGATGTTTTAAGAGTAACAGTTGCTAATGGAGGAGAATCCGCTTGGTATTGGTACTATTTTGGAACTATTGGAAGAAGCGATGTTACCAATGGTGGTAATTTTAGAACAGTTACCAGAACGGATTTTTACGGCAATTGGGCGGCCACGAGTATGATACCCTCTCCTGTTGATAGTGAAGATGCGGTCTATATCCCTTGGGGAAATGCGTTGCAAAAAATAATATACAATGGATCTGCTGTTGTTAGGGAAATTCATCCATTTGAGTTTAGTGGTCCTATTTCTAGTTTTGGCTATTCTAATTTAAATAAAAGTAGATGGTACGTAGGATTAAAATCTGGTCAATTAATGTATTCTACAGATGGTGGTAGTTCTTTCACTGCTTCAAATATTTCTGGTGGTGGTTCTTGGCCACAACAAGATGATTCACATAGAAAGCGAAGACAGGTTATTGCAACAAGCCCTATCGACGAAGCTACGGTATATTATGCTGGTAAAGGTAATAGCTTTTTAATATCAGTTGATGGTGGACAAACATTTACTACCCATAATAATGGGTTAACTGTAGATCGTATCACTGAGCTGGATGCTTCTCCAAATGGTCAGTTTGTTTTTGCGTCATGCGAATTTGATGGTGCCTGGGTGTATTCTGTACAACAAGACAAATGGTTTAAAATGGATGGTTTAGATGTGCCAAGTGCTATTGGTTACACTGATGTGCAATTTATTGAATCTGAAAATGCAGTGCGTTTTGCTACATACGGTAGCGGTGTTATAGATTTTATATTAGATCAAGACTTTTCAGAAGTTTTTGTAGCAGCAGATAATTTTACTATTGAAACTATAGATGAAACATGCCAAGGTAAAAATGGACAAATATCTATAAGCACAAAATTTAGACATAATTACGAAGTTACAATAGCAGGCAATGATTATAGTTTTGACGATGTTCTAAATATACCCAACTTAGATCCAGGATCTTACGATATATGCATTGGTATAAAAGACACAAATTTTCAATATTGCGTTAAACTTGAAGTAAACGCTTCTGATCTTTTAACTGGTAAGATAGAATCAACTAAATCTGGTAAGGCTACGGTTAGTATTAAATCAGGTACAGCTCCTTATAAAGTGTTTGTGAATAATAAACAGATTTTAGAAACTTTTGCAACATCTTTTACTATTGCTGCCAACGAAGGCGATATTATCAATATTCAAGCTAAGGCTACATGTGAAGGTAAGTTAACTCAAGTTATGGGAGAGTCAAATGTTTTAAAAGCCTACCCAAATCCAGTTATAAGTGAATTTGAATTGAGTATTCCAGAAACCACAAAATCTAATATAGATATTGAGTTATATTCTATTTCCTCTGGATTAATTGCAAAAAAAACATATTCTGTAATTGGAGGACGTGTGATTATGAATATGCAAAATTACCCTTCAGGTATATATTTTGTAAGAGTGGGCACTGACACACCAAAGACACTTAGAATAGTAAAAAAATAAAAAAAGAAAGTCATGAAAAATTATATCTATATAGTTTCATTTTTAACCCTAATATTAACTTCATGCTCATCAGGAGGTGATTCAGATGGAGGGGAAGTTGCAGAAAGTAAGCCAACCTCACCAGTATTAATTTTTCCAGCGCAAAACCAATTGTGCACAACAAATGTTTTGAATTTTGAATGGCAAGCATCTACAAACGAAGATGGTAGTTCAGTAATATATATTTTGGAGATTGCTAAGGATAATCAGTTTAACAACAAAGTTGTTGATGAGGTGCTAACATCATTAACAAAGATTATTACTTTGGAAAAAGGTTTTGCTTACTATTGGAGAGTAAAATCAAGAAGTACAAAAAGTGTAGAAAGCGATTATTCTCCAACAGCACAATTCTATACAGAAGAAGTACCAAATAGTAACCATTTGCCGTTTTCTCCAGCACTTGTATCACCGTTTTTAGGACAGTTTTTAGATTCTGGAGCAACATCTGTAAATATTGAATGGACAGCCTCCGATGTTGATGATGATCCTTTAACATTTGATGTTTATTTTGGTAAAGATAAAGATGCACTTACTGTTATAGCAGAAAATACAGACGTAAATAATATTAATGCTAATTTAGATACTACTAATGCTACTTATTATTGGAAAGTAGTAGTAAAAGATGATAAAGGTGCTTCAGTTACAGGACCTACTTGGTATTTTAATAATTAAAATATTAACCAACTAAATTTAATAACTATGAAAAAAATAAATAATTTTTATAACAGCGGTGTAAGCCTTTTATGCATTTTACTTTTGGTTTTAAGTTCTTGTTCAGAAGACGGAAAGACTTCTCCAGATGATGAGATGTTTGATGATGGAGATGATAATCCAACAACTGTAGTAAAACCACTTTTAAACTCTATAAATACTAGTGATTGGATACTAATGTTTGAAGATAACTTTGATAAATTTGAACCTACAAAATGGACAAAAAATAATTCTACAAGAAGTAGAGCTGCTAGACCCGGAGTAGGAATTAATCAATGGTTTTGGAAACCAGAAAATGTTACTTATAAAGATGGGAATGTAATGTTGAAGAGTGAAAAAGTTGCAAATGATGTATTACATTGCGGAGGTATTTTTACTAACAACTTATTTGAATTTAAATACGGCTATATTGAAGCTAAGATAGATATTGCAGAAACACTATTTGGTACACATACTGCACTATGGTTGCAGGGTGATAATATGGGTAATGTAGATGGCACTGGTAATGATGGAGCAGAAATTGATGTATTTGAATCAGCTTGGATAGGAGATTTTACTAAAAGTGTAGTTCATATAGATGGTTATGGTGCTGACCACAAAGCTAATACTAGACGTTATGAAACCCCAGGGATTCATTCAGGATACCATACCTATGGTTTATTGTGGAATGAGGATATGCTGGAGGTGTATTACGATGGTGAGTTCAAAACAAGATATCAAGGTATCTGGGTACCAAAAGTAGAAGAGTTTTTATGGTTATCAACAGGTGCAAGTTTTGGAGGTGCTGCTAACACCAATTTTACTTCTCGAAAAATTGGTGAATATACTGAAGCCAAAGTTGATTATATTAGAGTTTGGCGTATGGATTGATTAATATAAAGTACGAACATAAAGGTAAAAAACCTTATTAATAAAAGCTATTTAATTTATTAAATAGCTTTTTACATGTTTATACTTAATAGTTTATCGTATTAATTTTTCATTGTTCTGTATAATAGTGTGTTATAAATATTGGTTGAAATTTTGTTTTCTAATAAAAACAGTAATATCGTCTAGGTTTTGCTAATTATCATCCATTTAAACATCATGAAGTTTTTCTAAATTTAAAAGATAATTAACAAACTAAATTTATAGATATTATGAAAAAAATTACTTTTTTAAATTTATTATTATCGCTCTGCGTGCTGTCTAGCTTTGGACAAACCATGGTTAACGATTTTGAAGCGACTGTAGTTACAGGAGTAGAACCTCTTTTTGGTGCCGCAGCGACCGTTGTTGCTAATCCTAGTATATCAGGTCTTAATACAACAGATAACTGTCTTCAGATCGGAAACACTGGAACAAATTGGTTTTCACTCGTGAGAATTAATGTAAATCCAGATTTAGCAATATCAGGTACGGAAACAAAATTTCTAAGTGTATTGGTTTATAGAACAACAACTGATATGGCATGTCGTTTTAATGCCACTGCTGATGATGATAATGGAAGCAATCCAGGGGTAATAAGCGCTATTAATGCTCATTCTGGTGCTGATGCTTGGGAGCAAATTATAATACCAGTAGAGTTTCCTAGAGATTCTGGCACTTTTAGTTTAGGGACTCTTTTTACATTAATTTTCCATGCAGATATTAAAGGTTTTTCTAACGCTGCTGCTGGTCCTTTAGATAATGCTGGAGGGTCGCTATTTGTAGATGAATTACAGATATTAGATTCTAATCCTCTACTAAGTACTGATGATTTTACGTTAGAGAATAATATTTCTATTTACCAAAATGTTTCTTTAACTAATTTCAGAATTGAAACAAAACATAATATCAATATCACAGATGTTTCACTTTATGATATACTAGGTAGTAAGGTAAACAATATTTCTAAAATTGATACACACGAGTATGATATGAGCAACCTATCTAGTGGCTTATATATTGTTAAAATTCGTGATGACAGAGGTGAAACTTTTAGCAAAAAATTAATAAAACAATAAGTTTATATTTTAGTTTTTGAATAGAATTCCTCGGGTCTATAGCTTTAGTCTCGAGGATTTTTTATTTCTGATTCTGTATTGAATTTATGTGCTTATAGTTATTTCTAATATTTGAAGAATCTCTTATCACTAATTCGGCATCTAAAATTATTTTATTCAAAGTTTGCTCTATAGTCTTTTTTGTAGTGTAGGATAAAAAAGTTAAAGCCGCTTGTTTGCCAATTTTAGCGCTATGTTGGTTAATACTAGAAATTGATGGAGTAGTCATACTTGTAAACGGTTCATCACCAAAACCTACTAGAGCTATGTCTTGTGGTACTCTAATTTTTTGTTCGTTTAGTAATTGTAATGCTCCTAAAGCTGCATAATCACTAGCAATATATACTGCATCAGGCCTATTTTCAAGCTTCAGTAATTGTAACATTTGTTTTTTTCCATCTTCTATGGTAAGACTACTTTCAATGAGTAGTTCATTATCAAGAGGTAATTTATGCTTGCTAAGTGCATCAATATATCCTCTAATTCTATTATTAAAAATACGTGTGCGTTTATAACCACCAATATGAGCAATTCTTTTACAGCCTTGTTTCACAAGGTGTTCAACAATAATATGGCTGCTATCGTAATCATTAATACCTATATAGTCTACATTTAAGTCGTTCTCTCCACGATCAAAAAGAATAAGAGGAATTCCTTTAGCTTTTATTTTTTCGTAATATTCTAAATCAACTGTTTCATTTGCCATAGAAGCTATAATACCATCAACTTGAGTAAATAAAAGTGTATCAATATTTGCGCATTCTTTTTTATAAGATTCGTTAGATTGGGTAATAATAATATTATAACCTTCTTTATTTAAAACTTCTTCAATGTTTTGAATTACAGAAGAGAAGAAGTTACTATTAGTTCTTGGTACAATTACGCCAACTAATTTACTTTTGCCTTTTCTTAAAGCACTAGCAAGATGATTTGGCTGATAATTTAAGTTTTTAGCAACTTGCCTTACGGCTTTTTTTGTTTTTTTACTTATTCTAGAATCGTCATTGAGTGCTTTAGAAACTGCAGCAGCTGAAATGTTTAACACATTAGCAATATCTTTTATGGTCGTTTTCTTTTTGATATTTATTTTTTTTATATATTTGCGTACGCTTAATCGTTTAAGCAAATGTAGTTTATTATTTTTTTGAATCAAAATCATTATTAAATATAAGGTTTTGATTTATTTTTAAGTATATGGTTAAACGATTAAGCAATAGCTAAATAATTTAAAATAATACTAATTAGAATGAGTAAAGTAGTAACATTTGGAGAAATCATGTTAAGATTGGCTCCACAAGGTTTTTTAAGATTTTCACAAGCTAATAATTTTGATGCAATCTATGGAGGTGGAGAATCTAACGTGGCTGTATCATTAGCAAATTATGGTGTTGATGTAGATTTTGTAACGCGTTTACCAAAAAATGATATTGGTGAATGTGCTATGATGGAAATGCGTAAAAGAGGTGTAGGTGTAGATAAGATTGTTTGGGGAGGAGACCGTTTAGGGATATACTTTTTAGAAACAGGAGCTGTATCTAGAGGTTCTAAAGTAGTTTATGATAGAGCACATTCTGCAATCGCAGAAATTGAATCAGGAATGATTGATTGGGATGCTGTTTTTGAAGGTGTAGATTGGTTTCACTGGACTGGTATTACACCAGCAATTTCTCAAGGTGCTGCAGATGTATGTTTGGAAGCTGTAAAAGCAGCTAGCGCAAAAGGTATTACAATTTCTACTGATTTAAATTATCGTGCAAAACTTTGGAAGTATTGTAGCGATACTCACAGAGAAAAGGTAATGACTGAAATAACGTCATACTGTGATATTGTTTTAGGAAACGAAGAAGATGCAGAAATGCACTTTGGTATTAAGCCAGAAGGGATTTCAGTTCAAACTCAAGGACATGATGTAAAAGCAGAAGCATTCTTATCAGTTTGTCAGCAAATGATGGAAAAATTTCCAAGAGCTAAAAAAGTGATAACCACATTGCGTGGTTCTATTTCTGCTTCTCATAACACATGGGCAGGTGTTTTATATGACGGAAAGAAAATGTATGAAACACGCCAGTATCAAATTACTGATATTGTTGATAGAGTAGGTGGAGGAGATTCATTTATGGGTGGATTAATTTACGGATTATTAAAATATCCAGAAGACGACCAAAATGCATTAGACTTTGCAGTTGCTGCATCATGTTTAAAACACACTATTAAAGGAGATGCTAATTTGGTAACAGTTTCTGAAGTAGAAAAATTAATGGGTGGCGACGCTTCTGGTCGTGTAGCTAGATAAAATTTATAAAAATGGCACAGTTTACAAGATTAGAAGTAGCGCAAGCTATGAAAGAAACAGGAATGATTCCTTTATTCTTTAATAATGATATAGAATTAAGTAAAAAAGTACTAAAAGCATGTTATGATGGTGGTGCTCGCTTAATGGAATTTACTGCTCGTGGAGATTTTGCTCACGAAGTCTTTGGAGAATTAACTAAATACGCAATTGCTGAATTACCAGGAATGATAATGGGTGTAGGTTCTGTAACAGATGGTGCAGCGGCTTCACTTTATATGGCTTTGGGTGCAAATTTTATAGTAACTCCAGTTTTAAGAGAAGATATAGCCATAGCATGTAATCGTAAAAAGGTATTATGGTCTCCTGGTTGTGGTACTTTAACAGAAATTGCTAGAGCAGAAGAATTAGGTTGCGAAATTGTGAAATTATTCCCTGGCGATATTTATGGGCCACAGTTTGTAAAAGGAATTAAAGGTCCGCAACCATGGACAAGCGTTATGCCAACAGGTGGAGTTTCGCCAACTGAGGAAAATCTTAAAGGTTGGTTTGATGCCGGTGTAACTTGTGTAGGTATGGGATCGAAATTAATATCTAAGGATATTATTGCTAATGAAGATTATGCGAAACTAGAGCAGGATGTTAAAGCTGCCTTAGCAATTGTGAAGTCTGTTAGAAAGTAATTTGTATTTATAAATATTTAAAAAGAGTTGCAATAATCTATTACAGCTCTTTTTTTATACATAATATTAAAGACCATTATCCTCCTTTATTAAAGGAGTTTAACATCATTTTTAGCTCAATATCTTCTTTAGTAAAATAAAAAAATCCTTAAAATAATCGACAAAACGCTTGTTTTTTACGTTTAATTACATAAATTTGCTTTTTAAACCCTTAAATCGTAAACATGAAAATCAAGATTATTTTGTTCAGTTTTAGCCTACTTCTATTCACAAGTATTAGCTTTGCACAAAAAAATAAGGCACCTAAAAGTATTATACCAGAAGGAGTTTCAATAAAAAAATACCATAGTAAGGGAGAGTTGGAACGTATGCCAAAGGGTGAGTTATTGGGATTATATACTGAACGTATATCAAGTCTTGTTAAGTTATTACCATACATAGCATTTGCTACTAAACCAGGAATTACAATGTCTACTTTAGGTATTCCTAATGACAATGACAATAGAAAAATTTTAGATAATCAGTTTGAAGCTACAGATACTTTTTTAGAATCTACTCTCGAATTTCATGAAAGAATTTTGCCCTATTCTGATACTACTAATCTAATTTCTGCCATATTGTTTTATGAAGAAACTATGAAGTCGTTACATGAGTATAGTGAATTTCACTAGTAAAAAACCTTCAATAATCTTTTAATGAAAATTGTATTTTCATACAGTTTTTGATGAAATTTTATAACTGATTCTTTGATTAAGAATCAGTTATTAATTTTAAATCTACACTTTTAAGTTATATTTTAAGCTTATTCAAACCACTATTAATCGTTAAATAATGTATTTCATCGATTATTTTCTATGTAAAATATTCAAAATATTGCATTTTAACGAAATAAATGGTATTTCATGGATAATTATACTATTTTTGACTTAAGTAGATAAATAAATAAGATTAGTCCAAAACTATAAATATTTAGACATGAAAAACTTTACCACATCGCTATTAATATTTCTGTTTATTATTGGGAATATTTTTGCTCAACAGGAAAAAGGAATAATAGGCACAGATAATTGGCTTTATAACTGGACAGAATTTAGCCCAAATCAAGAGGATTATGGTGAGCCCACTCAAATTCTAACAGGCAATATTACTAAAGACACTAGATTAACAAAGCGTAATACCTATTTACTTTTAGGTAGTGTTTTTGTAAAAGATAGTGTTACTCTTACCATAGAACCTGGTACCGTTATAATGGGCGATTATGCTTCAAAGGCATCTTTAACTATTGCAAGAGGAGCAAAGATTATTGCAGACGGACAAGAAACAGACCCTATTATTTTTACTTCAAACAGAGTTGTTAAAAGACCTGGAGATTGGGGTGGATTAATTATACTTGGTGATGCTCCAACTAATAAATTTGGTAATGGATCTGTGGCAAGTTATCATTCAAATTTAGACTCATCTTCTTACCCTAGTACAAATTTTGGCGGACAAAACCCAAATAGTAATTCTGGTATTCTAAGATATGTTAGAATAGAGTATTCAGGTAAAAGATTAAAAAATGTAGGATATTTTAATGGTTTGTTACTAGCAAGTGTAGGAAACGAAACTATATTAGAAAATATTATGGTTAGTCATTGTGCTGGTAATTCTTTTAAGGTATGGGGAGGTGAAGTTAATTTAAACAAAGCTGTATCCTATAAATCTAATGGCAATGATTTTAAATTTAATTATGGAACCCAGAGTGTTTTAAGTAATTCTTTGGCTGTAAGATCACCTTACGTGTCTAGTAGTGATGGTGCAAGATGTTTACAAGTAATGTCTTATAATAAAAAAGAGGAAGTAGATTTTTCTAAAAAGAGTACAAGATTGATTGCTAAAAACTTAACGTTAGTAAATGATAGTGATGATTTAAATTCTGATATTGAAAAAGGTCTCGTAAAGGAAGCTGTATATGTGTCTGAAAACGCATCACTTGATATGAATAAAAGTGTTATTTCTGGTTTTAATCCTGCAGTGTTGTTTGAAGAGAAGATTATAGTTAATCAAGAAAACTTGGAGAAAATTAAGTTTACAGACATGTACTTTAATAATTGTAAAGGAAACATTTTTGTAGAATACAATTCTAATAATGAAGATTTAGAAAATTGGTATGGTAATAGTGCTTTTTTTAATGTGTATTCAAAAAGTAGTAATTCAGAAACATTTATTGATTTGAATAACAGTAAAAGACCAGATTTTAGATTAAGAATAAATAAAATTAAAGCTTCTAAAACGCAATATGCGTCAGAGAACATTATAGATAATAATTAAAAATAGAATAATAAATTATAATAATAAGACCCCAGATCTTTGTATTTAATATTTATATGGATATCAGTTTGGAAATTTCTTTTTAGTTCTAACTCTTTTTGAGTCTAGAGCTGCAATTGTTTCTAGAGGTTTTATTAGAAAAGCAACTAATACCTATGAGGAACTTTACTGTTTTTTACATCATCCTTTTTCTATCTATAGTTTATACTTCTAATGCACAAATTGTTATTAGTACTCCTAGTCTAGGTTTTACTCAAGCTTGTGCAAGTCCGTCTTTTAATACTTATAATGTAACATTTTCTTTCTCACCAGATTCAGCATTAGCATCAACAAACCAATTTATAATAGAACTTTCAGATAGCTCGGGAGATTTCAATAACGCTACTGATATTTATACTTCGCCCCAAGGCAGTATTACAACTTCACCAGCTACTTTAACATTTTCGGTGCCAACATCAATTGCCGGTGAATCATATAGAATAAAAATAAAAAGTACAGCACCAGTATCTTCAAGTTCTAGATCTGTTCCTTTTGCAGCGTATTACAAAATACAAGACACGCCATTTTCAATTAATAATTTAATTTCAACAGGAGCATATTGCTCGGGTAGTAGTTATTTATTGTCAATAGATAATCCAGGTGGAGCTATGAACGATTCGCCTCTTCAATATCCATCACTTACTTTTAATTGGTATAAAGAAACGAGCCAAACTACATCAGTTTTTGTGTCTCAAGGTGAAACTTTATCTGTTAATGAACCTGGAACATATTTTGTTGAAACCAACTACGGTAGTTGTACTTCAAATTCATTTTCAAACCGTGTAACCATTAGTGAGGCAAGTTCTGGAGCATCATCAGAGATAAGCTCTAGCTTAGGAAACCCATATTGTTCTAGTCAAGGAAATACCACTTTAAGTGCCATAAATGGTGAAAGTTACCAATGGTTTAAGGATGGTGAACGAATTTCTGGAGCAACAGAACAAATGTATACAACTAATGAGGCAGGTGTTTATTCTGTTAATATAGATTTGGGTGATTGTAATGTTAACACCTCAATAAATCTTGAAAATTCTGGTTTTACAAGTAGTATTGATGTGCCGGAAAGAAATATGATTAATGATGGCGAAACTTTAGTGGCTACAGTTACAACTGACGCTTTTAACCCAGAATTTAAATGGTATTTAAATGAAGAAATAATTTCCGGAGCAATAACAAATTCTTATGAAGCTACACAAAGAGGTAGCTACAAAGTTGTTATAACTCAAACATCTGGTTGTCAATCTTCAGTAGAATATACTTTTGTTGTTACAGAAGCTTTTCCGTCGGTAGATAATATTCCTAATTTAATTAGTCCGAATGCAGATGGAATAAACGATACATGGATTATACCGCAAGAATATGTAAGCGGTACAAATACAGAAATAACAATTTTAAGCTCGCAAGGAGAAATTGTTTTACAAACGAACGACTACCTTAATAATTGGCCAGAGAATAGTATCGATTTTAATGCTGTTAACCCTGTATATTATTACATCATAACAACAGAAAATAATCAAACCAAAAAAGGCTCAATAACAGTAATAAAGTAAAATGAAATTATATGTACTACATATCATCTTTCTTTTATGTTTTACACCATGGCTCTATTCTCAAGAAGATGGTGTGGTTGCTTTTGACTTACCTGTTAGAAACTCACTAAAATTTAATAGATACGCCTTGAACCCAACGTTTAGTTTTGTAAGAGAGCAAAATAAGTATTTAAGTTTTACAAATAAACGGCAATGGGTTCAGTTTGATAATGCACCACAAACATATTTATTTAGTTACTCTGGAAGATTTAGAGAGAATATTGGAGTAGGTTTAGGTTTCTTTCAACAAAATTATGGTGTTTTAACTACTTTTGGTGGTATTGCCAATTTTGCATACAATGTTAGTTTAAATAGAGATAGTAATTTAACATTTGGTATGAATGTAGGCTTTTATAATAGTGGAATAAATGAAAGCGATGTAATTACTAATTTTCCCGATTCTTCTCTGAATAATATACCTTCAAACTCATTACTTACAGTAAACCCCGGTATAAATTACGGAACTACTTTTTTCGATTTCGGTTTATCAATTAACAATTTAGCAGCATATAATTTAACAACTTCTAAAATTATTGAGGAGAATCCTGAGCAAAGTATTCAAGGACATATAATGTATACGGGCTATTTAAATAGTCGCGGGTTTTTAGATGAAAGTAAGTTTACAACATTATTTATGTCTGAGTTTAAAAGAGAGGAAACAGTACTTTCAGGAATTATGATGCTTACAGTACCAAAAGGAATTTGGGCACAAGTAGGTTATAATACACTTTATGGTATTTCTGGTGGAATAGGACTTAATATTACAAATCAAATTGCTTTAGAATATAATTATGAAAAATCTATTGGTGATTTTTCAGCATTCGGAAATTCTCATGAGATAACACTGGCATATAGGTTTAATAATAAATATAGATATAATTATAATGGAGACGATGATGAGACTGCCTTACTAATCTCAACAAAAAAATCAAGACCATCAGCCGTAAAACGTAAAACCAGCAATAAAGCAAGAGATAATAGAAAAAAAGATACTGATGCTATTGTTAATGAAGTAGTTATAGAAAATACTGAAGAAGGCAATAAATTAGAACTAGACCAAGAAAATAAGCTTAAAGCGGAAGCTGAAGCCAAAGAAAAATTATTAGAAGAGCAAAAAGCTGAGGCAAAAGCTGACAAAGACGCTAAATTAAAATTAGCGGAAGAGAATAGGTTAAAACAAGAAGCTGAAGCTCGAGCAAAACTAATAGAAGAACAACAAGCTAAGGTTAAAGCTGAGGAAGAGGCTAAGTTAAAATTAGCAGAAGAGAATAGATTAAGAGAGAATGCTGAAACTCAAGCAAGACTGAGAGAAGAGCAAGAAGCTAAAGCCAAAGCTGAAGAAGAGGCTAAGCTAAAATTAACAGAAGAGAATAGATTAAGAGAGAAGGCAGAAGCTCAAGCAAAACTAATTGAAGAACAACAAGCTAAGGCTAAAGCTGAAGCTGAGGAAGCAGAAAGAATTAAGCAGCAAGAATTAGATGCTGTTATGATTATTAAACAAGCCAAAGATCGTGAAGCTCTAGAGATGGAAAGCTTAACTAAACTAGGTGAAAACTCTAGAATTAAGCAAGAGAAGTTACTAATTTCATTAAATGACAAAGTTGCTATTAAACAGCAAGATCTTGATGATTTAAAAGAAGAAAATGATTTAAGTGAAAAAGGCATTTACAGTGAACCAAAAGCATTTAAAAGTGTTAGTTCACAAAATGCAGTAATAGAAACATTACAGTTAGAATTAGATAGTTTAATTGATTCTCAAAAGCAAAAAATATCTAAATTAGAGAATTTATATAGTGAAAGAATTAAAAATATTAAAGACGAAACAGATCCTGTTAATAAATTCTATCTAAATAAAATTAAAGAGTTTAAAGCTCAGCAAATAGAAACAATAAAGGCAAAAGAAAACTTAATAATCTCATTAGAGTCAATTAAAGTAGCTACTGAGGTAGAAAGAAAAAGAAGAATAAAACGTGCAGCTTATGACAATCAAGAAGTACGTTATCAAAAAGATAGATCTGCTTTAAAACAAATAAAAGAGTCTACAGAAGTAACTTCTGAGGTTCTAAAAGAAGAAGATTTTGATTTTGGAGAAGAACAAAGTAATATACAAATTGTAAGTAATGTTCAAAATACTGAAAGTGGATATTATTTAGTTATTGCAGTTCATACTGATGTAGAAAAAAGAGACGAATTTTTAAGAAAAGCTGTTAAATCCGGACGATCAGATATAGATTTCTTTTTTGATGTAAACACAAGTAAATATTATATATACTACAATAAATTTGATGATATTGATAGTGCTAAAAATGCTATTGATAGTAAATCAAACGCTGCATATAATAGTAAGATGTCTATGGTAAAAATTGTTAATGAATAAATAACGACCTTTCTATTTATATATTTTAATGTAGGTTTAGTATTACTTATATGAAAATTATAATCGTTGAAATGCATATTTAAGCGTTGTTTAGCTTAAATTTCTTCTGAACTCAACTTATTTACAAATAAAATCACGATATTTATCACGTTTAAAGTCATTAAATATAGGTGAAATTACCTTTGTGTAGTTTTATTCTTATTTTTTAATACTTAAAATATTTTCTTTTTAAATGCCCCAATTTAAAAAGAAAAGTAAAACGCGATTGAGTATGAGAAAAACTACTTATGTAAATTCTGGATTTATTGTTTTTTTAGTTCTGTCATTACTTTTCAGTACAAATGTATTTGCACAACTCCCAGTGCCATTTACTCCAAGGTTACCAGGAGGAAGTATAAAAGTAAAAGGAGATGTTGTATTAATTGGTAATGGAATAGTTACGGCAAGAGATTTACCATTACCGTATAACGGTACAGACATAAATAATAATAATGATGGTGTTTATGTAAATGTAGCAAGTGGTGGAGATCCATCTATTTTTAGTTCAAGTAGTGCAGACTTATTTATAAATAACTCATGTAAAAGAATTCTATATGCTGGTTTATATTGGGCATCTGTTTATCCTCTGGAAGTGGCAAACAATAGGGCAGTTCAATTTGAAGGTACACCTAGGTTAGAAGATTGGAATCAAATTAAGTTTAAACTTCCTACAGGTGGTTTTATTGATTTAGTCGCAGATAATAATACAGACCCAGTTGGTGAAGAGGATGATATTATTTTTGATGGATATGAATACTATGGTCCAGGCGTGGAAAATTCATTTAAAGATTCTCCAATAATTTGTTATAAGAACGTAACAAACTTATTACAAGGTTTACCAGATGCAGATGGAGAGTATACAGTGGCAAATTTAAGAGCTACTCGTGGAATTAGACGAGGTGGATGTTCAGCCGGTTGGACTTTAGTTGTAGTTTATGAGAGTCCTATTTTGCCAAGTAAGTTTATTTCAACTTTTGATGGTTATGCAGGTGTACAAAATACAACCGAACTTGATATTCCTGTATCTGGTTTTCAAACATTACCAGCTCCATTACCAGTAAATTCAAATATTGGTGTTTCGGCTTTAGAGGGAGATATTGGTATTACTGGAGATTCATTTCAATTTAAGGCAAGTACATCAGGTTCATACACAGTTTTAAGTGATGCACTAAATGGAGCGAACAATTTTTTTAATTCAACCATTACCAAAGACGGTGTACATGTTCTTAATAGAAATCCAGCTAGTTTAAACACCTTAGGTTTAGATATTAATAATTTTAACCTGCCAAACCCTCTTAATTCGGTATTACCAAATGATGCAACTGCGGGCGATTTAAAATTAACAACAAATGGAGATGGATATGGCGTATTCTTGACATCTTTTGCGGTAGAAATCATAGAACCAAATATAGTTCTTACAAAAATAGTTGAAGATGCCACAGGTACCGATATTGGTAACCAATTAGTTGATCTTGGCGATGAACTAAATTATGTTATAGGGTTTCAAAATACAGGAAATGATGATGCAACAAATCTTATAATTAGAGATGTTCTTCCTATCAATGTGACCTTCAATTATCCTGCTGACATATCTTTACTTCCTCCAGGTGTTACAGTACAAAGTTATAATGCTGCAACAAGAGAGCTAATTTTTAGTGTTGATAATTCAGTAGTTGAAGAAAATGATCCTGTTCAGGAGATTCGATTTAAAGTTACAGTAGTTACCTCATGTAGTTTGTTAACTGATGCTTGTTCAAATATTATTAGTAATCAAGCTTACGTAACCTATAATGGTACCACTGATCCTACTTTTTTTATATCAGATGATCCTAGTTTTAGCTCTAACACTGGATGTTTAATAACACCTGCTGCCACAAATTTTTTAGCAGACCTTAATTGCGTATTTGAGGAAGAGGTTGTGCTTTGTGGAGCAACAGCAACTTTAACAGCTGGAGATGGATACGATAGTTATTCTTGGTCTACAAGTCCTTCAGGAACTCCTGTTATAGGCACAAACCAGTCAATTACAGTGTCATCTACTGGTACATATTATGTACGTAATACAGCTATTGCACCTTGTCAATCTATTGATCAGGTATTTGAAGTTATTACATTTGGAGCTGGTGTAACTAACCCTGTAATTCCATTTGCGGATGAAGTAGTTATTTGTCCAAATGATGGAAAAGAATTACCAAATATTTACTTGTGTGGAGCAAATGATTCAGTATTTATTCAGACAGGAATAACAGATACAACTTCAATAATATGGGAAGTTTTAGATGAGACTAGTTGTTCCGTAGTTACTAATATAGATTGTGCAAATGAAGACCCAGCTTGTAATTGGAATCAAGTACAGACAGGTCCAGATTTTACTGCTAACACTGCAGGTCAATATAGATTAACATTAAATTATGAAGGCGGTTGTTTTAATCAATTCTATTTTAATGTTTATACAAATCTATTGGTACCCACAGTAACTTCAAGGGATATAATTTGTTCAACTCCGGGTGAAATTATTGTAGGTAGTGTGCCAACTGGTTATGAATATAGTATTGATGGTGTAAACTATCAACCTAGTAATGTGTTTTCAATTACTACACCAAATATTTACAATGTTTATGTAAGACAAATTGGTGTTACTCCAAACCCTTGTGTTTTTTCTGTTCCTGATGTACAAATTAGAGAAAGAGATTTTAACGTTTCAACCATAATTACTCAACCATTTTGTAATGGTGGACAAGGAAGTGTTATTATTGCAGCAAATGACGCAAGACCACAATATTTTTATGCAATTTTTGATGGCGCTACACTCGTTAATAGTGTTGGACCAATTACAAATAGCGATTATACTTTTAATAATTTAAATCCAGGAATATACACTATAAATGTTTCAACTGAAGATGGCTGTATTTTTACAGATGATATTGAAATAATTAATCCACCATTATTAGAAGCTACTTCAGCTTTAACAACTCCTTTAACATGTACTGATGGAGAAATAACAGTATATCCGGTGGGAGGTACAGCTCCGTATTTTTATTTTGTAAATGGAAGTTCGGTTTTTCAAACAACACCAATTATTAGCGTGCCATCAGCAGGTGTATATGATGTACTTGTAGTAGATTCTAATAATTGTTCTGCAAATACTTCTATTACTGTTAATGCTACTCCAGAGCCAGATTTCACAATTTCTAAAACAGATATTTTATGTGCCGATGCAGTTAATTCTGGTAGTATCAATTTTAATGTAATAAATGCAAACGGAAATACTTTAGAGTATAGTATAGATAATGGCGTTACATTTTCTAATTCGCCTGTTTTTAATGGGTTATCAGCAGGAAATTATGAAACCATAGTCCAATACACAATAGGTGCGGATGTTTGCACATCTGCGCCCCAAACTATTACTATTAATATAGCTGATGCCATTTCTGGAATAGCAACACTTACAACACCTTACACTTGTATTACAAATGGTGTTATTACAGTTTCTGGGGTAACTGGGGGTACTGCACCTTACTCATATAGTATTGATGGAGTTAATTTTCAACCTGGCTTAACCTTTTCTGGATTAACAGATGGAACGTATAATATTACTATTCGAGATGCTAATAATTGTACATTTTTAACAGCACCTGTAACCATTGATCCTTTAAATCCTCCAACAGATTTATCATTTGCTGCTACACCTCTTACTTGTCCAGCTATTACATCTGATATAACTTTAACAGTTACAGGAGGACTATTACCTTTAGAATATCAAATTATTTCACCTGCATCAGCATCAACTGTTTACCAAACATCAAATATTTTTAATGGTTTATCACCAGACACATATACGTTTCGGGTGAGAGATGCTAACGATTGTATTTATACAGAATCGTATACAATAGCACCGTTACCTCCATTAACTTTAAATACAATTATCTCTAAAGATATAGACTGTACCGTCTCACCAGATGGTATTGTAACTGGTAATATCACTGGAGGAACAGCCCCTTTCACTTATCAAGCGTCTTTTAATGGTGGTACTTATGGAACTTCTACATCAGTTACAGGAACTACATTTACACACGCAGCTCCAACAGATGGTACATATCAATTCTTAATAACAGACGCTAATGGATGTACTGTAGAATCTGGTTTGCAAACACTTAATCCACCAGTGGCTGTAACAGCTTCAAATAGTGTAATTAACCCAACATGTGATGGTTATAATGATGGTTCTATAATATTAACAGGTTTAACTGGTCAGGCTCCGTTTACTTATAGTATAGATGGAGGAGCTACTTTTGTTTCTTCTAATGTATTTGGTGGTTTAGTAGCAGGAACTTACAATTATGTGGTTAGAGACAGTAAGAGTTGTGACGCATCTGGAACAGTTAATTTAACAAATCCTTTACCTATAAATGTTACGATAAATAGAAACCCTGTACAATGTATTACAAATACAAATGTACCAGGTAGTTTAAATGTGACTATTAATTCTGGAGGAGTTGCACCATTTGTTTACACATTATACGATAACACATTTACACAAATTGGAGCAAGTGTTACTACAGCATTAACAACGAATACGTTTTCAGGCTTATCATTTGGCGATTATTATGTGACTGTAGTTGATTCTAATGGATGTGAATACGGAAGTAATGCACAAAGAATAGAAACACCACCGAGTATTAATTTAATTGCTAATACAACAACAGGTTCATGTGTAACAGGAGCTACCGTAGATATTTCAGTGGTTTCTGGTGCAGGTCCATTTACGTATTCAATATTTGGACAACCTGCTACTAGTTTTGGTCCTACGACATCAACTACCCATACTTTTTCTGGGTTAAATCATGGTGTTACTTATCAATTTCAAGTTATAGATTCTGGAGGTTGTTTTTCAACAATAGAGGTTACAACACCAATATTATCTGCAATAGATATTAATTCAATTACAACTACAAATGTAAGTTGTAATGGAGATAATAGTGGTGTAGTTAATTTTACTGTTTCAAATTACGATGCCTCAGTAACTTCATTGTATTATGAAGTACAAGACGAATTAACAAACACACCAATTATCCCTGCTCAAAATGGAACGTTTACTGGGTTAACAGGTGCTTCTGTTAGTGGTTCTATTGCAGGTTTACCAGCTGGGAATTATACGTTATTTGTAAGAGAGGCAGATGGTACATTATGTACGGCTTCAGAGACTTTTAGAATCACTCAACCTATTCAACCACTTTTAGCAGCTATAAGTTCAGAAATTAATGCTAATTGTAATGTTGGAGCACAAGTTACTGTAACTACAACGGGAGGAACAGGACCTTATCAATATGCTGCTGGTGCATTAGGCTTTGTACCAACCTTAGCAGATTTCGGTTCTAGTAATGTGTTAAATTTAGATTACGTAATTAGAACTAATTGGGATATAGTTGTAAGAGACGCCAATGGTTGTGAAACAAGAATTAATGAAGTTATAGATATAGATCCAGAACCTGTTATTACTGCAAGTTTAAATAATCAGTGTACAGTAACAGAGGGTAATTTTGAAATAGATGTTACTTTAACATCTCTAGGAATTGCACCTTATACGTATAGTATTGACGGTGGTGTGTTTCAATCATTTACCGCACCTTTTACGGTTTCAAATTTATCATCTGGAACTCATACTATTGAAGTACAAGATGCTAATGGTTGTGGTAATTTAGTTTCAGTAGATATTGAAGCCCCAATAGATTTAATTCCTAATATATCAGCCTTACCAACTTGTAATGACGATGATGGGGAAATAACAATAATTGGATCTGGAGGGTCTGGTACTTATACTTATTCAATTTTACCTAATCCAGCTTCAATTAGTTTGTCAGGTAATATTTTTTCTGGTGTGCCTTCGGGAACATATACCGTTACCATTACTGATGCTATTACAAGTTGTTCAGCTAACGTTTCTGTATTTGTACCAGCTGCTATTCCAGTTACATTTACAACAACATCAACTCCAGTAACATGTTTTGGTGATAATGATGGAACTATTGGTATTAATATTACAGGAACTTATACAGGGCCTTATAATTATGAAATTTTTGACAGTACATCTACATCAGTATTTGGAGTGATTTCTGCAAATACGTCAATAAATCCAGAAATTGTTTCAGGACTTCAAGGTGGTAATTATACTGTAGTAGTAACAGAAACAGGCAGTCCATTTTGCTCTACAACATCAGGAACTGTAACTGTAGGTTCTCCTTTAGCTCCATTAACTCTTGTAGCTACAGAAACATCAAACGTAACTTGTGATAATAATAGCGGAACTATTTCTGCGGTGGCAAGTGATGGTTGGGGCTCTTATGAATATGAATTAACAGGAGCAGCTACTGTAGCTTACTCTCCAAATGGAACATTTACAAATTTATCTGCAGGAACATATACTGTTAATGTGAGAGATGCAGGAGGCTGTATTGCATCAGATGGTGCAACGCTTGTTATTCCTCCTCCAATAAACGCTACGGTTACAGCTAGTACAACAACGCTGTCTTGTTTTGGAGATACCAATGCTACAATAACTGTAACTACAGTTTCTGGGGGACAAGGAAGTAATTATTCTTATACACTTAATATGATTGCTCCAACAATAACATCATCTGGTCCTCAAACAACTCCAGTATTTAATAATTTAGGAGCTGGGACTTATAGTGTAGTGGTAACGGATGGATATAATTGTTCATTCAATTCACCAAATATTGTAATTACAGAGCCAACACAAATACAAGCGAATTTAGTTAAAGAAACGTCGCAAACTTGTACAACAAGTTCTACATTAAGATTAAGTGCAACTGGAGGTAACAGTCCATATACATATAGTGATTCTCCAACATTTACAACAGTTTTAGGAACTTTTACAACAGATGTAACTTTCCCTGTATCATCAGGAACATACATGTACTATGTTAGAGATGCTAACGGTTGTGATGCCAATGCGTCAAATGAAATTACAATTGATTTATTACCTGTACTTACTGTAAGTTTAGATGTAACTAACGCAACTATTAATTGTGCTGGAGATGATTCTGGAGTTATTGTAGCAATTGCTCAAGGTGGTTTGGGTAGTTACACTTACATGCTTCAAGATACAGCCGGAAACGACATCACACCTGTAACACAAAATAGTCCAGGAGTTTTCACAAACCTTTCTCCGGGAAATTATCAAGTACGTGTAGAGAGTGGCGACTGTTTAACTACTAGTGCTCAAATTCCAGTAACAGAACCTTTAGCGCCAGTAACTGCAACTTTTGTTGCAACAGACGTTACTTGTCCTGGAACTAACAATGGACGATTAGAAATTACAGCTTCTGGTGGTACCGGTATTATTAAATACGCCATATCACCTAGGTTAGATCAGTTTTTTGAATCACCAATTTTTGATAATCTTCCACCAGGAACTTATCAAGCTATAGCTCAAGATGAGTTAGGTTGTTTTGTTACTGATACATTCACTATTAACGACCCAGTTCCAGTTTCTTTAACTATTGTTGCAAACTCAATTATTCCAGAAGCTTGTGAAGGTGATTTAGACGGAGAGTTTAGCATTGATATATCTGGAGGAGAAATGCCATATAGTGTTAGTTTAGATGATATAAACGGAACTTATACTACCGGTGCTATAACTCAAACACAATTTGATTTTACTGGTTTAGCAGGTGGCGATCACATTGTTTTTGTAAGAGATAATTTAGGCTGCGAAACGGAATGGAATATAACATTCCCTAATTCAGTGTTAATAGAAGCAGAATTAGATATTGCTTACTGTACAGATAATACTGATGCCACAAGTAATATGGTTACTGTAACTGTAGACGATACATCGGTAAACCTTACAGATATTGATTATTCGTTAGATGGTGGTGCTTTTCAAATGAACAATACGTTTATGGATATTCCTGCTGGCAACCATTTTATTACCGTAAGACATTCTAACACCTGTGAGGAAATACTAGATTTTGTAATTGAGCAGTATGATCCGTTACAACTATCAATTGCTGATGGTAACATCAATGAAATTGTAGCTTCTGCAACAGGTGGGTCTGGAATTTATGAATACGACGTTCAATTTGAAACATCAACAATTGTAGAGCCTTATGGAGATACAAATACATTTACTGTTTATGAAACAGGAAATTACACAGTAACTGTTACAGATAGTAATGGTTGTATTGCCATAGCTACAGGATTCTTTGAATATATAGATGTATGTATTACTAATTATTTTACTCCTAATGGAGATGGTAATCAAGATGAATGGGGGCCAGGTTGTACCAATCAATATCAAAACCTAACTTTTGATATTTTCGATAGATACGGACGAAAAGTAGTTACATTAAGAATAGGACAAAAGTGGGATGGTACATATAAAGGAAGAGACCTTCCGTCAGGCGATTATTGGTACGTTGTAAGACTAAACGATAGAAGAGATGATAGAGAATTTGTTGGGCATTTTACGCTATACAGATAATTAATTAGTGACAATAAGCACTAAAATGAAAATAATGCAAATGCGAAAGTTAATTATATACGTTTTTATTCTAATCATGGCAAAAAGCTATGGGCAAGAGTTAAATCTACCTGTATTTACACAATATTTGGCTGATAATGATTTTGTTGTTTCACCAACATACGCTGGTATTGGAGATAACCTGAAGATTAGAGCGAATGGGTTAACACAATGGGTTGGTATAAAAGGTGCTCCAGACAATCAATCTATTTATGGTGATTTTAGAATTGCAGATCGCTCAGGAATTGGATTGTCTTTTTATAATGATAGAAACGGAAATACAATACAAACAGGTGCTAAATTCTCGTTCGCACATCATCTTATTTTAGATTATTACTCTAAACAATATTTATCATTCGGTATTTCTTATAACTTGAACAATTTCAGGATTGATATTAATAACTTTAACACCACTTACGAAAACCCTATTATTGATCCTTTTGTTACAGACGACAGAAGAACAACAAATCATAATTTTGATGTTGGTTTCTTGTACCGACTTAAAGGGTTCTTCTTAAGTTTTAATGTGAATAATGTTTTAGACAAAGATTTTGATAGCGCCATAAGAACATTGGAACCTAATTTACTTTTAAATTACCAAGTGTATTCTGGGTATAGATTTAGAGGTCCTAAAAAAAGCGGGTTAGAGTTTGAGCCTTCTATTTTTTATCAGATGTTTACAAGTGATAAACGATCTAGTACAGATTTAAATTTCAAATTTAGAAAGTATAACAGAAATGAAGATTACTATTGGGCTGGAATATCATACCGTTTCTTAAACGACCAACTTTTAAAACCATTAAATATTGGCCCTATGGTTGGGTTTCAAAAATCAATATTCTATTTTGGTTATGCTTATCAAATTACTACAAATGAGCTTTCTGCTTTTAATTCAGGAACTCACGTAATAACTATAGGTTTAAACTTTTTACAAGGTATTAGTAATTGCCCTTGTACACAAAGTGCGGTACATAAATAAAAGTCTTAATAATTTTCGTTTTTTACTTTTCAACAATTTCAACTTCGAAAATTTTGTCCCAACGCTTACCAGTTACAAATACTGTTTTTGTTTTAGGGTTGTATGCAATACCATTTAAAACGTCTAAACCATCATGTTGAGTTACTTTATTTTTAAGTGAAGTAAAATCGATAACACCTGTTACTGCGCCATTTTTTGGATTAATTATGGCCACACCATTTTTTTGGTATCTATTTGCATAAATTTTGTCATTTATCCATTCCATTTCATTTATTTCTATAATCTTACCCTTATTAGTATAAACTTGTATATAGTTTTCTTCTATAAGTGTTTCTGGGTTTAATATCCAAATTTTTTCAGTACCATCACTCTTATAAATTTGTTTGTCATTATTGCATAGTCCCCATCCTTGTTTACTATTTCCGTATTTAAAACTGCTTAATTTGTCAAATGAATTTATATCATAAACAAAGCCTAAACCTTCTTGCCATGTTAATTGATATACTTTGTCATTCAAAATGGTAAGACCTTCTCCAAAATATTCATCTGCTAAAGTAATTTGCTTTAATACTTTCCCTGTTTTGTAATCTAATTTTCTGAGTTTAGATTCTTTATACTGGCCAGTGCTTTCATAAAGTGTGTCGTTAAAAAACTCAAGACCTTGTGTGTACGAAGTAATATCGTGTGGGTATTCATTAATAATATTGTAGGTATAAATTTTTGGTGTTTCACTATTTAAAATTGTAATGGTTGTATTTACGGTTTGGTTATTGTTTTCAAAATAAACTACCGCTTGAATAGTTTGTTTGCCTAATTTAAAGTTGTTTAATGCTGAGGTTTTACTAATACTTTTTCCATCTAAAAAGTAATTTACAGAATCTATTTCATGATTTTTTTTATTTTTTAATGTAATCGTTAAAGTTTCGTTATTAGAAATATCACCCTTTTTCGCATTAGTTAGTATTGTAAAATCATTTTTTTTACTTCCTGAATTTGATCCACATGCAATAACTACCATTGCTAAAATTATGATTGTTAGGTTTTTAAATATCTTCATTTTGACAGTAAATTTGAAGCAAGGTATTTATTAAAAATCAGTTAAAAAAATCATTGTGAAAATTTTAAAAGGTTGTATCTTTGCAGCCGGCAAGTCCTACACAACCAGCTCCTGTTGAATCCTCCAGGTCGGGAACGAAGCAAAGGTAAATGGTCGTAGCGGTGTGATGTAGGTAGCTTGCCTTTTTTTGTGCTTTTTAGTTTGGCAAATCTTCCTATCTTTAAACTCTTAAATTACTTAAAAAATGTCTAAAGTTGTTTTAATAACTGGTGGTTCTTCTGGAATAGGAAAATCCATTGGAGAGTTTTTGGTTAAAAAAGGTTTTACAGTTTATGGTACTAGCAGAACTCCAGCAAATTATAAAGACAGCCAGTTTCCTATTTTAGCTTTAGATGTAAAAAAAACAGAGACAATTTCTAAAACAGTTAATACTATACTAGAAAAAGAAAAAAGATTGGATGTTGTAATTAACAATGCAGGAGCTGGTATTACTGGGCCTATAGAAGAAATACCAGAGGCAGAAATAAAAGCAAATTTCGATACTAATTTTTTTGGACCTATAAATGTTATTAAAGCAGTACTACCTCAAATGCGAACTCAAAATTCTGGTTTAATTATTAATATAACATCCATAGCTGGTTACATGGGTTTACCTTACCGTGGTGTTTATAGTGCTAGTAAAGGTGCCTTAGAACTTTTAACTGAGGCTTTTAGAATGGAAATTAAAGATTTTAATATTAAAATGACTAATGTTGCGCCAGGTGACTTTGCTACAAATATTGCCGCTGGTAGGTACCATGCGCCATTATTAGATGATTCCCCATACAAAAAACCATATGGTGATACTTTAAATTTGATGAATGAGCATGTTGATAATGGAAGCGACCCAAATTTAATGGCTAAAGCTATTTTTAAGGTCATTCAATCTAAAAATCCAAAAGTACATTACAAAGTAGGGGAGTTTCTTCAAAAATTTTCAATTGTTCTTAAAAGAATTCTACCAAGTAAGGTTTACGAGAAGATGTTGATGAATCATTACAAGATTTAGTATTCGTTTCGGCATAATATTTGATTAAGTTGTTTTAAACTATTAGTGATGAAACGATTTATACCTTTGATACTATTAACTTTATTCTTCTCTTCAACTAATTGTGAAAACATTTTAGACTGCATAATAAACGTAAGGCCAGAATTAAAAGACAAAACCTTAGAAATTGGTTTTGTTGATGGGAACTATTACGATAATATAACGGCGCAAATAAATAATGAAGCTAGAGACAATAATTACGATTATTATTTTGACGTTTCTGGTAGGCTACCTAGAGGAATAGTGGTAGACTACGATACATATAGAGAAGTTATTTTAAGGGGTGTGCCAAAAGAATCTGGGAGATTTAGATTTACGGTTTCGCTGGAAGTAGTGGCGCTTAATGAGTTTTATTATGATGACTTTGGAAACGAAGTTTATGATGACCCTTTATGTACTGATACAACTTCAAGAACTTATGTTTTGGTAATAAAAGATTAGGCTAACTACCTATTTATTAAACCCAATAATTGTTCCTCAAATTTTATAGAAAACATATTAGTATTACTGTTTACAATTTTCTTGTCTTTATCAATAATCATGGCTTTAGTCATTGGGTGTATAGCCAAAACTTCAATAGACTTTTCAGGGTTTTTAAAATAGTACTCATTATTAGACGAAAACCTATTATTTTGTAAAGACTTTTTAGACTTTTCTAATCCATAATCGTCAATATTTATAACTATAAAATTAACCTCTGGATATTTCTTTTTTAAGCTATTTATTTTATAATGACTTTTCTTAAAATGGTTGTAAAAGGTATGAGACCAGAAGCTTATTACTGTAGGCTTTTCTATTATTGAGTTTATATCTAGCTCAGAATTATTATAATTTACAATCGTTACATCAGGTAATTGAGAGCCTACTTTTAAATTATTTAAGGAATTTGTAAAACGAGTCATCATTTCCTTTCCTTTATCATTATTACTTTTACTTAAGTATGAACTTAAAACAGCTTCATTATTATCGTAATTATTACTTCTAGCTATATAGCTTACTGTAAAATGATACAATAAATCATCTTTAATTTTATTGTTAACAACCAAACTGTCAATAAGATTTAACCTGTCTAGATGATAACATAAAGACATTCTTTTAAATAGGTCACCAGAGTTACTATGTTCAAAATGCTTTTGTAGCGCTAAGTTGTTAAAATTTGATTTTAAAAAGGTGTTATAAATAAAATTATCTTTTAAAAATTCATCATTATAATTTATTTCATTTCTGTAATCATAAAAACCTTCTGGTAATGTTTTATAAATATCAAACTTATTATTAGTATAGTGCCAAAGCGGGTAGACTTCTTTACTAAAATAGTAGGTGTATTTATTGTTTGTTTCTGCTATTTTATTGAATAAATCTGATGTTTCATATTTATCTTGGAAAGCAGCTAATTTTGAAGTTTTTACAGATTTTAGTGAATCTATTTTATTGTTGTAATCATTGGCGCTTAACTGACAATATTGATAAATATCTCTTTCAATTTTCTCATTTTCTAAAAAATCGTTGATAAAGTAATTGTTTTTCTTGGCACCAATACCGGTGTAAACCAAAGACTCATCAAAATCTAATGTATTTAAACGTATTAGTATACTATCATTTGGTTCTAATAAAATCATCTGAAATTCACCACCATGCTTAAATGTATAAAGACCTTCTTCAAGGTTTTTTACTTTATACATAAATCTGTTCCTTCCATCAAGATCGATGGTGTCAACAACAGATTCAGCCTTAGATAGTATTATATAACGGTTATTCGGATTAATAATCTCGCCTCCTAAATAGGCTATTTCTCCATCAGTATCATTTGTGGTTTTTTTACAACCCAAAAGTATTATTGATGATAAAATGATATATAAATATAATTTCATAAATCCCTCTACAAATTATCAAGTGTTACAGTAAACAAAAATATGAGTTGTATTTATAAAGTCTTGTTAATGCGTTGTTAAATGTTTACTAGCGAATATGACTACAAATATGCTTCAAAATACTAAAAATAGATAGACTATGTTTTATCTTACCAATAGAATGTTTTACTTTTGCGCCAAATTAAAACACCCTATATGTTATCAGTATCAAACCTTTCAGTGCAATTTGGTAAACGTGTACTTTTCGATGAAGTAAACACAACTTTTAATAATGGTAATTGTTACGGTATTATTGGAGCTAATGGTTCTGGGAAATCTACGTTTCTAAAAATTATAGCAGGTAAACAAGAGCCTACTTCTGGCCATGTATCTTTAGAGGCTGGTAAACGTATGTCTGTTTTAGAGCAAAATCACAATTTATATGATGAGCATACAGTACTTGAAACTGTTTTAATGGGTAATAAACCTTTATTTAAAATTAAAACAGAAATTGATGCACTTTACGCTGATTATTCTGATGAAAATGCCGAAAAAATAGGAGAACTTCAAGTTAAATTTGAAGAAATGGATGGCTGGAATGCAGATAGTAATGCAGCTGCCATGTTATCTAATTTAGGGATTAAAGAAGAGTCTCATTACAATTTAATGGCAGATTTAGATGGAAAACAAAAAGTTCGTGTTTTACTTGCGCAAGCTTTATTTGGAAATCCAGATGTGTTAATTATGGATGAGCCTACCAACGACTTAGATTATGAAACTATTTCATGGTTAGAAAATTTCTTAGCAAATTACGAGAATTGTGTTATTGTAGTATCTCACGACAGGCACTTTTTAGATGCGGTTTGTACACATATATCTGATATTGATTTTGGAAAAATAAACCATTATTCTGGTAATTATACATTTTGGTATGAGTCTTCGCAATTAGCAGCAAGACAACATGCGCAGCAGAATAAAAAGGCTGAAGAAAAGAAGAAGGAATTGGAAGAGTTTATTCGTCGTTTTTCTGCTAACGTTGCAAAAAGTAAGCAAGCAACTAGTAGGAAAAAAATGATTGAAAAGCTTAATATAGCTGATATTAGACGTACTAGTCGTCGTTATCCAGCCATTATTTTTGAAAGAGAGCGCGAGGCTGGAGACCAAATTTTAAATATCGAAGGTTTGGCAGCTTCACTTGATGGTGAAGTTTTGTTTAGAAAAATAGACTTAAATTTAGCAAAAGGCGATAAGGTTGTTGTTTTTTCAAGAGATTCAAGAGCTACAACTGCATTTTATCAAATTATAAACCATAAAGAAAAGGCTGATGCGGGTAAATTTGCTTGGGGTGTTACAACAACACAATCGTATTTACCTTTAGATAATAGCGAATATTTTGATAATAATCTAACTCTGGTTGATTGGTTACGTCAGTGGGCAAAAACAGAGGAAGAGCGTGAAGAGGTTTACATTAGAGGTTTTCTTGGAAAAATGATTTTTAGTGGTGAAGAAGCACTAAAGAAATCGAATGTATTATCTGGAGGAGAAAAAGTGCGTTGTATGTTAAGTAGAATGATGATGGTTAGAGCTAATGTTTTAATGTTAGATGAACCTACAAACCACTTGGATTTAGAAAGTATTACTGCATTTAATAATTCGCTAAAAAACTTTAAGGGAACCATTTTGTTTACAACACACGATCACGAATTTGCGCAAACGGTTGCCAATAGAGTAGTAGAGTTAACACCAAACGGTATTATAGATCGCTACACCACGTTCGATGAGTATATGCAGGACAAAAAAATAAAGGAATTACGTGATAAAATGTATTCAGTTGAAGCGTAATTAATTTTGTAATTGAGACGTAATACTTTCAATAATTAAAACGGCTTTCTCGAGTTCATCATCGTGTACATAAATCTGTTGAAAGCCAGGAACGATTCCTCCACCAAAACCTGCTAAACGAGCAGATTCAGTTTGATCTTTAACAACTGGAATAATGTTTTCTTTTTCTAAATCAGAAACAATACGTTGTACAATAATAAAATCTCCTGTGTATATTTTTGTATAATTTGAATTTGACATGTTTTTGTGTTTTAGGTATACTTAAATATAGTGAATATAATTAACTTATATACTGTTCTTTAGTCGAATAAAAACCTAAAAGCTTCCAATTAAACCTACCTTATTTCCACTAAAAGTAAAATTCCAAGAAATCTTTTTTTCCTTTTTGCTGTAGTCGTAAGCTTTTGTATTGAATAAAAATTTATCAATAGAGTCTACAACAACAATACTTAATACAGCAGAAACACCAACATCTGTTAGCCAATGCGCACCAGCAAACAGCCTAGAAATAGGAGCAATAGAACCTAATGTGTATACCCCAATTTTTGACCAAGTATTATTAAATTGTTTAGCAATAGCATGTGCCATAGTAACTGATAAGACCGTATGTCCTGAAGGAAATGAGTGAAAAGCTGCTTCATTAGACCAAAACCTAAATTCGTTGCTTTTGTAACCATTTCCTGGTCTTACTCTCCCGAATGCTGTTTTACTTAAACTTTGTATTATTCCCGTTGTGAAAGATGATGAGATAATTAAAACACTGGTTTTTCTCAATTTTTCGTTTTTTGTAAATAAACCAAAACCATAAAGTCCAGCATTGGCAATAAAATAAACTTGCGGGCTTCCAAAACGTGTACCTGCTTCTTGGAATATATTAGGTACATGTTGTTCATTACGCACAAAAAGTGCACTTGCTTCATCATCAATAGTAGATAAAGCAAAAGCACCAACTATTACGGTGCCTAAGGTTGTGAAATCTTTCTTCTTCCAATGGAAAGGTCTTGAAAATGAATGACCTACACCTTTAATACCTTGCTTTAAATCATAGAGTGCTAATTGCCCTATGGAAGTTGTATCTTTTTGTTTTTCAGATTTTAATGTAGCATTTTGTGCATTAAGTTTTAAAGAAAACGAAAAGAATACGATTAAAAGAATACTATTTATAAGCTTCAAAATTATCTTAATTCTGCTCCTAATTGATTTTCAAAACCAGATTGTAGTTTATTCATAATCTTATCAATCTGTTTATCTGTAAGTGTTTTGTTTTCATCTTGCAAAGTAAAGCTCACAGCATAACTTTTTTTGCCTTTAGGTAAGTTTTTGCCTTGGTAAACATCAAATAAATTTACATTTTTAAGCAATCGCTTTTCACTTTGTTTAGCAAGTTTATAAATAGATTCGAATGTTACATCGTCATCTAATAGCAAAGCAAAATCTCTTCGTACTTCAGGATATTTGGTGATTGTGCTAAATGTAATTTTATTTCTTTTTACAACTTCCAAAATTGCATCCCAGTAAAAATTAGCAAAAAGAACATCTTGCGAAATATCAAAATGTTTTAAAATGGATTTTTTAACTAAACCAAAGTCAACCAATTTTGTTTTCCCTAAGTTTAGGGATAAACCTTCACTAAATAAGTCGTTTTTTATTGGTTTTTCATCATATCTGTTAATTCCTAAGCGCTCAAGTATTGCTTTAATACTACCTTTTACATAGAAAAAATCACTCTTCTTACTCCCATTAATCCAGTTTTCTTGCGATTGATTTCCAGTGGTTAATAATGATAGATGTTTGAATTCTTCTCGATTTTCGCCATAATCATGATACGTTTTTCCAAATTCAAAAAGTTTTAAATCGCCACGTTTTCTGTTAATATTAAATGATAACGCCTCCAAACCAGAGAATAATAAAGATTGTCTTAAAACCGATAAGTCATTGCTTAAAGGGTTGAGCATGGTAATATTATGATCGGCTTTTAATTGCTCACTTAAAGCGATATAATTTGGTGTGGTTAATGAGTTTGAAAGAATTTCAAAATACCCTTGTGATGCTAATTGATTACCAACAATATTTTGAATTTTATAATCTTCAAAACGAGATGTGGAAGAAATTGAAGCATTTAGTTTCTCGGTAATAGAAATATTATTATACCCATAAACACGAAGCACTTCTTCAATAACATCGGCCTCACGCTGCACATCGTTTCTGTAAGCAGGAACAGTTAGTCCTAATCCTGCTTCAGTAACGTTATTCACCTTAATATCTAAAGACGTTAAAATACGTTTTATAGTTTCCTTAGGAATTTCTTCACCAATTAGCTTTTTAGCATTCTCAAAACTCAAGCGTACTTCAAAGTCTTTAATTTTATTAGGATATATGTCTATAATATCACTTGTAATTTCGCCTCCTGCAATATCTTGAATTAACAAAGCAGCGCGTTTTAAAGCATATTCTGTAATATTAGGGTCAATACCACGCTCAAACCTAAAAGATGCGTCTGTATTTAAACTGTGCCTTTTAGCTGTTTTACGAATACTTACAGGGTTAAAGTATGCACTTTCTAAAAATATACTTGTTGTACTCTCGGTTACTCCAGAATGTTCGCCGCCAAAAACTCCAGCAATGCACATGGGTTTTTCAGCATCACAAATCATTAAGTCATCTTCGTGTAATTCTCTTTCAATGCCATCAAGTGTTGTGAATTTAGTTCCAGCCTTTAAAGTTTTCACTTCAACTTTATTTCCAGAAATTTTAACAGCATCAAAAGCATGAAGGGGTTGCCCTAAATCGTGCAATACATAATTTGTGGCATCTACAATATTGTTGATTGGGCTTAATCCAATGGCTTTTAAACGATCTTGCAACCAAGCGGGCGATTCTTTTACTTTTAAACCAGAAATTGTAACGCCACAGTAACGCGGTGCTAGTTCTTTGTTTTTTACATCAACATCCATTTTTAGCATTCGGTTTTCTATATTAAATGCACTTACAGATGGTGTGATTAATTCTAAATTAATATCTTTTTGTATTAATCCTGCTTTTAAATCGCGTGCAGTTCCTAAATGGCTCATGGCATCTGCACGATTTGGTGTTAAACCAATTTCAAAAACGTGATCATTTTCAATATCAAAAATATCAGCAGCTAACGTTCCAACTTTAATTTTAGAATCTAAAACCATAATACCGTCGTGAGATTTTCCTAGACCTAATTCATCTTCGGCGCAAATCATTCCATGGCTTTCTTCTCCTCTAATTTTGCCTTTTTTAATGGCCCAAGCGTCGCCTTCCTCAGTATATAAAATTGTTCCTATAGTAGCAACGGGTACTTTTTGTCCTTTATCTACGTTGGGTGCACCACATACAATTTGTAACGGAGATTCTAATCCAATATTTACAGTTGTTAGCTTTAATTTATCAGCGTTTGGGTGTTTTACACAAGTTAAAACCTCACCAATTACAACACCTTCTAAACCACCTTTTACAGATTGGTATGTTTCAACACCTTCTACCTCAAGCCCTAGGTCTGTTAATAATTCGCTAGTTTGTTCTGGTGTCCAATCGGTTTTTAAAAATTGCTTTAACCAGTTATATGAAATCTTCATAAATCGTTTTCCTAAATTTGACGACAAAGATAAAATATTGCGGTTAGCATTCAAACAATGCTTTTGTAAAAAGGATAATTATTAGTTTTTATTTGTTAGGATTAAGTTGTTTCTTCGAATAATCTTTTTCAAACGCATATTTATGAAGCATTTTGTATTTATTTTATTTGCCATATTCCTTGTTTCTTGCAAGAAAGAAACTAAAGAGAGTACTATAGATTTAGGTACTTATAGAGCAACCTTGAAAGTTAATGACACCTTAGATTTACCGTTTAATTTTGAAGGAGTTTCAAAAACAGAGCTACATATTTTTAATGCTGAAGAAGACATTAAAGTGACGGATGTTACATACAAAAATGACTCAGTTTATATAAAAATGCCAGTTTTTGAAGGTTTTATAGCTGCAAAAATTGAGGAAGACCATTTAAAAGGAAGTTTTATTAAAGCTGGTTTGAATAGAACAATGGTTTTTAATGCAGAAAAAAGTAGTTCTAGATTTCTTAATCTTGAAGAACCAAAAGCAAATATTTCTGGTAATTGGGAAACCGTTTTTAGTCCAGATTCTGAAGAAGACAGATACATTGCTAAAGGTATTTTTAAACAATATGGTAATAAGGTTACAGGAACATTTAGAACCACAACAGGCGATTACCGCTATTTAGAAGGTGTATTGAGTGGTGAAAGATTACAACTATCCACTTTTGATGGTGCACATGCATTTTTGTTTACAGGAACGGTTGTAAATGATAGTATAAGTGGTATGTTTTATTCAGGAAATCATTGGGAAGAACCATTTACAGCTGTAAGAAATGAAGCTTACGAATTACCAAATGCAAATAATTTAACCTATTTAAAAGATGGTTTTGATAAGGTAACGTTTTCGTTTCCTGATTCAAATGGGAAGCTAATATCTTTAAAAGATGAACAATTTAAAAACAAAGTAACTTTAGTACAAATTATGGGAACTTGGTGCCCCAATTGCTTGGATGAAAGCAAGTATTTTTCAGAATTTTATAAAGCTAGTAAAACTAAAGATTTAGAAATTATAGCTTTAGCTTTTGAATATGTAAAAACCGAAGAAGCGGCTTTTAAAAACATAAAACGTTTAAAAGAAAATACAGGTATAGAATATCCTATATTATTGGCGCAGTATGGCTCTTCAAGTAAAGTAAAAGCTAATGAAAAACTACCGATGCTTAATCATGTATTGTCTTATCCAACAACCATTTTTATAGATAAAAGAGGTACGGTTAGAAAAATACATACAGGTTTTAACGGACCAGCTACAGGTGATAAGTTTACTGAGTTTAAGATTGAGTTTGAGGGTTTTATAAAAGAGTTGTTAAACGAATAATTTTTGAAATGCGTTTAGCGGTATCGGCTATGAGGAGTTGTAACTTTGCAAGCATACCCCAAAGTAATCGTTTAGTAACAGTTACTAATAGCCAATGTTATTTTAGTCTTTTATCAATTCATCAGTCAAAATTTGTTCATCAACACTAAAATTATATTCAAATGTATAATTTCTATTTTCCATTAATTCTTCTCCAACAAAATCAATCGGTATCCAACCAAATTGTTCTACTCTGTAACTTTTTACAGATCTACTCTTTATTCAATATATCGCGTATAATCTTAAGGTGATGTTCAGTATGAATAACAAGAAACTTAATGGTTTCGTCTCTATTCATAGTCCCAAGAATAGGATGATTAAAGTGCTTATTTTCTGCAAGCAAAGGCAACTTTTCGACTTTAGCAAGCGCTTCATCATAATGCATTCGTAACGTAGTGATAGTTACGTTTTCTGCTGGTCTTACGGACTCTGGCGCAGAAACTTTTCCTCGAGGTAACGTATTTGAAGTAAAGACATAGTCACGTGTCTTATTTGATTCCGCTTTATAATTACTTTCATCAGAATACTTGAGCGCTTTGTATATTTGATTTACCATTAAATAAATGTGATCCATATGCCACGCAACAGAAGCTTCTGACACTTCAATGTTTATTGTATCGCGTACAGCAATATATGATGTCACTTCATTAAGTTTTACTTTTAGATTAGATTTTCCTTTGTCTGATTCTATACTTGGAGCGCTGCTTAATAATAAGAAACCTGTCATAAAGAATAAGATGATGTGAATACGATTTTTCATAAGTCTATTTTTAAAAATTATTTAGTCCAAAAATAGTCTTGAAATCAGTACGTTATAAAAAAACGGGATGAGTGTGCCATTTTTGTGATGAATGGGAAAGCTATTTAAAATCTGCTTTTGAAAAAGATCTAGAAACGGGAATATGTGTAGCAACGTTATTTAGTTGTATTATGAGTGATCTGGCATTACCATCAATAGATATTATATGTTCGGTATTAATAAGGTAAGAGCGATGACAACGTTTTATTTGAGAAAGATTTTCTAACTGTACTTTAAGCTGTTTTAAAGAAAGTCTAATTAGTTTATGCATCAATGTGCTACCGTCCAAATAATATAATGTTATATAATTCCCTTCTGATTGTGCGTATAGAAAATCTGATAATTGCATTACAATAGGTGATTCTTTTACACTTTCTTCTTGTATTTTAACTGTAATGGTCTCCTCTAACGCTACGGGCGGTAACTGATTAGAAAGTAATCGTGCTCTCGAGATATTGCGTTTTGAAAGTGTGCGCTCTTTAAAAAAGATTAAACCTATAATAGGGAAAATCCCTATCGAAATAGTGATTTTAAGAAAAATAAAAAAGTTTTGATATAAATCAATATCGCGCCACCAATTGTAATTGTGCAAGGAATTAAAAGCACTTATGATCAAGATGCACCAAAATTGTAATAGAATTTCTTTTGCTATGGTCCATTTTTCTGGGTAAAAAAACTCCCTAAATAGTCTAGGAAGAATAAAATAGGTGGTAGCCACACCAAGAAAAACTGAAACCCCAAAACCTGCCAAGAATACATATTTATAAGATATCGACTGAGCTGCACCAAAAGGTTCAAAAACAATCAAAAACACAAAAACAAAAAGGCCTGATAATAGAGCAAATAACCACTTGTCCTTTGGATTTTCTAATAAGGGATATGGTGTATTGAGCCACTGCATAATGAACTACTATATTTTATTGTGTGTATTAAATCTAAAAATCTTCAAGCATTATATTATAATCATATTGTAAATCTTCATGCAATCCGCTAATTATTTTTTTTACCAAAAGTAATTGCCTATTGTAAGAGTTTTGTAATTGTGTACTTCGTTTAATATTTGGTTTAAAATCTCTAAGTTTCTCACAAAAATAAAGTAGTAGTTCAACTTCTGTTTCCTTTTTTTGTGAATACCGAATATACTTTTTTACGTTTCGGAGAATTTTACGCACACTTTTTCTGATATAAAAAAAACTATCGATGTTAATACTTTCAAATTCATCATCTATATAGACTTTTACACTTTCTATATATCCAGCTTCATCATCAGATTCAAATAGTAAATAGGTAAGAAGCTCTTTGTTTTCTTTTTTAAACCTCGATAACCTTAAGCACAATTGCATCAACTCATCAGTTGACCTATGTTGCAACTCTTTTTTTATAGTAACTACAGAAACTGCTTTCATTAAATTAATGATTATAAATAGAATTAATAATTTTTATTACCATCAATAGAATATTTGCCCGGACCAACTAAAAATATAACTAAAAAGCACACTAAATAAAGTAATGCTTTCTCTTTTGTTCCAATTGGGTCACTAATATGAACAACAAAAGCAGCTACAAGCATGGTAATTATTGCAGGAATTGATGCTAATTTTGTTTTAAAACCTATTATAATTAAAACTGGTGCAAGAACTTCGCCTATTAAAGTGAGTATCAGAGAAGTTGTAGAACCTAAGCCTATTGGGTCTGCAAATTTTATAGGACTTTCAAATAATTTTGAAATTTTAGGAATTCCGTGAGTAAGCATAAGACCACCAGAACCAAGTCTTAATATTAATAGTGCAAGGTTTAAGAAGTTTTTATTCATAATTAGTTAAATACTTTAGTTTAATTTATAAATATAAAAAAACCATAGCAGGTGCCATGGTTTAAATTTGTTATTTACTCAAAAAGCTTGACGACCATATTTTCGTCCTCAGGTTTTATAGTAATAAGCAATTTTTTCAATCCTAATTTATTTGTCTTGTAAACTTTGGTGCCAACGGTCCAAGTTTCCTTTCTAGTTGCAAATGGCATCATAGGAAAACCATATCCAAATTTAGAGCCATCTTGCTTTGGTCCAACAACTTCAAAATGATTTCTATTAGCAGAATTATTTTTAATTTTAAAGTTAATGTATTTAGCTTCTGGATTTTTTATCTCCCCTGCGTCACTCAAATCCAATACTTTGCCTTTATTTTTGGTTTTAATATCTAGCTTTTTTGGTTTGGATACATAAAATAGTTTTCCACTATTAGAAACATCTGCCAAAAGTATATTGGTAACATTTACTTTTACCGTTCCCCAACTCCAAATATTTACATAAGCTTTTTCGGCTAATAGTTTTTAGCATCAATTTTAGAACCTTTAGAATCAATTTGTAACGTTTTTGTTTTTCCTTCAATGAATATGTTGCCGATGGGCGCATTTACTTTTAGCTCATCATTATCAACATTTATAATTTTAGTAATATCATGTGTGCCTTGTTCAATTCTATTTATATTAGGAGCACCAATAATTATTTTAGTGGTTTTTGAAGGAGAAATCCATTCTTTTTGATCTAAATATAATGTACCATCAACAACTTTTTTTTCTATGAGTTCAAACATGTTTGAATCTGTTGTAATAATTAATGATTCTTTTTTTGAGGCATCGATAGTAACGTTAGCATAAAAATTGATTTTTATATTTTTTATGTTTTCTATTGGAAACGATTTTGTTTCAATGTCACCATTTCCCTTAACCTGTGCTAGTGATGTTGTAACAACAAATACTAGCAATAAAGTGATTTTTTTCATAACTGTTTATTTTAAGATTGATGTTTCTGCTTCTGGATTATTAAATACAGTTTCATATAAAATCGTTTCAGGTTTATAATCAAACCTAATGCTTCTATTGTCTGAATCCCTTAATTCAAAATTGTTTTGTTGATTAACAAATTTGAATTCTATATCATAACTAGCAGATTCAAGTTCAATGCTAATTTCGAAAACCCCATCATTATTATTGTCTGTAAGTAATAGTGTTTTACCCCATGAGAGTGGGTAAGTGTCGCCTTTAATGCCAACATTAACAGGGTTTTCCACACCATTCATATCTAGTTTAAAATGAATTGTTTTTTTATGCTTTTTTTGAACACAACTAGTTAGAAATAAAACAATTAATATTATTGATATATATTTTAAAGCCTTCATTTTTAATTTGTTTTAGTGAATTTATAAGTATTTCGTATTAAGCTTTTGCCAGTATTTTTTAAAATTACTTTTTTGCTAATAGTTAAGTTTGTCTCATCAAATTCCCGAGTAATATACATTGTAGCTTTCTCTCCATTGTCTTTTCCTTCATAAGATGTTACAATTGTTCTAGTTTCATTTTTTATGGTATTTGAAATTACTTTTTCGTTACCATAAAATGTACCACCCTTTTTAATTTGAACCGAGCTTTTATTATTCTTATTAGGTTCATAAACATATTGCATATTGTATTTTATTTTGTTGCTTTCAATATTTATTTGAAGCTTAGTGTCTATGCTTGTTGGTTCTCCAGATTGATAGTCTATATAAGTTAGCTTTCCTTCCCATTCAGTATTATTTAGTGTTTCAAAATCTGATAATGATATTGAATCTTGAGCATTTAGTATTAAAGAGAATAGAATTGCTGATATTGTAAATAGTATATTCTTCATGATTTTTTATTTTAATTTTTTACTGATTAAATAATCTAACCCAAAACGGCCAGATCCTAAAAATAGATTGTAAATAGCTACCCATAGAAAACTCATGGCTGGAAGCATGTTCCAAAGCGGGCCATTTATTTTTTGACAAAGTATGGCTACTAACATGGTGCATATTATTAAAAAGGATGCTACTCGTGTTTTTAACCCTATTGCTAAGAAAACGCCTCCAACGGCTTCACTAAAAGCACCCATCCAAGCAAAAAATACTGGTGTAATTGCAAAAATACCACCGTATTGTGCTACATCTTCGGGGAACCATGCTGAAACCTCGAAAAGGTTAAGGTTTTGGCTTTCTGCCGTCCATGGCACTCCAAATTTATCAGCTCCAAAACCAATAGATAATCCCATGCCACATGCAAAGCGTACAATGGCAAAAATTAAGTCTGCAATCCAATTAGGATGTAACACGGGTGTAATAAGTGTTTTTAAAATCTTTTTCATTTTGTATATGTTTTTAATTTTGTTGATACAAAGATGAAACTCATTTAAGCTATTGGCGGCTTAAATAATTTTTAGAAGACCTAAAATACGATTTGAGACGTCTTATTTTGTATGAGTTTTTAAATATTCGGTAGGTGAGTAGCTGGTTAATTTTTTAAATACTCTATTAAATGTTGCTTTGCTATTAAACCCACATTCTTCAGCTATACCAAGTAAAGAGAGTTGTTTGTGTTTATTTTCGGCAAGCATATTTTTAAATGCTTTTACGCGATACATGTTAACAAAATCGTTAAAGTTTTTATTAAACCCTGAATTTATAATTTCTGATAATTGTGCACGAGACATATTAGCTTGTTTTGCCAAATCTGATAAATTTAAATCTGGATTTAAATATGCTTTATCATTTTCCATTAAGGATTTTACGGTATTTAAATCGGAACTTGAAACGGACTTAGTTTTACTCTGCTGTTGATTTTGTTCCGGAATCGCTTCTAGATTGGGTGAAAAGCTAAAACTCAATTTTTTTAACTTGGTTGTATCTGTAAAATAGCCTTTTATACCTACATAAAGTGTTACTAAAGCGGCAAGTAAATTAAGCCACCAACGTTGCTCGTAATTTAAATCCATTACAAACGAGCCCACTATAGTTTGAATGGTGTTATATAAAAATAGCAGAGTGAATAAAATTAGAAAACTTAAAATCCAATTTAGCTCTAGTTTGTATGTGTTCGAAAAATATTGCGTAATTCTTTTTCTATAATTATAAAATAATTGAAGGGTGAACGCTAGATACAATAGCATAAATGGTAATTCTATAAAACCAACAATAGGTTGCACAATAGCTTCATCTACACTAATTTTTAATATACCATTTTGTGTTTCATTAAAACCAGGTTGAAGCGCATCGTATGTAAAAATTATAATTCTGTATAATACAAATACAATTGCTAATGAAAAATGCCACCAATAGTTTTTCTTAAACTTAAAATTAGAGGTTGTAATAGATTTGACATATAGGAAAATTAATGGTCCAAGAACAATGGCTATATTATAAAGAAAATAGTTGATTTTTGTATTTCTAAATTCATTATACCAGCCCATAAAACCTACGGTATAACAAATTTGATTATAGCAAGTGAATAGTAAAATCAGACCTAAAAACAAATCAGAGATATTCCTTTTCTTTTTGTGTTTTATTAAAAGAAGTATTGAAAATATTAGTCCTTGCGAAACAAGAATTAATAACAGTGTACTGTAACTATTAAAATTTGGAAACAATAATAAAACTAATTTAGAAAACTAAAATAGTGTTATTATCTCAGTTTTGGAAAATCATTAGGACTCAATTCGTGCATAACGCTGTAAATTGCCTCAAAAATATCTTCTGCAGATGGTTTAGAAAAGTAATCTCCATCGTTTCCATAGGCTGGTCTATGAGCCTTTGCAGTTAGAGTTTTTGGTTGACTATCTAAATATTGATAAGCGTTTTGGGTATTTAAAATTTGATTAAGAATATATGCTGAAGCACCACCAGGAATATCTTCATCAATAATCATAACCCTATTTGTCTTCTCAATACTCTTAACAATATCATGATTCAAATCAAAAGGTAATAAAGATTGCGCATCAATAATTTCAATATCAATACCAACAGTAATTAATTCTTTGGCTACCTGTTCTACAATTCTTAGAGTTGAACCGTAAGAAACTATGGTAATATCTGTACCTTCTTTAATGGTTTCTACAACACCGATTGGAGTTTTTATATCATTTAAATTATTAGGCATTTTTTCTTTTAGTCTGTAGCCATTTAAACATTCTATAACAATAGCAGGATCGTCGCCTTGAAGAAGCGTATTATAAAAACCAGCTGCTTTTGTCATGTTTCTTGGAACTAATACATTTACTCCTTGTACCAGATTTAAAAGCGCTCCCATTTGAGAACCAGAATGCCATATACCTTCTAAACGATGTCCTCTTGTTCTAATAATTAGCGGTGCTTTTTGTTTGCCTTTAGTTCTGTAATGAGTTGTTGCTAAATCGTCACTTATAATTTGCAACGCATATAATATATAGTCGAGGTACTGAATTTCTGCAATGGGTCTTAAACCACGTAAAGCCATACCAATACCTTGACCAACAATAGTGGCTTCTCTAATTCCCGTGTCTGCAACGCGCAACTCACCGTGTTTTTCTTGTAAGCCTTCTAGACCTTGATTTACATCACCAATATTACCTGTGTCTTCACCAAAAACTAGAGCTTCGGGTATATTGCTAAAAATATTATCGAAATTATCGCGAAGTATAATTCTCCCATCTACTTGATAAGCATTTTCATCGTAAGTTGGCTTTACTTCTTTAATTAATGTGTTAGAGTAATTAGTTTCAGAATATAAATGAGAACTAAATTTAGGTTGAGAATTATCAAAAACGGTATTTATCCAATCTCCAAGATGTTTCTTTTCTGGATTAGTTTCACCAATAGTATATCTTAAAGCCTTTCTAGCATGAGATAGTATATCCTTTCTTGTTGGCTCGCTTATAGTTTCTAAACTATCCTTTAATTTAGATATAAATACACCATTGGCACTTGAAGAAGCTACCTGTTTTAATATCGTTATAAGTTCGTGCTGTTCTTTTTGTATAGGTTTTAAAAATCTTGTCCAAGCATTCTTTTTAGCTACTCTCACATCTCTTTTTATTCCTCTTTCAATTTCTGTGAGTGCTTCGTTAGTTGCTATGTTACTTTCAATAATCCAATCGCGCATTTTTGCGTTACAATCATGCTCAACTTCCCATGCTAAACGTTCGGCGCTTTTATAACGCTCGTGCGAACCAGATGTGGAATGCCCTTGTGGTTGTGTTAATTCTGTTACATGAATTAAAACAGGTACGTGTTCTTCTCTAGCAATGGCTCCAGCTTCTTGATAAGTCTCTATAAGGTTTGCATAATCCCAACCTTTAACTCGTAATATTTCGTAACCTTTATTATCGTTATCTCTTTGAAACCCTTTAAGGATTTCAGATATATTCTCTTTTGTAGTTTGGTGTTTTGCATGTACAGAAATACCATATTCATCATCCCAAACACTAATAACCATTGGAACTTGTAAAACTCCTGCTGCATTTATAGTTTCAAAAAACAAACCTTCACTGGTGCTAGCATTTCCTATAGTACCCCAGGCAACTTCATTACCGTTTTTTGAAAATTTATTTGTATTGATTCCATCTACATTCCTAAAAATTTTTGATGCTTGAGCTAAGCCTAATAATCTTGGCATTTGAGCAGCTGTTGGAGAAATATCTGCACTTGAGTTATATTGCTTTGTTAAATCTTTCCAATTGCCATTGTCGTCTAAACTATGAGTAACAAAATGTCCGCCCATTTGCCTACCGGCAGACATTGGCTCTAATTCTAAATTGGTGTTGGCATATAAACCTGCAAAAAATTGCTCCATGTTTAACTCTCCAATGGCCATCATAAAAGTTTGATCACGGTAATAACCAGATCGCCAGTCGCCTTTTACAAAGGCTTTAGCCATAGCTAATTGTGGAATTTCTTTTCCATCACCAAATATGCCAAATTTTGCTTTACCAGTAAGAACTTCTCTGCGACCAAGTAGACTACATTCTCTACTCATAACAGCTATTTTGTAGTCATTTAAAACTTCTGTTTTAAAATCCTCAAATGATATGTTATTTTTCAAGTCTGAAAAGGGTTGCATGGGTTAAAATTAAGCTCATGCAAAATTAGGTAATCTTTATCGGTTTTGCAATTTTTAAAGTAAGTTAATCATTATTGATAATTAAAAAATATACTTTTAAATGGTTTTATTTTATGAATTCAATACTAAAAAAGGCTTTTTAGTTAATATTATCTAAAAATCAATACCATCGTCGTCTAAAAAGACCGAGAAGAACTTGTGGGTCTACAGTAAACTTAAACCTAATTTTTTGATCGTAATTTTGCTGACCAATTTCCCATCCTAAATTAGAATATATTGGAAAATATACTTCAAAATAATCGGTAACTAAATTAATTCTGATACCAGAATCATAAACAATATGCGGAACATCAAATTTATTTTTTACCAAACCAATATCTCCGTAAGCTAAAATATATTTCCAGAGGGTGGTACTAGCATTTAGAGTTGTCATCCATTGATTTGCAAAAGGAGTTTCTAATTTAGATTTAAAACCGCCTTCAGCTTCAATAAATTGCTGGCTAAATATACCAGAATCCTCAGAGCGCCCTAGGTAAGCATAATCAAAAAGATAATCAGTAGGTCTGTCTAAAGCAAAACTAAAATAATCTGAGTCTGTTGGGTTGTTGTTTTTTAAGAACGCTCCAGCAAACACTCTTAAATTTAATTGACGATTACTTTCAAACAAACGCCTATATTCATAATTAAAAGATACTTTACTGAAGTTTTTTGCTACTTGAAAATCTGTATACCATTTATTGAAATTTATCAAATTATCATTAGAATGGATATAACGGGCATTTAAAACACCATAATTTGGTTCAGAAGAAGTGAGTATGTTATTAACGTCTCTATCTCGGTTAATATCTACATACCTTAGTACAATAGATTGTCTTTTATTTGATCGGAAATCATCATCTTCCCTAAATAAAAATGTAAGTGATGGAGAAATTTGTCTCACAAACAAATCTTCAGCATATGAGGAATAGCCGGCACCAATACCATATCTTATGGCGTAAAGGTCTGTGTTTTCTAAATAATGCGTCATTGAAATCACAGCAGATCCTGTTAGAGATCTAGATTTTAAAGAATATTTAGGTTCAATTTTATAATTGAGGCGCTTGCGTAACAATGTTTTATTATATGTTCTAACGCCAAGTGTTATACCGTCATATATATTGTTAAACTCTAAAACAGGCATAAAAAATACCTGGTTGTAATTAGGGTCTTCAATATCTTGAAAAACCCTAAACTGTAGTGGTTTGTTGTTAAAAAAGAAACCTTTTAGTGATTTCCAGTTATCTCTTAAATTAAATTCTGGAATAATTTTATTGTAGTTTAACACTAGTTTATTGGCACTATCGCGGGGTATTGTAATTGTTTTTGTTTTGTTTATGTTTTCTATCCAACGCTTAGATATTATGCTGTCGTTATTTAGTGTGTAAAGCGATACAGGCATGCTGTTATCTCTTTTGTTTTTTATAGTTAGAGTGATTGAGTCTTCGGTTTTAATTACTTTTTTAATTTTGAAGTCTATTTTCTTTCTAGTATTTAAGTAATCTGTAAAAAACCAATCAATATCCTTGTCGGTTCTTGATTTTAAAAAGGTTTCAAAGTCTTTTGTCGAGGTTGGCTTTAGCTTATTGTGATAGAAAAAGTCTTCAATACTAGTTTCTAATACATCGCTATTTATAAAATCATCTAAATATTTTAGTCCAACACCAGCTTTGTATCTACTGGCAATATTATAATTAAACTTTAAAAGCGAATCCTTTGGCATTGTTAATGGCTGGTCTCTATTTGTTCTTGCCATTAACATATGTCCAAGAACATATTTATCATTAAAAAGCATATCAGCAGCATGAAATGACCTAACACCCCAAAAATCAGCAATAGAACCTAAAAATTTCATGTTTGGATAGTGTTCATCAACATAATTCATTACATAAAAAATTTGAATACCATCTAGCAACCATTGTTCTGTTCGAGGGTTTATTAACAAGGTATTCTCAAGATAATTTTTTAATGCTATTTTTAATAGTTTCAATTCATATTGAAAATGATTTGGATAAGGCTTTATAAATTTTGGCAAAAAATTTAATCCATAAATAGGGTTTTTGTCATAATCTGTTTGTGTAACTAGAAGTTTTTTGTGTGGATATTGACCAAAATTTATTTTTAAAAAATTTGAAACTTTTTCAGTAATTAAAACTTTGTCTATAACCTCTAAGCCTTCGTCATTTATATTAGAAACTAAAGTAAAATCATCACCTTGAATTGTGTTGAATGTAGATTGCTTACTTAAAAATAGTTTAGTGTTTATTCTGTCTTTTCCATTAAGTTTAACTAATTGATTGTCTTTGTTTTGAGTAATATTACTTAAATCCAATTCTGAAGTTAAAGCGTATCCGTTTGGTAACTTAACTTCCATATTAATTTCTGATTTAGGAATATACAAATCGTCTAAATCCTTATTGCTATAGTACTGCCATTTGCTATTGTATATGGCAGGAGTTATGTACCAATAACGTAAATTTAAATCCCCAGAATCTGTTAAGCCATAGCTAGTAAATTTGCTATTTGGTACTTGAACTATATATTCTAATTGAATAGTGTAAGATTCATTGGGTTTAATTGGGTTTAATAATTCAACTTCTAAAACATCAATTTGTTCTTGTAATGGTTGAAAACTTAGGTCGACATCCTTCTGTTTAATTGATGTTACTATAGAAAAGCCTCTTTCTTTATTTTTTGCTAAATGGAAATTATTGTTAAACTCATCAGCAATTCTTATTGCCAAAGGTGTTTTTTTTGTGGCAAAACTATTTGCCCAATTGTTTAAGTAAATTGTTTTTAAAACGTCTTTAGAAGTATTCTTATATCGAATTGTTTGTGATATTTTAATCTGTTTGTTTTCAATATCAAAATCTGCCTTCAAGTCAATTTTGTTTTGACTAGAGCCTAGAAAACATATTACAGAGAATATGCTAAAAATATAAAGGCGGAATTTCAATTTATAAACATTAAGGGTTAATAATTCGATAAAGGCGACGCAATATAATAAATATGAGTGAACACCTAAGTGTAAGTCGTTTAATATGGCAAAGATTACGCCATAATCAAACAAAAAGTGTTTTTATTAAAAATTCGGACTTAAGCCAGAATCTTTATAGAAGGCATCCAAAATAGCAATTACTTCATCTTCCGAATCAACTAGGTGAATTAAATCTAAATCTTTGGGGCTAATATTTCCAAAAGATTCTAATAATGTTGATTTAATCCATTCCATAAGGCCTTTCCAGAAATCTGTTCCTACTAGAATAATTGGGAATTTACCAATTTTGTGAGTCTGTATTAGGGTCATTGCTTCAAAAAGCTCATCTAAAGTTCCAAAGCCTCCTGGCATTACCACAAAACCTTGAGAGTATTTAACAAACATTACTTTTCGAACAAAAAAGTAATCGAAGTCTAAGCTTTTATCATGGTCTATATATGGATTGTCATGCTGCTCAAAAGGTAGATCTATATTTAGTCCAACAGAAGTACCTCCTCCTAAATGAGCACCTTTATTTCCAGCTTCCATAATACCTGGGCCACCACCAGTAATAACACCATAACCCGATTCAACAATACTTTTTGCTACACTTTCGGCTAGTTTATAGTATTTGTGGTCTGGTTTAGTGCGTGCTGATCCAAAAATAGAAACACATGGTCCTATTTTACTGAGTTTTTCGTAACCATTGACAAATTCGCCCATGATTTTAAAAATAGCCCAAGAATCGTTTGTTTTTATTTCATTCCAACCTTTGTGACGTTGTTCTTTTCTCATATTTATTATTTTCTTCTAATGTAATTCTTTTTTCAAGAATTTGGCTGTATAACTTTTTTTGTGTTTTATTATTTCTTCTGGCGAACCTTCTACAATAATTTGTCCGCCACCTTTTCCTCCTTCGTAACCAATATCAATAATATGATCAACGGTTTTAATAACATCTAAATTATGTTCTATAATCAATACAGTGTTCCCTTTATTGGCCAATTTATTTAAAACTAACATTAAAACTCTAATATCTTCAAAATGTAAGCCCGTTGTAGGTTCATCTAAAATATAAAAGGTGTTACCTGTATCGCGTTTGGATAATTCTGTGGCTAGTTTTATGCGTTGAGCTTCACCACCAGAAAGAGTTGTACTTTGTTGCCCCAAAGTAATATAACCTAAACCAACATCTTTAATAGTTTTAAGTTTTCTAAATATTTTAGGAATATGCTCAAAAAACTCAACAGCCTCATCAATAGTCATGTTTAAAACATCACTGATTGATTTACCTTTGTACCGAATTTCTAAAGTTTCACGATTAAAGCGTTTACCTTGGCAAGTTTCACATTCTACATAAACATCTGGAAGGAAATTCATTTCTATTACACGTAAACCTCCACCTTTACAGGTTTCGCAACGTCCTCCAGCTACATTAAAACTAAAACGTCCAGCTTTATAGCCCCGAATCATAGCCTCAGGAATTTTAGCATATAAAGCTCTAATTTCACTAAATGTTCCAGTATAAGTAACTGGGTTGCTTCGTGGTGTTCTACCAATTGGAGATTGATTAATATCAATTACTTTATCAATATGCTCTAAACCTTTTATGCTTTTGTAAGGCATTGGTTTTTTAACGCCATTAAAATAATGTGCATTTAAAATAGGGTAGAGTGTTTCGTTAATTAAAGTAGATTTACCACTACCTGAAACACCAGTTATACCTATCATTTTACCTAATGGAAATTTAACAGATACATTTTTAAGGTTATTACCTGTACATCCTTTTAACTCCAAAAACTTACCATTACCCTTGCGGCGTTTTTTTGGTATTTCAATTTCTTTATTTCCGTTTAAATAATCTGCTGTTAAAGTTTTATGTGTTTTTAATTCGTCTGGATCTCCAATGCTTATTATTTCTCCACCATGTTTTCCAGCTTTTGGCCCAATATCTATAACATAATCTGCACGTTCTATCATGTCTTTGTCATGTTCTACAACGATTACAGAATTTCCAATATCGCGCAGCGACACTAAAGAATTAATAAGTTTTTCATTATCGCGTTGATGCAAACCAATACTGGGCTCATCCAAAATATATAAAACACCAACTAGTTGAGAACCAATTTGAGTAGCTAGTCTAATACGTTGTGCTTCGCCACCAGATAAAGACTTTGAACTTCTATTTAGAGATAAGTAAGTTAAACCAACGTCCAATAAAAACTGTAATCTAGATTTTATTTCTTTAACTACTTCCTCAGCGATTTTTAATTGTTTTTCAGATAAGTGGTTGTGCAAATCGTTAAACCATTCAGATAGTTCAACCACATCTGTATTTGCAAGTTCTGCAATATTTTTATTATTAATTTTAAAATAAAGCGATTCTTTTTTAAGACGAGAACCCTCACAAACAGGACATTTAATTTTGTCCATGTAATCTTTTGCCCAACGTTTTAATGAGGTAGAATCAGCAGTTTTATATTGGTTTTCAATAAAATTTGCAACGCCTTCAAAATCTATTTTGTAATCACGTGTAACACCTAAAGTTTTACTTTCAATTGAAAACTTTTCATTACCACCATAGAGAATAACTTGTTTAGCCTCCTCTGGAATGTCTATAAACGCATCGCTTAACTTAAAATTAAAACGTTGTGCAATGGTTTCAAACTGTTTAAAAATCCAGCTATTTTTTTCTGGGCCATGTGGTGCTAGAGCGCCATTTTTTATGGAAAGGGTAGGATCTGGGATAATTTTATCTTCATTAACTTGATATAATTCTCCAATACCATTACAATTGCTACAAGCTCCTTTTGGTGAGTTGAAAGAAAAATTATTTGGTTCTGGATTTGGGTAAGAAATTCCAGAAGTAGGACACATTAAACTTCTACTAAAGTAACGTGTCTCATTGGTGTCTTGATCAATAACTAACAGTACATCTTCACCATGATACATGGCTGTATTTATGGTTTCAGTTAGTCTTTTATCATTATCAACTGTATTGTCAATTTTAAGTCGGTCTATTACAATTTCAATGTCATGTGTTTTGTAACGATCTAATTTCATGCCTTTTACAAGGTCTTTAATCTCACCATCAGCACGTACTTTTACAAAACCTTGCTTTGCTATTTGCTCGAATAATTCCCGATAATGACCTTTTCTTGAGCGTATAACTGGTGCTAAAACATTTATGCGTTTACCATTAAAATCTTTAATAATAAGCGCTTTAATTTGTTCATCGCTGTAGCTTATCATTTTGTCGCCAGTGTTGTAGCTATAAGCATCACTTGCACGAGCAAATAATAAACGCATGAAATCGTAAATTTCGGTAATAGTGCCTACCGTAGACCGTGGCGATTTACTTGTTGTTTTTTGCTCAATGGCAATAACAGGCGATAAACCATCAATTTTATCAACATCTGGTCGCTCTAAACCGCCTAGAAATTGACGTGCGTAAGCCGAAAAAGTTTCAATGTATCGACGTTGTCCCTCTGCATAAATAGTATCAAAAGCAAGAGATGATTTCCCACTTCCAGATAAGCCTGTAATAACAACAAGTTTTTCTCTGGGGATAGATACATCAATATTTTTAAGATTATGGACACGGGCTCCTTTTACCTCAATAAATTCGTCAAATTGGCTCATAAATTTGCAAAAGTGCAAAGTTACGATTTTAGATGTTAAATTCTTGTGAAGTTTTATTTCAGTTTTATTATAATTGTACAGGAAATTTATAGAGAAACAGTTATGAAATTATTAGGAATTAGTTCAAGAATTAACCACCCCGAATTTGGTAAAGGTGTAGTTACCAATGTTACATCTCAATATTATTGGGTTACTTTTATTGATAGCGGTCTAGAAACCATTGATTTAGATAGCAATTTTGAAGTTATAGAAGCTGCTCAGGATGATGTTGACACTATTAGCTTTTTTGAAGTTGAAAGTAGCTTGGTTAAAATTTTAAAAAAATGGGGTGATACCAGTGAAATTATACCTATTGCAGATAAGTATAAAGGCGGAAAATTAATTTTAGAACCAGCAGACTCCAATTTAAAATCTTACGAATTACCAATTGATAAGTTTTTTCATAAAATAATAATGGTTCGCGATAGATTACGAGTCATGGAACAACGCATAAACTCGAGTAATTTAGACGAACAAAGTAAAATAGATTTACAACAATATATTACTAGAATTTATGGGAGTTTAACCAGTTTTAATGTATTATTTAAATCTGACAGCCATAAGTTTGTAGGTCAAAGAAATAAGTGATTATTTGTTTAAATCAAAAAATATCTAAAATGTTTTAATTCCTTCAATTTCTAAGCCTATTACTAATAGCTTATGAAACGTTGGTAGTTGAGCTCCAGTTTCAGTAATTGTCCAATTACTCCAGGAAGCTTCTAAACCTTGAATTGGTAAAACAGAAGTCCACATTTTAAAGGCCACAGGTTTATCAGTGTCATCTAATAGCCATAGAAATGAATCTCCTGGAGTAGATCCGCCAGAAGTATAAGTAACTAAAAGCGCTTTACGATTATTGTTTGTTTTTACAAGCCTACGTTCAACACCTTTATCAAAAACTTTATAGGGTGCAACTAACCAAAATGAATCGTTATTAAAATAGTTTAATGCTTTTTGAATGAGTTCATCAGATAGTTCACTATCAATAGTAAAACCATGCACGTAAACTTTACTATTAGATATAGTATTCAAATCCAAATTTACTTTATATTCTTTCCAATATACTTCACAAGTATTATTGTTTTTATCCCATATGTAGTGATGTCGTTTTTTAAAAGTCCATTCAATTACATTAGTGTTTTTGTAAGCTTCATAATTCAAGGCTTCAAGCATATTATATGCTAAAGCATCTGCTTTTTCACCTTGAAAACCTGTTGGCAAATCTTCATTGTATTTAAAATACAGAAACCCAAAAAACAACAAGCTTGGAAGTGTTAAAAAAACAATGATTCCAGTAGTTATTTTTAATATTTTTTTAGGCTTAACTGCCACAATATGGAGTTTAGTTTTGAGTTTGTAATAACCTAAATTATTAAATACTATTGGTTTAGAAAAAAAAAAGGTTTAAAAACCGACCGCTGTATCATCACCTCGATAATCTGCACCACCCTCTAACGTTTTATCATTTAAAACCAGTATTCCATCGACTATACCAATTACTGGAGATATACCTTCATTAATTGTGTAGCCTAACTTTTCAAGTTCATCTATAGTTTTTGGATCGAAAACATTGGGTTCCATTCGAATGTAATCAGGTAACCACTGGTGATGAAATCTTGGAGCTTCTACAGCTTCTTGCATTGTCATTTTAAATTCATGAACATTTAAAATAGTTTGTAGCACAGATGTAATAATTGTAGATCCACCCGGAGTACCAACAGACATTAATAATTCTCCATCTTTTTCAACAATGGTTGGCGTCATAGAACTTAACATCCGCTTTTCTGGGGCTATACTATTTGCTTCAGCTCCAATAAGCCCAAACATGTTAGGAACTCCTGGTTTCATGCTAAAATCATCCATTTCGTTATTTAAAAAGAAGCCTAATTCTGTACAATATAATTTAGAACCGTAGTATGCATTTAAAGTTGTTGTTGCAGAAATAGCATTTCCAAACTGGTCTATAATAGAATAATGAGTTGTTTCATTACTCTCAATAACTTGAACTTTCCCATGAGAAACATCACTGGATTTAGTTGCTTTTTCAAATGAAAAATTAGACATTCTATCTTTTAAATAGTCATCGCTAATTAATGCATCAATAGGGATGTTTACAAAATCTGGATCTCCTAAATAATAACTTCTATCTGCATATGCACGACGTTCTGCTTCTGTTAGTATTTGAATAGCTTTTGTTGAATTATGTCCAAATTTTTCTAAATCAAAAGGTTCTACCATTTTCATAATTTGTGCTAAACAAACACCACCACTTGAGGGTGGCGCCATAGAAATAATTTTCAAGCCGTCATAATTAAACGTAATAGGAGTTCGCCATTTGGCCTCGTATGAAGCTAAATCTTCTTCGGTAATAATACCTCCATTATCTTGAATAAACTTGGCTAGTGTTTTGGCTATATCTCCTTTGTAAAAAGCATCGCTTCCGTGAAGCATAACTTGCTGTAAAGTATTTGCTAACGCAGATTGTTTTAAAGTGTCATTTTCTTTGTAATTATTTAAAAAGAGTATCGAGTCTTTATTTACATCACGGAAATCACTTTGCTTATTTTTAATTCTGGCTTCTTGTTTTTTAGTAATAATAAACCCTTTATTTGCTAGTTCCATAACAGGTGTTATAATATCTTCAATGGGCAGAGAGCCTAATTTTTTGTGAACTGCAAATACACCCGCTATTGTTCCGGGAATACCAACAGCTAAAGCTCCTTTAGTACTTTTATTAGGTATAACATTTCCTAAGGAGTCAAGGTACATGTCTTTTGTTGCAGCTTTTGGGGCTTTCTCTCGGTAATCAATTCCACCAATTTCACCATTACTTTTTCTATAAACCATGAAACCACCACCGCCAATATTACCTGCACATGGATATGTTACAGCCAAAGCTAATTCTGTTGCAACCATAGCATCAAAGGCATTACCTCCTTTTTTTAATATGTCGGAACCAATTTTTGAAGCTTCTTCTCTAGCTGAAACCACCATAGCGCTTTCTGTAATTAAACCACGTTTTTTTGTTTCCACTGTTTTTTTACATGAAACAAAAAGTAACACCACAACAAATAAATATTTAATATGCTTCATAAATATCTTTTTTTATTTTTTTTAATTTTTTATTCGAGAAGCTAATTAGTTCATCAAAAAATGAAGTGAATTCGTTTTCAAACTCTTCATAAAATTCTTCTAATTCATTTATGGCTTTATCCATTCCAGATCGGTTTTTTGTACGCCTATTCATCCCTGATAATACCTTTGAAATCCCATCGATAGAGGCATAACTCAATAGCCAATTATCGGTAATCATATAAGGCATCATTTTTTGTATTCTGTTAGGTAATATCTCGTAATGCTGCTCTAGTGAATCATAAAAGGAGTTGACGTATTCCTCTAATGGAACATTACTATAATTTCTCCAGTTTTTGGCTAAAAAATGATCGTAGAGAATGTCTACTATTATTCCAGAATAGTGCCCATAATTTTTATGCAAACGTTTTGTGCTCTTCCTAACCGTTGGGTGCGCATCAGTAAATGTGTCAATATTTCTGTGTAATAAAATACCAATTTGAACATCTTTTTTGCGTTTTTTATAGGTTTTTCCTTTAATACCATCGGCAATAAAATTCCCTATAGTTACTAAATCGTTATCTCCAGAAAGATAAATGTGAGCGAGGTAATTCATTTGTGAAATTTACGAATTACCATTTAAGAAATGCCACTTGTAATTGTATATTTGTTTTTTAATTAGAAAAAATAACTATGACACTTATAAAATCGATATCAGGAATTAGAGGAACTATTGGCGGACAAGTAGGTGAGAATTTAACCCCAATAGATGCTGTTAAATTCGCATCTGCATATGGTGTTTGGCTTAAACAAAACAGAGAAAAAGACCGCTATAAAGTGGTTGTTGGAAGAGATGCTAGAATATCTGGTAAAATGATGCAAAACTTAGTTATGAACACCTTAATTGGTTTAGGAATAGATGTGGTTGATGTAGGCTTGTCTACAACACCAACCGTGGAAGTGGCAACTACGTTAGAACATGCTGATGGTGGTATTATTTTAACAGCAAGCCATAACCCAAAACAATGGAATGCTTTAAAATTACTTAATGAAAAAGGTGAGTTTTTAGATGCGGTTGAAGGCGCTAAAATTCTAGATATAGCAGAAAGTAACACCATGAATTTTGCAGATGTTGATAGTTTAGGAAAGATAACAAAAAATAAAGCCTACATAGATTTACACATTATTGAAGTTTTAGATTTAGACTTGGTTAATGTAAAAGCTATAGAAGAAGCTCGTTTTAGAGTGGTTGTTGATGGTGTAAACTCGACTGGAGGTATTGCAATTCCCTTATTGCTTGAACGTTTAGGTGTTGATGTTATTAAACTGTATTGTGAACCAAATGGGCATTTTCCTCATAATCCAGAGCCATTAAAGGAACATTTAACCGATTTATCGGATGCAGTTAAAAAACATAGAGCTGATTTTGGTATTGTAGTAGATCCAGATGTAGATCGTTTAGCTTTTATGGATGAAAATGGTGATATGTTTGGAGAAGAATACACACTAGTAGCTTGTGCAGATTATGTATTGAGCAGAACACCTGGAAATACGGTTAGTAATATGAGTTCAACCAGAGCATTGCGTGATGTTACAGAAAAGCATGGTGGAACTTACGAAGCCAGTGCAGTAGGAGAGGTGAATGTAGTGCAATTGATGAAAAAAAATAAGGTTGTTATTGGTGGTGAAGGAAATGGTGGTATTATTTATCCAGAGGCTCACTATGGTCGAGATGCTTTGGTTGGTGTTGCACTATTTTTAAGTTTATTAGCAGATAAAAACATGAGTGTAAGCCAACTAAGAAAAACATATCCAAACTACTTTATGAGTAAAAAGAAAATTCAATTAACACCAGACTTGGATGTTGATGGTATTCTTAAAGCCATGGAAGATCGTTACCAAAATGAGCAACTAACAACCATTGATGGGGTAAAAATTGATTTTTCAGAAAGCTGGGTACATTTACGCAAAAGTAATACAGAGCCTATTATTAGAATTTATACTGAGGCAAAATCTCAAGAAGAGGCTGATGATTTAGCGGATAAATTTATTGAAGAGATTGGTGCAATTGCCAAGAATTAGCAATTAATAACTTCAGTTTTGTTAAATGAGATGGATTAGACTTTTATTAACCTTAGTAAAAGCAAAGCTTAAACCAAAAGCAAATGCAACAGATACCTTTGTTATTTCATTTCGTGTTTGGATTACTGATATTGATGTTTATATAATGAATCATGCTGCCATTTTAACTGTAATGGAAACAGGACGATTAGATCTTATGGTACGCTCTAATTTTTTTAAAATAGCTTCTAAAAACAAGTGGTATTTTCCAAGTCAAGCTATAAGTGTTCAGTATTACAGACCATTAAAAATATTTCAAAAAGCTCAATTACATACAAGAATTTCTTATATAGATGAAAAATGGATATATGTTGAGCAAAAGATTGTTCGAAATGAAAAAATTGTAGCAACCTGCTTAGTAAAAAGTACTATTAAAAAGGGAAGAGAAACAATACCAACTTCAGAAATTATAGACCTTTTGAAAATTAAAAACGTTCCAACAAAAAGGTATGATTTAATTAATACTTATGAATTAGAAAGCGCACAGATGAGTAGTCGTTTGGTTGATAATTGGAAAGAATAATTACTGCATATGTCTGTTAAATATGATAAAATAGGAATTAATTACAATCGTACTCGAAAAGCAGACCCTTATCTTGTTAGTAAATTGATTGAAAATTTACAACCAGATAAAAATAAGATTTATTTAGATATTGGTTGCGGAACAGGTAACTACACCAGCGCATTACAAAAAAGAGGTTTTAAATTTATTGGTATAGATCCTTCAAAGGAAATGCTTGAAAAGGCTAAAGTTAAAAACCCTCATATTGATTGGAGAATTGGAACCTCAGAAAACACAGGCTTAGAAAATAACACAATTGACGGTATTATGGGCTCGTTAACCATTCATCATTGGTCTGATTTGGATAAAGCCTTTTCAGAACTTTTCAGAATTCTTAAAAGAGACGGAGAAATTGTGATTTTTACTTCAACTCCTAAACAAATGAAAGGGTATTGGTTAAATCATTATTTTCCAAAAATGATGAATGATTCTATTTGTCAAATGCCTTCTTTAGAGGTTGTGACATCTGCTATGACTAAAGCTGGATTCAAATTAAAAAACACAGAAAAATATAATATTAAACCAGATTTAGAAGACCAATTTTTGTATTGCGGTAAACAAAATCCTGAATTATATTTTAATACTAAAATAAGGCACGGAATCTCTTCTTTTTCGTCATTAGCGAATAAAGAAGAAGTAGAAGCAGGGTTACTAAAATTAAGAAGTGATATTGATAAAGGAAAAATTGCAGATGTGATGAAAGCTTATAAAAATAACTTAGGCGATTATTTGTACATTATAGGTAAAAAACATTAGTAAGTTTATTTCTTTTTCCCTTTATGTTTCCAGCGCTTATGTGTCCAAAAATAATATTCTGGTGCTTCATAAATTTGTTTTTCAACTTCTCTTAAAAACATATCGGTTAATTCGTAGTTCTTGTATTCTTTAGGGTTTTCTGTAAGTGTTAAAATTTCAGCTTCATAATAACCACGTTTTATTTTTGTTACTTTTAAATATGCTATTGTTAAATCTAATTTTTTAGCCAAACGTTCTGCACCAGTAAAACATGGAATATCAATATCCATAAATTTTCCCCAATACACCTCCTTGGTTAGTCTTGGAGATTGGTCGCTTAAAAATGCAATAATGCTCTTTATGTTATTTACTTCATTATTATTTATGGTGCTAATGGTCTCTTTAGTATTTATAAGGGTAGTTTTAAATTTTGAACGAATATCTCTAACCAATTTATCAAAATATGGGTTAGCTAGTTTTTTATAAACACCAAAACCTTTGTAAGCTACATAGTTTTGTATTTCTACAGACCATTCCCAACTGGCATAATGCCCGTACATGAGCAAAATACTTTTGTCTAAAGATTCTAAGCGTTTTAATTCTTCAGGATTTATTAATTTGAATCTCTTTTTTAATGATGCCCTAGAAATACTCATAGTTTTAGCCATTTCTAAAAACATATCGCATAAATGCTTGTAAAATTTTTTTCTAATTAAAGAAACCTCTTTCTCAGATTTTTCGGGAAAAACGAGTTTTAAATTATTGTTAACTACTTTTTTTCTATAGCCTATAATATGGTAGAGGAATATATATAAACCATCAGATATTAAGTATAATAACCTAAATGGTAATATAGAAATTAACCATAAAAACGGATAAACTATAATATAAGCTAGAAATTGCATTAAATAATTTTAGATTTGTAGAGGCAAATATATGTTAAATAGAATTTAAACGTTTACACCACATGGGGAATTTACATTTAGTAACCATAGCTATAATTGCAGCAAATGTTATTATATCTTATAAAGGTTTTGGTGATTATAATTTTTTTGAGAAGTATAAGTTTCAAGTGGGGCCAATACAACGCGGAGAGAAGTTACGTATGTTTAGTTCCGGTTTTTTGCATGCCGACACACAACATTTGCTATTTAATATGCTTACGCTTTATTTCTTTGCAGATGTTGTTATACAATTATTGAGTCCGTTTTATTTTTTGGTTATTTATCTAGGAAGTCTTTTTTTAGGTAGCGCTTTATCGTTCTATTTTCATAGAAATGAATATCATTACAGTGCAGTAGGTGCCAGTGGTGCAGTTACAGGTATACTGTACTCTGCAATTTTGTTGCAACCAGATATGAGCCTATATATGTTTTTTATACCTATACCAATTCCAGCCTATATTTTTGGTATCGCTTATTTATTATATACTATTTATGGTATGAAAAGTAGAATTGGAAATATTGGACATGATGCACATTTTGGTGGTGCGATAGGTGGTTTTGCAATTACCTTAATTTTATCACCATGGTTATTTCAAACTAATTTATTAATGATTGGTTTACTTGCTTTGCCTATAGTGTTGCTTTTCATTTTAAAGAAAATGGGTAAAATATAAATTCTAAGTCTTCAAAATTAGAAATGGCATAGCTATTGAATTTGTATGTTAGTTGAATATCATATCTATATTGTATATGCCTGATATTCAGAAAACTAATAATTTTAATAAATTCTAAAAACAGAAGTTTAATTTGTTTTAATGACAGATTGACTTACATAGATATATGAAAAAATCAAAATTTACTACGCTTGACAGTTTGTCATTACAGGAATTTGATGAAAACTCAGAATTAATTCCGTTAATGACACCTGAGGATGAGGAAGCGATAAACAACGAAGAACTGCCTGAAACTTTGCCTATACTTTCTTTAAGGAATACGGTGTTGTTTCCCGGAGTTGTAATTCCCATTACTGCAGGTAGAGACAAATCTATTAAGCTTATTAATGACGCAAATAAAGGCGGAAAAGTTATTGGTGTTGTAGCTCAAAAAGATGAATCTATTGAAGATCCTTCTGCAAATGAAATACATGGAACAGGAACAGTAGCTAGAATTTTACGTGTTCTAAAAATGCCTGATGGCAATGTAACTGTAATTATTCAAGGAAAAAAACGGTTTAAAGTTGCTGAAGTATTAACAGAGCAGCCATATATGAATGCTACTATTAGAGATATTCCTGAAGCAAAACCAGCATTAAAAAATAAAGAGTTTTCAGCCATTATAGATTCTATAAAAGATTTAGCTCTAGAAATTATAAAAGAGAGTCCGAATATCCCTAGTGAAGCCTCTTTTGCTATAAAAAATATTGAAAGCAACTCGTTTTTAATAAACTTTGTGTCTTCCAACATGAATTTGTCTGTTTCAGAAAAGCAGCAACTTTTAGAAATGGACGATTTAAAAAAACGTGCATTAGCAACACTTAAATTCATGAATGTTGAGTTCCAAAAACTGGAACTTAAAAACGATATCCAATCTAAAGTTCAGATGGATATGAGCCAGCAACAGCGAGAGTATTTCTTGCATCAGCAAATGAAAACCATTCAAGAGGAGTTAGGTGGTGTTAGTCATGATGGCGAAATAGAAGAAATGCGAGCAAAGGCAAAGGATAAGCTTTGGGATGAAAAAGTAGCGAAGCATTTTGAAAAAGAAATCGCTAAAATGCAACGCATGAATCCGCAGGTTGCAGAATATTCAATTCAACGTAATTATTTAGAACTGTTTTTAGATTTACCATGGAATGAGTTTAGCAATGATAAATTCGATTTAAAACGCGCCATGAAAATCCTTGATAGAGACCATTTTGGTTTAGAGGATGTAAAACGCAGAATCATAGAATATTTAGCCGTTTTAAAGCTTCGTAACGATATGAAATCGCCAATTTTATGTTTATACGGCCCTCCTGGAGTTGGAAAAACTTCTTTAGGGAAATCAATAGCTGAGGCTTTGGGGAGAGAGTATGTTCGTATTTCATTAGGAGGTTTGCGTGATGAAGCAGAAATTCGTGGACATAGAAAAACATATATAGGTGCCATGCCTGGACGTATTATTCAAAGCTTAAAAAAGGCTGGTACTTCAAATCCGGTTTTTGTATTAGATGAAATAGACAAACTATCAAACTCGCATCAAGGCGATCCGTCTTCGGCCATGTTAGAAGTTTTAGACCCTGAGCAGAATAGTGAGTTTTATGATAATTTTTTAGAAATGGGTTACGACCTGTCTAAAGTTATGTTTATTGCTACTTCCAATAGTTTATCAACCATACAGCCAGCATTACGTGACCGTATGGAAATTATAAATGTTACCGGTTACACGATAGAAGAAAAGGTTGAAATTGCTAAGCGTCATTTGTTGCCAAAGCAATTAAAAGAACACGGTTTAACAGATAAGCATTTAAAAATAGGAAAACCGCAACTAGAAAAAATTGTAGAAGGTTACACTCGAGAGTCGGGTGTTCGTGGTTTAGAAAAGCAAATAGCAAAAATGGTTCGTTATGCAGCCAAAAATATTGCTATGGAAGAAGATTACAATATCAAAATTTCAAATGAAGATATTATTGAAGTTTTAGGCGGACCAAAATTAGAGCGTGATAAATACGAAAACAATAATGTAGCTGGTGTAGTTACTGGTTTAGCCTGGACCCGTGTTGGTGGAGATATTTTATTTATAGAATCTATTTTATCTAAAGGAAAAGGCGCTTTAAGTGTTACTGGAAATCTGGGTAAAGTAATGAAGGAATCTGCTACTATTGCTATGGAGTATATAAAATCAAACGCAGATACATTTAGTATAGACTCTTCTGTTTTTGATAATTACAATGTACATATTCACGTTCCAGAAGGTGCTACTCCAAAGGATGGTCCAAGTGCTGGGGTTACGATGTTAACATCATTAGTGTCATTATTTACGCAGAAAAAAGTTAAGAAAAGTCTAGCAATGACTGGTGAAATAACACTCCGTGGAAAAGTATTACCAGTAGGTGGTATTAAAGAAAAGATTTTAGCAGCAAAACGTGCTAGGATAAAAGAGATTCTTTTGTGTGAAGATAACAGACGAGATATTGAAGAAATAAAGCCAGAATACTTGAAAGGATTAACCTTCCATTATGTAACAGATATGAGTGATGTTATTAAACTAGCACTAACTAATCAAAAGGTTAAGAATCCAAAAAAATTATAAAAATCATTATAAATTAAAACCTCGATAATCTCGAGGTTTTTTTATGTTTTAAAATAAAAGAATCATGCAGCCGTTTTAAGATAGATTTACTTACTTTGTGTCGTAAATATGCTAAAGAAGATTATCACTTTTTTTTGTTTCTCTATTGGTTTACTCGTTACTGCGCAAGTAGGAGGTGAGGCTACGTATCAGTTTCTTAATTTAGTATCATCGCCAAGGCAAGCAGCTTTGGGTGGAAAAGTGTTTACTAATATAGATTATGATGTTACTCAAGCACTTTTTAATCCTGCAACAATAAATCCAGAAATGGATAATCAATTCGCATTAAATTACACAAATTATTTAGGAGGTATTAGTTATGGTACAGCAGCTTATGCATATACTGTAGATAGACGTACACAGACCTTTCATGCAGGTATTACCTATGTGAATTATGGCTCTTTTGATGGCTATGATGAAGCTGGAAATTCAACTGGAACCTTTAGTGGAAATGAAGCTGCATTATCTATTGGTTATTCACTTCAAATTGGTTATTCAGATTTTTATTTCGGTGGTAATTTAAAGTTAATTACCTCTAAATTAGAACAATACACGTCTCTTGGCGCAGCTGTAGATTTAGGTTTGGTATATGTAAACGATTATTTAGATTTTAATGCAGCATTAGTTGTTAGAAATTTGGGTTCGCAAATAACTACTTATGCAGGTTTAAATGAACCACTTCCTTTTGAGGTCGCTTTTGGAATGTCTCAGCGTTTAGAGAATGTTCCAATCCGTTGGCATGTTACTTTTGAAAATCTTCAAGATTGGCCTATTGCAAGACCTAATCCTGCCCGCGCTACAAGTGATTTAGGCGGAAATCAAACCTCTGAAAAAATCGGATTTCTAGGTCAAGTGATTCGTCATACTATTTTAGGAGCAGAAATATTTCCCGAAGGTGGATTTAATATTAGATTGGGTTATAATTTTAGAAGAGGAGAGGAGTTACGGATTATAGACCAACGTAATTTTTCAGGCTTATCTGCCGGATTTTCAATTAAAATGAACAAAATGCGCTTTAGTTACACACATGCAAAATATACAAGTGCAGCAAATTCAAACTTCTTTGGTTTACAAATAGATTTGCAATAAATACCTATTTTTGTTTAATTCTATAAACTATGAATAAAATTACTATAGCCATAGATGGCTACTCATCAACTGGGAAAAGTACTGTAGCTAAACAAATTGCAAAGTATTTAGGTTATGTTTATGTAGATTCTGGTGCTATGTACAGAGCTATTACTTATTTTGCTATGCAAAAAGGGTTTATTAATAATGATGATTTTAATAAAGAAGCTCTCATTTATAATCTACCTAAAGTTAAAGTGAGTTTTAAGTTTAATGAAGATTTGGGTTTTGCTGAAGTTTATTTGAATGATGTAAATATTGAAAATGACATTAGAACATTAGCAGTTTCTAATTTTGTTAGTAAAGTTGCTGCAGTTAGCGAAGTGCGAGAGCAATTAGTAAAACAGCAACAACAAATGGGAGAAAACAAAGGCGTAGTTATGGATGGTAGAGATATTGGAACTGTTGTTTTTCCTAGGGCAGAATTAAAATTATTTATGACAGCTTCGGCAGAGAAACGAGCGCTAAGGCGCTATGATGAGCTTATAGAACGTGGAGATGCAGTAAGTTATGATGATGTTCTAAAAAACGTTCAAGAACGGGATTATATAGATTCTAACAGAAAGGATTCACCACTTATAAAAGCTAAAGATGCTATAGAAATTGATAATTCTAACCTGAGTTTAGATGAACAATTTAATAAGATTCTTCAATTGGCTAAAATGACCATTGAAGGTCTTGAATAAAAAAAGCGACCAAAGGTCGCTTTTTTTTATAATTTCTATACTTAATATTATAAGTTAGGTATAATTAATTCTTGATCTGGATGAATTAAATCTGGATTCTTTAAAATATCAGAATTAGCTTTAAAAATATCTTGATATTTAGATGCTTTTCCATAATACTGAATAGCTATTTTACCTAGCGTTTCTCCACTTTTTACGGTATGTCTTGCATAAACAGTATCATCTGCTACTGATATATTTGCCATAATATCTGAAGGACTATCTCCTCCAATTTCCTTTATTTTATCCCAGAGAATGTCTTTTTCGTAAGGTGTATTTGCTGTTCCTTTAATTTTTAGAACACCGTTTTCTTCTGTTACTTTTCCGTCTTGAATATTTAATTCTTCACCCAAGTTTAATACGTCTTGATACTTTGCTTTAACCATGATTTTTAAATTTTAATTGTAATAATTTGTATGAACAATATAATAAAATATTCGAATGTTTTAATTAAATATGGAATAAGATATTGTTTCTATGAGTTTAGACCCATAATATTTATAAAAGTCACAAGTATTTATTTTTTCATTTTTAGGTAATTATATCAATAATATGTATTTTTGCACTCCTTTTAGCGAATCGTTGGAAAGATAAAAGGAATGAAATTAAAAAATAATATAACACTTCTGTGTGTTATTCGCTTAAATTTTCCAAAGCATAACAGAATACAAAACGTAATGTTAGAGTTTTTATACTTAACATTACAGAATTAAATTAAATGGCTGATAAAGCAAAACAAGCTGAAGTTGAAGCAACTGAAGCAACAACTGTAGAAGCTCCAGTAGTATCTGAAGCAAAAGCAAACCCTGAAAAATTCTTAAAAGAGTTTAACTGGCACAACTACCAAGAAGGTATTGATGAAGTTGATGACAAACAACTTAAAGAATTTGAAAAACTAGTAGCAGAAAATTTTGTTGACACTTTAGATGATGAAGTTGTTGAAGGTACAGTAATTCACATGACTGAACGTGATGCAATTATAGACATCAATGCAAAGTCTGAAGGTGTTATTTCTTTAAACGAATTTCGTTACAATCCAGATTTAAAAGTAGGAGATAAAGTTGAAGTATTAATTGACGTGCGTGAAGATGCAACAGGACAATTAGTATTATCTCACAGAAAAGCAAGAGTAATTAAAGCATGGGATCGTGTAAATAAAGCACACGAAACTGGAGAAATCGTTAATGGTTTTGTAAAATGCAGAACTAAAGGTGGTATGATTGTAGATGTTTTTGGAATTGAGGCATTCTTACCAGGTTCTCAAATTGACGTGAAACCTATTAGAGATTACGACCAGTATGTAAACAAAACTATGGAATTTAAAGTTGTGAAAATCAACCACGAATTCAAAAACGTAGTTGTATCTCACAAAGCTTTAATTGAAGCTGATATTGAAATCCAAAAGAAAGAAATAATTGGTCAATTAGAAAAAGGTCAAGTATTAGAGGGTATTGTTAAAAATATTACTTCATACGGTGTATTTATTGATCTTGGAGGTGTTGATGGATTAGTTCATATAACAGATTTATCTTGGTCTAGAATCAATCATCCAAATGAGATTGTTGAGTTAGACCAAAAATTAAATGTTGTAATCCTTGATTTTGATGAAAACAAATCAAGAATCCAATTAGGTCTTAAACAATTATCTAAACACCCATGGGAAGCTCTTGCAGAAGAGGTGAAAGTTGGTGATAAAGTAAAAGGTAAAGTAGTTGTAATTGCTGATTACGGTGCATTTATTGAAGTAGCAGATGGTGTTGAAGGATTAATTCACGTATCAGAAATGTCATGGTCTACTCATTTACGTTCAGCTCAAGATTTCGTTTCTGTTGGAGATGAAGTTGAAGCTCAAATTTTAACTTTAGATAGAGAAGATCGTAAAATGTCTCTAGGTATTAAGCAATTAACACCAGATCCATGGACTGATATTACTGCTAAATATCCGTTAGCTTCTAAGCACACTGGTATAGTACGTAACTTTACAAACTTTGGTGTTTTTGTTGAATTAGAAGAAGGTATTGATGGATTAATTTACATCTCTGATTTATCTTGGACTAAGAAAATTAAGCACCCATCTGAGTTTTGTGCAGTTGGCGATAAGTTAGACGTTGTAGTATTAGAGTTGGATGTTGAAGGACGTAAATTATCTTTAGGTCATAAACAAACAACTGAGAATCCTTGGGATAAATACGAAACTGAATTCGCTTTAGAAACTGTTCACACTGCTGAGATTTCTGAAATTGTTGACAAAGGTGCAACAGTTGCATTCAATGAAGATATTGTAGCATTTGTTCCTTCTCGTCACCTTGAAAAAGAAGATGGAAAGAAATTGAAAAAAGGAGAAAGTGCTGAGTTTAAAATCATTGAATTTAACAAAGAATTTAAACGTGTTGTAGCATCTCATACAGCAATATTTAAAGCTGAAGAGATTAAAAACGTTAAAGCAGCAGCTAAGAAAGCGGCAAGTGCAGCAGCAGAAGCAAAACCAACTTTAGGTGATGCAAATGATGCTTTACAAGCTCTTAAAGATAAAATGGATGGTAAAACTACTAAAGCTAAAAAGTAGTAGTAACTAATCTTATTCTATAGCACAAAAGCCTTCAAGAAATTGAAGGCTTTTTTTATTAAGCAATTTTATAAAGTGTCATTTTAAAATTTTGCATTACCTTTGCTTTCCAGATACGTTTGGATAGTAATATGAGTCAAAAAGTTTTACTTAACGCAAAAGAGGTAAACATCATTCTTCACCGATTGGCTTGTCAACTTATTGAAAAACACAACGACTTTTCTAACACTGTGCTTATAGGATTACAGCCCCGAGGTGTATTTTTAGCAGATCGTTTAGCTAAAATTTTAAAAGACGATTATAAAGTTAAAAATATCCAATTAGGACATTTAGATATTACGTTTTACAGAGATGATTTTAGAAGAGGAGATAAGACTTTAGAAGCTAATACAACTAAAATTAACTTTTTAGTTGAGGATAAAAATATTGTTTTTATTGATGATGTATTATATACAGGGCGTAGTATTAGGGCTGCATTAACCGCCATACAATCTTTTGGACGACCTAACGAAATAGAATTACTCACGTTAATAGACAGACGATTTAGCAGACATTTACCTATTCAGCCAGATTACCGAGGGCGGCAAGTAGATGTTATTAATGACGAAAAAGTTAAAGTGAACTGGGAAGAATACGATAATGAAGATTCAGTTTATTTAATAGAAAAATAAAAGTAAACAATGAGCGAATTAAGTGTAAATCACTTATTAGGAATTAAATATCTCAACAAAAAAGATATTAAACTTATTTTTGAAACTGCCGATCATTTTAAAGAAGTGATTAATAGACCAATTAAAAAAGTTCCATCGCTTCGAGATATTACCATTGCAAATTTATTTTTTGAAAATTCTACAAGAACAAAATTATCTTTTGAACTTGCTGAAAAGCGTTTATCTGCAGATGTTCTTAACTTTTCTTCTTCACAATCTTCGGTAAAAAAGGGAGAAACTTTAATTGATACGGTAAATAATATTTTATCAATGAAGGTTGACATGGTCGTTATGCGCCACCCAAATCCTGGAGCTGGAGTATTTCTCTCAAAACATGTTAACGCGAGTATTATAAATGCTGGTGATGGCGCTCATGAACACCCTACACAAGCGCTTTTGGATTCTTATTCTATTCGTGAAAGGTTGGGTGAAGTAAAAGGAAAAAAAGTGGTTATAGTTGGTGATATTTTACATAGTAGAGTAGCACTTTCTAATATATTTGCCTTGCAACTTCAAGGTGCAGAAGTTATGGTTTGTGGCCCAAAAACCTTAATTCCAAAATATATTAATGATCTTGGAGTAAAAGTTGAAACAAATTTACGTAAAGCTTTAAATTGGTGTGATGTAGCTAATATGTTGCGAGTTCAAAATGAACGCATGGAGATTAGTTATTTTCCATCTACAAGAGAATACACTCAGCAATTTGGTGTTAATAAAGACTTACTAAATTCTTTAGATAAAGAAATAACTATTATGCATCCTGGTCCTATAAACAGAGGAGTAGAAATTACTAGCGATGTGGCAGATTCTAATCAAGCTATTATTTTGGATCAGGTTCAAAATGGAGTAGCAGTTAGAATGGCAGTGATATATTTATTAGCTTCAAAAATAAAACAGTAAAGTTATGATTATTGATTACAACGGTAACATTGCTATAATTACTCAAGAGAATGCGACTATTATAGAGTTAGTAAAAAAACTACAAACTTTATATCCTAAATTCGAGAATAATAATATCATTGTTCATTTAACTACTTTAAAAACCTTAGCAGCAAAAGATATTGTTGAGTTTTTAGTTATTTCAAATATGCATCGAGACAATAAACATTCCTTTGTAATTGTTAGAGATAATTTAGATTTAGATGAATTACCAGACCAACTAGTAGTTGTGCCTACATTACAAGAGGCTTATGATATGATTGAGATGGAAGATATGGAACGTGATTTAGGCTTTTAAATGAATAACTTCAATCTAGCTCAAGTAAACATAGCCAAACGTTTAGCGCCAATGGATGATCCCATAATGCAAGATTTTGTGAATAATGTTGAAAAAATTAATGCAATTGCGGATGCAAGCGATGGTTTTATTTGGAGAATGCAGGATGAGGATAAAGATTTAGGTGTAGCAGTTTTTAAAGATGATTCAATACTAATTAATATCTCAGTATGGAAAGACTTAGAATCACTTTTTAATTACACATATAATTCAGGGCATATTGAAGTTTTTAAGCGAAAAAAAGAATGGTTTAGTAAAATAAAAATGATGCATATGGCTTTTTGGTATGTTCCCGAAGGTTACGAGCCAACATTTCAAGATGCTAAAAACAGGTTGGATTATTTAAATAATCATGGAGATACGCCTTATGCTTTTTCATTTAAAAGTAAATTTTCAAGTCAAGATTCTTTAAACTATAATCCAATTTTATAATATGAAGCTCACTATTTTAGGCTGTTATAGTGCCACGCCACGAGCTTTAACAAATACTACGTCGCAGGTTTTAGAAATTAATAATCATATGTTTTTAATAGATTGTGGAGAGGGAACACAAGTACAACTTCGCAAGCACAAAATTAAATTCAGTCGTATTAAACGTATTTTTATATCGCATTTACATGGCGACCATTTTTTTGGTTTGGTTGGCTTAGTCTCTACATTCAGACTACTAGGGCGTGATACCGATTTACATATTTATGGACCAAAAGGAATTAAAGAAGTGGTAACACTACAAATGAAATTGGCAGATTCTTGGACAAACTATAACTTATATTTTCATGAATTAACATCTACAGAATCAGAATTAATTTTTGAAGATGATAAAGTTGAAGTATATACTATTCCATTAGAACACCGGGTTTATACAAACGGTTATTTGTTTAAAGAAAAAGAAGGAGAACGTAAGTTGAACATTGCAGCTGTAGAAAAAGCAAATATTGATATCTCCTATTATAGAAAGTTAAAACAAGGTTTTGATGTGCAGAATGAAAAAGGTGAATTGATAAAAAATAATTTAGTCACTAAGCCTGCAAACAAGCCCAGTAGTTATGCATTTTGTAGTGATACTGTTTATAGAGAAGATATTGTTCCTATTATAAAAAATGTAGACGTATTATATCATGAATCTACTTTTTTAGATAAACACGCACATTTAACACAAAAAACAAAGCATTCCACTGCAAAAGAGGCTGCTATAATTGCAAAAAAAGCTGGTGTTGGTAAATTAGTACTCGGTCATTATTCTACAAGATATGATGGCTTAAATCAATTTAAAGAGGAAGCTGAAATGGTTTTTGATAATGTTGAATTAGCAGAAGACGGCAAGGTATTTGATTTTACTTAAATTCTTCTAAACCATACATCCACTCAATAGCTTCTGTTAAACTTGTACAACGCTTTATACTTTTTTTAAAAAAACGTTTTTCTAAATCAGCGTTCATTAGGGTCATTGTAGAATAAACAACTATGGCGCTGGCTACTATTATATTAAATGTTTTATCAACTTTATCCCAATAATGTGGATTTACTGAGTAAGAATTTATCCTATTAGGAATATACCCTAATTTTGCATCTTTACCATAAAACTTAATTAATTCAGCAACAACATCTTCAATTTTCTGCCAATCAAAATGAATACCTTCGTTTAGTTCAGAAATAAAAAACTTTTCACACAAATAAAAATTACCAAATGGCATTTCTAATTTGTGGGCTTTTAAGCTTTTAAAGTAGTGCGATTCTTCAAATTTCATAGTATTTTTTTTGGGCATGCAAAAATATAAAGTTAACCAATATTAATAAGCTTAAAAAAATTAAAATTTTGTTAATTTGTAATCTATGGAGAAAGATCTTGGTAACTACAGAAAATCTTATGAAAAAGGAGCATTACTTTTAAATGAAGTTCCTGATAATCCTATGGAATTATTCCAAAAATGGTTTTATGAAGTTGATACTCATTTTGCTGAAGATGAAACAAATGCGATGACTATATCCACTATAGGATTAGACGGTTACCCAAAGAATAGAGTAGTATTGCTTAAAAAATATACCTACGAAGGTTTTATTTTTTACACCAACTATAAAAGTGAAAAAGGTAAAGCTATTGCGGCTAACCCAAATGTGTGTTTGTCATTTTTTTGGCATGGAGCTGAAAGGCAAATTATAATTAAAGGAAAGGCTGAAAAAATAGCTGAAAATTTAAGTGATGGTTATTTTGAGTCTAGACCAAGAGGTAGTCAATTAGGAGCTTTAGTATCTAATCAAAGTGAAGTTATTGAAGATAGAGAGTATCTTGAAAACAAACTTTCTGAGTTAGAGAAAAAACATGAAGGCAAAGAGATTGTTAGACCAGTTTTTTGGGGTGGATATATAGTAAAACCCATAGAAATTGAATTCTGGCAAGGACGCCCAAATAGACTACATGATAGAATTAGATATCAATTACAAAAAGATTATAGTTGGCTAATTCATCGATTATCTCCATAAAAAAAACGATGAAATACAAAAATATTGATGTTTAAATTACATTTAATCGATAAAAAATGTTTTTAATCGATATTTGAAATGTATTTCATCGATTTCTAATACATAAATAGGCTAAACTGTGTTTTGGTGAATAACTTTATAAAACCGAAACTAAATTTACCTACTTATGAAGTTGTTAACAAAACTGCCTTTATTGGCTTTATTTGTTGTGTTTGCATTTACTTCTTGCACAACAGATAGTATTGACGAGAAAGCTCAAGCACTTGAATTAAAGGTTACTACACCAAAAACAAAAACAATTGAAGTTGAAATTTTAGAGCTTATTAATAATCATAGATTATCAATGGGATTAAATTCACTTTCAGATATGACTGTTGTAAAATCTGTAGCTTTTACTCATACGGATTATATGGTTGATAATAATGAAGTATCGCATACCAACTTTTTTATGCGAAGCGAATATTTAAAAAGTAACGCCGGAGCAAAACGTGTTTCTGAAAACGTAGCCTACGGTTACAGTTCAGCAGAATCTGTTGTTAGAGCATGGTTAAAAAGTGAGGGGCATAAAGCCAATATTGAAGGCGATTATACAAATTTTGATGTCTCTGCAGAAAAGAATGAAGAAGGGAAGTGGTATTATACCAACATATTTATAAAAAAATAATAGTACTCTAAATTTTAGAGTAATTACAGTATAACCTTTTAGTGTCCTGATTAATAGCCATAGTGTACAAGTCATTTTTGATATTGTGAAATCAAGGAATTAATAGGTTATTTATTAATAACTTAAGTGTTATTAAATTTAGCTTTAGGTATTAAATCCTCTCTTTATGAGAGGATTTTTTAGTTTATAGTTTTGTTAGTAAAATGAAGAATAGTTATAATAAGATTATAAAAAAAAACCATCAAAAGACATGCTTTTGATGGTTTTGATTTATTAAAAATTCTAAATTATTTCATTCTTACTACAATAAATTGAGTACGTCTATTTAATTGGTGTTCATCTTCCGTACAGCTTATAGTCCCATCACATTCATTTGCTAATTTTTGTTCTCCATAACCTTTGTATTCGGTTATTCTATCAGGATTAACGCCATGTTCTATTAAGTATTTATAGGTAGCATTCGCTCTTTCTTGCGACAATACATTATTATAAGAAGCAGTTCCTCTAGAATCTGTATGTGATTCTATTTTAATAACCATGTTAGGATACGTATTCATCATTAAATCCACAATTCTATCCAATTCAACAGTGCTATCTCTTCTAATATTATACTTGTTAAAATCGAAATAAATTGCATATAATTCTGCGTCTGGTAAAAGTTCTTCTTTTTTAGGGTTTAATACAAAATTGGCACTAATACTTGTAATACTTCTAGCAATACCCTTTGAGGTTACAGATTTTATATTATCTATGAATCCATCTTTCTTGGTATTTAATTTATAATCGGTATCTCTATCAATGTTAATTTTATACTGACCTTCGTCATCTGTTTCTAGATATGCAATTTTGTTTCCATCGTTATCTAATAGTTCAACTACAACATTTTCGATTGGATTATTATTTTCGTCAGTAACCGTTCCTTCAATTTTTAATTGCGGAATTCTATCATAAGCATAAATATCATCGCTTCCAACACCACCATTTCTATTAGAGGCAAAAAATCCGGATAAGCCATCATCACTCATAAAAAATGAGAAATCATCTTTACTTGAGTTTACAGGAACTCCTAAATTGATAACGTTAACAATGTTGTTATCTTTATCTGTAACTGTTCCAAAAATATCTAATAAGCCTAATCCTTGATGCCCATCAGAGGCAAAAAATAAACTACCTTCGCTATTAATAAAAGGGAAACGCTCGTTCTTATCGGTATTAATAATGTTTCCAGCGTTTTTTGGTTCGGCAAAAGTGCCATTAGAATTTATATCTACAAAGAAAATATCTGTTCCACCAATACTTCCTGGCATATCTGAAGCAAAGTATAACTTAGTACCATCAGCATTTAAAGCAGGGTGGGCGGTAGAGTAGTTGTTACTGTTAAATGGCAGTTCTTCAATATTTGTCCATTGATCATCAAGTAACGAAGCTTTATAAATTTTTAGGTTGGTTATACCTTCATTGTCTTTTCCCAGGGTCTTTTTATTAAAGTCGTTTCTTGAAAAATAAATTGTTTTACCATCCTTTGTAATAGTTAAAGGACCTTCGTGATAAATTGTGTTTACATCACCTTTCAATCTTGATTTATGATCTACAATGCTATCAGTACGATTTGCAGTTGTATAAATATCTAAAAAAGGTTCTTTGTTCCAACCATAAATATGTTTTGATGATACTCCTTCATTTCTAGATGATGCAAAATATATTTTACCATCATGTTCGTAAGCTCCAAAATCGCTATACTTAGAATTGAAATTTACATCAGTTAAAAAATACTGCTGTTTGGCATTAAAAATTGAACTTATAAAATCACTGTCTTTTGATAATTTAACATCATTTATTCTCCCACCAGCTTTTTTAAAGTTTCGCATCCATAATCTGTAACCTTTATAATCTTCAACTCCTCTTAAGGCTTGTGCATAATTATAATAATATTCAATAGGTACATTGTCTTGTTGTACGGCTTTTTTGTAGTAAACAACTGCACTGTCTGGATTTCTTAAAAATGCATAACTATCTGCTAATTGCCTAGTAGCATAATCTACATTGTATTCTTTATCAATGAGATCATGGTACAATTCTGAAGCATTAACAAAAGAAAACTTGTTAAATAAATTATCTGCTCTTTTTTGCGCTCCATATTGTGCAAAAGCTGTATAGCCAGCAAATGATAGCAAACAAACTAGTATGTAGTTTTTTAGTTTCATGGGGTTTATATTTTTAAAAGGCTAGGTAACCTTCTATTTAATTATTCGCAAAATAGTATTGCGATAATTTTATTCCATTTGAACAACAATAAATTGAGTACGCCTGTTTAACTGATGGTCTTTTTCTTCACAGTCTTCTCCGTCTTCACAACCATTTGTTAATCTACGCTCTCCAAAACCTTGATGTTCTGTAATTCTTTCTGGATTAATGCCTTTAGAAATCAAGTAATCGTATGTAGCATTGGCTCGATCAATTGATAACTTATCGTTATATGTTAATTCTCCTCTAGAATCTGTATGCGACTCAATACGTATTACCATTTCCGGGTAATCGTTTTGCATTAAGTTCACAATTTTATCAAGCTCTAAAGCAGCATCTTCTCTAATATTATATTTATTAAAATCGAAGTAAATAGTATTTAATTCTGCAAGTTTTACCACATTAGGAACAGGGTTTAATAACAAATTAGCGTTAATAGTTATAAGTTCTGTTTGTATGTTTTTGGAGGTAAATGTTCTATAATCATCAATATATTTATCTTGGCTGGCTACAATCTTATAATCTTTATTTCTATCTATATTGATTTGATAGTAACCATTTTCATCGGTTACCATATCAGCAATTTTATTTTCTTTGTCGTCAAACAATGTAATTACTGAGTTTGGTATGGGATTGGTGTTTATGGCATCTGTAACAACGCCTTCAACATGAAGTACAGGCTCTCTGTGAAATGCATAAATATCATCACTACCTCGACCACCTTTTCTGTTAGAAGCGAAATATCCTGTAATACCATTGGCATTCATAGAAAATGAGAAATCGTCTTTATTAGAGTTTACAGGAACGCCTAAGTTAATAACATCAACGATGCTATCATCTTTATCACCTTTAATAGTTGCGAATACATCTAATAATCCAAGACCTGTATGTCCATCAGATGAAAAGAATAGTACACCTTCATTGTTTAAAAATGGAAAACCTTCGGCACTTTCAGTATTTACAACGTCTCCAATATTTTGTAAGTTTATAAGAAGCCCATCAGGACGTATGTCAACAGTCCAAATATCAGAACCTCCTTTCGTTCCGGGTCTGTCTGAAGCAAAGTATAACTTAGTGTCATCATTATTTAAAGCTGGATGTTGCGTAGAGAAATTATCGCCATTTATTGGTAAATCTTCAATGTTTGTCCATTCACCATCTACTAAAGTAGCACGGTAAATTTTCATATTTGTTAAGCCTTTTCGGTCTTTAGTTTCAATATCTTCATTGAAATTATTTCTAGAAAAATACATGGTTTTACCATCTTTTGTAATGGTAATTGGTCCATCATGATATATTGAATTTACATCTCCTTTAATTTTTCCTGTATGGTCTACATTTTTTTTGCTTCCAACTTCTGTAACATATACGTCTAAAAAAGGTTGTTCATTCCAACCATAAAGACGTTTTACAGTTACACCTTCGTCTCTTGCAGAGGTAAAGTATATTTTTCCATCTTGCTCAAAAGCACCAAAATCACTATACTTAGAGTTAAAACGAACTCTATCTAAGAAATACTGCTGTTTTGCGCCAAATACGCTTGTAATAAAATTAATGTCTTTAGAGAAATCGTTAGCAGTTACAACACCACCAGAATCTTTAAAGCGCTGAAGCCAGATTTGAGAGTCTTCGTATTTCTTCATACCACGAAGCGACTGTGCATATTTATAATAATATTCAACAGGAACATTTTCTTGTTTTACTACACTTTTGTAATATCTAGAAGCATTTCTTGGGTCTCTTAAAAATGCATAACAATCTGCAAGTTGCCTTGTCGCATAGTCTTTATTATAATTATTTTGAATAAGTTCTCTGTAAACTTTAGCGGCTTTTACAAAAGAGAATTTATTAAATAATGTGTCTGCTCTTTTTTGTTTTCCTTGTTGTGAAAAAGCACTAAAACTTAGCAAAAATAGGATACAAACTAATATGTAATTTTTAATTTTCATATAAAATTTATTAGAAATATCTAGGTGATTTTAATTTAGAGCTTAAGAATTTAAATTCATAAATAAGCAAAATTTCATGGGTTCCAGAGGTAAAACTTGATATATCTGATATTGGTTTTTCATAAGCATAACCAATACGTAATTGTCTAGATACCTGAAAGTCTGCTATACCACCAATGGCAGCTGTTTGTTCATTAATTCTGTACGATCCACCTAACCAAAACTTTTCGTTGAATAAGAAATTAGCTGTTAAATCATATGAAACTGGAGCACCATTTGTAGCTTTTATTAAAGCTGCAGGTTTAAATTTAATGCTATTACTAAAGTCTATTACTCCACCAACAGTAAAGTAGTAACTTAACCTATCTAGAGCTTCAAATCCATCATCAGTATTTTTATCTGTATTTAAAACTCTTGGTACAGATAAACCAGCATATATTCTATTAGTACTCCAATATACACCCAGACCTAAATTAGGTGTCCATCTGTCTTCAATACCAAATATTGAAGGGTCGAAACTTTCTGATTGTCGAAAATCAGGGTCTAAGCTATATTGAGTAAATCCAGCTTTTAAACCAAACGCTAACTTACCATCAACACCGGTAGGTATTGCATATGAAAAGTCTCCATACAAATAAGTGAAGTTTTCTGGACCTAAATCATCTTCTATAAAAGATAATCCCAGACCAATTCTATCATTTCTAAGTGGTGTATGTATTGAAAGTGTTTGCGTAATAGGACCGCCTTTAAAACCAACCCACTGGCTTCTGTGTAATCCAACAATACTTAAAGCTTCTCTACTTCCTGCATAAGCGGGATTTATAGAAATTGTATTGTACATGTACTGTGTGAATTGCGGTAATTGTTGCGCAACCCCAACCGTACAGCTTAACAATGCAATAGCAATTATGTTATGTTTTATAAGTTTCATAGGTTAATGTTTTATTTGGTTCCTAGGTAAACTGGACCTGTTATAGGATTTAATCCACTATTTTTTAGAATAATTATATAGTAATAAGTTCCGTTTGGTACTTTACCAGCAGACCCAATAGAGTTTATGGCTTTACCATTCCAATCGTTTTGGTAATTAAGTGATTCGTAAATTAAAGCACCCCATCTATTGAATATTTTAACTTCATATTGGAAACCACATAATTCTATTCCACTAATTTCAAAGAACTCATTATAAGCATCTCCGTTTGGTGTTACTGCTTTTGAAACCACTACATCATTTTCACCACAAGGTAGTACTACACAATCTGCATTAACATTCATTGTTATCTCTGTAATGCTAATACATCCAGCATCAGTAGTTGTGTATCTAAATTTATAGTCTATTCCACCATCTTCAGGTAAAAATGTTTCACTAAGTTCTAATCCTGTTGGATCGAAAATTCCATTTTCATTTACAGTAGCTACAGGATCTCCTTCTAAAAGTTCCCATACACCATTAGTATTTAAATCTCCTATAAAATCATTTAGGTTAACTATACCATCATCATAACATCTATCTTGAACAGTAAACTCTGTAATTACTTCATCTAGCGCAACAAATAGCGTTTGTGTGTATGTTTCTTCATTATTACACTCGTCTCTTACAGTCCAGGTTCTTACAATTTCATAATCTGCAAAAACATTTTCATCAAATGAATTTGTTTCATTGAATACAACTATAACATTAGAAGAACAGTTGTCTGTAAATTCTAATTGAGGTGCATCAGGAATATCTATACAGCTTACATTTAATGTTGATTCAAAATTAGATGTTGGCACTGGTGCTGTAGTATCTTGAACTGTTATTGTTTGAGTATGTCTTGTTGTTAAACCACACTCATCAGTAGCCGTCCAAGTTCTAGAAATGATATAGTTGTTAGGACAATCTCCATCTGTTCTAACATCGGCAACGGTTACTACAGCGTCTCCGCAATTATCTGTTGCTGTTATAGTTTCTGCACTAGGTATAGCATCACATTCAACTAAAATATCAGTTGGTAAGGCTTCAACAAATTCTGGAGGCGTAGTATCTTGAACAGTTATTATTTGAGTATGCGTTGTTGTTAATCCGCATTCGTCTGTAGCTGTCCAAGTACGTGCAATAGTATAATTATTATCACAATTACCATTAGTAATAATGTCGGCCACAGATACTGAAGCTGAACCACAAGTATCAGTTGCGGTTAGTGTTTCTGCAACTGGCACAGCATCACATTCTACAACCAGATTAACCGCTGGTAATGTTTCTACAAATGTAGGAGGGGTAATATCTACTACTGTTATAGTTTGTACATGTGTATTTGTTAAACCACAATCGTCCGTAGCTGTATATATCCTAGTAATTATATAGTTATTTGGACAATTACCATCTGTTCTGGTGTCATTTACAGTTACTTCAGCATTACCACAATTATCAGTAGCAGTTAGTATTTCTGCTGCTGGTACTGAATTACACTCTATAGTTAAATCCTGTGGTAAGTCTTCTACAAATTCAGGAGCTGTAGTGTCTGATGTTGAAATTATTTGATCTGCCGTAGAAACGTTTCCACATTCATCAGTTGCTGTCCAAGTTCTAGTAATTGTAAAAGTACCTGAACATGCTCCATTCGTTGTTACATCAGAGTATGCTATTACAGGATTTGCATCACAGTTATCAATTGCTGTTGCAAAGCCAAACATTACAGGCGTAAGGTCTGCACTACACTCTGCCGTTACATTAGCAGGTAAAGATAAAACAGGAGGTGTATTGTCTTCAACTGTAACTATTTGAATATGTTGAGTTGAATTATTACTTGTATCTGTAGCTATCCATGTGCGAGTTAATATGTAAGTTGATGAACATGAGCCATCAGTTCTTACTTCGGTAAAAGTTACATCAGCAGAATTACAATTATCAGTAGCAGTTAATACTACTGCATCTGGAACTTGATCACATTCTACAGTAACATCTACTGGAAGTGTTTCAACAAAAACCGGAGCTTCATCATCAGTAATATTAATTGTTTGTATACATGGTAAACTTGTATTATTATTTTCATCAGTTGCTGTCCAAGTAATTGTTGTAACACCTACAGGATAAGCATCAGTTAATTCTAAATTATCTGAACGAATTCCTTCAAATACAAATGTTGTTGAACAATTATCAGTTGCTGTAGGGTCTACTATACTAACTGCAGACGCACATATTGCAGAATCAGCTTGTTGACTAATATCAGCAGGACATACAATAACTGGTAATTCATCATCAGTAATTATTACAGTAAAACTACATGTAGCAGTATTTCCAGTTGCATCAGTAACTACATAAGTATTTGTTGTTGTTCCTACTGGGAACAAGGAACCAGAAGGTAATCCAGCCGTTTGCACTGTTGTTACACCTGGAGCATTATCTGTTCCTACGGGAGCAACGAATGTAACTATTGCACCACAAACTCCAGCATCAGCAGTTTGGTTAATAGGAGCTAAACATACTATTGTTGGGTTTTCGTTATCAGCAACAGTAACTGTAAAGCTACAGGTTACAATATTTCCTGAAGCATCTTCCACTTGGAAAGTTACTGTAGTGGTACCAATAGGGAATAATGACCCAGAAGCAGGA
>NZ_BAABJK010000008.1:0-49209 GCF_039543265.1 Algibacter aquimarinus | reverse complement strand
CTTTTTTTTATTCTTTTTTTTTCCCCCATTTAAATACCTTGTTCTCTGTGTTTTATAGGTTGATTTTTTTTGATTTTTTTGTGTTTTTATTTTTTTTGAAGAGAGAATACGTGGTGTTATGTAAAAGTTTTGTCACGCAAAGGCGTTTGGACGCTAAGTTAGATGCTCGAATTTAATAACAAAATAATTGTATGGTTTGACTTTGTGCTCTTTAAACTATAATTAAGACGATTATGATACAACCATCCTTTTGGTTAGTTATATATTGTATGCACAAACTAGTGTCACGGTTTAGAAATTACTTTGGCAGATTAGCCTGCGTTAGGGATAGCAGTGCATAGCCCACAGCCCGACGACAGGAGGAGCGAGGACTTGTAACGGATAGCCCGACCCCTTGCGGGTAACGCCCAAAAAATAAATTATACTTATATATATATTGTGTGGGTTTGTTTATACTATTATCTTTGCAGGCGAATTTCAATTTATTTTATGATACATATTACTTTACCTGATGGTAGTGTGAAGACGTTTGATGAAGGCGTTACACCAATGGATGTTGCGAAAAGCATTAGTGAAGGGTTTGCCAGAAATGTAATTTCGGCGAGTTTTAATGGTACAACTGTAGAAACTGTGACACCGTTAACCACAGATGGCTCGTTGGTTTTATTTACATGGCGCGATGATGCTGGTAAAACTGCTTTTTGGCATTCTTCTGCGCACGTATTGGCTCAGGCTATTGAGGAATTGTATCCGGGAACAAAACTTACTATTGGTCCTGCAATTGAAAATGGATTTTATTATGATGTAGATTTTGGTGAGCATACTGTTTCTGAAAAGGACTTTAAGAACATTGAAACTAAGATGTTAGAGATTGCACGTGGTAAGCATGATTTTAATTTGAGAGCGGTTTCTAAGGCAGAAGCATTGTCTTTATATAAGGACAATGAGTTTAAAACAGAATTGATTGAAAATTTAGAGGATGGTACCATTACATTTTGTGACCATTCTACGTTTACAGATTTATGTCGTGGTGGCCATATCCCTAACACGGGAATTATAAAAGCTGTAAAAGTATTAAGTGTGGCTGGTGCTTACTGGCGTGGTGATGAAACTAAACCCCAGTTAACTCGTGTTTATGGAATTTCGTTCCCAAAACAAAAGGAGCTTACAGAGTATTTACATATGCTTGAGGAGGCTAAAAAACGAGACCACCGCAAACTTGGTAAGGAATTGGAGCTTTTTACGTTTTCACAAAAAGTAGGACAAGGTTTACCTTTATGGTTACCCAAAGGTGCTGCTTTACGCGAGCGTTTAGAGAATTTTTTGAAAGCTGCACAGAAAAAGGCGGGTTATGAAATGGTGGTTACACCACACATTGGACATAAAGATTTATACGTAACCTCTGGACATTATGCTAAATATGGTGAAGATAGTTTTCAACCTATTACAACGCCAAAAGATGATGAGGAGTTTTTATTAAAGCCAATGAATTGTCCGCACCACTGTGAAATTTACAAATCATCACAATGGAGTTATAAAGATTTACCTAAACGTTTTGCTGAATTTGGTACCGTTTATAGATACGAGCAAAGTGGCGAATTGCATGGTTTGACTCGTGTACGTGGGTTTACTCAAGATGATGCGCATTTATTTTGTACTCCAGACCAATTGGATAAAGAGTTTAAAGATGTTATTGACTTAGTACTTTATGTTTTTGGATCGTTAGGTTTTGAAAACTTTACTGCACAGGTTTCTGTTAGAGATCCTAAAAATCCTGAAAAATACATTGGCGATGTTGAAAATTGGGAAAAAGCAGAACAAGCCATTATAAATGCCGCAGAAGATAAAGGCTTAGATTACGTTATTGAAGAAGGTGAAGCTGCCTTTTATGGACCTAAGTTAGATTTTATGGTAAAAGATGCTTTAGGAAGACGCTGGCAGCTAGGAACAATTCAGGTAGATTATACTTTACCAGAACGTTTTGACTTAACTTATAAAGGTAGTGATAATGAGCTACACAGACCTATAATGATTCACCGTGCACCTTTTGGAAGTATGGAGCGTTTTGTAGCATTATTATTAGAACATACTGGAGGAAACTTCCCGCTTTGGTTAATGCCCGTTCAGGCTATAATATTATCAATTAGTGAGAAATATGAAAAATACTCTGAAAAAGTTTTAAATTTGCTAGAAAATGACGAAATTCGCGCCCTTGTAGACCATAGAAATGAGACTATAGGGAAGAAAATTCGGGAAGCCGAAATACAGAAACACCCTTATATGATTATCATTGGTGAGCAAGAAGAACAAGAAGGTAAGATTACTGTAAGACAACACGGTGGCGCAGATTTAGGCATGATTTCTGTAGATACTTTCTCTGAAATAATAAAAGAAGATATTAAAAAGACATTGAAATCATTTTAATAAATAACTAAAATAATAAGTTTAATTTAAAACCATAAAGTCATAGCAATTAGAAGAAGACATCAACCTAGAAGGGTTTCACAAGAGGATAAACATAAGATAAACTCTAAAATTACGGCACAAAAACTGCGTCTTGTAGGAGACAACGTTGAAATTGGTATTTACACCAAAGGTGATGCTATGAGAATAGCAAACGAACAAGAGTTAGATCTAGTAGAGATTTCTCCAAACGCAGACCCTCCTGTTTGTAAGGTTATGGATTATAAAAAGTTTCTTTACGAACAAAAGAAACGTGATAAGGCTTTAAAGTCTAAGGCTACGAAAGTTATTATTAAAGAAATTCGATTTGGTCCGAATACTGATGATCATGATTACGAATTTAAAAAGAAACATGCTGAGAAGTTTTTAAAAGAAGGTGCTAAACTTAAAGCATTTGTATTCTTTAAAGGACGTTCTATCATATTTAAAGAGCAGGGTCAGATTTTGCTATTACGTTTAGCACAAGATCTTGAAGAGTTTGGAAAAGTTGAGCAAATGCCTCGTTTAGAAGGTAAACGTATGACGATGTTTATTGCTCCAAAAAAGTAATTACCCTGAAATTCAGGAATTAAAGATAATTAAGCGAAATAATTAAAAACTAGGAAAACAAAATGCCTAAAATGAAAACAAAATCTAGTGCTAAAAAGCGTTTTAAGCTTACAGGTACTGGTAAAATTAAAAGAAAGCACGCTTTTAAGAGTCACATCTTGACAAAGAAGTCTAAAAAGCGTAAGCTTAAGTTAACTCATGATGGTTTAGTATCTAAAGCAGATGAGGATAACATTAAAACAATGATGCGTTTAAAGTAACATTTGTTTTAATCGGTTAAACAATTTATAAACCCTGGAGTTAGGCAAATAAAAAAAGAGTTAAAAGTTAAAAGTTAAAAGTTAAAAGTTTCAAATCTAAACTTTAATGTTTCAAGACCAAAAACTAATAACCAAAGACAAATAACTGTAAAGACCGCCTACTACAAAAAACAATTAAAATTATGCCAAGATCAGTAAATTCTGTAGCAAAAAGAGCTAGAAGAAAAAAGGTGCTTAAACAAGCAAAAGGTTACTTTGGAAGACGTAAAAACGTTTGGACAGTAGCAAAAAATGCGGTTGACAAAGCGATGCAATACTCGTACAGAGACCGTAGAAACAAAAAGAGAACATTCCGTGCATTATGGATTACGCGTATTAACGCTGGGGCCAGAGAGCATGGTTTATCTTATTCTCAATTTATGGGGAAACTTAAGGCTAATGATATTGAATTAAACCGTAAGGTTTTAGCAGATTTAGCAATGAATAACCCTGAAGCTTTTAAAGCTGTAGTTGATAAAGTAAAATAAGGCTTTTTGCCTATTGTAAAACATATTATTCGCTTAATAAAAAATCCGATTCGAAAGAATCGGATTTTTTTTGCATAATTTATTAATAGTTAAACTTTTTTTATAGCAAAAAGAGGAGTGAAACACTTAAATACATGTAAAATTCACAATAGAATTTCTAAAAAAATAGTCGTGTTTTGATAGAATAATGCATCTAAATTGATTATTTAACGAGTATTATGGCAATTCAACTTATTTTTTATTTGCAAGCAACTAATAGTAAATATGTTTGCATCGTTAACTTTTCTTCCCTCGGATTAGTTTGAATTAAATCAAATAAATTCAAATTACATGAGACCTCAATTTACCTACTTATTAAGATTATTTTCATTAACTGTATTATTATTTGTAAGCTTTAGTTGTGAAACTGAATCACTATCTGATGATATTGACTCAAAATCTGATTCTTCAAAGGACAATAGTGAATTACTTTCTGATTGCGCAACACAATATAAAACAGATTTATATGCTGGACAACATATACTAGTTGGAGAAGTTTCAGTAATCACTAATGGAGCTAACTACGAAATAACATATAAAATCACAAATAATAATTATTGTATAACTTCAACACATTTATCTGTGGTAAGTTCTCCTAATGACTTTCCAATGGGAGGAGGTGGTAATCCGAAAAATGGTCACTTTGAATATGGAGATGATAATTTAAGTTGTGTTAAAGATATCACTTATTTAGTACCAAAATCTAAGGGAAGTTATATTGCTGCACATGCTGTGGTTGATTATAATGATGAAGGAAATTCATCTCAAGAAACTGCATGGGCTAGTGGTTGTGATTTTCCAGGAAACAACTGGGCTACATATTTTCAATATTATAAAAAAAGCACATTAGATGAATGGTAAAATTCACATAATTCACTAATATACCAAAAAGCCAATTCAATTGAATTGGCTTTTTAAATTCCGTAAGCTGTAATAACTAGTTTTCTGCTGTTTGCATTGTTTCTGTGCTCGCATAAATATATTCCTTGCCAAATTCCTAAATTTAATTTACCATTAGTAATTGGTATTTGTACTGAAGACCCCAATAAAGATGATTTAATATGCGCTGGCATATCATCAGAGCCTTCGTAAGTATGCTCATAATATGGAGCGTTTTCTGGTACCATTTTGTTAAAGTGGCTTTCAAAATCAGTTCTAACCGTATAATCTGCATTTTCATTAATTGTTAAACTTGCAGATGTATGTTTAATAAATACCTGTAATTGTCCTGTACTAATTTGAGTGATTTCAGGTATCACATTCAAAATCTCATTCGTAATTAAATGAAAGCCTCGTGAATGTGGCTTTAGTTTTATTTCTTTTTGAAAAAATTTCATTCTCTATTATTTTTTAAAGTTTTAACGCAACCATTCAAAAGTTTTATCATCTAAAATATACAAATCTAAACCATGAGAATTATGAAACGTAATTTCTTTATCGCATTATCTTTTTTATTTATTCTTTCAAATTGCTCTCTTAATGATAATGATACTAATGATAATTTTGAACAATTTACCCTTACTTGGCATTTAATAAGCACTACTGGAGGTATAGCTGGTATAAATGATCAATTTAACTTAGATACGGTTGTTTGGATTTTTGATGAACCTACTGAAACTTTAACTATTGAAAATAATAATACTGATGATACTAAACAAGATTTATTAGATTCTGGAACCTATCAATTTTCTTTTGTTACTGAAGGTGAAGATTCTTATATTTTTGTTAACGGAAATGAATTAGGTGAATTTACCATTTCGCAAACTAATTTTATAATTGATGAAAATAATACTTCTGAAGGCCAATTAGCCGACGGTTTTATTTATACGTTTGAGAGAGTTGTTAGGTCTAATTAATTACGTTTTTTGCTTCTTTTTTCTGGCAGCAGGAAATAAAACATTATTTAATATAAGTCTATATCCAGGTGATGTTGGATGTAAATCTAATTCTGTTTTTGCATCTCCTACTCTATGCTGATAATCTTCAGGGTCATGACCGCCATAAAATGTAAAAAAACCTTTTCCTTTAATTCCATGAATGTATTTGGCTTCTCCATTTATTTTGGTTTCACCCAAAACTAAAACGTTAGATTTTATTTCATCTCTAGTAAAAGAAGTGGTTTGCCCCATAAAACCTTTAACTAGCGCTGTATGGTTTTGGCAAAGCATTGTTGGTATTGGGTCCCATTTAGCAGAAAAGTCCATAAGCGAAAAGTAATCAACCGTTTTGGATACCGATCTTTTTCTAGTCATATCAATAGAAGAAAACTCATAAACTTTAGGATTTCTTTCCAATGTATAATTAGTAAAAGCAAAAGTTTTATTAAAATCTATTTTATTTTGATAGCCTGGGTCACTGCCATCACCATCAAACATAGGTTCGCAAATATCAATCCCTTCTGCTGATAAAGCAATATCAAAACTATCAGTAGCACTACACATGGCGAACATGAAACCTCCACCAATAACATAATCACGAATTTTTATCGCTACATCTCGTTTTTCTTCCGAAACCTTACTATAACCAAGTCTAGTTGCTAACTGTTCTGCTTCTTTTTTTTCATTTATATACCATGATTGTGCTTTATAAGCTCCATAAAATTTCCCGTATTGCCCTGTAAAATCCTCATGGTGAAGATGTAACCAATCGAACAATAACAAACCATCGTTTAACACTTCTTCATCGTAAACAGTTTCATAGGGAATCTCAGCATAAGTAAGCACCATGGTAACAGCATCATCCCAAGGTAAATTTCCCTTAGGTGTATAAACTGCAATCTTTGGAGCTTTTTCTAAGATTACTGCTTCCATATTTTGACTTGGACTGGCAATATCTTCTAAAATACTTTCTGTTTTAGAATCTGAAATAACCTCAAATGAAACGCCTCTTATTTGGCACTCTCGTTGAATAGCTTCAGTATCTGGCAATAAGAAAGATCCACCTCTATAATTTAGTAACCACTTAACTTTCAATTCTTTATTAAGTACCCAAAATGTTATGCCATAAGCTTTTAAATGATTTTTTTGGCTTTCAGCATCCATTGGAACCAATACGTAAGATGCAAAGGAATTAATTGAAAAAAATAAGGATAAAATTATAAATAGGGGCTTCTTCATAATGGAAAGATAATCAAAAAATTATTTTACTAAATGAAGTTTAACAGGAGTTTAATTTTTAAAACGGTACATCATCATCTTCTTCATTTAATGAACTACCGAATGCTTGGTCTGGACTAGCCTTAAAATTATCAGCCTTAAATGTGTCATCATTAGCAGCAGCATTCATTTTAGAATGAAACTCGAAAGGCGAATCGAAATCATCAAGATTATCGAATTTACCTAAATGACCAATGAATTTTAAACGAATATTTTCTAAACCACCATTTCTGTGTTTTGCAACTATAAACTCTGCTTGCCCTTCTGTTGGCGATCGTTCCTCATCATCCCATTCATCAATTTTGTAATATTCTGGTCTAAAAATAAAACTTACTATATCTGCATCTTGTTCTATCGCACCAGATTCACGTAAATCTGATAATAATGGACGTTTACTTCCTCCACGAGTTTCAACAGCACGAGATAACTGCGATAATGCAATTACTGGAACATTTAATTCCTTTGCCAAGGCTTTTAAGTTTCTAGAAATCATTGATATTTCTTGCTCACGATTTCCGCCATGGCTACTCCCTCCTGTCATTAATTGTAAATAATCAATCATTATCAATTTAATACCATGTTGTGATGACAAACGACGTGCCTTAGCTCTTAAATCGAATATAGAGAGTGATGGCGTATCATCGATAAAAAGTGGCGCTTTTTCTAAACCTTTAACCTTTACATTAAGTTGTTCCCACTCGTGTTTTTCAAGTTTTCCTGTTCTTAATTTTTCAGAAGATAAACCTGTTTCACTTGATATTAAACGGGTTATTAATTGAACGGAAGCCATCTCTAATGAAAAGAACGCTACTGGAATATTTTGATCTACAGCAATATTTCTAGCCATAGATAAAGTTAAAGCAGTTTTACCCATACCTGGGCGAGCTGCTACAATAATTAAATCTGATGGCTGCCAACCCGAGGTTAATTTATCTAGTTTATTAAAACCTGTTGGAATTCCGCTTAATCCTTCTTTATTCGAAATTTCTTCAATTTTCTTTTTAGCTTGAATTACTAAGTCTTGAGCAGTTTCACTAGACTTTTTTATATTCCCCTGAGTTACTTCGTATAATTTAGATTCTGCTTTGTCTAGTAAATCGAAAACATCTTTGGTTTCATCATAAGAGTCTTCTATTATTTCACTGGAAATTTTAATTAAACTTCGTTGAATAAACTTCTGTAAAATAATGCGCGCGTGAAACTCTATGTGCGCCGAAGACGACACTTTTTGCGTTAAAGAAATTAAATAAAAATCACCTCCAGAAAGCTCTAACTTTGAATTCTTTTTTAACTGAGAAGAAACCGTTAATAAGTCGACTGGCTCACTGTTTTCAAACAACTGAAAAATGGCCTCAAAAATATGTTGATGTGCTTCTTTGTAGAAGGCATCTGGACTTAAAATATCAATAACCTCATCAACACCTTTCTTATCAATCATCATAGCCCCCAATACAACTTCCTCTAAATCAATTGCTTGAGGAGGTATTTTACCTTTTTCAAGACTGATAATAGTACTTTTATCTACTTTATATCCTTGAATTGGGTTTGGCTGTTTCATAACTGCGAAAGTAATTAAATTAGAAAGGTTTATTGATAATTAAACCTTTTTCATTATTAACTAGTAGTTAACAATTTAACTGTTAATAACTCTTAAATATTGTGAATAAGCATAAAAAAATCTGAAGTTAAATACTTCAGATTTTACTATGATATGATTATAAATGGATTAGCCTTTAAAAACACCCATTTGTGCATATTTCTCCATACGCTGAGACACTAATTCTTTTGGTGATAAGTTTTTAAATGCTTCATAAGATTTAGTAATTGCATTACTTACCGATGAAAACGTTTTAGCTCTATCTCTGTGAGCCCCACCAAGAGGTTCTTTAATTATTTCGTCTACCAGCTTTAATTTTTTCATATCCGTAGCGGTAAGCTTTAACGCCTCAGCAGCTTGTTCTTTATATTCCCAACTACGCCATAATATTGATGAACATGATTCTGGTGAAATAACAGAATACCATGTGTTTTCCAACATAAGTACCTTATCACCTACTCCTATACCTAATGCTCCTCCTGAAGCTCCTTCACCTACAACAATAGTAATAATTGGTACTTTTAGACGCGTCATTTCTAAGATATTTCTAGCAATGGCCTCTCCTTGCCCACGTTCTTCTGCTTCTAATCCTGGATATGCTCCGGGTGTATCTAAAAGCGTCACTACCGGAATTCCAAATTTTTCAGCAGATTTCATTAAACGTAACGCTTTTCTATAACCTTCTGGATTTGCCATTCCAAAATTCCTATACTGTCGCGTTTTGGTATTATATCCTTTTTGTTGACCAATAAACATATATGTTTGGTCTCCAATTTTACCTAAACCACCAATCATGGCCTTATCGTCTTTAAAACTTCTATCGCCATGTAATTCTAAAAAAGAATCACCACAAAGCGCTTTAATATAATCTAAGGTATAAGGTCTTTCTGGATGGCGAGACATTTGTACACGCTGCCATGGTGTTAAGTTTTTATATATATCTTTTTGTGCAGCTTTGAGCTTTTTTTCTATTTGAGCACATGTTTCGGTAACATCTACTTCACTCTCCTCTCCAATAATTTTACATTTCTGGAGTTGATCTTCAAGTTCTTTTATAGGGAGTTCAAATTCTAAATATTCCATAAGAATTTTATTTGATATCGGTTTAATTGTTGGTTAGGTTACAAATATAAAAACTTTAATTTGATAGTATACTAAGAACCTTTTCTTTTTAAAAATCTGATATTTTTCAATATACCATTTAAAAGTACTGTTGAAATAATAATAACTGCTCCGTAATAAAATGATGCGCTCATTTTTTCTTTTTCAGGAAATAGAATTATTGCCATGACAATTCCATAAATAGGCTCTAAATTGTAAGTTAAAACTACTGTATAAGGGCTTATTAGCTTCATAACATAAACTGCTGCTATAAAAGCATATGCTGTACAAATTGATGCCAAAATAAAAAGGTAACCATAATCCAATGATGATAAATTAAAAAACTCAGCCGAAAAGCCATTTTCAAAAATGAGAATGTAAATTGATATAAATAAAACACCACTTAAAAACTCATAGAAAGATATAACTGTTGCCGTATGATGCTTTAAAAACTTACCATTTAATACCGCAAATAATGATGAAAGAAACGCTGAAGAAATCCCTAAAATAATACCTGTAATATATTTTATTTCGCTTTGTGTAATTATAAAAACACCAATAATAACTATAACCCCAAAAAGAATTTCGTACCAAATAATAGTCCGTTTATAAATTATAGGTTCAATAAAAGACGCAAAAAAAGCACCTGTAGAAAACATTGCTAAAGCGATAGATATATTTGCCTCATCTATTGCAGCAAAAAACGTAATCCAATGTAAAGCAATAATGATTCCAGCTATAGAAAGTCTTAAAACGGATTTTGGTTTAATTCGTAATTTTACTTTTGCTATTTTGATATAAACAAACATTAAAATAGCTGCCATTACCATTCTAAACCAAACTAAAGGAATAGCCTTAATGGTTATAAGTTCTCCTAAAATTGCCGTAAAACCAGCAATAAAAACCAGAAAATGAAGATGTAAATAATTTTTAAGCTTAGCGTTTGGCATTATATAGCATGTATGCTGCTAAAATACCAAAAATGATATTAGGAAACCACACTGCAATAAGTGGATCAAAATTAGATTGTTCTGCCATTACACCAAATATTTTATCAAAAAAAACGAAAACCATGGCAATACAAATTCCAATTGCCAAATTAATTCCCATACCTCCTCTTCTCTTAATAGAAGATACAGCTACAGCAATAATAGTTAGAACAAACACAGAAACTGGTAAACTCCATTTTCTGTATAATACTAATTGAAAACGACCAACGTTTGATGAACCACGTGCCTCTTCTTTAGCAATAAAACGTTTTAAATCGCCATACATTTTTGTTTCAGCTGCATAAATTACGGGGATTAAGTCATCAACTTTAAAATCAAAAAGTGTGTCTTTCTTCCTTTCTTTAACTAAAATATCTTCATTTTTACCAACTACTCGTTTTGTATAATTTGTTAATTGGTAAAATGAGGTTGAATCTTCTTCTATGTATTTAATGTTATCAGCAGATATTTTATATACTAATTCGTTCTTATCAAAGTGCTCTAAAGTAAAATTACTTCCTCTGTTATTTTTAACGTCAAAACTACTTACATATATAATTTCATTATCATTAATTTGTCTGAAAACATTAACGTTTTGAACTGCTTTTCTTCCTTTTTTTAAATATTTATAACTAAAATTATTAAACCCTTCGCTTGCTTTTGGTGCCAAATACAAACCAAGAATTATTGAAAAAATAGCGACTATTGAGGCTCCTATTAAATAGGGTTTTAAAAATCTAGTAAAAGATACTCCTGAACTTAAAAAGGCAATAACCTCAGTATTATTAGCTAATTTGGAGGTAAACCAAATAACAGATATAAATAAAAATAGCGGAAAAAGTAGGTAGCTAAAGTAAATAGTGAAGTCTAAAAGATATAACATAACTTCACTGAAAGGAACTTCATTTTCAAGGATTTTTCCTATTTTTTCAGCTAAGTGGACTGTTATCATAATTGGAATAAACAACAGCAATAACATGGTGAATGTAAACAGATAACGCTTTAATATGTACCAATCTAAAATTTTCACCTATAAACGATTATTCATTTGTTTTACCATTTTGTCTTTCCAAATTTTAAAATCTCCTGCTAATATATGTTTTCTGGCTTCTCGAACCAACCATAAATAAAACCCAAGATTATGTATTGTTGCTATTTGTTTACCTAACAACTCGTTAACTGTAAACAAGTGTCTTAAGTAAGCCTTACTATACTCTGTATCTACAAAAGTAATTCCCATATCGTCAATAGGTGAAAAATCTTCTGCCCATTTTAAATTTTTAATATTAATAGTTCCATATGCTGTAAATAACATACCGTTTCTTGCATTACGCGTAGGCATTACACAATCAAACATATCTACTCCTAACGCTATATTTTCTAAAATATTGATTGGTGTACCAACTCCCATCAAATATCTTGGTTTGTCTTCTGGTAAAATTGAACATACCACATCTGTCATGGCATACATTTCTTCTGCAGGTTCGCCAACAGATAAACCTCCAATTGCATTACCAACCGCACCTGAATTTGCTATATATTCTGCAGATTGTTTTCGTAAATCTTTATAAGTGCTCCCTTGTACAATAGGAAAAAATGCTTGATTATAATTATATTTTAAAGGGGTTTTATCTAAATGATTTATACATCTATCTAACCAACGATGCGTCATATGCATAGAACGTTTAGCATAATTATAGTCGCAAGGATATGGTGTGCATTCATCAAAAGCCATGATAATATCTGCGCCAATGGTTCGTTGAATTTCCATAACATTTTCAGGAGTAAATGTATGGTAACTACCATCTATATGAGATTTAAACTTAACGCCCTCTTCCTTTATTTTTCTATTAGCAGAAAGTGAATACACTTGATATCCGCCAGAATCGGTTAAAATATTTCTATCCCAATTCATGAATTTATGCAGCCCTCCAGATTTTTCTAAAACATGTGTTTGAGGTCTTAGATATAAATGGTATGTGTTTCCTAGAATAATATCGGGGTTAATATCATCTTTCAATTCTCGTTGATGAACTCCTTTTACAGTAGCTACTGTTCCAACTGGCATAAAAATAGGTGTTTCAATTACACCATGATCTGTGGTAATTTTTCCTGCCCTAGCTTTACTTTGGGAATCTTGTGCTTTTAATTCAAATTTCATCAATCTATCCTTATAAGTTGGCAAACCTACATATTTTTTTAATTTCTGAATTCTTTTTAACAAGAATTATAGAAGAATTAAATTCAATTTCATCCTTGTTATAAATAATAATTCAATCCTACTTTATTCAATATATTAAATCTAAAAAAGTAATAATACTTATTTGGCAACGTTTTTGATATTGTAAATCAAATCTTAAAACGAATATTATGAAAAATCTATTTTTTATTTTGCTTATTGCTATTATTATTCCAACCACAACAAATGCGCAAACAGCAAACGGCTTTGGACTTAAAGCCGGATTAAATTACAACGCAAATGGTGATTATTTTGAATCTGTAAGTACAAATGCAGAAAACCCTGATAGAAATATCGGTTACCATTTTGGTGTTTTTGGAAGGTTTGGAAATCAAGTGTATTTAAGACCTGAATTGGTTTACACCAGCACGAAAAGTGATTATAATGACGATAGTTTTGATATGCAGAAAATTGATGTTCCTGTCCTTGTAGGTGTTAAAGTACTTGGCCCTATTAGTGTATTTGGAGGACCATCTTTTCAATATATCTTAGATTCAGAATTTGATGGAATTTCTATTAATGAAATTGAAAATGACTTTTCGGTAGGATTAAATTTTGGTATTGGTCTTAATTTGAACAAATTAGGAATTGATCTTAGATATGAAAGAGGATTTAGTAATAATGAAGCTAACTTTTTAGGCAACAATGGTATTGGTACTAGTAGGTTAGATACTCGTCCAGATCAGTTAATTTTGAGTTTGTCTTTGATTCTTTAAAAAAACAATCATAAAAAAAAGCTCTTACAATGTAAGAGCTTTTTTTTATTCATTAGATTCTGTTTCTTCAGGATCTAGATATTTTGGAATTCCATTTTTTCCAATATCATTTGTTGGATCACCGTCACCATCAATATCTTCATTTATAGTAAGAACACCATCACCGTCATCATCATTGTCTAAATAATTTGGAAAACCATCACCATCAGTATCATCATCAGCAGGATCTTCAAGGTCATCAAAATTTACTGTAAACTCGCCATCACCATTTAAATCTTCTTTATAAGATGGAATACCATCATTATCATGATCTCTTTCTGATGTTTGTAATAATTCAAACTTGAATATTATTGGTGAGTAAGCTGAAATTCCAGAAACAGAATTTGCAAAGTAAGCAAGTCCAGAAGGCACAAACATAACTCCTGCACCATGATTCATGAAATTAACTGTTCCATCTGTTCCATCCGCAAAAGATTCAGCATCATTAAAATCTGGTAAAACTTTTCTCCATGCTGGAATTAATGATGTTAAATCAAAATCTACTGGTGTTACAGCGCTATCAAATACCGAGTTACTTAGATTAAAACCTTCGTATCTTACACGAACATCATCAGCAAAAGTTGGCGAATTTGTTCCACCTCCTTGGTTTAATTTGAGTATGTATAAATCATAATTTGTTTCAGCAAAAACAACTTTTTTAGGAGTTCCAACAGCTTCAAGAAGCAAAGTGCTTCCATCTGGCACTGTACCTCCTTCTGGTAATTCTGTAATTACTAAATCACTAATTTTTGCTAAAGTTGGATCTGTAAAATCACTTGAATTATAATAATGATTGGTCAAGTATTCAATAAGAGAATCGTTATCCGCCATTTGTTGTTCCCCTCTGTCTCTATCTGGAATTTGCACTAACCCTCCATCATCATCTTTACTACAGGATACAAAACCAATTATGGTAATCAATACTATTAAATACAATTTATAAATTCTCATATTTACTTCTTAACTAATTGTTATTTAGAATAACCATGATGTTTTGATATAATTTCATTTCAAAAGATATGGCTATATTGCTTATTTTTGAGCTCGCAAGATACAATTTTAATATATTCTTGCACAAAAACATTAACGTAGTTTTAGCAGTAATTGTATGCGAATAGACAAGTATTTATGGTGTGTTAGATATTACAAAACAAGAACACTTGGCACTACCGCTTGTAAAAAAGGACAAGTAAAGGTTAATAATGATGTAGTAAAACCTAGTAGAGAAGTATATCCGCAAGACATTATTGAATTAAGAAAAAACCAAATAAATTATAAGCTAAAGGTAAATGACATTCCTGAAAGCAGAATTGGTGCTAAATTGGTTGATATTTATAGAACAGATATGACGCCCAAAGAACAATTTGAAGCTCAAGAACTTTTGAAATACTCGAAAGATTATTATAGAAAAAAAGGGGTTGGTAGGCCTACAAAAAAAGATAGAAGAGATATTGATGATTTTACTGATGAAAATGAGTAATTTTATATTTTAATTTAAAACATTTTTAAATGACTGTTATGAACAATGTTATACTAAATCATAACGAAATAAACCACAAAATAAGACGCATTGCATTTCAGATATATGAAAGTAATGTAAATGAAGATGAAGTTATTTTAGCAGGTATAGATAGTAATGGCTACATACTTGCAAAAAAACTAAAAACAGTTTTACAAAAAATATCAAATATAAATCCTGTGCTTTGTAAGGTAACTATTGATAAGAAAAATCCTTGGGAAGTTATTAAAACATCAATTGACGAGAAGGATTATAAAAATAAATCTTTAGTTTTAGTTGATGATGTTTTAAATTCAGGAACAACCTTAATATATGGTGTAAAACACTTTTTAGATGTTCCCTTAATACAATTTAAAACTGCTGTTTTAGTTAATAGAAACCATAAAAAGTATCCCGTTAAAGCAGATTTTAAAGGAATTTCATTATCTACATCATTACACGAACACGTAGAAGTGGTTTTAGAAGGTAAAAATTATCAAGTATTTTTAGAATAGTTTAAGAACTATATCCTCAACAACTTCATCCTTAGTTTTATTGTCAATTGATACTTTTATTTCTGCTTGATTATAAAATTGAGCTCGCTCAAATAGATGTTTACCTATAAATTCGGTCATTTCCTCTTCAGTTTCAACATGTGCAATTAAAGGTCTTGTTGCCTTTTTTTTCATCAATTTATTTACTAATGTTTTTAAAGATGCTTTTAAATAAATACACTCAGCTTTTTCTGTTTCCAATATTAAATCCATGTTACCACTATAACAAGGTGTTCCTCCACCAACAGATAAAATAGTATTGTTTTCAGATTTTAATATAGATTTTAAATGATATGCTTCTTGTTTTCTAAAATAGATTTCACCTTTTTGTTTAAATACATCGGTAACAGACATATTTTCTTTTTCCTCAATAAAATCGTCTAAATCCAAAAAATTATAACTTAATTTTTTAGCTAATTTCTTTCCAATTGACGTCTTTCCAGAAGCCATATATCCAATTAAAACAATAATCATTTTTTCGTTATAAATTGATTCTTAAAAACATACTTATTTGAAGCACAAAAAAACAAAAATTTCTTCAAAAAAAGTATTGTTTTATTAATTAAACATTTTATATTTGCACCCGCTAACAGCAAGATGTTAGTTTGGAATAATGACCTGGTAGCTCAGTTGGTAGAGCATCTCCCTTTTAAGGAGAGGGTCCTGGGTTCGAGCCCCAGCCCGGTCACAAGAAAAAGTTAAGCTTTATTGCTTAACTTTTTCTATTTTTACTCACTTCATTAATGCGCACGTGGCGGAATTGGTAGACGCGCTGGCTTGAGGGGCCAGTATCCGTTTAGGATGTGGAAGTTCGAATCTTCTCGTGCGCACTTTTAAATTTAAATGACTTAACACTTTGCGCCAAAAAAATTAAAATAAACATCTTTATATTGTAGTATTTTAGATTGGTGCCATAATTCAAATCCTGATTCTTCAAAAATTCTGGCATAATTGTGCGAAAAGGAACCTTCGAAACTATAAACTTGAGAATTCGGATTTTTTGAAAAATCATGATCAACTCCTGTAGGTTCTATTGCTATGAAAAGTATTTGTCCAATATTATTTAATTTATCAAAAAAATGTGTTAATCTATCCTGAGTGAAATACTCAAGTACACCTCTAGAAGTAACTATAATCGTATTACTGTATCCGTTCTCTTCGATCCAATCAAAACCATCTGAAGCTACAAATTCTAACCTTTTATTATCACTATATTTTTCTTTATTGTCATGTATCTGAGGAATACTTAAATCTATGCCGATAAATCTATTAATTTGAGGAAACCTTGTACTGAGGTGTTCTAAAACGGAACCATCTCCTGTGCCTATTTCAATTAAAGTATTATATATATCTGTACTATGATTTAATTTCTTCTCAAGCAAATCAAAAACAAAAGAACATTTAGGTAAAAAAAAGTCTTCTAAAACATTTTGTCCAAGTTCACTAGAAAAATATTCTTTACCTTGACTTGACCAATAGTTTTGATGATATATGGCTAGGGCCTCATAATCTCCTGTATTTTCTGCATTTTTTAGAAGTGCAAAACGAATCAAACGATTTACTAAAGATTTATCCATACCCAGGGTTATCCCTTTGCTAGTCAATTTACTAGTTCTGTTGGGTAAGGTAAAAACTAAAAAATTACCAATTATATGCTTTAGCTTACTTTTCATTTTAATAACTTAAATTTCAAAAAAATTATAAATTGAATTTATGTGTTTATTATTTGAATTAAAAAATATTAATTATGTTTTCGTTTAAAATCATTTAATTCGGTATAAAATACTGATTTATAAATAATTAAATAAAAATAAAAGTTAAAAAAAATTAAGTGTCACTTTATGAATTGGATTACAACGAAAATATGAGTAAATCACGGAAAAATCATTTCATTATTAAAAATTACTTCTATTTTTGATTATATAAAATATCCTCCCTCCCTCTCAAATGATATAATTTTTATGTTGTTTATGTATTGACCTAATTATTTAATTTTTAAGAAAATAATTATCAAAAAAATGAATACCCAATCTATCATTAAAGGAAATATAATTTCTTATCCTAAGTCTACAATTCACGAAATTTTTGAAGCGTATTCTCATGCTAATCCTGAAGCTCTAGCGCTTCAATTTGGAAATCAAGAAATTAATTATAAAGAACTACAGAAAAAAATAAATCAAACAGCTAACTATCTTAAGGAAATTGGAGTTGTTCCAGGACAAATTGTTGCAATTTCATTAGATAGAAAACCAGAATTAATTATTTCAATTTTTGCAGTATTGCAATGTGGTGCTGTTTATTTACCTATAGATAAAGGTTACCCAAAGAAAAGACTTGAATTGATAATTACTGATTCAAATGCAAGTTTTTTGATAAGTAATTCATCTAACGGAATTATTACAAACAAATCAAAAAATATTTTTATCGAAGATATTTTAAGTGAGTCTAAAAACTCTAATTCAAAATCTCTTGATTTAAATATTTCAATAAAATCAGGCGCATACATAATTTATACATCAGGATCTACCGGAAAGCCAAAAGGAGTTCAAGTTTCTCATCAAAATGTAATAAACCTAATCTATTCAATGGCAAAAGAACCAGGTATAAAACCTGAAGATAAAATTTTTGCAATCACAACTATATCATTTGATGCCATGGTTATGGAAATTTTCTTGCCCTTACTCATTGGCGCATCTGTGGTCCTAGTTGATGAAGAAACAAGAATAGATGGACAAATATTATTAAATAAAGCAAGATTAGAAGGAATAACCCATATATGGGGAACACCAAGTATTTGGAGGATACTTTTAGATTCTGGCTGGAAAAAACCATTAAAAATAAAAGCATTAATTGGTGGAGAACAAGTACCAAGACCTTTAGCACTAGAATTACTTGAGAAATGTAATGAACTTTGGAATATATACGGGCCAACTGAAACTACAGTTTGTGCGTTTTTAACAAAAATTACTGAAGACGATAATCCTATTACTATTGGAAAACCAATTGCAAATACGAGTGCCTATTTATTAGATGAGAAAAGGGAACCAGTAAAAATAGGCGAAATAGGCGAGATTGTTATAGGTGGAGAGGGTGTTTCACTTGGTTATCTAAATCGCATCAAACTTAACAAAGACCGATTTATAAATGATCCATTTTCCTCAATCAGTGATGCTAAAATGTATTTATCTGGTGATTTGGGAAAACTTTTACCAAATGGTGAAGTACAATGTCTTGGTAGAATTGATAATCAAGTCAAAATAAGAGGACATCGAATAGAATTGGGAGAAATTGAATCTGTTATTGATAACTTACCTGACACAAAAAAGTCCGCAGTAATTGTTAGTAATTATTTTGGGAATGAACCAAAATTAATAGCTTATATACAATCTAAAGGTGCAAAAGACTCAAAAATTCTTCGTGGTAAACTCGAAGAAATTCTTCCTGATTATTTAATTCCATCCATTTTCATGTGGATTGACGAATTTCCAATAACAACTAATGGTAAAATAGATTTGAACCGTTTACCTGAACCTGAATACCAAAGACCTGATTCTGCTCCACCTTTTAGAAAAGCAAAAACTGAATTAGAAAAACATATTGAAAAAATCTGGAAAGAACAATTACAAATACCACTTGTAGGAATTGATGATAACTTTTTTGAAATGGGAGGTACTTCCCTTTTAACTCAAAAAGTTGCTACTTTAATTAGAAAACGCCTTAATTTAAATTTATCAGTTACTAAAATTTATCAATATCCAACAATTGCATTATTATCTAAACATATTAATGATGAAGAAACTGTTTCTAGACAAGATTATTCAAAACATTCAAAAGGAAAACATTCTAATGATGTAGCCATTATAGGTATGTCTGGAAGATTTCCTGGAGCATCTTCTATTGAAGAACTTTGGGAAGTTCTCAGTGAAGGTAAAGAAACTATTTCATTTTTTAAGCCAGATGAGCTCGATAAAACTATTCCAGAATACTTGCGGAATGATCCTCTTTATGTAAAAGCTAGAGGTATTGTTCCTTCTGCAAAAGAATTTGACGCTAGGTTTTTTGGAATTAGTCCAAAACTTGCTGAAGCTATGGATCCTCAGCAACGTTTATTCCTTGAAATTTCTTGGGAAACTCTTGAACAATCTGGATATTTACCAAAGCATTACAAAGGAAGTATAGGTGTTTATGCTGGAACTGGTACTAATACTTATTATAAAAATAATATTTTACCAAATACAGACTTAATAAATGATATTGGTCATCTTCAAGCAAATACGGTAAATGAAAAAGATTATATTTCCTCTCGTACTGCATTTCATTTAAACCTCAAAGGGCCTGCTGTAAGTGTTCATTCAGCATGTTCAACATCACTCCTAGCTATTGCAGAAGCTGTTGAAGCCATTAGAAATGGACAATGTGATATAGCTTTAGCAGGTGGTTCAAGTTTAACTGCTCCTATTTTTAGTGGACATTTATACCAAGAAGGTTCAATGTTAAGCCCTAATGGTCATTGTCGCTCATTTGATGCTGAAGGTAAAGGAACCGTTTTTAGTGATGGTGCAGGTGTTATACTCTTAAAAAGTATAGAGGCTGCAAAAAAAGATGGAGATTTTATTTATGGTAAAATAAAAGGTATTGGAATTAATAACGATGGTGGTGGTAAAGGTAGTTTTACTGCACCAAGTGTTGATGGGCAAGCAGGTGCAATTTCTAAAGCACTTGATGATGCACAAATTTCACCTTCATCGATTAGCTACATTGAAACCCATGGAACCGCAACTCCACTAGGCGATCCTATTGAAATTGAAGGTTTAAATACGGCATTCGGTAATCAAGAAAAGAAAAACTATTGTGCTATTGGTTCTATAAAGAGTAATATGGGCCATCTAACGGCAGCGGCTGGAGTTGCTGGGTTAATTAAAACAGTATTGGCGCTAAATAACAAAAAAATCCCACCTTCTCTTGGTTTTGAAAAACCTAATCCTGCCATTGATTTTAAAAATAGTCCTTTTTTCGTTAATACTGAATTAAGAGATTGGAATATTGAAAATGGTTCAAGACAAGCAGGGGTAAGTTCTTTTGGTGTTGGGGGAACCAATGTGCATGTCATTCTTGAGGAACACATAATGGACCAACCTAAATCTTCTGATTTTCAACGACCTTTACAATTATTACCATGGTCTGCAAAAACAGAAATGAGTCTTAATAAATATGGTAATAGATTAGGAGATTATTTAAATTCAAACACTTCAACCTATTTAGCAGATGTTGCTTACTCCCTAAAAATAACTAGAGATAATTTTAATCATCGTAAATTTATAATTGCTGGAAGTAGCAACGAAGCTTCTGAAACACTTTTAAACAAAGAGTCGAATTCTCAAAACTTTAAAAAACTACAAACCATACCAAATCAGGTTATCTTTCTATTTCCTGGACAAGGAGCTCAATACTTACAAATGGGAAGAGCGCTTTATAAATATGAGAAAGTTTTTTCTGATGCTTTTGATACTTGTAATGACTTTCTTGTTAAGGAATTAAAGATAGATATTAAAAAAATTATTTTTCCTAAAACTAATTCAATAGATACTGAAAACCAATTAAAAGATACTCGCTTTACACAGCCTGCTCTTTTTGTTATAGAGTATGCTTTAGCAAAACTTTGGATAAGTTGGGGTATAAAACCAACTGCTTTTTGTGGGCATAGTATTGGAGAATTTGTTGGTGCACACTTAGCAGGTATTTTTAGTTTGGAGGATGCTTTAACATTAATAACAAAAAGAGGGAAACTTGTTAGCGAACTTCCAAGTGGTAGTATGCTTACTGTAAGGTTATCAAAAGAAGAATTAAAAAAGATACTTCCTGTCAACTTATCAATTGCTGCAGTAAATTCAGATCGTTTATGTGTAGTTTCAGGTAAAGACTCAGATATTCATAATTTTATAAATATTCTAAAACAAAAAGAAATAGCTCATCGCCTTTTAGCTACAAGTCATGCATTCCATTCTACTATGATGAATCCTGTTTTAGAAACTTTTAAAAAAGAAGTAGATAAAATTAAATTAAAAAAACCTGTTACACCAATAATATCATCAGTAACTGGAACATGGTTAAAAGATTCTGAAGCTATTAATTCAGATTATTGGACCAATCATTTAAGAGCAACAGTTCTTTTTGCTGATGCTATGGATACTATTATAAAATTAGGAGAAGGAATTTTATTAGAAGTTGGACCAGGAAAAGCATTAACAACATTGGCCAATCAAAAAGGAGCGTCAAAATTAATGACAGTATTACCTAGTTTACCCATACCTAAAGAGAATGAAAATTCTTACCCACAACTATTAAATACTTTAGGCCATTTGTGGCTAAATGGCTTAGAGCCAAATTGGAAAGCATATTATAAAGGTCAATCAAGACAAAAACTAAAGTTACCTTCTTATGTTTTTGATAGAAAACCGTGTTGGGTTGAGCCTATTACAAAAGAAAAAAATATAAATACAAACTTATTATCATCGCAAGATGTTACTAATGATGAGTTAGTTGAAAACATAAATTACATTACGCCCATGAGAAAACCTATTATCTTAAAAAAGATTTCAGATTTAATCACAAATTCATCTGGTATTGAAATTGAAGATTCTGATTTTAATTATAGTTTTTTAGAATTAGGACTTGATTCACTTATTCTAACCCAAATTGCAATAATCTGTAAAAAGGAATTTAAAATACCTATAACATTCCGTCAACTAAATGAGGAATTTAATACTCCAGATCTTTTAGCTAGTTATTTAGATGAAAATTTACCTGAGAATATGTTTTCGCCCTCAAAAGTTGAAACCCAAACTCAGAACAATTCTAAAAATGTAAATATTACTTCTCTAACAAATAATAGTTTTCCTATTACAAATAATCAAAATAATGACGCATTAAGCCTTATAGCACAACAACTACAACTTCTTGGTAAACAAGTAGAATTGATACAAGGAAGCGGAACTGCAGGAATTTCGAATGTTCAAAATGGTATAGATTCAATATCAAATTCAACAATTCCTGAGGTAGAATCAAGTCATCATAGTGATGATAATGTATTATCTGAAGAAGAAAAAAAAGAGCATAAAAAGCCATTTGGAGCTTCACCAAAAATTGAAAAACAGATTACAGATTTAAACGCTAAGCAACTTGAGTTTTTAAAAGAACTTACAAGCCGTTATAATAAAAAAACCATTGGAAGTAAAAACTATGCTCAAAAGCATCGTTCCAAAATGGCTGACCCCAGAGTTGTTTCAGGTTTTAAACCACTAACCAAAGACTTGGTCTATCCCTTAGTAATAGAAAAATCATCGGGTAATAAATTTAAAGATATTGATGGTAATACATATATAGATGCACTTAATGGTTTTGGTTCGTGTATGTTCGGACATCAACCAGAGTTTATTAAAGAAGCACTTTATAAACAAATTGAAAGTGGTTTTGAGGTAGGTCCTCAACATCCGCTAGCTGGTGAAGTTTGTGAGTTGTTATGCGAATTTACTGGTCATGATAGAGCTGGTCTTTGCAACACAGGTTCAGAGGCTGTTCTCGGGGCTATGCGAATAGCCAGAACAGTTACCGGACGCTCTCTTATTGTTGCTTTTTCAGGATCATACCATGGTATTAATGATGAAGGGCTAGTTAGAGGTTCTAAAAAAATGATAACTTTTCCAGCTGCAGCAGGTATTATGCCAGAAGCAGTAAAGAATATGCTAATACTTGATTATGGTACTGAGGAAAGTTTAAATATTATTCGTGAAAGAGCAAATGAATTAGCAGCAGTATTGGTTGAGCCTGTTCAAAGTAGAAGACCAGAATTTCAACCCATTGAATATTTAAAAGAGCTGAGAGATATTACTACTAAATCAAATACAGCTCTTATTTTTGACGAAGTTATAACAGGCTTTAGAATGCATCCCGGTGGTGCACAAGCTCTGTTTGGAATTAAAGCAGATATAGCTGCATATGGAAAAGTAATTGGTGGTGGTATGTCAATAGGTGCCATTCTGGGTAAAAAAGATTATATGGATGCTTTGGATGGAGGTTTCTGGCAATATGATGATGATTCTTATCCAGAGGTTGGAGTAACTTATTTCGCAGGTACATTTGTTAGACACCCGCTTGCTCTTGCTGCATCAAAAGCATCATTGGAATACATGAAAGAAAAGGGACCCAAATTACAAAAGGATTTAAATAAAATGACTCAAGGCTTAGCCTCTGAATTAAATATTGAGTTTATTAATAATAATCTACCTATTGAAATAACATATTTTGGTTCATTATGGCGTTTAAAATTCACAAAAGAAATACCTTACTCCGAAATATTATTTGTTCTTTTAAGAGATAAAGGCATTCATATCTGGGATGGATTCCCTTGTTTTTTAACTATTGCTTACAAACCAGAAGACGTTAGTAAAATAGTTTCAAATATAAAAGAAGCTTTGGATGAAATGATTTCTGCAGGTTTTTTTAATTCAGAGACGAAACTCAAAAATCAAAAAAAAATTATCAAGAAAAGTACAAATGTTTTAAATAAGCCACCAGTTCCTAACGCACGCTTAGGTATTGATGAAGAAGGAAATCCTGCTTGGTTTATAAAAAAAGCGGATACCTATGAAAAAATAAGTTTATAATATTAATTTATTCATTTTACTTTGTAAAACAAAAACTTATTTCTAATTTAAAAGTTTCCAATAATCAAATTATCAGCAGATTAAGAGCTTAAATAATGACACAACCAACTATAAAGCAAGAAGAAAAAAGTAAATTCAATCCATTTGCTGGCCCAGAAATTGAGTGCGTGATTCATACAACTCAAGCTCAAGAAGAAATTTGGACCGCCTGCAAGTTAGGAGGTGCAAATGCAAATAGAGCTTATAACGAATCTGTATCTTTAAGTTTTACGGGGACATTAGATTTAAAGGGAATGGAATTTGCTTTTCATACTTTGGTGAAAAGGCACGAATCATTAAGAGCTGTTTTTAGTACCGATGGACGGTTTATGACAATCTTTAAAAATATTGAGGTTCCGTTTACTTTTAAGGACATAACAGATTTATCAGACAAAAATAAAGAAGAGGCGCTAGCAAATTATTTAAATGAACAAACCGAACATGTTTTTAATTTAATAAAAGCCCCTTTAATTAATTGTGGATTAATAAAAATATCCGAAACTGAATCTCAATTAGTTTTAACAGCGCACCATATTATCTGTGACGGCTGGTCTATAGGTATTATGCTTCAAGAGTTAGGTATACTTTATTCTGCTCATGTACAGAGTACCTCACCTGAATTACCAAACCCAGAAAAATTTAGCTATTACGCAGACAATCAGTTAGCGCTAATTAAGAGTGATGAGTACAAAGAGATTCAGAAATTTTGGGTTGAGAAGCATGAAGATTTAATTACGCCTTTATCGTTACCTACTGATTTTCCCTATCCTATAAAACGCACCTATAAAAGTCAACGTTTTGATTTTGACTTTAATAAAGATTTATTGAACATACTTAAAACAACAGGACGTGAAGCTAATTCTAGTTTAGTAACTTCATTACTAGCTGTATTCGAAATATTTTTATTTAAAATAACTGGTCAAGATGATATTGCTGTTGGACTACCTGCTGCAGGACAATCAGTAGTCGGAATGACGCATTTAGTAGGCCATTGTGCTAATCTATTACCATTACGTACAAAAATAAATAAAAAAGAAAATTTTATTAATTATTTGAGACATCGCAAATCAGAATTATTTGACGCCTATGATCATCAACAACTAAGTTTTGGACATTTACTTCAAATGCTTGCTATTACAAGAGACCCATCACGAATACCCTTAGTACCTGTAGCTTTCAATATTGACCTAGGAATGGACGATGGTGTTGCATTTCATGATTTAAGCTATAAATTAATAAGTAATCCTAGGAAGTACGAAATTTTTGAGATTTTTCTTAATGCCATGGGAACTCAAGAAAACTTAACTTTTGAATTAGCCTATAATTCAGCTTTATTCAAACCAGAAACCATAAAAAAGATGATGGTTTCTTTCGAAGAACTTACACATAATTTAGTATCTAATCCAAATAAATCCATAGGAGAAATAATCAATGAAGATAATTTAAAATTCTACAATACATTAAATAATAACAAAGAATCCTACTCAAACAAACCATTACACGAATTACTTCAAATTCAGGCTGATAAATCCCCAAAAAGTATAGCTATAGATTTCAACGATATTGAGACTACTTATGAAGACTTACAAAAAAAAGCAAATCAATTAGCACATTATCTATTAAACCAAGGCGTTAAACCAGGTGATTTTATTGGTGTAGCGCTGATACGTAGCACTGAGTTAGTTGCTACACTAATGGCTATATTAAAATGTGGAGCCGCTTATTTGCCTTTGGACCCTAGCTATCCAAAAAAACGTTTAGAATTTATGCTTCAAGATTCAGAAGTTAAATATTTGATAACTAATGAAGCAAGTAGAAACTCATTTTCCAATTCTATTAATATTCTATTTATAGAAAAAGCTTTAGCCATTTTACCTAAATTCCCAAACACCCCTTTAGATATAATTGTAAACCAAAACAGCATTGCTTATCTTTTATATACTTCTGGCTCAACTGGCAAGCCAAAAGGCGTTCCCATAACCCATAAGAGTTTAGTGAATTTACTATTTACTATGGCAAAAGAACCGGGAATTAAAAATACAGATAAACAATTAACAATTACTACAATTTCTTTTGACATAGCAAATGTTGAGATATTTTCACCTCTTTTAAATGGAGCATGCGTTGTTATGACCAATAGTGAAAATTCAAAGGATGGTAGATTCTTACTCAATCTTTTAAAGGATAAAAAAATAACAATACTCCAAGCTACTCCTACAACTTGGAAGATGCTATTAGAAGCTAACTGGAGTGAAAAACTTAAACTAAAGGCATGCTGCGGTGGTGAAGCACTTTCTAAAGAACTCGCTCAAAAAATACTTTCAAAATGTGATTCACTTTGGAATATGTATGGACCAACTGAAACAACTATATGTGCTACTATTAAGCAAATAAAACCGAGTGATGATATAATAAGTATTGGTAAACCTGTTGCAAATTACCAACTATATATATTGAATCCAAATGGAGATTTAGTTCCTCCAGGAGTTGTTGGCCAAATCGCAATTGCTGGAGATGGTGTTGCAAAAGGATATTTAAAGCGAGAGGATTTAACTAAAGAAAAATTCATTGAAAATAAATTCAGTCACTCAAATTCTAACAAAACTATTTACCTTACAGGCGATTTAGGTAAATTATTACCATCAGGAAATGTATTATGTTTAGGTCGTTTAGATGATCAAGTTAAAATTCGTGGATATCGTATTGAACTAGGAGAAATAGAAAAAACACTTATTAATATAGATAATATAAAATCTGCTGTTGTACTAGGGCATAATGACAACTTACTTGCTTATGTAATTTTAGAAGATTTTGAGAATGTATCCCAAGCTAAAATAAAAGAATGGAAAAATTATTTATCCTTACATTTGCCTGCTTATTTTGTTCCCTATGACATCAGAATATTAAAAAAATTCCCAACCACTCCTAACGGTAAATTAGACAGAAATGCCCTTATAGAGGAAAGAACAATTGAAGTTTTGTCAAGTACTCCTAGCACTAAACCATCAAATAAAACAGAAAAACTTGTAGCTGAAATTTGGAAAGAATACTTAAACTTGAACAAAATTGATGTTTTAAGCAACTTCTTCGAGTTAGGTGGACATTCTCTCATTGCTCTAAAAGTAATGAATAGAATAGAAAAAGAGATGGGAAAAGATCTCCCACTATCCGCTTTATTTGAATATTCAACTATTAGAACTTTTTCTCAATTATTAGATAAAGAAGACAAAACTATTGAATCATGGGGATCTCTGGTTCCTATTAAGCCAGAGGGCAATAAAACACCTATTTATATAGTACATGGTGCAGGGATGGAGGTTTTAATTTTTAATGCGTTAGCTAAAAATTTAGATAAAGAACAACCTGTTTTTGGTTTACAAGCCAAAGCATTATTTAGCAGTGAAAAATCATTTAATAGTATTGAAGAAATAGCTTCTCTTTATGTGGATTCTATAATAAAACATAATCCTGAAGGTCCTTATGCATTAGCAGGTTACTCATTTGGAGGCATAATTGCTTATGAAATGGCAAAACAACTTAAAGAGCAAAATAAGAAGGTAAATATGGTAGGCCTATTTGATACAATTATTGAACCTCATTTTAATCACGCTTCACCGCTTCGAAAAAAAATAGCATCATTTTTTTATAAAACGAACAGACAAATTTATTTTTTACGTGAAATGATGAAAAGCTGGGAAAAATTTAAATTTCATATAAATCGAAAAAAAGAATTTATATTAAACCAGCACTTTCAAACCAAAACTTTCCTGACCGAAGATGAAAAGCTTGCTCATACTCATTTTTTAAAAACTGAAAGTATTATTCAACCTATTAAAAAGCGTTATCACATAAAAAAACAAAATATTAGAGTCGATTTATTTAAAGCAAAAGATGAAACTGCTTATACAAATGACCCTGTTTTTTACGGCTGGAATAAAATTGCTTTAAAAGGAGTGAGTACTCATGACATACCTGGAGATCATGATGGGATTTTTACCAAAAAAAATGAAAAAGAAGTAGGGCGTATTTTTCAAAACGTTTTAGATTCGAGAAATGAAGTCAATAAAAACTAAAATTCACTGCAAGTCAGTAGGTACATTAAAATCTAATCCTTATGATGCAAATTATACTTTTAACGATTCAGATATAATAATTTATAAAGTGAATTTAGCTGATTATTATAAAATGGTTAATGAATTATCTTATTTCTTAAACACTGAAGAAATTAATAGAGCAAAAAGATATCATAAAGAAAAAGACTCAAGCCAATTTATAATATGTCGAAGTTTACTGAAAATCGTTTTATCACTTCATACAAATTTAGATATAAAGCAAATAAAACTAGCATATCGACACAATAAAAAACCCTACTTAGCTTCTCATCCATTACTTTTTTTTAATGTAACACATTCTGAAGACTTTGGGCTTATTTCTCTGGCAACTCGCCCTGTTGGAGTAGATATTGAATTTATTAACCCTGACTACGATTTCATAAACTTATTGGAAGCTTTATTCAACACTAACGAAATAGATTTTATTAAAAATGCGAAGGATAAAAAACATGCGTTTTACTGTTTATGGACTCGAAAAGAAGCTTTTGTAAAAGCTATTGGTAAAGGTATTGATGATGATTTTTCGAAAGTACCAAGTTTAGATGGTTTCCATCCTTTAAATATATACGTTGATGAAAATCAAAAAAACTGGAAAACACAAGGTTTTGAGGTTTCTAGTAATTATATGGGAGCGATAGCTTACGAGGATATCCCTTCTTTATCAAATAAGTTGTCTTTATATGAATTACCTCACGAACTAGATGATTTATTAGCTTTAATAACCAACTAATTCTGGTACTAAAAATAATCTTGAATTTTTTAAAATTAGAATAATTAGGTCATCTATTTATATTCACAGGTAATATATAAAACTAATGGTCATATATGATTTACTATTAGCCATTTAACTTTTAAATAGGTTTTTTAATTTTCTCAAACCTGATTGGCACTTGTAAACTAAGGGCATGAAAAACTCTTGTTTAACACTTTTTTCATGAAATGATTTATCCTGCTCAAATTCTTGACCGTTAAATGCTTTTAAACTCGTCCATTCTGAATCTTCATCTTTCCAAAAAGGATGATCACAACTCAAACCTAATGGAAGAAATACACTACAGCAATGATATGGACTACCGGAGGACACATAAGATTCAGCCATTCTCTCTTGCATTCCATTAAAACCAATAGTCATAAAACCATCCGAATCGAAATTTTTAGACATTTCAATCTGGCGTTTTAGAACAGCATTTAGAGCACACCTAACTTGTGAGAAGTTTATATTCTTGGGAAGTAACTCTAAAAAAGCAGCTTGCGCTAAGGCGTGGAATGCTCCAAATCTGCAAATTAATGTTCTACCAAAAAGTGGATAAGCTCCTTCAGGAGAAATCATCCGCTCTTGAATTTCAACATACCTCTGATACCTTGGTTTTTGCTTAATTAAATATCGGTTTGACTCTTTAAATTTATGAGTTATCATAATCTCTAAAATATCCATGAGCATGGGATGAATAACATAACTATTATAGTAGTCTATACTTAAATTTGTCCCATCACCATAAAGTCCATCCCCCTTATAGTAGTTTTTAATAAACTTTCTAACGCCATAATTTAATCTTTTTCTATTAAAATCATCACCGTATTTCAATAAAAAAGCTTCAACCATTGAAGCAAATAACAACCAATTACTCTTAGGTGGCTTTATATTACGCGTTTTTTTTATTTCATGTAGTAATTTATCTTGTACTTCTGTCCCTAGAGCATTCCATAAATTAGGCGCCCTTAAAAGTCCTTGTGATAAATAGGCTGCATCAACTAAAGCTTGACCTCCTAAACCAAAATCTATATAATCTCTTGAATTGGGATTTACTAAATTAGTAATAGCCTTTAATGTAAGATCCAAATAGTTTGCACGGAGCTCTCCTTCGTCTGAAGTGTCATCTGGTAAATTCAACCATGGTGCAATACCACAAACAATTCTACCGATAGCCTCTAAATATTGAAACTCACTTCTATCTTTAAAAATAGGCATGGTTTCTTTCAGTCGATCTTCAGCAGCTGCATCTAGTACAGGAAACACAATTTTTTCTAAATATGAAACCCAGTTACCACGCATTTTTATCTAAAGTTGATTATCAATTATTACTAAATTAGGCTTATTAATGATAGTTTTATTTTCAGAAACAGTAATATTACTCAATAAAGCTCCATATCCAACTATACATCTATCCTCTAATTTGGTTCCTTTTAAAATAGAAACTCCTTTTCCTATCCAACAATCATTTCCAATATAAATAGGTTTTGTTACAGGTTTTTCAAATTCTACTCCAAATTCTGGGTATTGTTGTTTGGTAATTTCTCTTCGTTTTTCAGCTTTATATATAGTATGAGTATTGGTATCCCAAAAAATACAATCATATGATATTTGATTATAATCACCTATAAAGACAGATTCGTCACATCGTATCTCGGTACCTTCATTAATGGCATTATGCAAGCCTATTTTTAACTTACCATTAAAACGAATCCAAATATTACATCGCAAGGAATTATATCCTTTAATTTTTAAATCTCCTTCAACCTGAAAATGAGGTCTTTCTGATTTATCACCCTTAGATAATATATTATAATCTTCAATACTTATAGCCCCGTTAGTTAAACTTAAATCAAACTCTTCAATAATACAACTTTTACCAATGTAGAGTTCATTATTTTCACCAACAATCATACTAATTTTTGCGCTTGATATGTGTGAATTATCTCCAATAACAAGAACATCGCCTTTTTTTACATAAATCTCAGTATTCTTAATGGTTACATTTTTTCCTACTCTAAATAATGCTCCTCTCTCAATTGTTACTTTAGAGCCAGAAAAAAGATAGACAAATTGTTTTTCGAAAATTATTTTTTTAATTGCCTGAATTAAATTCATAATAATTTTATTTAAAATTTGCTAAAACTTCCTTTTTAGAAATTGTTTTTGGTTTAGAGTAAGGATAGTTTTTAAAATTGGTGATTTTGAACTTTATAAGTTTTAAGTAATGAATAATCATTGATTTGTAATAATTTAATAATATACTTTTTTGATTAACTTTTGATTTTTTCATGTAAGACCACCATAGTTTTTTATGAAAATGATGATTAGAAGGATACTTCCAAGGAGAATTACCAGCATAATGAATAATAACGGGGTTATTCATTGCTTCTAAAACTTGATTTTTATCATATCTGTAAGATGCTGAGAAAAAATTATTTACTACACCAAACCGCAAAGGCAAAATTATTTTAGAATCTTGACACAGATAATTTATTGCATCTTGTTCAGCAAAAACACTTTCCTTGGGGTACTTTTTTCCATAATCATAAACTTTTTGTGTAATTTTATTTTCTCGCCAGTAATCAACATTAATTAGCATGGCACCAGCACATATATATTTTTTCTCTTCAGGATACTTTAATCGCTTAAATGTATTACTGTCAAAAGATTCTCTATCTATAACTGCCGCAATAGCGTTATCCGAAAAATCTAACTCAAATAGGTAATCTAAATTAGAATCCACAATAACATCACAATCAAGGTATAAAACTCTGGAAATATTTTGGTCTACCAGTTCTGGAATGAGAATTCTAAACCATACATAGACAGAAAAATTCATATTAAAACCATCAAACTTCTTTTTATCTATATTATATATCTTAATTTTATCATTGGATTTTGAAACGAGTTTATTAAATTTTTCAATACTATCAGCTTCAAAATAGTCTGTTAATAAATGAAATGTTATTTCATCAGAAGCATTTTTATTTTTTATAATTGAAAACATAGTTACATAGCAAAACGTAACATATTTGTCATTTAAACAAAAAGCAATATTTTTTTTCATAATATTATTTGAGTTTTATAAATTTTAATTTTGAGGTAATAATATTTAAGACAAAAATGCGCTCTGAGTCTGTTAAACCAATTTTATAAATACTCATTACGCAAGATAAGGTAGCGACAGTTCCCAATGCTAAAAATCGTATAATACCTTCGTCCATAAATAAATAAACAATTGTAGGTAAACTAAAAGCAGTTATGGTAACCAGAAAAATTTTCAGCATCACTCGCTTTACAAAATCCATAAAATCCAGATGAACCATGTCTCGTAACATATACGCACTCGCAAATACCGCTATAATAATGATTACTAGCATTACATAAGAGGTTGTTTCAGGGATGCCGCCAAGCTTTAAAATGATATAACTTACTGGAGTAACTAATAACAAAATAGGAATTACTACAAATTGATATTTTTTTATATCGCCATTGGCTTGTGCAGACACAATGAGTGGATTCCGAACTGCCATAAACATCGAAATAAACAGCCCTAATCGCAAAAAGTAAACTGAATGATTAGGCACCTCCTTTAACCAAAGACTTAAAAGTAAATTAGCTTCAAAAAATAATGGTACCACGAAAATAAGCATCAAAAAATAAGAAAACTTAGCAGACCTAAAGACTAAATCATGCATCTCTTTAAATTGATTTTTAGCATAGTTTTTGGTAATTTGTGGATTCATTGCTGTTTGAAAATTAGCACTAAATTGATTGATAATATTACCTGCTTGACTTGCAATAGATGCAGCAGCATTCATCGTTGGTCCAAAAAACAAATTAATAAGTAAAGTTATGCCTTGTGTATATCCCATGTAAGCAACATTTCCAGACATAGACCAAAAAGCTAACGACCACATTTGTTTTAAAATATCTTTGTCCCAACCTAATCTAAATCGGGCTTCTTCAAATTTTTTATAACAATAAATTTGCTGTATGAGAAAATTAATCAGAAAGGTTAATAGTAATAATGAAGCGTATACAATTAATTTGTCTAACGTGGTAGCATAAACTGCATAACAAATAACAAGTTTCATTATTACATCTATAATCGAAAATGCCGCAAAGGCACCCATTTTTTCATGCGCCATAATAGCTCCCATGAATGGAACATTTAGAATACTTAAAACCATTGTAATAGCCGATATTTGAAATACCCAAAAACTAGCATTCATTCTATCTTCTGGAATAACTGCATAACCATATAGGTACCATAAACCCAGAGTTTCAATTATCAACAAAACTATTATAGCTATAATCACCTGTGCTGAAACCCCTATAGAGAAAACCTTTTTCAAATATTCAAGATTTTCTTTTCCTAAGGCAATTGTTATCCAGCGTTGTGTAGCACCAGCCATAGATCCATTTAGTATAGCAAGTGTTGATACAATTCCACCTACTACATTATAAATACCATAATCAACAAAACCAAGAGCATCAAGTACAATTCTAGAGGTGTAAAATCCAACACCCATGGTGAATAACATTCGTACATACAGAAGGGCTGTATTTTTGGCAATACGCTTGTTACTTTCGGATGTGCTCATTTTTCTAATATAGTCTTTGTGAATTCAATTAATTCATTTGTGTAAATTATTGCCCCTTTAGGGTTCATATGCAAAGGGTCCGCAAAGTTAAATTTATCTTTATAGGCTTTGTTAGAGTAATCATAAACAAATAAATTAGTACTACCTAACAAATTATTTTTTACTATTTGTAATAACTCCTTGTTTAAAGCCATATAAGTTGGTGCAACAGCATATATTAATTTTATATTATTTACTTTACATATTTTCTGAAATTCTATAAAATCTTCTATGAAATTTAAATTTTCTTTCTCAAAATCATATTTCGGATTCTTGTTATAACTCCATTTACCTAAACTATCATGCCTATCCTTAAAAACTTCAGTTCCAAATTCATTGTAATAATCATCATGTTCTTGTTTAGGCTTTATAAGATCTATGACATGTTGTTTCTTAAAATGACTCAAAACCATAAACTGAGAGAGTATTGGGTTAATATCTTCTCTAATAACCAACTCATCTCTTACTGTTTTATATTTAATCACAGGATATAGTCTATCTAACCTAAAACCCATGTCATTAACACCAGAGCTTCCGTAAAATTCTGTATCATTAGTAATTAATTTAATAATGATTTTTGGTTTTGAATTATGTTTTAATAAATTCTCTAATATAAATTTTTGATAGGTTATCGCAGCAGCACCATAAGATAAATTATAAGTACTTAGGTTTAAGCTATCTTGAAAAGCATGCGGTAGTAAATCCGTGTCTCCAACTGATGATCCCATTAAAATTAAATCCTTGTTAATTTTACCCTTAAACACTAAATCTAATCTATTATCCAAAGTATCATGCTCAGGAAGTATATTCCTAGTGTATATGAATAGTTTATCAAAAGCAAAAAACAGAACTGCAAAGACAAATAATTTTATTAAAAATTTTTTCATGTTAAAATTGAAAATATATAAATTCCTGTTGTTTTGAAGACATTACAAAAAGCATTACAATTAAAAAGAAATAAAAAGACCATCGAAAAACGATATTATTTTTAGTTAAAAAGGTACTCAATGCAAATTCTTTACCTCTTTCAAACCATTCAAGAATAAACATAATCACTATAAATAAAGCTAATGGAACAAGTTCCTTTTTATCTAATGTTAACTTGAAAAAATTTGAAAAATTAAAAAAGCCATTAATATAATCCCAGAATTGACCAATATTATCTGCTCTGAAAATAACCAACCCCAAAGTAACAAGTAAAAAAGTTCCAAGCATCTTTAAAACATCTTTTAAATAGGGTATTCCTAATTTATTGGTTTTTAACTTTTTCTTTTTAAAAAAAGATCCTGAAAGAATGAGTGGTATAAATAGTAATCCATGATAAAGACCAAATAAGGCAAAGGTCCAATTAGCTCCATGCCATAATCCAACAACAACCATATTAATAATAATGGCTAATATCAAGCCAAAATTTCCAAGGTCTCTAAATTTAACATTCAAAGGCATGAAAACATAATCTGTTAACCAAGATGTTAATGACATGTGCCAATTACGCCAGTACTCAGAAACATTTCTTGTAAAATATGGATAATTAAAATTCTTGGTTATACGAAACCCTAGTATTTTACCAATACCAATCGCCATATCTGAATAACCTGAAAAATCGGTATACATCTGAATGCTATATAAAATAGCGGTAATAAATAATGTACTTCCGCTTTGATTTGGAATATCAGCCCAAACTGGATTAACTATTGTAGCTAAATTATCAGCAATAATCATTTTCTTAGACATTCCCCAAATAATCTGGCGACATCCATCCGAAGCTAGACCATAATTAAACGTTCTTTTGTTTGTAAGTTGGGGTATAAAACTATTTGGTCTATCTATGGGTCCGGACATAATCGTCGGAAAAAAAGCTATATAATTAGCAAAGACCACAAAATCTTTTGTCGGCACCATTTTCCCTCTCCGAACCTCAATAATATAGCTAATTAGACGGAACGTAAAAAAACTAATACCAAGCGGTAGAATAATATTGAAAGTACCCCAGTTTGCTTTGAGTCCGATTGTATTAAACAGGTCGGCAAACGATTGAATAAAGAAATTTAGGTACTTAAAGTAAAGCAAAAGTCCAACACCAATGCATACACCTAGAGTAGTAAGCAAAGAGGCTTTTTTCTCATTACCCCTTCGTATTGCAAACCCTAAAAAATAGAAAATAGTTGTAGCTGTAAATAATAAAGGTATCATTTGCCATGCAGCAATACCATAAAAAACATAACTAGCTACAAATAACAACCAATTTTGAGATTTGGTTTTCTCTTTTAATGGAATGTAGTAGATGAAAAATACGATTCCAAAAAATATTAAAAAATTTAATGAATTTACAAGCATGTTGTTAGTTTAGCTTATTCAAAATATTATCAATCATTTCACCAACATTCCTCCACGAAAGAATTTCCATTGATGTAAACTTAATCTTGAATTGTTTTTCAATAGCTACTACCAGCATAATATGGGTTAAAGAATCCCAATCATCAACATCATTGGCAGTGGATTCATTAGTTAATATGATAGACTCATCATCTAATTGATCTTGAAAAATTTCTTGTACCTGATTTAAAACGTCTTGTTGATTCATTTTTTATTTTGTTTTTTTATAAAGGATTCTTTTTTTGAATAATTATTAATTTTTAGCTCATAAAAGTTTTTACCTTCTTCATTTAATGTTGTAAAACCTAAATTTTGGTAGTGATTCTCAACCATTTTATTTTTAGGTGTTGCAATATACTCTCCTACAACTTTTTTGAAACCATTCTCTTTAGCATAATTCACTATTACATTTAAGGTAAAGTGTTCCATACCACGTTTCAAAACGCGACAGCTCATTAACCATGTATCAATAAAAATTGAATTATCACTTTTTTTCTCTAAAATTATAACGCAAATCAATCCATTATCACCGAATTTATCTGAAAGCGTAAAACTAAAACTCTGATATTTCGTTGAATTTGAAATATTTTTAATATCTGCTTCAGTATATCTTATCGTACGGAGATTAAATTGATTACTTCTTTGAGTTAGTTGAGATACACGTGGGGTATCAAACTTATCAAATGGTTTTACAACAGAAAACATGTCCAAACTTTCTAAAAATTCAGATTCATTTGTAAAGTTTTTTTGTAAGGTTACCCTTTTTGCTTCTACTTGATATTGTTTTGTGCGATCCGCATCAGCATTAGAATACGATAAGGTTTCAAAAAGATTTAAGCCGTAAAGATACTCCAAATAAGCACTAGGGTCCTCTGGCAATTCTGGAACCGTTATTCCTTGTACATTTTCCCTAACAATGCTTCTCTCGAAAGGGTTATCATCTAAAAACACCATAGAATCAAAACCTATGTTTAAAATAGATTGAATATTTTTAATATTATCAGCCTTATTCTCCCAATTAGCTACAAATACAGAGATATCATCTAATTTCAGCACCATTTCCGGATGCTTTTCAAAAGGTTCCTTTGCAGTATCCTCGTTGTTTTTTGAGCACACAGCAAGTATTATTCCTCTATTTTTTAATTTTTTTGCCCATTGCTGAAACTCAGTAAAAGCCTTTCCTATACCTAAATGATGACCAATCTGAATATTTTCTAGACCATCATCTCCTATTATGCCTCCCCACATCGTATTATCTAAATCTAGTATCAAACATTTTTTAAATTTGCCTAGCGCCGCACAAATAATATCCATAGTGCGAGAAGCTACATAAGGAAGACTTTCTATCGAAAGTAACATTTCGGTAGTCACGTAAACAGATGAATCAAACATCATATCTCTTCCCAATTTATTTTGTAACGCAGCTATATCACAAATGAAAAGATTATGGAGTTCCTGAGATAAATTCATAAGCTCAAAATTAAGCTTACGTATCTGGTAGGTAAATGAACTTTCTACTTTATTAGCATAACTTCCAAACACGCTATCTTCAATTTCAGGATAATTAAAATAAATCAAATTACAGTCTGTGGAATTGCTTATCATTTTTATAAAATCAAGACGTTCTTCTGCAATATACTTTTGATCTTCTATTGTCTTTTTGTTATAGTTAGATAATAATTTGTGAGTAGATTGAAATACTATTACATATTCAGCATTAAAGCTATATAATTCAGAAGTTGGATCAAGGAATTGTCGTTCTACTTGATTAAAATCTGCTTCAAAAAGTTCAATCTTATAACCTCTTTCAACAGCTATTCCCTGTATAGCTGTTGCTAGAAACTGAGTCGTATTATCTCCTAATAAAGCGACCTTTATTATTGGAAGCTCATTTAATTCCTTTTTTAGATTTTTTTTTAATTCTTTAAACGTACTTATTTCCATGAATATAGTTGTGTATTAATTTTGTTATTTTTTCTTGGTTAGATTTCATTCTTATAATCAAGTACTCTCTTTCTTTAAAATTTTATAAAATATAACTTATATAAAAAAATATGATTCGCGTAAATTTAAATTTTAATAGTTTTTACAAAAAAAAAAGTTATTAAAAATTAGTTTAACGGTTTATCTAATGCTATAAATGGTATTCTACTGAAGAAAACCGCGATGAATTGTGAAAAAACATTATTCTACAGTTATATAGTTTAGGATAATTCATAATTTTATAGTTTAATTATACTCATTACTAACATGGTAAATAAAATAGGTCAATATTACAATACTCAAATATTTTATTCTTAAGGTAAAGTAATTTTTTTTAAAAAAAGTTTCTTTTTACTAATACATCCATTTTTCTAATTTAATAGCTAACCTTTTTTCTGTAGGACTAAATAATAATAGTCGAAATTTATCTACTAGAACACATATAATCGTTAAACCTAAACCAATACCTATAAACTTTAAAATAGGATATTCATTTGGAATATAAAACCAATTTTTGAAAAGATGAGTTCCGTAAAAATTTTCAGTTATTAGGTAGGCTGCCAATAAATTTGGGGATACCCAATTAATAATTTTTGCACTAAACTTAATTCTTTCAAATGTAACAATTAAAGAACCTGTTAATACTATTATTATGGGATTATAATACGAATTTACATAAGGCATGACCACAAGATTATGCTTAAAATATCCTACTGCGACTAAACCATAATACAAAATAAAAGATAAAAGGAGTAGAACCCAAGCCTTTGATTTTAAAGCATCACTTAAGTGTATTTTTACAAATCTAGCAATAAAATAAATTTCAAGAAGTATGAATATATTGGTTGCACTTGTTTTATGAATCCAAAGTCCTATCGATATGAAGAACAACAGAAATAGTAAAACTATGAATTGATTTTTTTTCATATTTTCAATGAAACTATTTAGAGCAGGACTTATAAAATAAAGCAAAATGTACGACCACATAAACCACCAAGAACTTAAAAAAAACATACTTAGTATAAATGGTCTGTTTTCAAATATGCCAATCGTTGGGGAAATCAAAGAATAGAAAATAAATGAATAAAGAAAACATTGAGCCAAAAGGTCTATAAAACGATAACTGTTAAATTTTAATCCAAAATATCCTGAAATAAAGACAAAACCCGGAACTCCCAATTGTCCTGTTGCATGCACAATAAGTTTCGACAGTAAATTTTCATCCCAAATGGCTGTTTCATTTGTTACACCAAAAAGATTATAATTTCTTCCCAAAAAATGAAATAAAATAATAAATAGCATGAATAAAATTCGTAAAAGTTCAATTGAAGAGTTTCGTTTCATTTCTTTATTTTTATTAAAGTGATTTATAAATTGTTTTTTGAGATAAACAAATTTTATTTTAACAATAATATTCTTTTAAATTCTTGTGTTATAAAATTAGCTCCTTTTGCATTTACATGATCTCCATCTGGTAAAAAATATTTTGGATCTCCTAACTCTAATTCACTAAAATCAATAACCTCTAAATCGTATTCTTTTATAATTTCATCATATTTAATTATATATTCTTTAGGAATCTTTGATTTATAATAATCGGCCAAGGGAATGTTTAAAATAAATAATTCAACTTTTTCCTCATCTAATAATTTAATTATCATTTCTAAATAATGAAGATTTAAAGAAGAAAAATCTCTTAATTTACCTCCTTCAAAGTACTGTTCCTTTATCCTAAAATCTGCTTTACTCTTAGACAATTCAAGTAAAGAATTATTACTAAAGCCCTCACCTATATAACTCGGCATGAATTTAATTGATTCTATACCAGAATTTATTATGTTTTTAATATACACACTTTCATTATTCGAATTCCATTTAAAAGATCTTAATTTTTCCTTTAAAGGTAATACATAGAAATACGGTGGTGCATAAAAAAATGATCGTTTACCTTTGGTAAATATATCAGCAAAGTCAGTGATATTATGGTAGCTTAAGCCAAAATAAATTGTCTTAATATTAGGGTTAGTTTCTAATAAATGCTTAATCTTATAATAAGAAAAATAAATAGATTCTGCAGGTTTTCCAATATTTTGAATATTTGGAATATTCATGTCTTTATCATCAATAGCACTTGTAACATGAGAATCACCTGAAATTAGAATAGTAATATTTTCTTTTAATTTATAAGATTTAGATATATGAGTTGTGTAAGAAAAAAATATTATAAGTATTGCCGTAGGAATACTTAAAAACAAAAAAACATTTCTTAAAAAAAATCTCATAATATTTTAAAATTGAAAATAAATAAAGGTTTCCTGTTTACCTCCATACCAAAAAATTAAAAAACAGATTGAATAGTAAATTGCTAATCTAACTTTACGGTTCCAATTTATTCCTATCTTTTCTAAAGCATGTTTTCCTGATCTTCCTAACCATTCAATTATGATAAAAAAAACTAAAAGAGTTATTGTTGGTATAGCCTTTTTTCCATTCTCAAAGTAAGGTGTGTTTATAATACTGGATGAAAAAATAGTTTTTAGATAATCCCAAGCATGTCCCAAATTTTCAGCTCTAAAAAATATCCACGCAAAAACAGTTAATGTAAAGGTGGTTAACATACTAATTAATTCTTTAAACGAAGGTAAAAATCTACCTTCTGCAACAAGATCGAGATGCTTGCGATTATTGTTACTTAGCATTATCGGTAAAAAATATAAGGCGTTTAAAGCTCCCCAAATAATAAAGGTCCAATTTGCTCCATGCCAAAATCCACTCACCAAAAATATAACAAAGGTATTACGTATTTTCATCTTTGTACCTCCTCTACTACCTCCTAAGGGGATATACAAATAATCTCTAAACCATGTATTTAATGAAATATGCCAGCGTCTCCAAAATTCTGCTATATCTCTTGAAAAATAAGGGAATGCAAAATTCTGTTTTAAATCAAACCCAAATAATCTTGACGTGCCAATAGCGATGTCAGAATAACCTGAAAAGTCCCCATATATTTGGAATGTAAAAAACAAAGCGCCTAAAACTAACGTGCTACCGTTATAATCTGCTGAATTATTAAATATTTGGTTAGCAAATTCTGCACAGTTATCTGCAATAACTATTTTTTTAAATAAACCCCATAATATTTGACGCATACCATCGATGGCTTTATGGTAATCAAAATGCCTTTTGTTAAAAAACTGTGGCAGTAAGTGTGTTGCGCGCTCTATTGGCCCTGCTACTAATTGGGGAAAGAAACATACAAAAGCCGCAAAAGCAATAAAATCTTTAGTGGGCTCTAATTTCTTCTTATAAACATCTATTGTATAACTCAATGTTTGAAAGGTATAGAAACTTATACCTACAGGAAGGATAATGTTTAAGGTATTTGCTTTTATTACCATTCCGAAAAAAGAGAAAGCACTTATAAAATTATCTAAGAAAAAATTGTAATATTTAAAAAAACCTAAAAAACCCAGATTGACTAAAATACTAGTCCAAAGCAGTACTTTTCTTTTTAATTTGTTTTCCTCTGTATTTAGTCGGTAACCAATGGAATAATCAACCAAAGTACTGAACAAAATTAAAGTTAAAAAGCGCCAATCCCACCATCCATAAAAAACGTAGCTTGCTATGACTATAAGAAAGTTTTGAAGTTTTAAATTTTTATTTGCAACAAACCAATAAAGCAAAAATACAATTGGTAAAAAAATCGCAAAATCAATCGAATTAAATAGCATAAATACTTTAAATAAAAACTAAATATAAAGTATTATTCAAAACTGATCTTTTAAAATAAGATGCTTTCGTTAAGTTTTACAAATTTGTCGATTTAAAACAAAATAATTGTTAATTTAAAAATTGAACTACTTAAAAATCAGATAAAAAACACTTTAACGCTTTGATAAAAATCTTAAAAAATTTATAAGGATTCTGAAAAAAATCTCTCATAAATACACATTAACTAATTTTTTTAAACTTTACCTTATATGCTTTTTGTAAACTAATTTATTCCATTACTTTTAGCAAAGTTTTAGTGGTTATAATAGTTAAAGTTAGCTCTTAACTATTTTGATTACTTCTGATTAAAGTTTAATAATTTACATATTATCATATATGAAAGTAGCATTAATTACAGGGATTACCGGACAGGATGGTTCTTATTTAGCAGAATTACTATTAAAAAAAGGTTACATGGTCCATGGTGTTAAGAGAAGATCTTCTCTTTTTAACACTGATAGAATTGATCATTTATACCAAGATCCGCATGATCCAAATCAAAGGTTGAAATTGCATTATGGTGATTTAACGGATTCTCTCAACCTTACTCGTATTATCCAAGAATGTCAACCGGATGAAATCTATAATTTGGGTGCGATGTCTCACGTTAAAGTTTCTTTTGACACACCTGAGTATGTTGGAAACGTTGATGGATTAGGAACTTTAAGATTACTGGAGGCAATCAGGATTTTAGGTTTAGAAAAGAAAACCAGAATTTATCAAGCTTCTACATCTGAATTATATGGTGGTTTACCTGAAAATAAAAATGAAAGAGGTTTTTATGATGAAAACTCTCCGTTTTACCCACGTTCTCCTTATGGTGTTGCAAAAATATATGGTTTTTGGATTACAAAAAACTATAGAGAAGCTTACAATATGTATGCTTGCAATGGTATTCTGTTTAATCATGAATCTCCTCGAAGAGGTGAGACTTTCGTTACGCGAAAAATCACAAGAGCTGTTGCTAAAATAGCATTAGGATTACAAGAAAAAATATTTCTAGGAAACTTAGAAGCAAAACGGGATTGGGGACATGCCAAAGATTATGTAAGAATGATGTGGATGATTTTACAAGCAGATAAAGCTGAAGATTGGGTGATAGCTACAGGTGTTACGACTACAGTTAGAGATTTTGTTCGAATGGCATTTCTAGAAGTTGGTATAGAACTAGAATTTAGAGGTGAAGGCATTAATGAAAAGGCCTATGTTACGGCTTGTAACCTTGAAGATTTCCAATTAGAAATAGGCAAAGAAGTATTGTCCATAGACCCTACATATTTCCGTCCTACAGAGGTAGATTTATTGATTGGTGACCCTACTAAAGCAAAAGAAAAACTTGGTTGGGTTCCTGAATATGACTTAGGTGATTTAGTTAAAGACATGATGGAATCTGACGTCAAATTATTTAAACGAGATGTTGATTTATTAAAAGGCGGACATGACATCTTAACTCAAGCTGAGTAAATTTATCAAAGCTTAACAAATAAAACTTGTACTAATTTGCAAAACTAGAAATGAATAAAAATTCAAAAATTTACATTGCTGGCCATAGAGGATTAGTGGGTAGCGCTATTTTAAAAAATTTAGAAAGCAAGGGCTATAAAAATTTTATTACGCGTACCCACAAAGAATTAGATCTAACTGATAGTAAGGCTGTAGCTACTTTCTTTTCTAGTGAAAAACCAGATTATGTGTTTTTAGCAGCTGCAAAAGTTGGTGGTATTATTGCCAATAACAACTATCGCGCTGATTTTATATATGAAAATTTATGCATTCAAAATAACGTAATACATCAAAGCTATCTGAATGATGTAAAAAAAATGATGTTTTTAGGAAGTACATGTATTTACCCAAAAAACTGTCCTCAACCCATGAAAGAGGATTATTTACTCACTGATGTTTTAGAATATACTAATGAACCATATGCAATCGCAAAAATAGCTGGCATAAAAATGTGTGAAAGTTATAATTTGCAGTATGGCACTAATTTTATTTCGGTTATGCCAACCAATTTATATGGTCCTAATGATAATTTTGATTTAGAAAAATCTCATGTACTCCCTGCCTTAATTAGAAAAGTGCATCTAGGTAAAGCATTGCATGAAAACAACTGGAGTACCATTAGAAAGGATTTAACAAAAATGCCTATTGAAGGGATTTCTGGTAATTCTTCTAAAGGAACTATTTTGGATATTTTAGACAAATATGGAATCCAAAAAGTTGATAACACCATTCAATTAGAAGTTTGGGGAAGTGGTAACCCTATGCGGGAATTTTTATGGAGTGAAGATATGGCAGATGCTTGTGTTTTTTTAATGGAACAACGTAACTTTCAAGATTGTATCTCTAATACCGAAGAAATTAGGAATACTCATATAAATATAGGAACTGGTAAAGATATTTCTATTAAAAATTTGGCTTTACTGATTAAAGATATTATAGGCTTTAATGGCCAACTTCATTTTAATACTTCAAAACCTGATGGTACTATGAAAAAACTTACCGACCCCTCAAAGTTACATGCATTAGGCTGGAAACATCAAATAAATTTAGAGGAAGGTATACGTAAGGTATACAAATGGTATGTCTAATAGAATAGCTATTTTCTCAAAATTAATTTTAGTTTAAAATCAAAAACAAAGTTCTTATACTAAAAATACCAAATATTGTTATTGAGTATTAGTTTTAAAACAGATAAATATTTTATTTACAAAATTCATTTAATCGGTTAAACATAACTTTATATCTGGTTATTTTAGTATTCAAAATTATTATTATTTTGGATAATTCAAAATTATGCTAATCGTCGAAAATAGTGGTTATTCATAGGTATTTATTTAGCTCATAACTGTTTATGTCTATTTTTGATAACCTCTTAAAGGGATTATCATGAAAAAAATTACTCTCACTCATAAAAAATCAATATTTATTTCAGGCTTAGCTTTAGCTTTACTTTTTATCTTTTCTTACAAAAGTATTATTAATGCGCCTGGTATTTTAACTCCTAAACCTGTTGGGGCTTATTTAAACGGTGTTTTTCCTAGCTTAACTCCAACTGGAGTTTCTTTGGATCAAATTAGCTATGATGTTGAAAATGCTTTTCCAAATTTAACATTTATAGACCCTGTTGATATGGCTGAGTTACCTGGAGGCAATGAGTTTTTGGTTGTTGGATTACAAGGTCATATTTGGAAGTTTACAAACAATCAGAATACAAGCTCTAAAGAACTCCTCTTAGATTTATCCGATAATGTTGTAAGCTATGCAGATGGTGGTATGCTTGGTATTGTTTTGCATCCAGAATTTGGTATACCTGGGTCTCCTAATTCTGAATACATTTATGTTTTTTACCGATACACCCCAGTACAAGGAACTGATCAAACTAGTTCTGTAGTCAATGGTTATATGCGACTTTCTAGATTTAACCTTCCTTTAGGTGCAAATGCCATAAACCCCTCCTCTGAACAAATCCTTATCAATATATTCGACAGCCATGACTGGCATAATGGCGGTGATATGTTTTTTGGTCCTGAAGATGGATTCTTATACTTAGCTGTAGGTGATGAAGGTGCTTCAAATGATTCATATAACGTTACTCAACAAATCAATAGTTTATTATTTTCAGGTGTATTAAGAATTGATGTTGATCAAAGAGGAGGAAACATTAGTCATCCAATTAGAAAGCAACCTTTAAACTCTGGCACACCACCAAATGGTTGGCCAAATTCTTTCACACAAGGTTATTACATACCCAACGACAATCCTTGGCTAGACCCAAACGGTAGTATTTTAGAAGAATTTTATGCCATAGGAACCAGAAGTCCTCATAGAATGACCATTGATCCGCCAACGGGTGATATTTGGCTTGGTGATATTGGTCAAGGTTCAAAAGAAGAAATTAGTCTTGTAAAAAAAGGTGATAACTTACAGTGGCCTTACAGAGAGGGTGATCAAGCTGGACCAAAAACTAAGCCTGATCCTATCATAGGTAATGACCAACCGCCAATTCATGCTTACGGAAGAAACATAGGAAGGTCTGTTATTGGTGGATTTGTATATCGAGGTAATAAATACCCTGGGTTAGTTGGTAAATATTTTTTTGGTGACCATGAAACACAAGATGTTTGGTCGTTAACAAAAACTGGTGAGAATACTGGTGATGTGAATTTTTTATTTAGAGTTCCTGTTAGTGGTGCTGGTAGTAAAGATGGGATATCCTCTTTTTTTGTAGATTCCAATGGCATCATATACGTATTAGATTTATTTGGAACTGCCCAAGATGGTGGTGTAATTCGTAAAATAATCACAACAGGTTCAATACCCGATCCACCACAAAAATTATCAGATCTCAATGTATTTTCCGATTTACAAAATCTTACGCCTATAGATGGTATTATACCTTATGATGTAAATTCACCACTTTGGTCTGATGGGGCTAAGAAAAGACGATGGATTGCTTTACCAAATGATGGAAATCATGATTCTTCATTAGAACAAATTACTTTTGAAAATGAGGAAAATTGGTCTTTTCCTCCAGGAACAGTAACTATAAAGCAATTTGATTTACCAACAGACGAAAATGACCCGTCAAAAATCACAAAATTAGAAACACGTTTTCTTGTTTTTACAGAAGACAACCAAGCTTATGGACTTACATATAAGTGGAATGACGAACAAACTGATGCTTTTTTAATCGGTATTGATGAACAGATTTCTCAAGATTACACAGTTTCGAAAAGCGATGGATCTTCAACCATTCAAACTTGGGACTTTCCTTCAAGATCTCAATGTATGCAATGTCACACTAGTGTAGCAGGATATTCTCTTGGCTTAAAGACAAGGCAACTAAATAAAGACTACACCTACCCCTCTACTGGTATTAATAGCAATCAATTAGAAACTTGGAATCATCTGAATATGTTTAATCATGACATCGGTACTCCTGAGAATTTACCAAAATCTGCACATATCAATTCAGAACTTGCTAGCAGCGAGATGAAGGTTAGATCTTTCATAGATTCAAATTGTGCTTATTGCCATAGACCAAATGGTGTTGAAGGTGCATTTGATGGTCGTGCTCTAACCGCTCTTTATGATCAATCTTTGATAAATGCCGATGTGGTCAGTCATGCTTCCTTACCAGGGTTTAAAATAGTAAAACCACAAGATCATGCTAACTCAATGCTTTTTATGAGAGATAGTAGTACTTCTAGTGATAAAATGCCTCCTATTGGTAGAAATTTGGTAGATGAAGATTATATTAATGAATTAGTAGGCTGGATTGATGGTCTTGATATAAATGGACCTGAAACCATTACTGAAGGTTTTTATACTTTACAAGCACGTCATAGCAATATGTTTCTAGCTGTAGACAATGCCTCTAATAATGATGATGCGAATGTGGTTCAAATAACTTCTAATCAAGAGAACCATTCAAATTGGTTAATGGAAGATTTAGGTAATAACAAGTATAGAATAAAAGCGAAACACTCCAATATGGTATTGTCCTTAAGAGATTTAAGAACAGATCGTGGAGTTCAAGTAATTCAAGAGCCTTGGAGTGGAAAGCAACATCAATTATGGTACTTTGAATCTGTTGGAGACGACTATTACAGAATAGTAAATGTTTATAATGGATTAGATTTGAGTATTAATGATAATAGTCTTACTGAAAACGAACCTGTAATAAGCTGGACTAAAGAAGATACGGAAAACCAACATTGGAGACCTATCATTTTATCATCACCCATTACTAGCCCTACATTGTCAAGTATAGCTCAAACCGATACGACTGTCGATTTAAATTGGACAGCTTCTACAAGTGATACAAACATCACTAACTACAATATTTACAATGATAACTTACTTATTGCTACTGTTGATAATATTTTAAGCTACCAAGTAACTAACCTTACTGCATCTACCTTGTATAATTTTACTGTAACTGGTATTGATGCTAATGGTATTGAAAGTGCATCTAGTAATGTAGTCACAATAACTACAAATGCTGAAGTTTGTGAATTTTTGGATGAAACTAACCTTTCTGATTTAGATTGGTTCTCAGCTGAACAAGCCTGGGGAACAACTAGAAAGAATACTAATTTAAATGGTAATACTTTAACCATTAATGGGCAAACGTTTATTCATGGTATTGGTACACATGCCAACTCTGAAATTATTTATAATATTGATGGTGAGTTCCGAACATTTAAATCCTATATTGGGATAGATGATAATGTAGGTCCAAATACATCTGCAAGCGTGCAGTTCGAAATATTTGGTGATGACATTTCTTTATTCCGAAGTCAAACTTTAACAGCTGCTGACGATGCGCAATTAATTGAAGTAGATATAAAAGAAGTTGCTCAACTCAGGCTTGTTGTAGACCAAATGGGCTCCAATGCATTTGATCACGCAGATTGGGCAGGAGCTTTATTAACTTCTTGCTCAGAAATTCAACCACCATCTATGCCTTTTCTAAGTAGTTCAACTCAAACAGATACTACAGTAGATTTATCTTGGACAGCTTCTAATAGTAGTACTTATATTACCAATTATAACATCTACAAAGACGGGGTCGTAGAAGCGACTTTAGACGATGTACTAAGCTATCAAGTAACAGGACTTAGTGCAGAAACAACTTATGCCTTTACAGTTATAGCCATAGATGCGGATAACAATGAAAGCGCTGCCAGTAATACACTATCAATCAATACAGGTTCAACCATTCCAACATCACCTAGCTTATCTAGTACAGGGCAAACAAATACCACGGTAGATTTATCTTGGACTGCCGCTAGTGATAATATAGGTGTAACAAATTATAATATCTATAAAGACGGTATCTTAGAAGCAACTCTAGGTAATGTATTAAACTATCAAGTAACAGGCCTTACAGAAGCTACAGCTTATAACTTTACCGTTACTGCTTTAGATGCAGATAATAATGAAAGTGCTGCTAGTAACACATTAGCTATTACAACAAGCTCTACCATTCCATCTACCCCTACTTTATCGAGTACGGCTAAAACAGATACTACCGTAGATTTATCTTGGACTGCCGCTAATGATGATATAGGTGTAACAAATTATAATATCTATAAAGACGGTATCTTAGAAGCAACTCTAGGTAA
>NZ_BAABJK010000007.1:0-293683 GCF_039543265.1 Algibacter aquimarinus | reverse complement strand
GAAGTACATTGGTAATAAAATAATAATTTTTACTTGTTTTTTACCTCAGTTCTTTGTTGTGCTTTCTTTAATTATTTATTTATTAGTCTTGGATATTCAACTTCCATAAGATTTATTAAATGTAAAGCCTCATTTTTAAGTTCCTTAAAAAAATTGGTGTTATAACGACAAGTCTTTAGAATTGATAGTAAATACTTATATATAACTTCATTATTTAAAAACTCTTTAATAAATGCTGATGATAATTTAGAGTTTTCCATTTCATATTTAAAGTCATTCATATTTCCAATCGGAAATGCAGCTCGTCTTAAATCCATTCTAATTTGTAAAGGATATTCTTTAAAGTTTGAAATACGTATATCAAAATTTTTATAAAACTTGTCTAATAAGTTAGAAAGTGAATCATTTTTAAGTAAACTGCTTTGACCAGAACTCTTTAATTTATCAAAGGTGTTTAAGTCTCTCTCGATAATAAATAATCTAGAAGGAGCCCAATGGTTTTTAGTAAAGAGTATAGTGTCTTTAACTACTTTGTTTTTAGATTCAAAAACGTTTAGCACATATTCTGTTCCATTATATTGGTCACTTAAACTATTAAGTATTTCATCAATATTTGATATCTCAATTTTTAAATCTTTGTATATTTCTTTTATGTACTCTTTTCCACTTTGCTCAATTTTTCTGTTTTCATTCCAATTATTGATTTGAAGCGCAATTAAAATTCCAATAACGACAAGAATTATTTCTCCGATTGCATATTTAAAATACTTGCCAGTTTTGTTTTCCATAAGCAAGTTTTGTCTAATTTTTCTAAAGAATTTTATCATTGGTTAGTTCTTTTCCGAAAGTTAGTATAATTATTTAATTCCGTAAGAGTGAGAAATAATGAAGAACAACGACATGATATGAAATCGTTTTAATGTTTTATATCTAATGTTAAACGAAGTTAGTTGAAATTTTTTACAAATTCAAGAACTTACCAAATTACCACAAGTCAAAAAATCTATTACTTTTCAACCGTAACCCATTTCCCTTTAGTTCGCACTAAAAATTCGTTATCATACATGGCTTCTGCTTGAACGCCAGGTAAATAATAGGTACCTAAATAAGATGCATTTAGCATCACATTAAAGGTTTTAGTACTGCTGGTTTTTCCTTTTTTAGGTAAATCAAAATAGAAGTTTACACGGTCGTCTCTAATGTCTGTATGTCGTGCAGAAGCTCCTGATGTATTACTCCCAAAAGCTGTAAAACGTGTATTTACAATTTCCCAACCAGATGGAAAAATTTGTGTTAATGCCACATCATTTACTGCTACGGTTTTTAAATTACTAACACTAACCGTTGCTACTATATCTTGTCCTTGTATGAGCTCAGAAATATTAATCTTGTTCCCTTTTAAATCTTTGTATTGTACAGAGACACTTAATCCGCGTTGCTCCACTAATTCTTGCCCAAGAGGTAGTTTTCCAGAATTTAACACTCTTACATAAACTACATTGTTTTTAGTATTTGCAAATTTTAAATTATTAGTTCCATCAATAACATTTAATTTACGTTGCGCAATGGCATTTTTAGTATCAATAGTCTCTGTTTTTCCGTTAATGGTATAATTTACATTCAAAGCTTTTCCTCCATTAGCATTAATCATTTTTGCCATAGCCAATAAACTGTAAGCTGTGGTTTGTGTACTCATCCATCGATTACTCGATAAATCTTTAGCAATGGTTTCTGCTAATTCTCGAGTTTTAGAATTTTTAGTTAGTACCATAGTTTCAAGTGCCATTGCTCTATTTCTATCTGCGGAACCATAGGTGTAATAATTATGGCGTACAGGTTCAAAATTAATATTGGCTGATTGCGAAATCTTATCGCTTGCCTCTTTTTGTCCCGCTAAAGCATAGGCTGCGGCTAATCGCCATTTGGCTTCATTCGAAATTTCAGAGAATTCCCTTAGGCGATTCATACTTGCTAAATCTGGACTTCCGGCTAAAGCTAATGTGTACAAGCGGTATGCCTGCGCTAAATCAGAATTATAACGTCTGTAACTTGGTCGCCAATTTCTAGCAGCTTGTTTTTGATACATCAACCAATTACTTTTAAAAGTTAGCGGTAATGCATAGCCTTTCTTTTCTGCTTCAATCATAAAATGGCCCGCATAACTGGTACCCCAATCGTTAGCACTAGATTCTCCAATCCAATAAGTAAGACCTCCGTGCGATCTTTGGAAATGCCCCAAACGTTTGATGCCGTTTTGAATATTTATTTGAATCTGCTTCTTTTTCTCAAAAGTTAAGTCAAAAATATCATTAAGAAATAATTGCGGAAACACACTTGAAGTGGTTTGCTCCACACAACCATGAGGGTAACGAATTAAATACTCTAATCGTTTTGTGAAATCCATTGGAGGTAAAGTTGAAAACTCTACCATTGCTGAATTAGTGCCAGAAACTCCAAAAGTTGAGAACTCTAAAGTTTCAGTGGTATTTGCTGCCAAAGTTTTATCTAAAGCTTTTGAGGTGATTGGGTTGGTGTTTACAACATCTAATTCTACTTTGTAAGTTGATTTTTCACCGTTTCCGGTAGCAATAACTTCAACAGTATTTATGCCTTTTGCTTTACTTACGTCCAATTTAAAATACGCCATTTGTTCATCAGGTCTAGCAAAACTCAAAGCTTTTGATTTCTCTCCAATTATAGACATACCATTGCTTAGTTTTAAACTTATATTGACGTTTTTCACTTTAGGTTCCATAGCAAAAACAGTAACAGGCAAGGTTACTTTCTCACCTGGGCTTAACTTCCGCGGAAGCGTTGCTAAAACCATAAGTGGTTTTTTAACTTCAACGGTTTTATCTGTACTTCCATAAGCTTCATTAGTGTTGTTTCCTGCAACTACCATTGTACGCACAGAACCAATATAATTTGGTAGTTTAATTTTGTGTGTTTTGGTATTTCCAGCATCCAATTTAAACGGACCTAAATAGGTTACCACAGGTTTAAAACGATTTGCTTTTTTGTTTTTACCACCTGCGGCACTACCATCACCACCAATAGCAAATACTTGGTCTATACTTCCAGAATATGCGCCAATAACATCATCAAAAATATCCCAAGTTTTTACACCCAGAGCTTGACGTTTATAAAATTCATTCCAAGCGTTTGGTGTTTTAAAACGTGTTAAATCTAATAATCCTTCTTCAACCATAGCAATTGTGTAAGTCATGGCTTTGCGGTTTTTTTCAGATATTTTTACCTCAAATGTTTGTTCTGGTTTTAGTTTATCAGGCATCTGTAATTGTGGGTCAAGTTTAGTATTTGGGTTTTCAACCATAATAGGAATTACGCCATATAAACGAATTGGCAAATCATTGGCGGTAATGGCGTGTGGTTGTAAAAGCGAAATATTTACAAATACATTTGGTGCCATTTCTTTGGTAATTGGAACATCAACAACCGTTTCGCCTTTTGTTGTTTTTACCCATTTGTACTCTAAAACCTCAGTGCCGTTTTCTATGCTAACCAAAGCCCGACCTTCGCTTCCTGAAGCAAATGTTACTTTAGCAGTCTCACCCACATTATAGTTTTGTTTATCTGCTGAAAACACTAACATTTTTGCAGCCTCTTTATCAGATGATGGTGCTTTTTGCCACCAATTTTTATAGAAGTATGCGGTTCTTCCTGTGGCGTGACCACTTACAGGATCGATAACTCTAATAAGATATCGCCCACGATCATTATCAGGAATTTTAATATTGAAGGTCGCTTTTCCGTTGGTGTCTGTATTTATTTTTGAAGTTAAATATGGTCTATGATAATTACTGGACACATAACTTGCCAAATCATCATAAGAAGAGTTCCACCACCAACGCCATTCAACTTTATAGATTTTCACTTCAAGATTATTTCGTTTTAGTGGTTTGCCGTTTTCATCAACCACTACCACATCAAAGATTTGATTTTCATCTGTAAAAAAGGAGCCGTAAGCATTTCCTTTTGGAGATTTCAAACCAACAAATGATTTATATGGTGCGTATTTTTTGGTAAACGCATCCATCGAGAAATCGCCGCCGTTTTCAAAAGCTCGGACTAAAAATTGCACATTCAGCATACCCGGTGCATTTTTGCCAATATTCAATTTTTTATTTATTGAAGCTATCCCTTTTTCGTTTACATGACCTTCAAAAACATTAATTTCTTTGACATTGAATTTCCTTGTGGGATCATTAAACGTGTAGTTTTTATAGTTTTTAAAACTGGTGTAAGCATTGCTAAATTTTGCTTTAATTTCTGCTTTTAGGTTTTTTCCGGGTGCACCATGTAGCCATTTTACATCTAAATTACCTTTTAATGGTTCATTCTTTGAAAGAATTTCATTTTCAAAATCAACCTTAATTTTTAATCGATTTGGTTTAACGGTTTCAATTTTTAAACTTTTATGGAAGGTTGCACCACCAACAGAAACTTTTGCATTATAATGTCCTGTTTTATCTTCAGTAGATGTAGGTACCGTAAATTTGTAAAAGTGATTAAGATTATCTGATGTAATATTTTTATGAATTAGTTTACCATTCGGGTCTGTAATTTCAAGTTTAACAGGATGTTTTTTAGGAAGTGGGTTTGCTTTGTCGTTTAGCATAAAGGTTAAGTGCAATGTGTCACCCGGTCGCCAAACACCACGTTCGCCATAAATGTAACCTTTTAGTCCGCGTTGTAATCTATTTCCAGAAACATCAAACTTACTTAACGATAAGGAATTTGCGTCATTAAGTTTTACATAAGTTGTGTTTTTTCCTTTTGAGACAATAGCAAACGCCGCATTTTTATCTGAATCAATTAAAGTTAAACCCTGGTTATCAGTTTTTTTACTAGCTATTTCTTGTTGCTGGTAATTGTAGATAGAAACCTTTGCACCAGCCTCCGGATTGGTGTTTAAAATATTAGTAACCGCAAAATAATAGGAGTTATTAGTACCTTGTTTTGCAATAACACCCAGGTTTGAGGCTAGTAAGCTTTGAGACACAATTTTACTTTCATTATAGTAGGCATCATGACATGGGTTTTGTTCCTCACGCCAATTATAAACATAGTTTTTATAACGGTATGCTTTGTTGTCCCAATACGCTTCCTCTCGCAATTCTTCATCTTCACTATCTATTTCAGCATAATCATCTTCATAATAGTCTTCCTCGTAATAATCGTCATAATCATCATTTTCAGAACTGGAAATACTTGTGTTAGCTTCACAATCGTATAACGAATAACGTTTGTTAAAACTTAATTCAACCCTATAAATAGAACCTGCATCAGCTTTAAAAAAATTGGATAAATCGATACTGTATGCTTTCCATTTTCCAGTATTTTCTGAAGCTGTTTGAAGCTGAATAGTTTGCTTTGCAACACGACGACCAACTTTTTTGATGTTGTATTTATTGTTACTATTTAGGTTATTATCTTGTAGAAATTGAAGTGCATTATCTTCAAATATTTTAATAATACGAACATCAACCGCACTTAAATTAACGGTTTTAAAATTAAATTTTAGCTGCTCAGAATTTGGTAAAATAGTGCCATTACTAATGAGTTTTACTTGAGGTTTTAAATCTTCAAAAGTGATAGTTTCAGAAAAAGGCTTTTTCAATTTATAACCTTCAGTATTTTTGATGCCTTGAAATACATCTACTTGAATATTGCCAACCAGTTTAGTGTCTGGGTAAACTTTTAAAACATTTCCATTAACTACATATTTTGGGTTTTTTATGTTTTGAATTGTTATTAAACCATCAAAATTTTGTTGTTTTTTAAGTGGGTCTGAAAAGTTAATTGATAAATATTGTTCTGGCGTTTGAATAACATTAACATCAATAATAGTAAAGTTATTGATGCCGGGAATTATTAGTGTGTTTTCTCCTTCATTAGTTGCCTTTATGGTTTTTCCATTCCATTTTACAAGAATTTTACCATCTTCAATTTTCCTATTAATACTATCAATTTTGAATTCGAAGTATTTTGAAGATTTATTTTCTTCATTAAAAACCAAAGCTAGTTTTTTGCCATTTTGTGATGCTTCAATCAACGTTTTTGCATCTTTAATCGAAATAACATCAGCAGATTTTATAACACCCTCAAGATATTGCCAATTTTTACTATAGGACTGTAAATGGTTTGTTTCAATATTAAAACTAGGTGTTATGGTTTTAAACTGAAAGGTGTAATCTTTAAAACCATCAGGCATATTTTTGAAAATATCCTTTAGTTTTACAGTAACGGTATATTCTGTGTTTGGTTCTAAATTTTCATCTGGCTTAAAAAGTAATGTGTGTTTATTAACTACTGTTAACTTACCTTCAACGTGCGGTTTTATACTTACAATGTTATTTGTTATTCCTTCACCCGCTACCCAACTTTCAACTTCATTTGCCAAGTTAATTTCAATAGGGTTTGCTACAGATGTTATTCCAGAAGAGGTATAACTTATATAATCTCTAAATTTGAAAAGATTATCGGTTTCTACAACTTTTTTTTTGCAGGATGCGGCTACAGTAAAAATTAAAACGAAGGCGAGAAGCTTTTTTAATGACATGGATTGATGATTTTAAATGAACAAATTAACTAAAAAACGAAAGCGTAGGCAGAATCTCGTTAAATAAGTTACGTTTAAAATTTAGTGTTTAGTCTTTTTGCAGATGTTAAATAACTCTTAAGGTTTCGTTCGATATTATTTAAGAAAAGCATCGATAAACGACAAGTTTATCAAGAAACAAGGTATTTTATTAAATTTTATACATCTCTAAATACTTTATACCCGTATATTTCAAGAACCCAATCTACTAATATTATGAAAACTATTTGTTTAAAAAACTACGCCTTATTGCTTTGTATTACTTTTATGTTATTTACTGTTTCTTGTTCTAAAGATGATGTTTCCGAGGATGAAATAGAACAGTCTGAAGCTATTTCTATAGCTGAAGAAATTCTGCAATTGGTAAACGCACACAGGAAAAGTGTAGGTAAAGACCCCTTGTCTTTTAATACTTTGGCAAACGATTTAGCTTACCAACACACCTTGTACATGATAGAGCAAAGCGATATTAGTCATGATGATTTTGACTTACGATCACGCGAGCTAATAGACGAGGAAAACGCATCTAGAACTGGCGAAAATGTAGCTTATGGTCAGCGATCTGCAAAAGAAGTTATGGATGCATGGTTAAACAGTTCTGGACATAGAAAAAATATCGAGGGTGATTTTACGCACATTGGTATTGCAGTGATAAAGAATAGCTCTGGCACTTATTATTTTACCCAGCTTTTTTTGAAGAAGAGACTTGAGGATACTGGTGTTTAGTATTTTAAACGACTAGTAATAAGTGAATCTACCTTTTGTTGTTGTTTTAATGTTTTATCAAAATGATATGATATTTCTTGTTCTATTCCTGATATTAGAAAAATTCTATTTTTAAACCTTAAGGATTTTAGAGTATTGAATGATTTTATTTCTAATGAATAGAAATCAATGTCGTTTTCTAAAGTTTCAAACAGGTTTTTAATTTTAATATCAACTGCTTTTTCAGAAATTAACTCTAAATCTTTTTGGAAGGCTTGTAGTGTAGTTAGTTCTTTTGTAAAAGCTGAATAGGAAGAATTATGGAGTTTCACGTAATTAACCAAGCTGCTATTTGTAAACGTGTAAGATGTAGATCTCAGTATTTTCTCAAAAAAATAAGGTAAACTATCGTTTTCTTTTTCCAAGTTTTCCTTTTCAAGGAAAAAAGTAAAATCTTCAATTATTTTGGGCATATTTTTTCTGTAATCTACATCATATATAAGAGACTCAAGATTAATACTGTTCTCTTCTTGAAGCTTTTGAAGCAAGGTAATTTCATTATTATTAGCCTTTCTTGTTTCATTCCAATTATTTATAGTAAGCGCTATAAGAATACCAATAACAACAAGAATAATTTCGCCAATGGCGTATTTAACGTATTTGGATGTTTTTCCAGTTTCCATAAGGTTGTAACGTATTTTTCGGAAGAATTTAATCATTTACGTTCTTTAACTCGAAAGTAAATTAAGTTGAGGTAGTTGAGGTTGTTTAACTATTAGTGTTAAAGATATAGAAATGTTACAAATTAGTCTTTATACATGCCAATATATAATTCGCCATTTTCATTCATAGTTGCACGGTACATACCAGGAGTATTAAACTCCATAACCATATTTCCATCTTTATCAATGGCAACAATGCCACCTGTTCCCCCAAGTTCGGTTAGCTTGTTTTGAATAACTTCGTTTGCGGCCTCTTTTAAACTTAGCGATTTGTATTCCATAAGTGCAGAAATATCATGAGCTACCATACCACGGATAAAAAATTCGCCCCAACCTGTGCTTGAAACAGCGCAAGTTTTATTGTTAGCGTAAGTGCCAGCGCCAATTATTGGTGCATCTCCAATACGTCCCCAACGTTTGTTAGTCATACCACCAGTTGACGTTCCTGCAGCTAAATTACCAAACTTATCAAGCGCGGCACAACCAACAGTTCCGTATTTAGAATCTTTAATATCTTCATCATAAAAAGAGGCTACTTTATTATCTTCTGAAGCTTTTACGCGCTCTAAAGATTTCATTCTTCTTTCGGTAAAAAAGTAACTAGGTTCTACAATTTCTAAACTTTGTTCGGTTGCAAAAACTTCAGCACCACTTCCAGAAAGCATCACGTGAGGTGAGTTTTCCATAACTGCCCTTGCTAAATTTATTGGATTTTTTACAGTTCTTGTCCCTGCTGATGCACCTGCGTTTAACGTTTTTCCGTCCATAATAGAGGCATCATGCTCGTTGTAACCCTCGTGGGTAAACACTGCGCCTTTACCAGCATTAAATAAAGGTGAGTCTTCCATAATATTTATAGTTTTTTCAACAGCATCAAGGCTAGTTCCTCCATTTTTTAAAATATCGTATCCAACGCGAATAGCTTCTTCTAAAACTTTATTATATTCAGCTTCCTTTTCTGGGGTCATATTTTTTTTCAAAATGGTACCTGCGCCACCATGAATTATTATTGAGAATTCAGCTTTTTTTGTTTCAATTGGAGTTGTTTTAGCGTCTTCAGAAACCTCCTTTTTACAGGAAACAAAAATCAATAGTAGAGTAAATAGATAAATAAGATTTTTCATGGCGAAATTTATAGTTTTTACGAGCATAAAGTTAACAATTTTATCGTTAATAAATTTCAATAAAAACCACTTTTAATTAGTATATTCGCAAATAATTTCATCATAACTAATAAATCAATAATTAATGAGTGCAATGGCAACTAGTTTTGGTATAGACAAAGCCCTTGAAATTTTAGGTGTAAAAACAATAAATGAAGGGACTTCTACGGGGTTGAATAATTTTTCTAATGGCGATATTATTGAAAGCTATTCACCTGTTGATGGACATCTTATAGGAAAGGTGAAAACTACAACAAAGGCTGATTATGAGGAGGTAATGACTGCTGCAAGTAGTGCTTTTAAAACTTGGAGAACTATGCCTGCGCCTCAACGAGGTGAAATTGTACGTCAATTTGGAGAAAAACTACGCGAAAAGAAAGAAGCGCTTGGTAAATTAGTGTCTTACGAGATGGGTAAAAGTTACCAAGAAGGTTTAGGAGAAGTTCAGGAAATGATTGATATCTGCGATTTTGCAGTTGGATTATCTCGTCAACTTCATGGTTTAACTATGCATTCTGAACGCCCTGGGCATCGTATGTACGAGCAATATCATCCACTTGGTATTGTTGGTGTTATTTCGGCTTTTAATTTTCCTGTAGCGGTTTGGTCTTGGAATACAGCATTAGCATGGATTTGTGGTGATGTATGCGTTTGGAAACCTTCTGAGAAAACACCCATCTGCGGTATAGCTTGTCAAAACATTGCTGCTGAGGTTTTTGCAGAAAATAATTTACCTGAAGGGATTTCATGCTTAATTAATGGAGATTATAAAGTTGGTGAGTTTATGACCAAGGACACAAGAATTCCTTTAGTATCTGCAACCGGTTCGACTAGAATGGGAAAAATTGTAGCCAAAGAAGTTGCAGGACGTTTAGGCAAATCACTTTTGGAGTTAGGAGGCAATAATGCCATTATAGTAACACCTGATGCAGATATAAAAATGACGGTTATTGGGGCTGTTTTTGGAGCTGTTGGTACCGCTGGGCAACGTTGTACTTCTACACGGCGTTTAATAATTCATGAATCTATTTACAACAAAGTAAAGACGGCTGTAGTTGATGCCTACAAGCAACTTCGTATCGGAAACCCGTTAGATGAAAACAATCATGTTGGTCCTTTAATTGATACGGATGCTGTAAATATGTACAGCGAAGCTTTAAAAAAAGTTGTTGAAGAAGGTGGTAATTTAGTTGTTGAAGGTGGTGTATTATCAGGAGAAGGTTATGAGAGTGGCTGTTATGTAAAACCAGCAATTGCTGAAGCAAAACCAGATTTTAAAATTGTTCAGCATGAAACATTTGCACCAGTTTTATATTTATTAAAGTATTCAGGTGATGTTGAAAACGCAATCGATATTCAAAATGAAGTAGCTCAAGGATTATCCTCAGCAATAATGACGAATAATTTACGTGAAGCAGAACGTTTCTTATCTGTACAAGGTTCAGATTGTGGTATTGCCAATGTTAATATTGGTACTTCTGGTGCTGAAATAGGTGGTGCTTTTGGAGGCGAAAAAGACACTGGTGGCGGACGTGAATCTGGTTCTGATGCATGGAAAATTTATATGCGCAGACAAACAAATACAATTAATTATACCACTGAATTGCCATTGGCGCAGGGAATAAAGTTTGATTTGTAATATAAAATTAACGATTAATATATACAAAGCTGTTTTCAATTGAGAGCAGCTTTTTTTTGTATCTTCAAAGTCAGGATTAAACTTTTTTAAGTTATTAGAGTCTAATAGTTTATCGAATCTTTTTGTTATGAAAGCAAATCACATACAACATCTATACAGACGGGTTGGTTTTGGAATATTACCAACCGCACTTCAAAATGTTTCCACTAAAAGTAAAAAGCAAATTGTAGATGACTTAATTAAAGCTTCTAAGGATAGTACAAAACTTGAAGTAGATATATCTGAAATCAAGGATATAGTTGGCGGTTTGATGATGAGCGGCTCAAAATTAGATGCCGATACACGACGTAAAATTCAGAAAATAAGCAGACAAAAGCAATTAGAGCTTAATGTGTCTTGGATAAACCGTCTGGCTAATTCCTCAGAAGTTCTTAGAGAGAAAATGACCTTATTTTGGGCAAATCATTTTGTGTGTGAAGATAATAGTATAGTTTACATTCAACAGTTTAATAACACATTAAGGGAACATGCATTAGGGAATTTCGGAGATTTTGTAAAAGCCATTTCAAAAGAAGCGGCCATGACAAAATACCTAAACACCAAACAGAATCGAAAGCAAAAACCTAATGAGAATTTTGCCAGAGAACTTATGGAGTTATTCACTTTGGGAGAAGGTCATTACACCGAAGAGGACATTAAAGAAAGTGCTAGAGCATTTACAGGTTATAGCCACAACCTAAGAGGAGAATTTGTTTTCAGAAAACGACAGCACGATTATACCGATAAAACATTTTTTGAAAAAACAGGTAATTTTACAGGAGAAGATGTTATCGATATTATTTTAGAAAAGCGTCAATGTGCAAAATACATATGCACCAAAATATATCGCTATTTTGTTAACGATGCTGTAAGTGAAACTCATGTTAATGAGATGACAGATATATTTTTTAAAGATTATAATATTGAAAATTTAATGCAATTCGTTTTTACATCTAATTGGTTTTACGATGAAAAAAATATAGGCTCAAAAATTAAATCGCCAGTGGAGTTTTTAGTCGGACTAAAATACACAGTGCCTGTAATGTTTAAAAACAGTAGGCAAGTATTACAAATTCAACGTCTTTTGGGGCAAACCTTGTTAGATCCGCCAAATGTTGCTGGCTGGAAAGGTGGCCGAAATTGGATAGATAGTAATACTATTGTACTACGTTTAAAGTTACCATCGTTATTACTAAACAACGCCTATATTTCAAATGTTAAAAATGGAAATGAAGATGGTTTTATGGACACTAACAAGGAAGAATTCAAGAAAAAATACGGTAGACGTTTTAATACAGAAACCGATTGGAATTATTTTGAAAAACACTTTAAAAATGTGTTACTGCAAGATATGGATAGCCATATTTTGGCTTGCCCTGTAAATGAAGATGCAAAAACATATTTACAGTCTTTAGCAAAAGTTTCAAAGCAAGAATACTGTATACAACTTATGTCGTTACCCGAATATCAAATGTGTTAATTATGGACAGAAGAAAATTTTTAAAACAATCCTCTCTAGCTAGTAGCCTATTTTTTGTACCTAGTTTTGTAAGAGCATTTGAGGAAGTAGCCGCTAATAAATTAGGCTATAAGCGCTTGGTAATTATTCAATTATCTGGTGGTAATGATGGTTTAAATACCGTTGTTCCTTTTAGAAATGATTTGTATTACAAAGAGCGCCCAACTATAGGATTAGCACAAAACGATATTATAAAATTAAATGATGAAGTAGGTTTAAACGCTAGTTTAGCCCCATTAAAACGACTTTACGATAAAGGCTACGTTTCTATTATTAATAATGTGGGTTATCCAAACCCAATTCGGTCACATTTTAGATCGATGGATATATGGCAAACCGCTTCAGATTCTAATCAATATTCGCAAAGTGGTTGGATAGGTCGTTATTTAGATACTTACGGTAAAGACCCACACAGTGCTATTGAGATAGACGATAGTTTATCGCTAGCAATGAAAGGTGAACGTATGAACGCCATAGCCACAAAAGACCCGAAAATTATGTATAATTTATCAAAAGGGCCTTATTTAAAAAATATTAATAAACACTTAAAAGACAAACACTTAAGTGAACATAATTTAGGCTATTTATATAAATCTATGATAGCTGCAGAGTCTTCTGCTAAATACATTTACGAAACCTCAAAAACGGTAACAAGTAAAAAAGAGTACCCAAAAAACAAATTTGGAAAGCAAATGAAAACCACAGCGCAACTCATTAATTCACATGTACAAACCAAAGTATATTATACTTCTCTTGGTGGTTTTGATACGCATGTAAATCAAAAGGCTACCCAAAAACGTTTACTAAATATGTATGCCGAAAGTGTTGAGGCATTTGTAGAAGATTTAAAAGCTAATAACACTTTTAAAGACACCTTGATTTTAACATTCTCAGAGTTTGGGCGTCGAGTAAAACAAAACGCTAGTGTAGGTACAGATCATGGTACGGCTAACAACGTTTTTATTATTGGCGAAAACTTGAAATCACAAGGACTTTATAATAATATGGCTAGTCTAAGCGATTTAGACGATAATGGCGATTTAAAATTCGAAATAGATTTTAGAACCATTTACGCTACCGTTTTAGATAAATGGTTGGAAGTTGATGACAAAAAAGTACTTAATAAATCTTTTAGTCAATTAAATTTTATTTAAAATAATTTGGGCGTTACCCACAAGGGGTCGGGCTTTACGTTACAAGTCCTCGCTCCTTTGTCGCTGTGGGCTTTACTCTGCAATCCCTAACGCAGGCTCTCTTGTTTATTAGGTTTTAAAACTAAACGTTCTGTTTTTTTTGGATTAGTTCGTTTAATGCAAAAATAAAGTTCTGTTTTAATGAACTTTATTGGTTGTTAAACGAAGTTATCTTTTTTTTCTGACAAAGTCAAGTAGTGTTTACTTAAAAAACAACAGCAATTAATGGTATGAATATTTTGGAAAACTATGCTAATTAGTAAAATATATAAATTACTAATGCCAGAAAAAGGACAAAAAAAAACCTTGAGACTCAGATTTATAAAATCGATTTGGAGCACAAGGTTTATTAATTAATAGCGGTGCAAATGTAACACTTTATTTATAGTATCAAAATTTTAAAATTAATTTTATTAACATTTGTTAACTGTACTTCACTTTTCTAAGTATTCTTATAGTCTCTTTATACAAGTTGTAAACTTCTAAATTGTGTTTTTTTAAATAAGGTTTAGCTTCTTGTAATTTATTTATGGCTTCATGAAACAAATTAAAATAACAAATTAAATAGGTAACAGGTAGGTTTTTTAAATCGAGTTCTTCCCTTTTGGTTAAGGTAAGTCCTTTTTTTAATTTTTCTAAAATAGCATTGTTACTATTATAAATATGGAAAAGTTGTTTTTTGTCATATTGTGGTGCGTCAAATAACAGTTTTGTTTCAATACTATAATTGGCATTATCTTCAAATTTTATGAGTGTTTCTTCTAACTGATAATACTTGTTCGAGTTTTGAAAACCTAAGTTTACATATTCAATAATTTTAAAGCTATCATCATCAAATGAAATTGAAACTTCATCTAAAGCTGAAAAAAACAAACGGACTTGTTCATTAATTAATTCAATATCAACTCTTGAATAAAATACTTCATCTTTAACTACTTTTTTTGACCTGCCCAACACAACACAAAATACTCCTTAAAAACCTTGTATTGCGCATTGTAGTCTTTTCGGGTATTCATAAATTCAAAAACACCCTTAAGCGTATGTTCTATATTGTTTTGCGCATGGTTTTCTATGGCTTCAACAATTTTAGAATTGATGTCTTTTATTTCAATATCGAAAACTTTGGGCATGCTCATGCTACCATCTCTAAAAAATACAGAACCACCGTAGTATTTCCATATGTTTTTTCTAAGTGATGTAATTTTTCCAGTAGGCCTAATAGTTACTAAACCAACAACTTTATCATCTGGTAAATGCGGAAATGGGATGTTTTCGTATTGTACTATTGGAGGATTAGTTAAATAAGCGTTAATGAGGTTTTGTATTTTACTATCATCAAAAAAATCTACCCCAATAATGTTATTATCTTCATCTTCAACACCAATAACTATATAGGAATTGTTCTTTGGGTTACTATTGGAAAGTGCACAAATGTGTTTTAAAAATTTTGCCTTACCTTCTTTATGGCTAATATCAACTTTACGCTTCTTATCATAAAAACTATTCTCATCATTATGAGCCAAAAGGTGTTTTATAAGGAGGCGTTTGTTAATCATATTTATAATTTCTGCTAAGGCAGGAATCTCATGGATTTAAAGTTCTTTTTTAACAGTTGTACTATTTGCTTGAGCAGTACAAAACATTAAAACATCGGCTATATTTACATGAGGTGGTCTAGAAATAGCAAAATAAATAACCTCGGCAACATCTTTGGCTTGTAAAGCTTTAAAACCTTTGTAAACAGAATCAGCAATTTTATCGCCTTTAAAGCGTACTTGAGAAAACTCAGTTTCAACAAGCCCAGGATTTATAGCACCTACTTTAATACCATACGGATTTAGGTCTATTCGCATACCTTCAGTAATGGCTAAAACAGCATGTTTACTAGCACAATAAATATTCCCTTTTGGGTAAACTTCTTTACCTGCAGACGACCCAATATTGATGATATGCCCAGATTGTCTTTCTGTCATTTGCGGAATAACAGCCTTGCTAACATAAAGCAAACCTTTAACATTAATGTCCATCATAGCATCCCAATCCTCAATACTTCCAGTGTGTATAGGGTCTAACCCATGAGCATTTCCTGCGTTGTTTATAAGAATATCTATAGTTTTAAATTCGTTTGGTAATGTCTCAATTGCTTTAAATACAGAGGCTTTATCGCGAACATCAAAATTTAAAATATGTACATCTGTTAATTTTTTTAAAGCGCGTTGTATGGTATTTAAACGTTCTGCTCTTCTGCCACATAATATTAGTTTTATACCGTTTTTTGCAAATTCGTAGGCTGTAGCTTCTCCAATACCACTTGTGGCTCCGGTAATTAGTGCGGTTTTAGTCATTTTTTATAAATCAATACATTTAAAAATACACGTTATATGTGTATTTATGCTATTCACATATAAAAGTACTTAAAACTAGTTTAAAATTGTATTATTGAAATTAAATTAGTTGTTTAGGCTTTGATTATGAGTTTTTTAAATTAATAATTAATAATATTTTAGATTTAAATATGCATTAAATAAACCAAACAAGTAATTAGTTACGTATATATTTTTATAAACAAAAACAATTAATAAATATGAGTATAATGAAGAAGTTAAAATTAATTATCCCTTTCTTGTTTCTTACAATTTTTGTTTCCTGTAATGATAACAATTCTAGTGAAGTAAATAAAGGCGAGCCAACAATATCTATAAGATTAGTGGATGGTCCTGGAGATTATGAAGCTGTTAATGTAGAAATTGTTGACGTTATGATAAAAATGGATAACGATAATGACGATGATAACGGATGGATGTCTCTTGAAGCAAATAATGAAATTGTTAATTTATTAGAATTTACAGGAGGTTTTAGTAAAGTTTTAGTAGAAAGATTTCCAATTCCAGCAGGAACTTTAAGTCAAATGCGACTGGTACTTGGAGATGGCAATACCATAGTTATAAAAGACAGTAACAATGAAGACGAGGAGTTTGCTTTAAAAACACCAAGCGCTCAGCAATCAGGATTAAAATTAAAAGTTAATACTGAAATTGAAGAAGGTTTTACTTATGATTTCGTTTTAGATTTCGATGTAGAAAAATCAATTGTACGTGCAGGTAATTCAGGAAATATTATATTAAAACCAGTACTTTACGTGAGTGCTGAGGCAAGTTCTGGAATAATTGAAGGGAAAATTTCTCCAATTGACGTACCATCAGTGGCCTCTGTTTTAGTTGATGATAACGGAACGCCAGAAATAGATGACGATTTTATTATAACAGCTTTTACTGATACCGTAACAGGCGAATTTGCCTTATGGGGCGTGCCAGCAGGAACTTATGATGTTATAGTTAAACCTGTTGATGAAGTGTCAGATTACAGTTATGGAAGCGCAACAGATGTTTCAGTTTCAAATGGCGAGATTACAACCGTATCAGAACCTATTGAGCTTATGCTAAAAACAGCCACAGTTAGTGGTACTGTATCGGGTTTAGCAGATGGTATTGCAGCAAATGTGTCTATAAATGATACAGCTTTAACAACTGTTCAAACAGATAGTAATGGTGTTTATGAAATAAACGAAATTGTACCAGGAAATTACACTGTAACAATAAGTGCTTCGGGATATGTTTCTCAAGAATTTATGATTAGTTTAGATCCAGATGAGCAAGAAGTTGTAAATGCAACTTTAGTATTAGAATAAGAAATTTTAATTTCCAAATAACAAAGGGCAATATCGAAAGATATTGCTCTTTTGTTTTTAAGTTAGAATTAACTTAATTAGTATTAATATTTTAACCAATTGTTAACAGGTATTAATGAAAAATTTTAACAATTTGCAATGCTCAAATAAGGGCAGTATATTCGAGGTTTTTAAAACGAAAAAATAATGGAAGAGACAGGTACAATTGATATTAAATCAATTAATGAGAAAATAGAAAAAGAAAGTGCTTTTGTAGACTTATTGATGCTAGAAATGAACAAAGTCATTGTAGGACAAAAGCATATGGTAGAACGTTTGCTTATTGGTCTGTTAGGGCAAGGTCATATTTTATTGGAAGGTGTTCCAGGTTTAGCAAAAACTTTAGCCATTAACACATTGGCTCAAGCTGTTGATGGAAGTTTTAGTAGAATACAGTTTACACCTGATTTATTACCAGCAGATGTAACCGGTACATTAATTTACAATATGAAGGTTAATGATTTTTCTATTAAAAAAGGACCAATTTTTGCAAACTTTGTACTTGCAGATGAGATTAACAGAGCTCCAGCCAAGGTACAATCGGCATTACTTGAAGCGATGCAGGAAAAGCAAGTTACCATTGGTGACGAAACCTTTACGCTAGACAAACCTTTTCTTGTTATGGCAACACAAAACCCAGTTGAGCAAGAAGGAACATATCCTTTGCCTGAAGCTCAAGTTGACCGTTTTATGCTAAAAACTGTAATAGATTATCCAAAGCTTAATGAAGAGCAACTCATAATGAGAGCTAATATGAAAGGCGCTTGGGATAAAGTAAACCCTGTGGTTTCTGTAAAACAAATTCTTACGGCACAACAAGTAGTAAGAGAAGTTTATATGGATGAAAAAATTGAAAAATATATACTAGATATAATTTTTGCAACACGTTACCCAGAAAAATATAAACTAGCCGATTTAAAACCATTAATATCATTTGGAGCATCACCACGTGGAAGTATCAATTTAGCAACTGCTGCTAAATGTTATGCTTTTATAAAGCGTCGTGGTTACGTTATTCCAGAAGATGTTCGTGCTGTGGTTTATGATGTTTTAAGACATAGAATTGGTATTACCTATGAGGCTGAAGCAGAAAATGTAACCTCGGTAGACATCATCAACAAAATTGTAAACGAAATAGAAGTACCATAGTATTTTCTTAATTCTAGCTTGCAAATTAATGTTGATTGAAAAATGGATACTAAAGAATTACTAAAAAAAGTACGTAAAATTGAGATTAAGACGCGTAGGCTGTCTGATCATATTTTTGGAGGTGAATATCATTCCACTTTCAAAGGGCGTGGTATGACTTTTAGTGAAGTACGACAGTATCAATTTGGAGATGATGTAAGAAGTATTGATTGGAATGTTACAGCCCGTTATAACGAGCCTTACGTAAAAGTTTTTGAAGAAGAACGAGAGCTTACCATGATGTTGATGGTAGATGTTTCTGGTTCAGAATTTTTTGGTACCGAAGAGCAATTTAAAAATGAAGTAGTTACAGAAATTGCTGCAACATTAGCATTTTCGGCCACTCAAAATAATGATAAAATAGGTCTAATTTTATTTTCAGATAAAGTTGAACTTTATATTCCGCCAAAAAAAGGGCGTTCTCATGTACTGCGTATTATTCGTGAATTAATAGAATTTCAACCAGAAAGTAAACAAACCAATATTGCAGAGGCTTTAAAATTCATGCAAAACGTGATGAAGAAAAAAGCTATTGTTTTTGTGTTATCAGATTTTATTGCTGATGAATATCATCACACCATGAAGATAGTTGCAGGAAAACATGATGTAACAGGTATTCGAGTTTATGATAAGCACGAAGAGACTATTCCAAATTTAGGAATGGTACAAATGCAAGATGAAGAAACGGGCGAATTGATGTTGGTAAACACATCATCAAAAAAAGTAAGGCTTAATTATGGAAAATTTTATAATGAAAAAGTAAACTATTATAAAGAGAGTTTTACAAAATCTGGAGCAGGAGCTATTGATTGTAGAGTTGACGAAAGTTATGTAAAAAAATTACTTGGGTATTTTAAAAGAAGAGGATAAAAAAACAGCGTTGGGTTTAACTTAGTTTAGGCCTGTGTAAAATGAAAAATGTAAATTCAAATATAATAGAAACTAGAATTAAGAAAGAAAAGTTAATACTGTCTGGTTTTTTCAATAAAACTGCATTGTCTTTTTTATTGATTCTAATATCTTGGTATTCTTCTGCTCAAATGACATCTTCAATAGATTCAACTTCTATTAAAATAGGAGAGCAAATTACCTATAATATTCAAGTTGAAACAGATACTACAAGTTTAGTTGTGTTTCCGGAGGGGCAAACGTTTTTGCCGCTTGAAATGATAGAATCATATAAAGTAGATACCTTACAAAATAAGGACAAATACAACCTTATAAAAAAGTATGGATTAACACAATTTGACTCTGGTAAATACACCATTCCAAGACAGAAAATAATAATAGGAGACAAAACATTTTACACAGATTCCTTAAAAGTTGAGGTAAATAATATTGTTATAGACACCACTAAACAAGGGCTTTACGATATAAAACCAATTATCGAAGTAAAGAAACCATCTAGTAATTGGTGGAAATATTTGTTAATTACATTATTAATAATTGGAGTAGTTGCATTCTTATTATATTGGTTTATTTGGAGGCAAAAACCACTTACCGAAGAAGAACAAATTGCATTATTACCTCCATACGATAGAGCGAAATTGGCTTTAAAAAAGTTAGATGATACCCCTTACTTAGAGAATGAAAATTTAAAAGATTATTATTCAGATTTAACATTTATTATCAGAAAATATCTAGATGAGAAGGTGTACGATCGCGCTCTAGAAAGTACCACAGACGAACTTATAAGTAGGCTTAAATTACTTAAAGATGGTAATCAAGTAGATTTAAGTAAAGAGGATATTAAAAATTTAGAAAGTATATTAAAACGTGCCGATTTAGTAAAATTTGCAAAGTCTGCACCAGATGTAGAATTAGCAAAACTAGATAGAAATACTATTGATGTCGAGATAGACCATGTAAAAGAAGCACTTCCAGAACCAACTGAAGAAGAGAAGCTTCTAGACCAAAAATACAGAGAAGAGCAAGAGCGAAAAAAGAAACGGAATAAAATAATATTAACCCTTGCAATTGGAGTGTTTTTATTGATAGCCACATATATTGGTTTTTCACTAAAATATGGTTTCAATTATGTAAAAGACACTCTAATGGGTCATGATAGTATCGAACTTTTAGAAGGAGATTGGGTGACTAGCGAGTATGGTTTTCCACCAATTACTATTACAACACCTGAGGTTTTAAAACGAATTGAAACTCCAATTCCAAATGAATTACAAGGTCAAATGAAAATAAAAACATTTGGTTTTGAGCAAAAGCAAAGAATTACCATCGTAGTTTCAAACACAGTACTCACACAAGCTCAAGATAGTTTAGATATTCGCAAAGCTATAGAGGGTAATTTAAAAACTTTAGAAAGTAGAGGCGCTAGAAATATTCTAACTAAAAATGAAAAATTCACTACGCCTAATGGTGCTGAAGGAGTAAAAACTCATGGAACATTAGAATACCCTATAGAAAACACAGATAATTATATTAATGGGAATTACACATTATTAAGTTTTACAAGTGATAATAAAGTAATACAGCAAATTATTTTAACATGGAAAAAAGATGATGTTTATGCAGATGAAATAATGGAACGTGTTTTAAATTCAGTTGAACTTAAACCAGCAGAAGAATGATGTTTGAAGGGATTGAATTTTTAAATAAGCAATGGTTTTGGGTGTTATTAGTACTTCCTTTAGTAATACTATGGTATGTTTTTAAGAATAAAAAACAAACTGCCGAATTAAAAATATCAAGTTTAAAAGGGTTTAAAGTAACAAATTCTTGGTTACCAAAACTGAGACATTTTTTGTTTGCCTTACGATTAATAGCATTAGCATTATTAATTACTGCTTTGGCAAGACCGCAAACGGTAGATGTATCAACCAAAACAAAAACAACTCGTGGTATTGATATTGTAATGGCTATTGATGTATCTGCAAGTATGTTGGCGAAAGATTTATCGCCAAACAGATTAGAAGCACTTAAAAAGGTTGCCGCAGAATTTATTAAAGGCAGGCCAAATGATAGAATAGGTTTAGTAGAATACGCAGGAGAAAGCTATACTAAAACGCCAATTACCAGCGATAAAGCCATTGTGTTACGCTCATTAAAAAGTATAAAATACAATACCATTATTGAAGGCGGAACGGCTATAGGTATGGGTTTAGCCACTTCTGTTAATCGATTAAAAGATAGTAAAGCAACCAGTAAAGTTATCATTTTGCTTACAGACGGTGTAAACAATTCAGGGTTTATAGACCCTAAAATAGCAAGTGAGTTAGCGGTTGAATATGGGATAAAAACATACACCATTGGTTTAGGAACTAACGGAATGGCACTATCACCTATTGGTATTTTGTCAAATGGGCAATTTCAATATGGTAGAGCACAAGTAGAAATAGATGAAGAGCTGCTAAAAGAAATTGCAGACGTAACAGGTGGAAAATATTTTAGAGCTACCAATAACAAGAAGTTACAGGAAATTTATAACGAGATAAATAAACTAGAAAAAACAGAAATAGAAGAATTCAAGTTTTATAATTACGAAGAAAAATACAGGGTATTAGTATTGCTTGCAGGGTTGCTATTGCTAATAGAAGTACTTCTTCGTTTTACGTTTTTTAGAAGTTTTATTTAATTAAAAAAAAGAGATAGCTAAATGTATCAATTAGAAGAGAAAATATGGTTTTGGTTATTATTGGTTATTCCAGTAATATGGCTGTTCTTTTTGGTGCTTCAATTCTGGAAATATAAAGCTCAAAATAAATTTGCAGACAAGAAGTTGCTTAAAAGATTAAGTCCTAATAAATCACTTTTCAAGTCTATTTTAAAAATTGTGGTTTTAAGTTTAGCATTTCTATGTTTCATTTTAGCATTAGTAAATCCAAAAATCGGTACAAAACTTGAAACTGTAAAACGAGAAGGTGTAGATATTGTATTTGCTGTTGATGTTTCTAAAAGTATGTTGGCTGAAGATATTGCGCCAAACCGATTAGAAAAATCGAAACAACTGGTTACGCAGATTATAAACAACTTAGCAAGCGACCGCGTTGGTATTATTGCTTATGCAGGAAAAGCATTTCCGCAATTACCAATAACCACAGATTATGCCTCGGCAAAAATGTTTTTGCAAAGTATGAATACCGATATGTTATCCTCGCAAGGTACCGCAATAAACGAGGCTATAAAACTAGCAAAAACCTATTTTGATGACGAAGAGCAAACCAACAGAGTTTTAATTATAATATCTGATGGTGAAGATCATAGCGAAGAAGCCGTGGCTGTAGCAGAGGAAGCAAGTGAAGAAGGTATTCGCATTTTTACAATAGGTGTTGGCGATATTAAAGGTGGTCCAATTCCAGAAAAACGAAATGGCATTGTTTTAAATTATAAAAAAGATAACCAAGGCGAAACAGTTATTACACGTTTAAATGAAGAAACATTAAAAAGTATAGCCGAAGAGGCCAACGGTGCTTATATAAATGGGAAAGTAACAGATAATGTTGTTGAAAACATTCGTGAAATTTTAAATGCCATGGATAAAACAGAGTTTGAAGCTAAACAGTTTGCCGATTTTAAAGACCAATTTCAGTGGTTTTTAGGTTTTGGTATTTTCTTTCTGTTAATTGACGTTTTTCTATTAGAACGTAAAACGGCTTGGTTAAAGAAATTGAATTTATTTAATGAAGATTTATAATTAAATTTTTATAAAAATTTTAACCAATAAAAAGTACAAGGTTTTCTATATTAGAAATATAAGAAATTGAAGATGAAAAATTTAGTAGTATTTATAGCAGTATTTATAGTTTCTTTTTCTAATGCACAAGATAAAGAAATTCAAAAATCTCAAAAGAAAGCAAACGCTTATTTGTATGAGGCAAATTCTTTAATAAATGATGAAGACTTTGTATCAGCAGAAATGGAGTACCGTAAAGCTATTTCAGAACAACCCACTTCAGTTGCTGGAGCATACAACTTAGGTAATTCATATTATGAAAAGGGAAATTATGAAGAGGCACTCTATCGTCATCAACAAGCAACAGAAACAGCAACTTCAAAAATTGAAAAACACAAGGCGTTCCATAATATTGGAAATATATTAATGAAAAATAAAAAATGTAAAGAAGCTGTTGAAGCTTACAAAAGTGCTTTACGAAATAATCCAACTGATGATGAAACCCGTTATAATTTAGGCTTAGCAAAAGAATGTGCTGAACAGCAAAAACAAGATCAGCAAGACGACAATAAAGACGACGAAAACAAGGATAAAGAAAACGACGAGAATAAAGAGAATAAAGACAAAGAAAACCAGGACAAAAAAGACGAAGAAGGCGATAACAAAGAAGATAAAAAAGACGAAGGCGACCAAGAGAAGAAGGAAGGTGAGGATGAAAAAGATGAGGAAGGCAAGCCAAAAGATGAAAAAGACGATAAAGGAAAAGGTGATGAAGAAAAGAAAGAACAAAAAAAGCCAAAGCCTCAACCTGGACAATTATCACCACAACAAATAAAGAATTTATTAGAAGCCATGAACAATCAAGAACAGAAAGTTCAGGAAAAAATGAATGCTGAAAAGCAAAAAGGAGTTAAAGTTAAAACAGAAAAAGACTGGTAAAATAGAATTTTGTCATGCTAAGTTTAGTCTAAGCATCTCAATTATAACAAATGAAGCTAATAAAACATATATCAATACTATTACTAATACTTACAACAGGTCTAGTTTCAGCCCAAGTTGAGTTTGTAGCCAAAGCCAGTAAGCAAAAGCTAGGTATTAACGAGCGCTTGCGTATTGATTTTATAATGAACCAAGATGGAGACAATTTTAACCCTCCAAGCTTTTCCGGTTTTAATCTTATTGGTGGTCCAAATCAGTCTGTTAAGAATGTGTATTCTAATGGTGTACGAACTTATAAAAAAACCTACAGTTACTTTTTATCTCCAAAAACTAGAGGAACTTTAACTATTGGACAAGCTTCAATTACAATAGATGATGAAGTTTATAAAACAGTTCCAATAAAAGTTGAAATTACCGCTGCTGTTGATAAGCCAAAAGACCCAAACGATCCAAATTATATAGCTTCAGAGAACATTCATTTAGTTGCAGAAGTATCAAAAACTAATCCGTATCTAAATGAAGCTATCACTGTAGTTTATAAGTTATATGTTTCACCATCAATTGCTGTTGACGATATTAAGGAATTAGATATTCCAAGATATAACGATTTTTGGAGTCAGAATATAAGTACTCAAGGATTAAAAGTACAGAATGGAACCTACAATGGTGAAGATTATAGATATTTAATTTACAGAAAAGCAGTTTTATATCCGCAAAAAACAGGAAAGTTAAACATTGAACCTCTTGTTTTAGATTTAGCCATGCGAGTACCAACAAATAGGCGAGATATTTTTGGCAGTAGGTTAATGACTAGAGTTAATAAAACCATTTCTGCAGGTAACAAAACAATAAATGTTAAACCATTACCTGAAGCAGGAAAACCAGCTGACTTTACTGGAGCCGTTGGCAATTTTGATTTTAATGTATTTTCTTCTAAAAGAGTTTTAGATGCCTCAGAATCATTACAATTAAAAGTTGAGGTTAAAGGAAAAGGTAATTTAAAACTTTTTAAACTTCCAAAAATATCCTTACCAAGTTCTTTGGAAGTATATGAACCTGAACATGATGAAAAAGTACAAACAAATTTATCAGGAATGCGAGGCAGTATTTCAGATAATTACACTGTTGTGCCACAATACAAAGGTAAGTATCCAATCCCGAGTATTTCTTTTTCTTATTTCGATTTAGAAACGAAAAGCTATAAGCGTTTATCGTCCGCTGAGATTGTAATTGATGTTTCTAACGGGCCTTCAAATAATACAGAATCAAACGATAATAATAATTTAAGCCCTGGAAAGCAAGCAGTTGTTTTAAATAACGATCAGTTTGCATACATTAAAACAACACCAAGTTTAACATCAATCAATACATCCTATTTCTTCCAGACAAAGCTATTTTGGAGCTTACTTTTACTACCATTTTTAGCAATACCGCTTGCTGTTTTTATTAGAAAAAGCAAAGCAACTCGAGATGCCGATGTTTATGGAAACCGAATTAGAAAAGCCGATAAATTAGCACGTAAATACTTAAGTAGTGCTAAAAAATCTTTAGGTAAAAAGGAGGAGTTTTATATAGCTTTAGAGAAAGCTTTACATAATTATCTTAAGGCAAAATTACGCATAGAAACACAAGATTTAAGTAAAGATAAGATTATTAGTTTACTAACAAAGAAGCAGGTTAATAACGATACAATTAAAGATTTTATTAGCATTTTAGAAAGCTGTGAATTAGCACGCTATACACCTATAGATATTGTTACCATGCAAGAAGATTATGAGAAGGCAGCAAAAACGATTTCTTTAATAGACAAACAAGCACGTTAAATGAGATACTTTTTTTACATACTATCGTTCCTGTTATGTTTTGTAAGTTTTTCACAAAACGAAACTTTATTTGATGAAGCAAATGCTTTATATAATGAAGGAAAATATGCTGAGGCTATTGATAAATACACTCTTGTATTAGAAAGTGGAAATCATTCAGCGTCTCTATATTTTAATCTTGGTAATGCTAATTATAAACTTAATAATATTGCACCTAGTATTTATTATTATGAAAAGGCATTACAATTAGCGCCTAATGATACCGATATTCAAAACAATATAGCATTTGCAAGAAATATGACTATTGATGCCATTGATGTTGTTCCTGAAGCTGGGTTATCTAAACTGTTAAAGAATACAGCAAACAGATTTAATTTCGATACTTGGGCAAAACTATCAATATTATCTGTGTTTATTGCAGTTGTACTTTTCCTTATATATTATTTTGCCTATTCCTCAGCTAAAAAACGATTAGCATTTATAGGTAGTTTGTTATCATTGTTTTTTGTTTTAGTGACGTTATGTTTCGCATTTCATAAATTTAATTTAGATAAGAAAGACAGACCTGCTATAGTTTTTGCACAAGAAAGTAAGGTTAAAAGTGAACCAAATTTAAGAAGTGAAGAGTCTTTTAGACTACATGAAGGCACAAAAATTCAGGTTTTAGATACTGTTGGAAATTGGAAAAAAATAAAATTATCTGACGGTAAAACAGGTTGGATTGCTTCAGAAGACATTAAAATGTTGAATAATTTTTAACAATTCTTCAATTTTATCTGATTATATCATTCCTTTTTTTTATTACAAATAATTGAAAGTCAATAGATTGTAAAATATTTTTCATTATTAGTTTTCAAAACATAAAAATATTTTATACCAATCATATTATAATTAAATAAAAATTTATGTTAAATTTTTATGAAGTTTGCACTGTAATTTAAAACAGTTAACAAACAATAATATGCAATCTGATAATTTGATTAATCTGAAAAAAAATGATTCGACTTCAAAAGAGAAGTTTAACCATGGACTACCAGTTATTTCAAAATATTTAATTCCAATTACCTGGTTAGTATTCCTTTCTTGTTTAAGTTATATTATTTACTTCTTTCCTAATTTACCTCAATGGCAAATTTCTGGTGCTTTTGAAATAAACGGACTTAGTATAGTTATTTGGACGGTGGTAACATTTTTTAGTGCCATTGTACAAACGTATTCTGCTAGTTATATGAAAGGTTTTAAAAAGCAAAACACTTTTTTATTAACATGCTTATTGTTCTCAATTTCAGTTATGTTTTTTGTAGCCTCTAGTCATGTGGCTTTATTGTTATTATTTTGGTTAAGTATGGGAATACTTATGTCTAAACTAATAGGCATAAATAAGGAGTGGAACGAAGCTAAACAAGCAGCATCTTGTGCTAGGAAAAACTACTTTGTAAGCGCTCTTTTTTTAAGTATTGGTGTTTTGTTACTGGCCTTTCAAAGTGATGCTTACACTATAAACGAGATATTATCTAAAATAGATGAATTACCAGTTTATGTAAATATTATAGCATCAGTTTGTATTATTGTTGCGGCACTTATTCAATCTGCAATATTTCCATTTCACAAGTGGTTACTATCTGCGATGACATCGCCAACTCCAGCATCAGCTTTAATGCATGCAGGTTTTGTAAATGGTGCAGGTATTCTATTAGCTATTTTTGCGCCACTTTTATTTAAAGCAGATATTCTACTTTTAATTTTTATAATAGGAGGCGTTACTGCTATTATATCTCAGTTTACAAAATTATTACAAGTTAACGTTAAGCAAAAACTAGCATGTTCTACTAGTGCACAAATGAGTTTTATGATTTTACAATGTGGACTTGGGTTTTTTAGTGCAGCTATTACACATTTAATATTACACGGATTTTACAAAGCATACTTATTTTTATCTGCTGGAGAAGAAATAGAAAATTCGGCACCAAAAAATGCTGATAAAATTGTTTTAAAACCATTACAAACACTATTTATATTAGTTACAAGTGCTTTGGGAGGTGTTTTGTTTGCAATAATAACAGGTAAAGGTACTGCTTTTGATAGCGGCTTGTTTTTAACATTTATAGTAGCTATTACGGTTGGGCAAGTTACCTACAACATCATAAACAAAAGTAGCTTAAGTAGTGCAAAAAAACTGATTGTTTTACCCATATTAATTATTGCCGGTATCACTTTTTACGGTTTATGTTTTAATGGTGTTACTTTACTTATGAGCGATATGGCATTTACAAATACACCTGTAGAACTTACCAGTGTTCATATTGGTTTCGGGGTTATTTTCTTAATAGCTTTTTACATCATGTTATTTGGTATTTACCGAAAAATACCTTGGTTGTATGTAAAGCTTCTTAACAATTCTCAACCTTACGGTAAGTCAATTTTATCATTTAAAAACTAAAAGCGTTATGAAAAATTTAAATCTTTTAAATGGTATAGATGAAGCATCTAAATCATTCGGAATTACTTGGCCATTATATTCTTTTGTAACATCAAATCCTTTATCGGGTTACGAGCAATTACCATTTGATGAGGCTCTAAAAAATGCAGAACAACTTTTAAAGGCAAAAACATATCCTAGTCCTTCATTATACAAGCAAGCTTGGGAAAATAATGAGATTGATGCAAAACTACTTTCGTCGTTATTAGAAAAGCATGCGTTTTATAAATCGCCAGAATCTTATTTAAATGAGATGTTATCATCAGAAAAAGAAAACCCTAAAGAAGTTTTCGAGCATAGTAAGTTAGATGTTATAATGACTAAGTGGTTGTCTGCTTTTATGGATGAAGGATTAGCAGAATGGCAAATACCAAATAAGTCTAAAGGGTTTTATTTAGCATGGAAATATTTAGCAAAATATGATAGTTTCAATGGAAAAGATAATGCGTCGAAATTACCAAGCAGCAGTATTGAAGCGATACAAGACGTTGTAAAACAGCATAATGTTGCTAACTATACAGAATTATTTAAGCATCATTTAGCAGCGTTATCAGGTTGGGTTGGTTACATAAAATACAGAGAAAACACTAATTCTATCTGGCAACAAAAATTTCCAATTACCATTCAAGATTACCTTGCAGTTAGATTAACAATTGCTCATAATATGGGGTATAGTATTGTTCCAGAATCTAATTTAAATACAAACCAAAAGCATTCAAAATTAGAACACCTTTGGCTTCAAGCTTGGGAACAAAGTTTTCAAAAGCAGTTATTAAGTGGTTTAAAGAATGAAGCTTCAAAATCTTCAGAAACTAACACTACAAATGTAGCTCCAGATGCACAAATGGTGTTTTGTATTGATACCAGATCTGAAGCTATAAGAAGGCATGTAGAGTCTAAAGGAAATTACGAAACCTTTGGTTATGCTGGTTTTTTTGGAATAGCAATGGATTATCAACATTTTCAAGAAGATTTGGCCATAAAATCATGTCCTCCAATAGTTGGGTCGCCTTATTTAGTAACAGAAAAACCATTATCAGAAACAGACGAAAAGAACAAACAATTTACCAAAGGCAAAAACCTATATAAATCTAATAATTATATCTTAAAAAGATTAAAAAACATGTTGCCTTCATCCTTTGGTTTTGTTGAAGGAGCGGGAGTTTTTTATGGAGCTTCATTGTTATTTAAAACATTTATTCCTGAGTTTTTATTTAAACAAAAAGAAAAAATGAAACCTTCTTACGAAGCGTTTTGCGAACCAGAAATAAAATATAATAGTTGTGAAACGCATGCAGGAAAAGATATTTCTTTAGATGAAAAAGTTGCTATTGTAAAATCTGGGTTCGATTTAATGGGTTGGAAAACTTTTGCACCTTTGGTTTTATTTATTGGCCATGGAAGTCATACAACAAATAATCCTTTCGGTTCAAGTTTAGAATGTGGGGCATGTGCTGCAAGCCCAGGAAGGCATAATGCTAGATTACTCGCTAAACTAGCAAATGATGTTGAAGTAAGAGCTTTTTTGAAAAATATACACAACATAAATATCCCTGATGAAACAGTATTTATTGGCGGAGAACATAATACCACTACAGACGAAATTACCTTGTTTGATAATTTAGTTCCAGAAACACATACACAGAAGTTAGAAGCGTTAAAAGTATCATTGCATAAAGCACAAGAAACTGCGACGGCAGATAGGCTAGCAACTTCTAAAAACAGCATTGAATTAGCAAATAAAAAATCAATGAACTGGGGAGAAACAAGACCAGAATGGGGGCTTGCTAAAAATGCTGGCTTCATAATAGCACCTAGAAAAGTTACTGAGAAAATGAACTTAAAAAGCAGATGTTTTATGCATTCATACGATTATGAAATGGATGACACTGGAGTAGCGCTTGAAGGTATTATGTGCGGTCCAATGGTAGTAACCCAATGGATTAATAATCATTATTATTTTACAACCGTAGATAATAACAAATTTGGTAGTGGTTCTAAAATAACACATAATATAACCGGTAAGTTTGGTGTAGTTCAAGGTAACGGAGGCGATTTAAAAATGGGATTACCACTACAATCTTTAAAGGAGACCGATAATGATATGTACCACCAACCACTTAGACTCACAGTAGTTATTAAGGCACCGTTAAAGAGAGTAGAGTCTATTTTAAAGAAACATAATCATTTAAAAGAATTACTTGATAACGAATGGATATACCTTAAAGTGATGGATACAGATAATGATAGTACAATTACACATTACCATAAAAATTTAAACTGGGTTTTAGATAGCAATTTTGAAGTCAAACGTTCAAATACAAACAAGAAATCATATAAAGAAGAACTAGAATTAAGTGTTTATTAATCGTACAAATAAAACATTATGAAAAACAACAAGTATAAAATATTAGTGCTTTCAGATTTAAAAGAAAAATCGGTTCAAGCTTTAAGCTATGCAGCTAAATTAGCTAATGAAATTGATGCAAATGTTGAGTTTTTTTATGCAAAATCGGCAACAGAGGTTGCACAAGCAGAGGATCCAGTTTCAGCTTTAAGGATAATTACTGAGGTTTCTAAAGAAACAGACAAAAGAATAGAAAACTTAGTAAACCCGATTTCTGAAGATAATAATATCGAAATCAAGACAGCTTTTGCATATGGGAATGTAAAAAATGTAATTGAAAATTACATTAAAACATCTCAACCAGATATGATTATTCTAGGAGAAAGAAAGCGAGAAAAATTTAACTTTCTCGGAAATAATATAGCACGTTTAGTACGTAAAAATTATGACGGTGTTGTTTTTGTAGCTACAGACAAGACTGTTTTAGATTCTAATGGAGAAGTGTCTCTAGATAGTTTAGGACTTAAAAACAATATAGCTAACTATAATTTAAAATCTAAAAAGGAATTAACAGCTTAAATTAATTTTCACAACATTTTTTTACACCCCGTATAGCATAATTTATTATGCTATACGGGGTGTTGTTATTTTAGAAATGATAAATCCGCTACCATTATTGTATAGAAAAAGCAAAATTAAAAGAGAGTTGGTTTAATAAACTTTTAGGATAAAAATGGCATAAAAACTATATACTATTCGAATAAAAATGAAATTTTCCGATGGAAAAACAGTGTGGATTACTTCCGGATATATAAAAATTCTTGCAAGAGTTTTAAAAGCTTAATAAATAAGTATTATATTTAGTTTTTTGAATACTAAAAAACAATGTTTAAAAACGTAATAGCTGTTTTACTATCTTTAATATTTACATTAATTATTGTTCTGCCTACAGTAATTGTTGCATTTGATGATTCAATAGATGTTTCTTTGTTTTATAACACTTCAGAGGAAGAAAAAGAGAAAAGTCAAGAAAAAAATATTGACAAAGAGTTTATTTGTTCAATAGAAAAAGATACCATAAGAAGTAATGTTAAAGATTTTGAGGAATTTAGTTTAGAATATTGTTTTAATGCTTACAAAATACCTCATATCGAGCTTTCTTTTCCACCTCCTAAATTAGTTTCATAATTTAATACATTCATTTTAATTTTTTTTCTATAATTGAAATCATAGCTATTAACTATGGTTTAAACTTATTTATTTTATGTTCAAATATTTAAAAAACGATATACCAGCTAGTATAGTTGTGTTTTTTGTTGCTTTACCTTTATGTTTAGGAATAGCTTTAGCAAGTGGAGCGCCATTATTTTCAGGCCTTATTGCGGGTATTATTGGCGGAATTGTTGTTGGTAGTTTAAGTGGCTCAAAAATTGGTGTTAGTGGTCCTGCAGCAGGTTTAGCAGCTATTGTTCTTGTTGCCATTACTGCTTTAGGTGGTTACGAAAACTTTTTGGTAGCTGTAGTTTTAGGTGGTATCATCCAATTATTATTTGGCTTTTTAAGAGCTGGTATAATTGGTTATTACTTTCCGTCTTCTGTAATTAAAGGTATGCTAACGGGTATTGGAATTATCATAATTTTAAAACAAATACCTCACTTTTTTGGAATGGATAAAGATCCTCAAGGTGATTTTGCCTTTCTTCAAGTAGATGGAGAAAATACTTTAACTGAACTTTTAAAAGCTATTAATGCATTAATAAGTGGGAATGTAAGTATAGGAGCCACAACAGTTGCTATAATAGCTATGGCAATTCTAATTTTGTGGTCTAATGTTTTATCAAATAAAGGAAAAATATTTGAATTGGTGCAAGGTCCTTTGGTTGCTGTTGTTGTGGGTATTTTGTTTTATGTCTTCACGCAAGATACTACGTTTGCTATCACTAAAGATCATTTGGTATCAGTTCCCGTTCCAGAAGATTTTAGTGGATTTTTGGGTCAGTTCAGCTTCCCAAATTTTGCTGCAATTACTAGAGCGGATGTTTGGATAACGGCTTTTACAATAGCACTTGTAGCGTCGCTAGAAACATTACTTTGTGTTGAGGCTACAGATAAGTTAGATCCTCATAAAAATGTTACTCCAACCAATAGAGAATTATTAGCTCAAGGTACTGGAAATATATTGTCTGGTTTAATTGGAGGATTGCCAATAACTCAAGTAATTGTTAGAAGTTCGGCAAATATACAATCTGGGGGAAGAACAAAAATGTCTGCTATTATACACGGCTTTTTATTACTAATTTCAGTTATTATTATCCCCAAATTATTGAATATGATACCGCTTTCTGTTTTAGCAGCGGTACTATTTATAGTAGGATTTAAACTTGCAAAACCATCAACATTTAAGAAGATGTTTAGTTTAGGATGGAAGCAGTGGGTGCCATTTATAGTTACTATAATTGGGATTGTTTTTGTAGACTTACTATGGGGAATAGGTTTAGGACTTGTAGTTGGAATTTTTATTGTTCTATTAAAAAGCTTCCAAAACTCTCATTTTTTACATAAAGAAGGTGAAGATGTTGATGATGGTAAAATTAAAATGACTTTAGCTGAAGAAGTTACATTTTTTAACAAAGGAGCCATTCTAAAAGAATTAGATAATATTCCGTCAGATTCATATTTAGAAATAGATTTAATAAATACCAGATATTTGGATTATGATATCATTGAAATTCTAGAAGATTTCGCCTTAAAAGCAAAAGAGCGAAATATTGATATAAAACTGATATCTAAACGAGGTGTTGTTGAAAACCCACCTAGTTTTATAGAGTTTTTTGAGCTCAGACCAAAATCGAAAATGGGTTTATGATTAAGTTGATACTAAAATGAAGAATATATTTTCTAATATTAAAGGAGATGCTTTTGGAGGTATCACTGCGGGTATAATTGCATTACCTCTTGCTTTAGCATTTGGTGTATCATCAGGTCTAGGACCAGCTGCAGGATTGTATGGTGCAATTTTTATTAGCTTTTTTGCTGCGCTTTTTGGTGGAACTAATACGCAGATTTCTGGACCAACTGCACCAATGACTGCCGTAAGTATGGTAGTAATAGCTAGTATCATTGCTGCAAATAATGGAGACGTCGCTAAGGCTCTACCAACAATACTTACTGTTTTTTTATTGGCTGGATTATTACAAATAGGATTGGGTATCTTAGGCTTAGGAAAGTATATAAAGTACATCCCTTACCCAGTAGTTTCGGGTTTTATGACTGCTATTGGTGTTATTATTTTGGTTACTCAAATATTACCTTCAATTGGGTATTATTCAAAAGAAGATAGTGACTATGTAGATAGGTTTAAGCCAAATGTAGAACAGGTTATATTCGATAGGAGCATTAATGACATAAAAACGAAAAAGCCAGATGAAGCACTAGATATTAGAGACTATCACAGTGCTTTGTCTAAAGTTGAATCGATAAACAATGCAGAAATTTTAGATGAGGCCAAAGTACTTGCTTCTAGAGAAACTTCAGGTGTTTGGGGGACTTTAAAAATACTCCCAAGGGCATTGCAAAATATTGATTGGTTAGAGTTTTTATTGGCACTAGGTACCATAATTATAATTTATGGGTTTAAAAAAATAACCAAAGCAATTCCAAGTACTTTAGTGGCTTTAGTCGTTATGTCTACTGTAGCAATAGTTGCAAAATTAAATTATCAACCTATTGCAGAAATTCCTAGTGGCCTTCCATTACCAAACTGGGAAATATTTACAGGATTTCAGCTTCAAAACATAAGCCCATATATATTTACTGCTTTAACTTTAGCGCTTTTAGGATCTATTGATTCATTACTTACTAGCGTGGTAGCAGATAATATGACTAAAACCAAGCACAAACCAAATAAAGAGTTAGTTGGGCAAGGTATAGGAAATAGTATAGCCTCCGTTTTTGGAGGTATTCCAGGTGCAGGAGCTACTATACGAACAGTGATTAATATTTCATCTGGAGGAAAAACTAAATTATCAGGAATGATAGCTGGTTTATTATTACTTATTATTCTCTTAGGATTAGGTCCCATAGCTTCCAAGATACCTGCTGCAGTTTTATCAGGAATACTTATTACTGTGGGTATAGGTGTTATGGATTATAAAGGATTAAAAGCTATACCAAGTCTACCTAAAGATATGTCCATAGGGCCGCTTAAGTTTAGTTCTGAAGTATTGATTATGTTTGTGGTTTTATTGCTATCTACATTTTGGAATCTCGTTTATGCTGTAGGTATAGGTTTAGTAATAGCATCCTTGATTTTTATGAAAAAAGCAGGAGACTCTTTGGGTAAAAAATCAACTGTAAAGCTTTTAAAAGAAGAGCCTTGGGAGGATGAAAAAGATTTTCCTAAAACCTTAAAAGACGATATTTTTATTAAACACATTAATGGACCATTATTTTTTGGTTCTACAGGAGATTTTCTACAACTTAAATCACAACTTCCAGATAAGGCAGAAACTGTAATTTTGAGATTGGATAGAATGGAATATATGGATCAATCTGGACTTTATGCTATGGAAGATATGCTTTATGATCTTACTAAAAATGATGAACGTATTCTGTTTGTTGGTTTACAACAGCAGCCTAGATATATGATGGAACGTATTGATATTATTCCAGATTTAGTTTCAGAAGAACAAATTTTTGATAACTTTAGTGCATGTATGTTATGGATAAAAAAGAATATTAATTAACTAATTAAAAATTTAAATATGAAAAATACATATTATAATCAATTATTAGCAAATAATAAGGAGTGGGTAAAGGATATGACCCAAAAAGATAAAAATTATTTTGAAGATTTGTCTAAAGGTCAAAAACCACCAGTGTTATGGATAGGCTGTGCAGATAGTAGAGTTCCTGCAAATGAGATTACTGGAACGCATCCAGGTGAGTTATTTGTACATAGAAACATAGCAAACATGGTAGTACATACAGATATGAATATGCTTAGTGTTCTAGACTATGCAGTAAATCATTTAGGTGTAAAGCATGTTATTGTTTGCGGACATTATGGTTGTGGTGGAGTTGCTGCTGCAATGCAAAACAAATCTCTTGGGTTGATTAACAAATGGGTAAGAAATATTAAAGAGGTATATAAAGACAATAAAACAGAGCTTAAAAAAATAGACGATGATAAAGAGCGTTTTGATAGACTTGTAGAGTTAAATGTAAAGGCTCAAGTTTATGATTTAGCTAAAACATCTATAGTACAGCAAGCATGGAAAGATGATAGAGGCTTAGAGGTACATGGTTGGGTTTATGACTTAAAAGATGGTATTATTCACGATTTAAAAGTATCAATGGATAGTGCACAACATTTAGATGATATTTTTACTTTAGATTTAGATTAAGAGCTTGCAAAAATTACTTTATAAGAATATAGAGTTGAATTTTATTTGGTATTGCGTTAGGGATTGAAACGGCATCCTTTTTTGCTTTTTCTGCAAAAAAGATATAGTGAAAAGCCCGACCCTTTGGGTAACGCCCAAAACAAAAATTTTATTATATATTAATTAAAAAGCCATCAAAATATAAAACTTTTGATGGCTTTTTTGATTCAATTTTCTTTTTCAATTTATGTCATTTGTATAAAGGCATAATAAATGGGTAAACCTAAAGTAATATTAAAAGGGAAGGTAATACCTAAAGCCATGGGGATGTAAATACCTGCATCGGCTCTAGGTTCTGCGAGTTTCATGGTAGCGGGAACTGCAATGTAAGAAGCTCCTGCACCTAGTATGGCAAATAGTAATCTGTTACCATCGCTTTCAGTTATAAAGCCACTTAAGTAAGCTACAATTAAACCATTAATTAAAGGTATAATAATCCCGAAGGCGAATAGAAACAAACCATATTGTTTAAATCCTTTAATACGTTTTGCGGTTACCATACCCATTTCTAATAAGAATAATGATAAAAAGCCTTTAAAAATATCTGTTGTAAAAGGCTCGATACCTCTTGCCTGAGTAGCATCTGCAACTAACCCAATAACTAAACTACCTATAAGCATTAATATACTTCCGCCGGTGAGTGAATGTTTTATTAAAGCGCCTATTGATTTCTTTTCACTAGATTTTTTATTTGCATCATATAGCATAATTAAAATTACACCAACAATAATAGCTGGAGATTCCATAATAGCCATAATTGCTACCATGTGGCCACCAAAGCTAATACCTTGATTTTCTAAAAAGGAGACTGCAGTTACAAAGGTTACTGCACTTACCGAACCGTATGCAGCGGCTATGGCTCCTGCGTTTGGTACACCAACTTTTTTCTTTAAAGCAAAGAAGGTATAAATGGGTACAATACTAGAAAGTAACACAGCAAAAATGATTGAGTATAAAATTTCTGAGTTAAATTCACTGTGGGATAGTTCTTGTCCGCCTTTAAATCCAATGGCAAAAAGCAAATAAAGTGAAATAAATTTAGAGGAGTTTTCAGGAATTTTCAAATCACTTTTTAAGCATGTTGCAATAATACCAAGTAAGAAAAACAAAAGTACGGGGTTAGTTAAATTGCTAATAAGTACATCAATATTCATAAGGTTAGTTTTAAATCTGGGCAAATTTACACTAGCATATCCATATATTTTTATTTAAATTTGTTATTCAAAGCATAAGTATTATTTATGAATTTTACATTACACCAGCTAAGAGTTTTTACTGTTATTGTTCAAAATAAGAGTATTACTAAAGCCGCAGAGGAGTTGAACATGACCCAACCAGCTGCATCTATACAACTTAAAAATTTTCAAGATCAGTTTGATATCCCACTTACAGAAGTGTTAGGCAGGCAACTATATGTTACCAATTTTGGGATGGAAATTTATGAAATAGCAGAATCTATTTTAAATCAAGTAGGCACCATAGAATATAGGACTGAGGCTTTTAAAGGCTTGTTATCTGGTAAGCTAAGAATATCAGTAGTTTCAACAGGAAACTACGTGATGCCTTATTTTTTGAGAGGTTTTTTAAAACAGCATCCTCAGATTGATTTGGTTTTAGACGTATCAAACAAAACGAATGTGATTAAAGATTTGGAGCAAAACGAGGTTGATTTTTCATTAGTAACAGTTAGTCCCCAGCATTTAGAGCTTGAGGAAGAGCCTTTAATGATTAACAAGCTACACCTTGTGGCAGCATCAAGCCATGATCTAGATATTAAAAAGGTTGAAGACAAATCTATATTTAGTAGAATTCCTTTAATATATAGGGAGGAAGGTTCAGGTACACGCTTTACCATGCAACAGTTTTTTGCAGAAGAAGCCATTAAACCAAAAATAAAGTTAGAATTAACTACTAATGAAGCCATAATACAAGCAGTGGTTGCAGATATTGGAATGTCTATCGTATCGTTATTAAGTATTAAGAATGAGCTTTTACAAAATGAACTCAAAATTATTCCAGTAAAAGATTTACCATTAAAATCTACATGGAAACTTATTTGGCTTAAAAAGAAAAATTTATCACCAGTAGCTTTGGCATTTTTAGATTATGTAAGGCAAGAAAAAGATAATGTATATAAAGAATTCTTTGAATGGATGGAAGCTTATTAAGCTGTAGTGTCTTCTTTAGAATCTTTTTTGGGTTGTAATAAATTTGGGAAAATCATGGGTACTAGAGATTTTACGGGTTTATAGAGTACAGAATTTTCCTGTGTGTCTTCATCTAAAAGCGTTACTGTATTATTAAATTTATCAAATATATTAAGTACTACACTTAAAATTAGAGCGATTTTTAGTGCGCCAAAAACACCTCCAAGTAGTTTGTTTAAAATACCTAAAGCAGCAAAATTAGCTAATTTAGTAAGTGCTTTTCCAGCAAATGCAATAGCTAAAACAATAACAACAAAGGTTATGGCAAAAGCAGTAATATTAATGGTTTTTTCATTCCATTCTGTTTTGGTTTGTAAAAATTCGGCGGCAAAATTACTGAAATGGATGGCGCCATAAACTCCTGCAACCAACGCCACCAATGAAGCCACTTCAACAAAAAGCCCTTTCATAAACCCACGAACTAGCCCAAGTAAAATTAATGCTCCTAAAACAATATCAATAACCCCCATAATTATTAGATTTTAAACAAATATAAAATAATACTAACACTTAGGTTTATTAACTTTGTTGCTTTGAAATTATTATGGCAAGAGACGAACAATTAAAAGAACGCTGGGATTTAGTAGTAAAAAAATTATCCAATCAATTTGCAGATGGAGACACATTAGATCTTGATGCTATAATTTACCTTATTGGTGTTCAAGAACTGGGTCAGTTAGACAGAACGTTTAAAAAAGACCAAAAGCTAGACCTCATGCACATTGCCATTTGTAAGCTTTTGGCGCCTTATGGCTATTACGAGCTCGATTTTGTGGATGATGAAGGCTGGCCGCATTACAAAACCCTTGAAACCCTACCGCACTTAAAAGCAGGTGAGCAATCTGTTTTAATGAAAGAAGCCATTGTAAACTACTTTATAGAAACCGAGTATATTAATTAAAATAGTTAGGGGCATTACCACAAGGGTCGGGCTTTCGGTAGTCGCTTTTTTGTGTTGCATAGGTGCAACAACACAAAAAGAGCTTCAACAATACCTCAATCCCTAACGCAATTCACGTAAAAAATAGTAAATTTGCCTTCATTTTAGGATGTCATGATAGAAAAGATAAACCAACTTATAGCAGAAGCAGAAGCATTCAAAGCCCAATCTAAAGAAGAGGTTGAAGCATTTCGTGTAAAATATTTAGGTAAAAAAGGATTATTAAACGACTTTTTTGCTGAGTTTAAGAATGTAGCAAACGACCAAAAAAAGGAGTTTGGTCAAACTATAAATAAACTTAAAAAAACTGCTGAAGAAAAGGTGAATGCCTTAAAAACAGAGTTAGAAAGTAAAGAAGAAGTAAAAGGTATTTATGGCGATTTATCTCGCCCAGGCGAACCTATAGAAATTGGTGCTCGTCATCCTATTTCAATAGTAAAAAATCAAATTATAGATATTTTTTCGCGCATTGGTTTTAATGTGAGTGAAGGTCCTGAAATTGAAGATGATTGGCACAACTTTACAGCATTAAATTTACCAGAATATCACCCCGCACGCGATATGCAGGATACGTTTTTTATCCAAACAGACCCAGATATATTGTTACGCACGCACACTAGTTCTGTGCAAGTGCGTTATATGGAAAATAACAAACCACCTATTCGTACAATTTCTCCGGGGAGAGTTTATAGAAACGAGGCTATATCGGCACGTTCTCACTGTTTTTTTCATCAGGTAGAAGGCTTATATATTGATAAAGATGTAAGTTTTGCAGATTTAAAACAAACGCTACAGCATTTTACAACCGAGATGTTTGGAAAGAGTAAAATACGTTTACGTCCGTCATACTTTCCGTTTACAGAGCCAAGTGCTGAGGTTGATGTGTATTGGGGATTAGAAACGGAAATAGATTACCGAATTACTAAAGGTACAGGCTGGTTAGAAATTATGGGTTGTGGTATGGTAGACCCTAATGTTCTGGAAAACTGTGGTATTAACTCTCAAGACTACTCTGGTTTTGCTTTTGGTATGGGCATAGACCGTATTGCCATGCTATTACATCAAATAGGAGATATTCGTTTATTAAGTGAAAATGATGTTAGGTTTTTAGAGCAGTTTAAATCTGCACTGTAAATTTATAATTTTTCAATTACATACCAAATTGAAAATCCGTTAGGATTTTCTGAAGTAGGCAAAAACAAGCAATTATATATAGCAATGGTTGTACAACGTTTTTATTTAAATAATTTAGTGTATTCTCTAAATAAATAAATTTTCCCTCTTTTTGCACCTGTTATTTCAGTTAATATTTCAAGTTTTTCGAGTTCTTCAATTAATTTGTAGACAGAAGGTGAAGATAAACCTGTTGACTCTTTAACTTTTTGCGCATCTATAATTGGTCGTTGGTAAAGATGGTTTAAAATTAATTGTGCATTATATGAGCGACTTCCTAATGTTTGTAGTTTAACTTCAATTTCTTTTTGTAGTTTTAAAATACTATCAAATGTATTTATTCCGTTTTTAGCAGTTTCTATTACTCCAACTAAAAAGAATTTGAACCATTGACTTAAATCACTTTTCTCTCTAACTCTTGTTAGGTTGTCATAATATAACATTCTGTTTCTTTCAAAGAAATCAGAGAGGTATAGAATAGGCTTTTTTAATATCCCTTTTTCAACCAAATACAATGTAATCATTAATCTACCAACTCTCCCATTACCATCTAGAAAGGGATGAATTGTTTCAAATTGATAGTGTATTAATGCGATTTTAAGTAAATCAGGAAAAAATGATTCAACATTATGAGCAAAATTTTCTAAATCACCCATATATTCATTAACACTAGTATGAATAGGTGGAATAAATGTAGCATCATTAATGCTTGCTCCGCCTATCCAGTTTTGGCTACTCCTGAACTCTCCAGGAAGTTTGTGCTTTCCTCTTACTCCTTGTAGTAGTGTTTTATGGGTTTCTCGTATTAATCTAGAAGAAAAAGGTAGTTTTTCTAAACTTTTAATAGCAGAATTTAATGCTTCTATATAATTTTGCACTTCTTCCCAGTCATCTCTTTTTTCATCATTTACGTCTTCTTTATCCAATAAAGCATCTTCTATGTTAGTTTTTGTTCCTTCAATTTTACTTGATTGAGTTGCCTCTTTTAAGACGTGCATACTTATAAATAAATCAATGTTCGGAATGTATTCAGAATACATATCAAGTCTTCCAAGTTGTCTGTCTGCTTGACTTAAGAGGTTTAATACCTCCATATCGTCAATAGTCCATTTTTGATTTATTTTAGTAGGCTGAAAGCTCTTATAAGTCCCTTGGTTTATATAATTACCAGATTTAAATGTTTTCATTTTTATTTAAGTATAAACTTAAACAAAGATACTCCTTAATTAAGAATATTGCAAAAATCTTAAATAAGATAAGCTTCAAATTAAGTATATGCTTAAATTCTTAATTAATGGGCAGTATTATTTAATGTTATCGAAATACTAGATATTAAATCGATTTAACATCTGATATTAAAACGAAGTTCATACTTTTTACTGGCAAATTCAAGTTTCAAAATTTACAGAAATGATATATTTGCAAAATGAAAAAAGACATCAAAATTCCGAAAGTTGAAGGTGTTTACATTGCTGTTGTAAACGAGTACAATAAAATTTACAAAACCCATGATTGGAATGCGTACATTATTAATGATAAAGATGTTGATTTAGATATGGTAATTATAGTTACAAGTGGCTTCTCTGAAAACAAAACCACTTCCATATTTAGAAAAAAAATAGATATGCTTCCTAAAAAAAGTTATGCTAAAATTGAGTTGATGCAAGAAGCGTTATTTGCTCTAAACAACACATTTAAAGTTTCCTTTTTTGAAGGAAACCAAATGTTTGATAAAACCTATTTGTTTAGAAAAAACACAATTAACTTAAAGGCTTTACAACCATTACCTTTAATGGATGTGAAGGGAGTTTTGGTTAAATAGCTATTGGTTCTAAATAACCAATTGTTAAATGCTAAGTAATCAATCTAACCTCTCGGTCAATCTTTTAAAAACCTTTTTAGGGTTTTTGTTTTCATATAAAATCTCGTAAACAGCATTTATAATAGGAATTTGTGCTTTTTTAGCATTTTTTTCATGAAGTAAATGTGCACTTTTTGTAGCATAATATCCTTCAGCAACCATACTCATTTCCATTTGAGCAGATTTGACGGTATAGCCTTTACCAATCATGTTACCAAACATACGGTTTCTTGAAAATACAGAATACCCAGTAACCAATAAATCGCCCAAATATGCCGAGTTATTAATATTCCGTTTCATTTTATGGCGCTTCTTTATAAAGCGTTTCATTTCTCTAATGGCGTTGCTCATTAAAACACTCTGAAAATTATCGCCATAACCCAAACCATGTGCAATTCCAGCAGCAATAGCGTAAATATTTTTAAGCATTACAGCGTATTCTACACCTATAATATCATCGCTTATTTTTGTCTTTATGTAATCGCTAGATAAATTTTCGGCAATAGCTTTTGCTTTTTCAGCATCTGAACATGAAATAGTTAAGTAAGATAAACGCTCTAAAGCGACTTCTTCTGCATGACAAGGACCGGCTATTACAGCAATATTATCATAAGGAATGTTATAAGTTTCATGAAAATGTTCGCCTACTAAAAGTCCAGTTTCTGGCATGATGCCTTTAACGGCCGATACAATTGTTTTATGAGAGATGTCAATATTTAGTTTTTCTAATTCGCTATGAATGAATGCTGAAGGGATTACAAAAATTAAAACATCTGCATATTCTGCAATGTCATTAATATCGTTACTAAGTTTTAATTGCTCTAAATGAAACTCTACCGAACTTAAATAATTTGGGTTATGTTGCTCGCGTAATAAATGTTCTTTAGTATAAACACTTCGCATATACCAACCAATTTCATCTAAATTTTCGCAAAGCATTTTTACAATTGCTGTTGCCCAACTTCCTGCACCAAAAACCGCATATTTTAAAGGTTTATCCATAAATAACTAAATAGTTTATTACTCAAAAATACATAAAAAATTAATCATTTAAGCGTCGCTAAATTCTTATCAATTTAATTTTTGGCACGCCTTTTGGAATTACTTAAACAGAAACCCTAAAATGGATGATTATGAAGACTATAAAATTACTTTTAAGCTTTACATTAATATCAACACTTTTTACTTCTTGTTATACAGAAGTTATAGTTGATGATTTTGTTGAACCAGGAATTACAGTAAATCAATTATTAAGCTCGCACGAGTTATGGTATGTTGATATTAATTCAACTCAAGGTTTTGGAGAAACTCCATTTTTACAAAAGGCTTTCACAATTTCTTTTATAAACGGTGTAGTTTATGCAAACAATAATATAGTTGGTTTGGGTGATAATGGTGATGGATTTGGAATCGATATTGGAGAATATGATGCTTACAATATGGTTTTAGATGTATCTCATGATATTGACGGTTTTGAAACTTTTGACGTTTTCCAAATAGACAATAATACTATTGAATTATACAACCCAAACAACGACACATCTTACTTTTTAGATGGTTACCAAAGAAGCAATTTTGATTACGATTTTGTGTTCTACGATAATATTCATTATTTCTTACAGGAATATGAAGCTTGGGAAAAAACTTTTACTAGTGAGTTTGGTGTGTTAAATGAATTTGATAATGAAAATTATTTACAGTTTTTAGCAGGAGGAAACGACTCTGAATTTAGAAGTTCGCAAGATAATAATGGGCTTAACGTAAATAATATTTTATGGGATTATACCGGAGTTTATGGAGTTGGTAATATTAGTGGAAATGATTTATTGAAAACTTTAACATTAGATTATGATTCTCTGGACAATGAATATTTTGAATTGAGCGTTATAAATGACGGAAAGATAGAGTTATTTCATCCTTCATCTGAAACAGTTTACGAGTTTGTTGGTAGAGGATACATACAATTCTTAAAAACAGCAAATACAAAAGAAGGTGATAAAACAACAAATATAAAAGCTGATAAAAAACGAAAGTTTAAAAAGGCAAGAGTTGAAAATCCTAGAGAAAATACAAGAGTAAAATAATTTTGGTTGGTTATTTAGTTTAGAAACCGTTTAGAGCAACTGCTTTAAACGGTTTCTTTTATGGTATAAGTTAGTTTTTGCTAAAGAGCTTTTTTAAATGTATTAAACATGTCACTTATAATCTCTTTTGGGTCACCTTCTGAGAGGCTTTCAAATGACACATAGCCTTGGAAATTAGATTGTTTTATGATAGATGCAATTTTAACTATATCAGCAGGAACTTTAGTGCTATCTTTGGTTTTGACATGCTCTTTTACAAACCAATAATTGCCGTAAGGTGCTAATTTTTCAATTTCTTTATAGGGGTCATCAGATGGTAAACTCCCACAATCTAAAATAAGACCAAACCATTCAGAATCCACACGTTTAATAATATCAATTACTTCATCACTTGTAAATAAAAACTCATCATGGTTTTGTAAGCCTACAATAACACCGAGTTCCTCACCATATTTAGCGCAAGTTTTAAAGTCTTTAACAAGCCATTCTTTTATCTCATCTTTTGAGAAATCTTCAGATTTATTTCTACCGGTAAACACCCTCATAATTGTAGCACCAAGTTTTGAAGAGATTTCTAACCAGTTTTTTATAAGCTCTTTATCAGTATTTCTAATATTAACATCAGGTGTAACAAAATTATTCCTTACACCAGTCCAAGCAATATCTAAACCTAAATCAAGTGCCCTTCTTTTTAGCGCAAATAGCTCTTTGTTTGGTGGTATTTCTGGATAGGAAGAAAAATAATAACCTGTTAAATCTACGGCATCCATTCCTAATTCTGCACAGAAATCCATCATATCAAAAAAAGTCATTTCGCCACTTCTTAGCATCGAGTTAAATGAATAGGCATTGATGCTATACTGGACTCTTCTCTTTTTTAATTGGAAGTCTTTTTCGTTATTTAATGCTAGGAGTTTGCCAGAGCTTAATATAAGTGGAGTTAAAGCTAAACTTTGTAGAAATGTTCTTCTTGTTTTTTTCAAAATAATAAGGTTTACTACAAATTTAATGATAAAAACCTTATGCTTGCGGCGCCTTAATTATTTATAAAAATTCATTTCATCTAAATATTCCCAAACAAATTCGGGGAGCAAAGGCTTTACATTTTTACCGTTTTTGATTGAGTTTCTAATAAAAGTAGAGGAAATTTCCATAATAGGCGCATCAATAAAATGAACTTTTTGATGAGTATGAAATTGGGTTTCAACATTACCGCCAGATATTCTTGGGTATACGTAAAGATGGTGGTTTTTTATGATAATTTCATAGTTTTTCCATTTATGAAAACTCTTTAAATTGTCTTCACCCATAATTAATGCAAACTCGTAATCAGGATATTTTTCCTGTAAATGTGCCAATGTATTTACTGTATAACTTGGTTGTGGTAAGTTAAATTCAATATCGCTAGGTTTAAGTTTTGTGTAATCTTTTGTAGCGCGATATACCATTTCTAAACGCTGATAATTATCAAGTAAACTACTTTTCTTTTTAAATGGGTTATGGGGTGTTACAACAAACCAAACTTGATCTAAATCGCTATGCTCTGCAATATGATTTGCAATTACTAAATGCCCAATATGGATAGGGTTAAAAGAACCAAAATACAGACCAATCTTCATTATTAATTTTTAAGATTTTAAAAAATTACTAACCAAAAATTCAGCTTCTTTTAGGGCGTTTTCTAAATTGTCATTTACAATAATAGTGTCAAATAAAGGTGCAGTAGCTAACTCTGCAGATGCTTTTGCAACACGCATATTTATTTTGTCTTCGCTTTCAGTTTTACGTTTTTTAAGCCTTATTTTTAGCTCGTCTATACTTGGTGGTTTAACAAAAATAGCGAGGGTTTCTTTAGGAAATTTTCGTTTAATTCTTAGTCCACCAGATACATCAATATCAAAAATAACGTTTTTGCCATTAGCCCAAATACGCTCTACTTCTGTTTTTAAGGTACCGTAAAAATTATCACGATATACTTCTTCCCACTCTAAAAACTCATCATTTTTAATTTTGTTTTTAAATGCTTTTGCAGAAAGAAAGTAATAGTCTTTTTCGTGTATTTCTTCGCCTCGTTGTTCTCTGGAAGTAGCTGATATTGAAAACTCTAAATTTAAATTTTCTAGTTGAAGTAAATGCCTAACAATGGTGGTTTTTCCAGAACCAGATGGTGCTGAAAATACTATGAGTTTGCCTTGTTTTTTATTTGTTTTAGTCACTAATTATTCTTTTTAATTAGAGAACATTCAATAATTGTTCCTTAATTTTTTCTAGCTCATCTTTCATCTGAACTACCAATTGTTGCATGGGTGCATAGTTACTTTTAGAGCCGATGGTATTAATTTCTCTACCCATTTCTTGACTTATAAAACCTAGCTTTTTACCATTAGAATCTTTTGAATTCATAGATTCTGAAAAATAATTTAAATGGTTTTTTAAGCGCACTTTTTCTTCGGTAATATCAAACTTCTCAATGTAGTAAACAAGCTCTTGTTCAAACCTGTTTTCATCGTATTTTTCTCTTAATTCCTCAACCCCTTTTTTAAGTCGTTCTCTTACACCTTCTACACGCTCAGGGTCCATTGCAATAACTTGCTCAAGAATATTTTCAATAGAATGTATTCTTTTCTTGAAGTCTTCTTCTAGTACCTTGCCTTCGTTTAGTCTATGGTTTACTAAATCTTTAGTAGCTGTGTTTATTTCTTTTTCAATGGTTTTCCATTCGTTTTCGTCAATTTCCTCACGAACCGTATTTAAAGCGTCAGGAAAACGAACAGCCATTTTTAGTAATTCTAAATCGTCACTATTAACAACTTCTTGAAGCTGTTTCATGTATTGTTTTACTACAGGCGTGTTTATTTGAGTCGATGTGTCCTCTGCAGTGGCTTCAACATATATAGAAAAATCGATTTTCCCACGTACAAGCTTATCGGCAAGTAACTTCCTTATAGTAAGTTCTTTTTCTCTGTAAATAGAAGGCATTCTAGCGTTTAAATCTAGATTTTTACTATTTAAAGACTTAAGTTCAATTGTAATTTTTTTTGTTGGTAGTTGTAAAACAGATTTTCCGTAACCTGTCATTGAATAAATCATAAACTCATGTATTAAGTTATGCAAAGGTAATTAAAACCTTAAGTTAAGAAAATAGATATTACATGTTAAATACTTTAAGGCACATTATATAGTTTATGTAGCAATTAATAAATACTTTTGAAAAAATAACTTTGAAAATGCGAATGAATAATATAAATCTTTTTACAACTTTATTGCTTGTTTTTGCCTTAGTTTTTTCATGTAAAGATAATAATGAGAAAACTGAAATTGAAGAGAAACAAAATACTGAAGTTTTAGATAAGACAATAAACTCAAATACTTATACTTCTGAGGTTAAGGATAGTCTAATTGCTAACCCTCCAAGTGGAATGATTTGGATTCCTGCCGGATCGTTTTTACAAGGTGCAGTGCCACAAGATAAAGAAGCAATGGGGCACGAAAAACCACAACACCCCGTAAGTGTTGATGGGTTTTTTATGGATATTACAGAAGTAACAAATGGAGATTTTAAGAAATTTGTTAAAGAAACAGGCTATATAACCACTGCAGAAAGAGAAATTGATTGGGAAGAAATGAAAAAACAACTTCCTGAAGGAACGCCAAAACCTCATGATTCTATTTTACAACCAGGATCCCTTATGTTTAAAAAAACAGAGACTACTGTGCCTAATTTATATGATTTTTCACAGTGGTGGCGATGGACTATTGGTGCAAATTGGAGGCATCCAAATGGTAAAGATTCTACTATTGAGGGTAAAGATGATTACCCCGTAGTTCATATTAGTTTTGAAGATGCAGTAGCCTATTGTAAATGGGCTGGAAGGCGTTTGCCAACAGAGGCAGAATGGGAATATGCAGCCAGAGGAAATCAGAAAAACACCGTTTATCTTTGGGGAGATGATAGGTCTCAATTATCTAAATGGGTTAATAGTTGGGAAGGAGAGTTTCCAGTAACTAATACTTTACAAGATGGTTACGAAAGAACAGCACCTGTAAAAACATATCCGCCAAATACATTCGGGCTTTATGAAATGGCTGGAAACGTTTGGGAATTTACTAAAGATTGGTATAACCTAAATTATTACAAGGAATTAGCAGATACAGGTGAAGCCGTTATTAATCCGAAGGGAGCAGATAAAGCATATAATCCAAATAACCCTTACTTACAGGAAGTTATAATAAAAGGAGGTTCTTTTTTATGTAGCGATTCTTACTGTGCTAGTTATAGAGTGTCATCCCGAATGGGAACCAGTAAAGACTCTTCATCAGAACATATTGGGTTTAGAACTGTTGCTACGCCTGAAATGTTATTGAAATAACTAAACAAATCGTGGTATAAAAAAAGGATAGCTTTTAAGTTATCCTTTTTTAGTACTCAAGGTGGGAATCGAACCCACACTTCCGAAGAAACTGGATTTTGAATCCAGCGCGTCTACCAATTCCGCCACTTGAGCAATTTTGGACTGCAAAAATATAGTTTTTTTCGATATAGTGCTATAAAATACTAGCCAATATACTTTTTAGGTAGAAATAAATGTCTAAATTTGCACCTCGTTTAAAAAAACAGTCTTTTTAAATACTATAAAACAACTAGTTAACCATGGGTGTTGTAAAAACTGAAGCTAAAATATTTGCTTGTACGCAAAGTATGGTATTGGGTGAGAAAATTGCCAAAGCTTTTGGAGCAGAATTAGGTAAGGTTATCACGTCAACTTATAGTGATGGTGAATTCCAACCTTCGTATGAAGAATCTATCCGTGGTACTAGAATTTTTATTATTGGATCAACACATCCTGAACCAAGAAATTTAATGGAAATGTTGTTAATGATTGATGCCGCTAAACGTGCATCTGCCAGACACATTACTGCTGTAATGCCTTATTTTGGATGGGCAAGACAAGATAGAAAAGACAAACCTCGTGTACCAATAGCAGCTAAATTGGTAGCAAAAATGTTAGAAGCAGCAGGAGCCACAAGGATAATAACCATGGATTTACACGCAGACCAAATCCAAGGTTTTTTCGAAAAACCAGTAGATCATTTATACGCTTCCATCATATTTTTACCATACCTACGAAGTTTAAATTTACCAAACTTAACAGTAGCTTCACCAGATATGGGTGGTTCTAAAAGAGCATACGCCTATTCAAAAGCTTTGGAGAGTGATGTTGTAATTTGTTACAAGCAACGAGCAAAAGCTAATGTTATATCTCATATGGAATTAATTGGAGATGTTACTGGCAAGAATGTAGTTTTAGTGGATGATATGGTTGATACTGCTGGAACATTAACAAAAGCAGCAGATTTAATGATGGAACGAGGTGCTTTAAGTGTTAGAGCCATTTGTACGCATCCTATTTTATCAGGTAATGCTTATGAAAGACTAGAGAACTCTAAGCTAGAGGAATTAATAGTTACAGATTCTATTCCTTTAACACAGAAAAGTGATAAAATAAGAGTACTAAGTTGTGCAGATTTATTTGCAGAGGTTATGGACAAAGTTCATCATAACAGATCAATCAGTTCAAAATTCGTGATGTAAGTCACGTTAAAAAAAGAGTATTAATTAAATTATTTATATAAACAAATGAAATCAATTACAATTAACGGATCTCAAAGAGAAAGCGTGGGCAAAAAAGCAACAAAGGCCTTACGTAATGCTGGTCAGGTTCCTTGCGTATTATACGGAGGAGATAAGCCAGTGCACTTTTCAGCACCAGAATTAGCTTTTTCAAAACTTGTATACACGCCTAATGCGCATACAGTTGTGATTAATTTAGATAGTGGTGAAGTTTTAAATGCAGTGCTTCAAGACATTCAATTTCACCCAGTAACAGATAGAATTTTACACATAGATTTCTATCAGTTATTCGAGGATAAAGAAATTGCATTAAATATTCCTGTTCAACTTGTTGGTAATTCAAGAGGTGTTAAAAACGGTGGAGTTTTAAGAAGAAATAACAGAAAATTACGTATTAAAGCACTTCCTGCTAACTTACCAGATTTTATAGAGATAGATATTACGCCTCTTAAAATTGGAGATAAAGTAGCAGTTGGAGATTTACCAGATGGTAACTACACATTCTTACATTCTGATAATACAGTGGTTTGCCAAATAAAAACAGCAAGAACAGCCATTGTTGATGATGATGATGAAGATGAAGAAATTGAAGGTGAAGAAGGAGCAGAAGGAGCTAGTGCAGATGCACCAGCAGCTGAAGCTACAGCTGAGGAATAAATTTTTCTTAGGTATTAAAATACAAAGCATTCTGAATTATCAGGATGCTTTTTTATTTTTACAAAAATAAGAAGGAAGAATGTGGCAGTTTTTAAATAAATTATTTGTTAGAAAAGATAAAATACAAGAGGACAATATGAAGAAGTACTTAATTGTAGGCTTAGGAAATATTGGAGAAAAATATGAAAACACAAGACATAATATTGGATTTAAAATATTAGATTTTTTTGCTAAAAAAGCAGATATATCCTTTGAAACTCTAAAACTAGGTGATGTTTCATCTTATAAAATTAAAGGAAGAACTCTAATTTTTTTAAAGCCAAGTACTTTTATGAACTTAAGTGGGAAAGCTATTTTATATTGGATGACTAAAGAGAAAATTCCTTTAGAAAATGTACTCGTTATTACTGATGATTTAAACTTACCCTTTGGAAGTATTCGATTAAAAACTAAAGGAAGCGATGGAGGCCATAATGGTTTAAAAGATATTCAAGATAAATTAAATACCACAAAGTATAACCGATTTAGATTTGGTATTAGCGATGCTTTTAGTAAGGGCAGACAAATTGATTATGTACTGGGCGAATGGACAGAAGAAGAAAATACAACCTTGGATGAGCGCTTAGAAATATCTGTAGAACTTATAAAGTCGTTTGTTTTATCTGGGGTGAATAATACTATGAATACGTTTAATGGAAAATAAGCTATTTACAATTTTTTATTGCGTTTTACTTAATAATTATTTTTTTAGAAACACTTTTATTACCATCTTCTATATTTAAAATATACATTCCAGATTGGATGCTATTCAAAGTAATTTCTTCGTCAAATGTTTTATTGTTTAGAGCGTAGACTTTATTGTAAATAGATCGTCCTCTTAAATCGAAAACTTGAATATTTAGAGTGTCAGTAAATGTTTTATCTGCTTTAATAATGAATTTTCCTGTATTTGGGTTTGGAAAAACTTTAAAATCAGCTAAATCTAATTCTTCAATATTTAATGGTGTTTCGGTGGTTTCACAAAGCTCTACAAACCACGAATTTAAAGTTCCAACATCTCCACCGGCAAAGTCACCTAAACGAATAGTCCAATTACCAGAAGAGTTCTCGCCATTAAAACCAGAAAGCAACTCTCTTATGGATTTTGACGCAATGCCAGTTCCAGAATTAAAGCAATTATACGTTATTGCATTATCATCAAAAACACCAATTATATTATCTTCTTCATCACAATCTTTTGAAGATTTTAATAAAATTTGTGTTCCACTGGGACTTAAGACAGCTAAGGCTAAATCGCCAATATAGTCGTGCGTAACATCAACACCAATTTTTAAATTAGAGATGGTAGTGGCATCTGGAATAGTTATTATACTATTTTGAGTAAAAGCATCACCGTTATCTGTAATTGTGATACCTAAAGCAGCAGCAGAATTGTACTGACTACAGGTTGTATTAACTGTATAGTCAATAGCAAAATCGTCTGAGTTTATTGCGAAAAAATTATTGTTTGTAGGTTCAATCATTATTCTACAATACGGCGCTGGTGTATTGGGTACGGTTAAATTATAACTTCCATTATTTGGAATATTATTTACAATAGGGCTATAGGTTAAACCACCATCGGTAGAAAGTAAAATATTTACATTAGAAGCTCCTGGAAGAGTATTTGTGTTATTTACATTCCAAGTAATGGTCTCATTAGTTCCGCTATTCCATAAAATACTGGGGCTATTTTGCGAAGTTACTTCAAATGGGCCATAAGATGTGCTGAAAGTAACCTGCATGTCATCATGGTTGTTATTAGCGCCTCCTAATTTGTTGTCTCTTACAGTTAGTCTAAAATCAGCAGTTCTATTTGTTAACGGAATTTTTTCCCATTGTGTGGTGTTGATGCCGAATTTTAAGTCTGAAAGTTTTGGGAAATATCTTGTGTTATTGGTTGTAGGTGGGTAGGACCTAAATAATACAGAATTAGCATCTGTTGAGTTTGGGTTTGGATATGTTGTTAACGCATTATTTTCGTCAAATTGTTCCCAACAATATGTCAAATCATCACCATCAATATCACTAGCTGTTCCTACTAACTTAAACGCTGTACCAATAGGGAGTGTTAAATTACTTCCTGCATTTACCGTAGGAGTATTATTCCCTGTATTAACTGTTGTGGCACATGAGGTACCTTTAATGTAATTGGTAACTTGCTGGATAGAAATGCCATGAAAATAAGGGTCGCTATTTACTTCAACATTGGTAGATGCCGTAATTCCTGCATAACCCATTATTGTTGTACCACTTCCTGGTTCCATTTGCGAATTAGTTCCTTCGTTTCCACCATGAGTCCAAGTATGTGTAGCTCCAAATTGATGCCCAATTTCATGTACAACATAGTTAATATCAAAATTGAATCCAATAGGTGATGATCCTGTTGAAAACCCTGAACCTTTATGATTTCTTGTGGCTACAGAACCTCCATTATTACAAACACATCCAATACAACCTGCATCACCTGTAGGGTTATTGTTGTTGTCATTAATGCCACCTAACAAATGCCCAATATCGTAATTAGCTTCTAGAATTACAGTGTCTAATGTGTTGGCTAATTGATTGTCGTAATTAGATAAACTCGTGTAAGGGTCGGTGCCTGAATTTAGGTATATAATTAAATTATTGTTAGGAATTAATTGTAATGTGGTGTTAAAGTCGTTTTCAAAAACGGCGTTTATATTTGTTAGTGTAGCATTTATAGCCGCGTTTACAGATGCTAGAGTACCTCCATGAAAAGAGGCATATTCTCCAGTAACAGATAATGCTAATCGGTACGTTCTTTTTATACTATCATCAGCATCTTTTATACTTAAACTAGATTTTAATATTTCCTTCAAAATACTGTTTTCTGTTAAACAGTTAAAGCTACTATTTGCCTCAAGGTTTGATTTATTAATTACTCTAATTTGATTTTTTGTGTGAGGCTCAAAAATAACAGCATTATCCTTTCCCAAAATAATACCAGAAAATCCATTGTAAGGCGATAAACTAAAACGAAAATAAGCTTCAGGAGAATCGACACCATAACCAACATAAGATTTTATTTCAGGATATTTTGCCTGCAAATCTGGATGCATAACTGATGCTTCTTTGATTATGTATTTTTCGAAAACGCCTTTACTATCAGGAAAACTTAAAACAAAACTAGAGGCTTCTTTAGAGCTATTTGTTTTACTTGTTGCAGAAAGTTTTTCGGATAAGGTTTTATAATCAAATTCAAATATAACCTCATTATCAACATCCTGAAAGCTTTCGGTTGATATTTGGTCAGAATCATTACGATCTACTTTAACAAAAAAGTTGTTTTGCCCAAAAGCGGAAAATACAACTAAAAACATGGAAATTGTTAAAACATAATGTAGCTTTGTTTTCATAAAATTATTCAGGGCATTTTATTAAACTATAATAACAAATCTAGTTTTTTTTAGTTAGACTAGCAATTTACTGCTTTTATGAGCAAGGTTCAAAACATTGAAGAATATAAATCTGTACAACCTACTGTAATTACCATTGGTACTTTTGATGGGGTTCATATTGGGCATCAACAAATAATTAAACGACTTATAAATACTGGAAAAACAGAAAATTTGAAATCTGTAATTCTTACTTTTTTTCCACATCCAAGAATGGTTCTTCAAAAGGATTCAAATATTAAATTAATTAATACAATTGATGAACGCAGCCAAATTTTAGACGATTTAGGTTTAGATTACTTACTAATAAAAAAGTTTACTAAAGATTTTTCAAGGCTATCCGCTGAAGATTTTGTAAAACAAATTTTAGTTGATAAACTAAAAGCAAAAAAAATTATTATCGGTTATGATCATAGATTTGGACGAAATAGAAATGCCGATATTAATGATTTAAAAACCTTTGGAGAAACGTTTAATTTTGAGGTTGAGGAAATCTCGATGCAAGAGATTAATGACGTAGCCGTAAGCTCGACAAAAATAAGAAATGCACTAAAAGATGGGGATATAATGAGAGCAAATAAATTTTTAGGGTACAATTTTATGCTTAATGGTACTGTTGTAGAAGGTAAGGGCTTGGGTAGAACATTACAATTTCCTACAGCCAATATTTTAATTGAAGAAGATTATAAACTCATCCCAAAACAAGGCGTTTATATTGTTAATTCAAAAATAAAGAACAAGTTGTATTTTGGAATGATGAATATAGGCGAGAATCCAACTGTTGATGGTAATGAAGAAACTATTGAAGTTCATTTCTTTGGTTTTAATAAAGACATTTATGGTAGAAAGATTCAAATTAATTTGCTTAAACATATTCGTGAAGAGCAAAAATTTGAATCAGTTGATGCGTTGAAAAATCAATTAAATAAAGATAAAAAAACAGCTCTTGACTATATAGAGAACCACCATGCTTAACAAATGGTTATTTAAACATATTGATAATTCTTCGTTAATAGTTTTCCGTATTATTTTTGGACTTCTTTGTTTTTTAGAATCTGTTGGAGCTATTATAACAGGCTGGGTTAAAATGACTTTAGTCGACCCAAAATTCACTTTTAATTTTATTGGATTAGATTTTTTGCAGCCATTACCAGGAAATGGTATGTATGTTTATTATGCTGTAATGGGCTTTTTTGGACTATTTATAATGCTAGGGTATAAGTACAGATTTAGTATGTTGTGTTTTGCAATTATGTGGTCTGCTACCTATTTAATGCAGAAAGCATCTTACAATAATCATTATTACTTGTTGATGCTCTTGAGTTTTATTATGATATTTCTACCTGCTCATAAGTATGCTTCAATTGATGCTAAGCTAAATCCAAATATTAAATCTATATCTATGCCTAATTGGTGTAAATGGGTTTTTGTAATTCAACTTTTTATAGTTTACACTTATGCTTCTGTAGCTAAAATATATCCAGATTGGTTAGATACTACAGTGATTGAATTATTAATGAAAGGAAAAAGGAATTATGCTATAGTTGGGGAATTTCTTCAACAAAAATGGATACATTATATACTAGCATATGGCGGTATTTTGTTTGACGGTTTAGTAATACCCTTGTTATTATTTAAACCAACTAGAAAGTATATATTCTTTATTTCTATATTTTTTCATTTATTTAATTCAATTGTTTTTCAAATAGGCATTTTCCCTTATTTATCATTGGCATTCACTTTATTCTTTTTTGAACCCGAAACAATTCAGAAGATATTTTTAAAAAAGAAGCCCTTTTACAAATTAGAAGAAATTATTATTTCAAGTTATAAAAAGCCTTTAGTTGTATTGTTTTCAATTTACTTTTTAATCCAAATATGTTTACCATTACGGCACCATTTTATAGAAGACAGTGTGCTTTGGACAGAAGAAGGACATCGTTTGTCATGGCGAATGATGTTAAGATTAAAAAGCGGTTATGCCACTTACGAGGTAAAAAATAGAAATACTGGTAAAACCACTAAAGTTAATTTGGATGATTATTTAACAAAAAAGCAGCAACGTTTAGCAGCTTCAAAACCAGATGCCATATGGCAATTTTCTCAATATTTAAAAAAAGAGTATCAATCTAAAGGAGAAGATATATCAGTATTTGTTAAATGTAATCTTAGTGTGAATGGTAAACCGTATAAGAAGCTAATAAATTCTGAAATAGATTTGGCTAATGTTGAATGGCATTATTTTAAACACAGTAATTGGATTTTACCCTCAAAACAAGAGTAAATATATTAGTAATTGCCTAAATTTGTTGCTTAAATTTTTAACAGATGTTACAAGTATCTTTTATTAAAGAACATAAAGATTTGGTAATTGCACGATTAGAAAAAAGAAATATCGATGCAACTAACATGATCGATGAGGTAATTAAGCTTGATGAAGATAGAAAAAGTATCCAAACAGAGCTTGATAATACCTTGGCAGAATCAAATGCTTTGTCAAAAGAAATAGGGAATTTGTATAAATCTGGGGAAGCTCAAAAGGCTAACCTTTTAAAAGAAAAAACAAGCCTTTTAAAAGAGAGTTCCAAAGAACTGTCTGAAAAACTTAATGATACTGTAGAAGCTTTAACCGAATTGCTTTATAAGATACCAAATATTCCAAATGAAATCGTTCCTAGAGGAAATTCAGAAGAGGATAATGAGGAGATTTATAAAGAAGGAGATGTACCTGTTTTACACAAAAATGCTTTACCACATTGGGAACTCGCTAAGAAATATGATATTATTGATTTTGAGCTTGGTAATAAAATTACTGGAGCAGGATTCCCTGTTTACAAAGGTAAAGGCGCTAAATTGCAACGGGCATTAATAACCTATTTTTTAGATAAAAATACAGCAGCCGGTTATACAGAATATCAATTGCCACTTTTAATTAATGAAGCTTCAGGTATTGGAACGGGTCAACTTCCAGATAAGGAAGGGCAAATGTATCATGTTACGGAAGATAATTTATACTTAATACCAACTGCCGAAGTGCCTGGAACAAATATTTTTAGAGATACATTACTTAACGAAAGTGATTTACCAATAGGTATAACAGGTTATACCCCATGTTTTAGAAGAGAAGCAGGGAGTTATGGAGCACATGTAAGAGGTTTAAATAGATTACATCAGTTTGATAAAGTAGAAATTATTAGAGTGGAACACCCAAGTAATTCATACGCTGCTTTAGATGGTATGGTTAACCATGTAAAAGATATTTTAAAAGAATTAAAATTACCATACAGGATTTTAAGATTATGTGGAGGCGATACATCTTTTGCTTCAGCGTTAACTTATGATTTTGAGGTGTTTTCTACAGCTCAAGATAGATGGTTAGAAATTTCTTCTGTATCTAATTTTGAAACGTTTCAAGCAAACCGATTAAAACTCCGATTTAAAAACACTGAAGGTAAAAACGAATTAGCACATACGCTAAATGGAAGTGCTTTGGCCTTACCAAGAGTACTTGCAGGTATTTTAGAAAATTACCAAACAGAACATGGAATTTTAATCCCAGATGTACTTCAGCCTTACACAGGATTTAGCATAATAAATTAAAAAAACAGATAAAATTTAAAAACAAAAAATCCTACAAATTTGTAGGATTTTTTGTTTTTAAATCGATTAAATGCGTAAAATAAAGGTTGTTTAACGATTTTGCTTGTATTTCTTTTGTATTTCACAATATATTTTTGAAGTTAGCGTAACCAAAAAACTTAAACTTAACCTACCATGAAAAATGTTAAACGCATTTTACTTTTAATTGCCCTAATTTTCTTTGCTAGTAAAGTTTTATTTTCAGATTTCGAGATTTCAAAATCTGAAAATAAAACAACAGCTATTGCAGGAAAATAGTTTCAATAAAATTCCAAGATAAGTAATATCAAGGTTAGAAAAATAGTCCGTTTCGTTAAGTCGAAAATTTAAAGACTGTCCCCAATCGAGTATTACAAAGTTTTTGAAATTAACGGTTAGTTAATAGAACATTTATTTTGGTTGGTTAGTGCCCGAATTTTATTCGGGCATTTTTTTATCATAATATTTACAATATCTAAAAAGCACAATTGTTATATTTACAACATGAGATTTCTTTTTGTTTTATCCCTTTTTATATCTACCAGTGTTTTTGCTCAAGATGATGTTCTTGCTAAAGAATATTTTATAAATTCAGATTTTGAAAAAGCCTTATTGGAATACAAAAAGTTACACGATAAATCACCTTCAAATCTATCTTACATTGATAAAATAATTATTTCGCATCAGCAATTAGAACAATATGATGAGTCTGAAGCATTTTTGCTAAAACTATTGCAACGTATTAAGTATCCAGCTTTTATGGTTGAGTTGGGTTATAATTATCAGTTAAAAAATGATGTTGAAAATGCAACTTTAAATTACAATAAAGCACTTGCAAGTATAGATGAGAACCCTAGTAATGTGTTTTCAGTAGCGAGAAACTTTCAAAACCATTCACTTTTAGATAAAGCTATTATTGCCTACGAAAAGGCGATGCTACTCAAACCAGATTATAATTTTAATTTACAATTAGCTCAATTATATGGTGAAAAAGGCGATATGGAAAAGATGTTTGTGGGTTATATGAATTTTGTTCAGTCTAATCCTGTTTCACTAGGAAATATTAAACGCTATATTAACGACTTTATTAGTGAGAATAACGATAACGAAAATAATATTTTGTTGCGTAAAATTCTTTTAAAGAAGATTCAGCAAGAACCTAATTTGATATGGAATGAAATGTTAAGTTGGTTATTTATTCAACAAAAAGACTTTAAAAAAGCGTTTACTCAAGAAAAAGCGATTTATAACAGACGACCTGAAAGCCTAACAAGAATTGAAGACTTAGCAACTATCGCATCAAATGAGAATGATAACGATATAGCCAAAACTATCTACACATTTATTATTGAAACAGCTCAAGATTTAGACACACTATTAAATGCTCATTACAGTTTACTTCAACTAGAAACAAAAGAAGGTTTAAAAGAAAATTATAATAATATTAATTCTAAATATTTAGAATTATTTAAAGAGTTTGGAACGTTTTCACAAACGTTAAACTTACAAATTTCGTATGCTCATTTTTTAGCTTTTTATCTAAATAAGACTAATGATGCAACAACTTTTTTAGAAGAAACATTAAAATTACCATTAACTGAATTACAAAAAGCTAAGGTTAAATTAGAGCTAGGAGATATTTTAGTTTTGCAAGAAAAATTTAATCAGGCACTAATTTATTACACGCAAATTCAACGTAATTTAAAAAATAGTACCATATCTCAAGAGGCACGCTACAAAGTTGCAAAAACAAGTTATTATAAAGGCGATTTTAAGTGGGCAGAATCACAGCTTAAAATTTTAAAGGCTTCAACATCACAGCTTATTGCTAATGACGCATTGGCTTTAAAGCTTTTAATAACTGATAATAAATACGAAGATTCATTACAAACAGCCTTAAAGTTATACGCAAAAGCAGATTTATTGGCATTTCAAAATAGAAATAACGACGCTATAAATGTGTTAAGTACTATTTTAAAAGAACATAAAACAGAGCCTATAATAGCCCAAACATTATACAAACAAGCAAAATTATTTGAAAGTAAAAAAGAGTTTGAAAAAGCTAAATCCAATTACGAATCTATAATGGCAAATTATAGAGAAGGTATTTTAATAGATGATGCTCATTTTATGCTAGCAAAATTATTTGAGAATTATTTTAACCAACCCGAAAAAGCAAAAACTTTATACGAGCAAATTATTTTTAACTATGCAGATAGTATTTATTTTGTTGATGCCAGAAAACGATATAGAGCTTTAAGAGGCGATGCTATAAATTAATTATGATTATATACAACGTAACAGTAAACATAGATGAATCCATACATGATGAATGGCTAGTTTGGATAAAAGAACACATCCCACAAGTTTTAGGTACGGGTAAATTTGAAAAAGCAACCTTATCTCAAGTTTTAGTAGAAGAAGATATGGGAGGCGTAACATACTCTATTCAATACCGATCTTATTCCCGAGAAGCTTTAGATGCTTATTATAAAGAAGATGCTGAAAAGCTAAGAACTGATGGTATGAAAAAGTTTGCAGATAAAATGTTAGCTTTTAGAACAGAACTTCAAATTGTTGATGAATATACTGTGAATTTTAAATAATATTAAATGACCTCAAAAGTATCTATAACTTGTGTTAAATAAATCAAACCAGAACCAAGTAAAAGCAAAGAAACATTTAGGGCAACATTTTCTAAATGATGAATCTGTGGCAGAAAAAATTGCCAATACGCTTACTTTAAACAACTATAAAAATGTTTTAGAGATTGGTCCGGGTATGGGTGTGCTTACAAAGTATTTACTCAAAAAAGACGTTGTAACTTATGTCATCGAAATTGATACCGAATCAGTTGAATATCTTCAATCTAACTATTTAAATTTAGCACCAAGAATAATAGAAAAAGATTTTTTAAAATACGATTTAAACGAAGTATTTCAAGAAAAACCCTTTGCTATAATAGGCAACTTTCCTTATAATATTTCAACTCAAATAGTTTTTAAAACCCTAGAAATGCGTAACCAAATTCCTGAATTTTCAGGGATGTTTCAAAAAGAAGTTGCAAAACGTATTTGCTCTAAAGAAGGCAGTAAGGTTTATGGTATTCTTTCAGTTTTAACCCAAGCTTTTTATAAAGCAGAGTATTTATTCACAGTATCACCAAACGTTTTTAATCCTCCGCCAAAAGTAGATTCTGGTGTTCTTAGGCTTACCAGAAAAGAAAATTATTCATTACCCTGCGATGAAAAATTCTTTTTTAAAGTAGTTAAAGCAGCTTTTCAACAACGTAGAAAAACACTTCGTAACAGTTTAAAAACATTCAATTTATCTGATAATTTAAAAGCAAATAGTATATTTGGCAAACGTCCAGAACAATTAACTGTTGAAGCCTTTATTGAGCTTACACAATTAATTGAAAAAGACAAATAAAACCTTTTTGTTATTTCCATAGAGTGCAACGACGAGAAATCTCATGTCAGAAGAAAGCGAAAACATACAATTTCAATTAACTGATGAACTCATTGAGAAAGTTGAGTTATTTATCGAACAAGAAAATGATACAGAACTCAAAACGCTATTAGATGAGTTTCATTACGCTGATATTGCCGAAATTTTAGATGAATTAAATCTAGAAGAGGCTGTATATGTTATTAAACTTTTAGACTCCCATACGACTTCAGATATCCTTATGGAGATGGATGAAGACAATCGAGAAAAAGTTTTAAAAAATCTTTCTGCCAAAGAGATTGCCGAAGAAGTTGAAGAATTAGATACCGATGATGCAGCAGATATTATTGCAGAATTATCTGAAGAACGTCAGCAAGCAGTAATAGCTCAAATTGAAGATGAAGAACATAAAGCAGAAATTACTGAGCTTTTAGCCTATGATGAAGATACTGCAGGAGGACTAATGGCAAAAGAGCTCGTTAAAGTTTATGAAACATGGACGGTTGCTGGTTGTATGCGCAGAATTCGTGGTCAAGCCAAAGAAGTAACTCGGGTGCATTCCATTTACGTAGTAAATAAAGAAGAAAAATTGATAGGGAGACTCTCCTTAAAAGATTTAATTGTTGCTAAAAGTGACCAAAAAATATCAGACCTTGTTAAGGTTAATGTGGATTATGTAAATGTTAATGAAAAACCCGAAGAAGTAGCGAGAATCATGGCAAAATATGATTTAGAAGCCATACCAGTTATTGAAAGTGACGATAATAAAGTACTCTTAGGTAGAATTACTATTGATGATATTGTAGACGTACTAAAAGAAGAAGCTGATAAAGATTACCAAATGGCTGCAGGTATTACGGGAGATGTAGAAGCTGATGACAGTATTTTGCAACTTACCCGTGCACGTTTACCGTGGTTATTTTTAGGGCTTGTAGGTGGTATAGGCGCATTTTTAATCATGGAAGGTTTCGAAGGGCTTTTTACAGGTAAGGCTGTTATATTATTCTTTTTTACACCATTAATAGCAGCCATGGCTGGTAATGTTGGGGTACAATCTAGTGCGATAATTGTGCAAGGTTTAGCCAATGACGATGTACGAGGGAGTGTAAATAGTCGTTTGTTAAAAGAAATGTTATTAGCAGCATTAAATGGTGCTATTCTTGCACTATTTTTATTCTTTTTTGTTTGGGCTTTTAAAGGCGAAATAAATACTGCACTAGCCATTTCAGTATCACTCGTAGCTGTAATAATTGTGGCAGGACTTATAGGCACATTTGTTCCATTATTTCTTAATAAACGTGGTATAGATCCGGCTATTGCAACAGGTCCGTTTATAACAACTAGCAATGATATTTTAGGAATTTTACTTTATTTCTGGATAGCCAAAATGATTTTAGGTATTTAGTTTATTGATAATTATTATAGGGCTTTATTCTTCAGTATATTATTTTACTTGTGTTTCACATAAAAGAATTTCATCAGTAATCTATAACACTAAACTTCGTAATTTTGTAATATGAATTCAATTAATATCAAAGAGAAACTATCTAAATTTAGTAAGAATTGGCATCCGCATCAAATTGCAATTGTAGATAATATGCAGGTTATTTTAGCCAAATTAAAAGGTGAGTTTGTGTGGCACAGTCATGAAGAAGAAGATGAATTGTTTCAAGTTATAAAAGGCACATTGCACATGCAGTTTAGAGATAGAACTGAGGTGGTTAATGAAGGAGAAATTATAGTTGTTCCCAAAGGTGTAGAACACAATCCGTGTACAAAAAATGATGAGGAAGTTCATGTATTGCTTTTTGAAAAATTGAGTACAGCACATACAGGAAATGTGGAGCATGAAAAGACACAAACATATTACCCGAAAATTTAAATGAAGATATTACATTTAGATAGCAACCACGATTTATTAATAAATCAATTAAACGTTCTGGGTTTTATTAATGATGAAGATTATACATCTTCAAAAGAGGAGATTGAAGCTAAAATACATGAATATGATGGTTTTATAATAAGGAGCCGTTTTACTATAGATAAACAATTTCTAGACGCTGCAAAAAACTTGAAATTTATAGGTCGTGTTGGTGCTGGTTTGGAAAATATAGATTGTAATTATGCCAATAAAAAAGGTGTTTATTTAATTTCTGCACCAGAAGGTAATAGAAATGCAGTTGGAGAACATACTTTGGGGATGCTATTGTCACTTTTTAATAAACTAAACAAAGCTGATGCAGAAGTTCGAGCTGGTAAATGGCTAAGAGAAGATAATCGAGGTATAGAATTAGACGGAAAAATAGTGGGGCTTATTGGTTATGGAAACATGGGAAAAGCTTTTGCTAAAAAACTTAAAGGTTTTGATGTTGAGGTACTTTGTTACGACATAAAGGATAATGTTGGCGATGCTAATGCTAAACAAGTATCACTATCAGAATTTCAAGAAAAAGTAGATGTGGTGAGTTTGCATACACCTCAAACAGCATTAACTTTAAATATGATTAATGAGTCATTTATCAATCAAATTAAAAAGCCTTTTTGGTTATTGAATACTGCGAGAGGTAAAAGTGTGGTTACTCAAGATTTAGTTTCAGCATTAAAATCAGGTAAAGTTTTAGGAGCCGGACTTGATGTGTTAGAATATGAAAAAGCATCTTTTGAAACTTTGTTTTCTTCAGAATTGCCAGAAGCATTTCAATATCTAATAAATTCAAAAAATGTTTTATTATCGCCACATGTAGCAGGTTGGACTATTGAAAGCAAAGAAAAACTGGCACAAACTATAGTTGATAAAATAAAAGCTAAATTTTGTTAATTTTAAAGCATGAAAAAAACCGTTTTCGTTTTTTCACTGCTTATTTTAGCACTACTACTTCTATTTCAATTTAGTAAATACACTTTAATTAGTGGCGATTTACAAATAGAATATATATTGGCTTTAGTCGCTATAGTTTTTCTAGCGATTGGGATATTTATAAATAGGAAAACTAAAAAGCAAAATAGAACCGCTAACCATACAATAGATTTTCAAAAAATTGAAGACTTAGGTTTGAGTAAACGAGAGTATGAAGTTTTGAAAGAAGTCGCTCTAGGATTATCAAATCAAGAAATAGCAGAGAAATTATTTGTTTCGGAAAGTACCATAAAAACTCATGTTTCTAACCTTTTGGTTAAGTTAAATGCTAAACGACGTACTCAGGCTATTCAAATTTCTAAAAACCTCAATATCATTTAATTTATTAGCTTTACAACTAAAGTATTAGCAATTTAGTACTTTAGTATGAGCTTCAATTCTTCCTACCACACTACTTTTGGTTAACTAATCAAAATACTATTAATTATGAAAAATACTGTAATTAAATATGGCCTTTATGCATTAATAAGTGGTTTTATTTTTTTTGGGCTGCCTTTCTTTTTAGGAATGGGAGTAGATTATGACTACGGAGAACTTATAGGTTACACATCTATGATACTCTCTCTATTGTTTGTTTACTTTGGAATTAAACACTACCGAGATAAAGTAAATAATGGAAAAGTATCCTTAGGTAAAGCTCTTGGAATTGGTATGTTAATAGCATTATTTTCTGCCGTTGGCGTTGCAGTTTTCGATTACATATATACCACTCAAATAAATCCAGATTTTGCAAGTGAGTATTTAGAGTATTCCGTAAAAAAGATGGAAGAAACATTACCAGTAGAAGAGGTAAAAGTTAAAACTGCTGAATTAAAACAGCAAATGGAAGACTACGGCAGTCCTATTATTATGGCTTTAATGATGTTTGCATCAGTTATAATTCTAGGGTTTATTATATCTTTAATTTCCGGACTAATTCTTCAACGTAAATAAATTTATAATGCAATCAAAAGCTACATCACCAAAAGAATATTTAAATGAGTTACCTGAAGACAGGAAAGAAGCCATTTCAAAATTAAGGCAACAAATTTTAGATAATCTTCCCAATGGCATTGAAGAACAAATGAGTTATGGAATGCTTGGATATGTTATTCCACATTCTGTGTATCCAGATGGTTATCATTGTAATACAACGCTACCATTACCTTTTATGAATTTAGCATCTCAAAAAAACTTTATAGCGGTTTACAGTATGGTACTTTATTCAAAAAAAGAGTTAATGGATTGGTTTACATCGGAATATGTCAAACGTTGTAAGTATAAGTTAGATATGGGTAAAAGTTGTATTCGATTTAAAAGAATGGATGATATCCCTTTTGATTTAATTGGAGAATTAACTGCAAAAGTAAGTGCAGAAGAGTGGATTAAAATATATGAAACAGCAATTAAAAATAAATAACCAAAACTTTAAATTATGAAACTAGGAGCATTTTCAGCAAGTCTAAGTGTTAAAGATATTCACGCATCAAAACAATTTTATGAAACATTAGGTTTTAGCGTTTACGCTGGACAGATTGAAAAAAATTATCTGATTATGAAAAATGGTAACGCCCTTATTGGATTATTTCAAGGTATGTTTGAGCAAAACATATTAACCTTTAACCCTGGTTGGGATGAAAGTGCTAATAAAGTAGAACCTTTTGATGATGTTAGAACCATTCAAAAACATTTAAAAGAAAATGACATTAAGATTGAAAGAGAAGTAGATGAAAACACCTCTGGGCCAGCAAGTATAGTAATGTATGATCCTGATGGTAATACCATTCTTATAGACCAACATGTATAATAAATCAACAAAAAATGAAAAATAGAGTAACAGGAATAGGAGGCTTGTTTTTTAAAACTAAAAATCCTAAAGCCTCAAAAGATTGGTATAAAAAACATTTAGGTTTTAACACAGACGATTATGGTTGTACCTTTTGGTGGAAAGATGATGAAGGAAATAAATGCTCAACCCAATGGAGTCCATTTCCTGAAGACACAAAATATTACGAACCATCAAAAAAGGACTTTATGTTTAATTATCGTGTAGAGAATTTACATGAATTGCTTAAGGTTTTAAAAGAAGAGGGTGTTACTGTTGTTGGTGAAGTTGAAGAATACGAATATGGAAAATTTGGGTGGATTTTAGATAATGACGGCAACAAAATTGAGCTTTGGGAACCTGTAGATAAAGCTTTTTTGTAAATTCGTTTTTTAATGAATAGCTATTGACTTATTTAGAAATACTTCAATCTTATAGTTTAACTGTAATACAATGGATAGCTGTTGGTATTGCAGTTTTTTTCTTGGGCTTATCTAAATCTGGAATTAAAGGTATAGGCATTATTATTGTGGTTATTCTTGCCTTCGTTTTTGGAGAAAAAGCATCCACTGGAATTTTACTTCCTATGCTCATTTGTGCTGATATTTTTGCAGTTATTTATTACAATAGGCATGCGCAGTGGCATATTATTAAAAAGCTAATACCATGGATGATTGTTGGCGTTTTAGTTGGCGTTTGGATTGGTAATGATGTTTCAGAAATGCTTTTTAAAAGACTTATGGCTATTATTATTATTGGTTCTGTTCTAATTATGTTTTATACAGAAATTAGAAAATCTAATAAAGTGCCAACTAATAAGTGGTTTGCAGGAACAACAGGTTTCTTAGCAGGTTTTACAACCATGATAGGTAATTTAGCAGGTCCTATTTCTAATATTTATTTTTTAGCCATGCGTTTCCCTAAAAATGAATTTATAGGTACAGCAGCGTGGTTGTTTTTTATTATTAACGTTTTTAAATTGCCATTTCACTTTTTAGTTTGGAAAACCGTTTCGGTTGAAACTTTGGTGCTAAATTCGGTTTTAATCCCGCCAGTAGTTATTGGTTTTTTTGTTGGTGTTACTATAGTTAAATTAATTTCCAATCTAAATTATAGGCGTTTTATTTTAATAGTTACGGCCATTGGTGGTATTGTTTTATTGTTTAGGTAGATATTTTTATTTTTATTAGTAACATTGTTTTAATTTGGTATACATATAGTTAGTAGTGAATTTAATTTTTTATTACTTTTATATTCAAACCAAAAATTTATTAAAATGTCTGATGAAAAAAATTTAAGCGACGATCTAAATGAAATGTTAGGCGATGCAAAAGAAGGCGCAAAAAAAGCTGCCGATAAAGCTGGAGAATTTGCTGGTGAAGCAAAAGAAAAGGCCAAAGAGTTTGCAAACGAGGCCAAAGAAACAGCTTCAGAATTTGCTGATAGTGCAAAAGAAACCTTCAACTCACAAGAGAGTAAAAAAATACTAGCAGGAGTTCTAGCAATATTATTGGGTGCATTAGGAATTCATAAATTTATATTAGGTTATAACAAAGAAGGTATTATAATGCTAGTAATAACATTAATATTAGGAGTAGTTACATGTGGTATTGCTGCATCTTTAATGGGTATTGTGTCTTTAATAGAAGGGATTATATATCTAACAAAATCAGATGAGGAGTTTTACAATACATACCAAGTAGGAAAGAAACCTTGGTTTTAAAATAAAATTCAAACCAGAAGCTACAATTTCTGGTTTTTTTAATACTTTCAATATCGTAATATTGCAATAACACATTTTAATTAGTATCTTTGTCTTCTAAACAAGAACTATGGGGGCGTCAAAAGTAGATATTTACTCTGAAAGCATAAATGCTATGGCTAGTATAGCCAAAGTTTTTGCGCACCCTGCACGCGTTGCAATTTTACAATATATAAGTAAGCAAGAATCTTGTATTTGTAATGATATTGTTGATGAAATTGGTTTGTCGCAACCTACAATATCACAACATTTACAAGTAATTAATAATGCGGGTTTACTTAAAGGTAATTTTAAAGGAAAAAGTATTTGCTATTGTTTGAATGTAGAACGATTTCAAGAATTTCAATCACAATTTAATGCCTTTTTCAATAAAACAAAATCTAATTGTTGTTAATGGAAGCAAATATGAGATCTCTCTTTTAGACTTGCTTAAAAGTTATTTAATTATATAATTTATAAAAATGAAAACACAAGAATTTTTCAATCTACTAGAAGAAAATAAGGACAAATCACTTTTGTTTGAGTACAAACCAAATGAGTTAGTGGGGGCAAATTATCATATCACGGAAGTAAAGCACATTGCAGTAGATTCTATAGATTGCGGAGCGCAAAGTGATTCCTGGAATGAAACGATTATTCAACTTTGGGAAAGTCCACTAGAAAAGGGAAAAACTGATTATATGTCGGTTTATAAAGCTTCCTCAATTCTCAAAAAAGTAGGGAAAATAAAAACGTATGATTTAGCTTCTGAAGTTAAATTCGAATATAGTAATTCGAATTTTCATACGGCTCAACTTTTTGTTAGTGATTTTGAATTATATGAAGGAAACTTAATTATTAAATTAGCCATTGAAAAAACCGATTGTAAAGCAAAAGAACTTTGTGGAGTCCCAGAGAAAGCAACTGAGGTGGCAGAAAAACTAGAATCTTGCTGCTCACCAAGTTCAGGTTGTTGCTAACTAAATTATTATATGAATAATACAATTTTATTTGAAACTATTTCTAGCTCTATTAAAACATTAGAAATAAATGAGATTTCAGAACAAAGAAAAGACATACTTAAACCTTTAATAGATTACTTGAAAGGTAAGATTGAGGCAGATAAACCTATTCGTTTAAATTTTATTTGCACCCATAATTCGCGTCGTAGCCATTTGTCACAAATTTGGGCACAAACTATGGCAGCATATTATAATATTAATAATGTATCTTGTTATTCAGGTGGTACTGAAGCCACTGCTATGTTCCCAAAAATTGGAGAAACTTTAACGAATCAAGGATTTAGTATTAATAAGCTTTCTGAGGGAAAGAATCCTGTTTATAGCATTAAGTTTTCAGAAAATGAACCTTCTATCATAGCGTTTTCAAAACAATTTAGTGATGATTTTAATCCAACTTCGGAGTTTGCAGCGATTATGACTTGCTCTTCTGCAGATAAAGGTTGTCCGATGGTTTTTGGGTGCGATAAACGTATTGCCATTACTTATGAAGATCCAAAAAAATCTGATGGAACACCACAACAAATAGAAACGTATTTAAAAAGAAGTTTACAAATTGCTACTGAGATGAAGTTTGTATTTTCTAGTATTACTTAGCAAAATCTATAATTTATAGGAGAGTTTAAACATAATAATTCTAGGAAGAATAAAAGTTTTACTATCACTTATTAAAAAATTATTAAATGAATTTTGTTGTTTGAAGGTCACATCAAAAAGATTGGTTGCATTAATCTCAAAACCCCAAGGGCTATCTTCTTTTTGATAAAATAGCGAAGTGTTTGCAGTATCAAAAGTATTTTTTATGCCATTGCTTTTATTTTGATAAGCATCAAAACTATAATCTGCTTTAAATATAAAATCCTTTAAAAAATCATATTCTAAGTTTATAAAAAACCTATCATTTTCAAAATTGGTTACATTTTCTAAAGACTTGTAATTGCTAAAATCTTTTGTGTAACCTAATTCAACATTAGGATAATTTTTAAAGAAGGTTTCTGCGCTGACAGTTGAAGATATAGATTTTGAAATATTTAAATTGGTTTCATCATTCAAAATTTGATAAAAATCATTGTAGTTAAAACGGCTATTAAAACTGTATTTTATTTTGTTTATCTTTTTAGAGATGTTACCACTTGTACTCCAACTATATTCTGGCAAATTAAATAAAATTTGCGTATTAAATTGATCTATTCCTTGTAATTGTGTTACATTTTTAAAGTGCTCTATTTTTTTATTTATGCTAGTAAAAACGTTTAAGTTTAAGTTTTTGAATAAGTTAAATTTGTAGTAGCTTAATGTTAGGGTGTGGTATAATTGATTTTCTAAGGTTGTATCACCTTTAAATACACTATTAAAACTATTTAGTATGAAATTATTAGCTAATCTATTAATAGATGAAAACCTAGCATTTAACTTATACTTAAGATTAAGCTTTTCACTAGTATTAAATTCAATTTTTGTGTTGAATTGGGGTAACAATACCGCTTTATTATTTGAAAATCTGTTGTTAAATTGTTTAGTGTTCCAATTATAAAAATGGTAGTATAGCATGGGTTTAAATGTGGCAATACCTATTTGGAATTTATATTCTAACCCAATAAACGTATCAATAAAATCATAACTAAAATCGTTACCAAAACCAGCTGAATTAAAATTATTAATTGTTCCATTGGTTAGTCTTTGTAAATCTTCATTAAAAAAACTATTAAAAGCCATATTTATACCAACACTAGTATAGATGTGGTTAAAATTATTTAACACCCAATAATCTTTTACAATGGCATTAAAATTATGGGCTTTGGCTTTTTTAGTTTGAAAAATAGCATAATTAGTATCTTCAACCAAAGGAATTAATCCTTGTAGAATTTGATTGTTTGTTAGCCATTCTGTTAAAGGCTTATCATTTTGAAAATTATATGTAGCTTCTAATGTTGCAGTATGGTCTTTTGATAATTTTCTGCTGTAGCTTACATTTTGTTTTAGGTTTATTCCTTTAATATTTGTGAGTGTATTAATGGTATTGTTTTGACTGGGATTAAGAGTTGTTGTAAACCCAACGCCATCATTATTAGTTACTTTTATAAAGCTGTTATAGGTAAGATCTTCATTATAACTAGGATTGTATTCTAAAGTTATTTTACCAATAGTAAAAAAGTTATTTAAATTATTTGTTACTGTTCTATCTTCTGTAAAAGGCGTGTTAAAATTTAGGTACTCATTTAAGGTATTGCTTTCGGTTTCAGTTTTGCTTCTTGAGCTAATAATATAGCCACTTAAATCTGTTACACTATTGATAGATTGCCTAATGTTTAAAGCCCCAAATTGGTTGGTATTTGCTGTGTAATCTTGATTATTTAAAAACTGAGCAAAATCACTATTAAATAAGTTGAAATAGCTCCCTGCATCATTTATAAGTTTGCCAAAACCACCTTCAAACTCTAAATAATCTCTAAAAGTGAAGCTTTTAATCCCTTGGTTATTTAAATCGCCAATAAAGTTCACATTGGTTTTTGGGCTGTAATAAAATAAATTAGGATGTATTAAATAACGGTCTTTAATACCTACGCCAACCTCAACATCACCAAAAGTAAATTTTTTCTTGTTTTCTTTTAGCTTAATGTTCATTGCCATATCGTCGTTGTCTTGCAAGCCTTTTAACATGGCAACATCGTTATATTTGTCTAGGATTTCTATTTTATCAACGGCATCGGCAGGGATATTATTTACAGCTAGTTTACTGTTGCCAGTAAAAAAAGTTTTGTCTTCAACCAATACCTTGGTTACTTTTTTGCCATTAACGTTCACATTTCCTGCTTTATCTACTTCAACCCCAGGTAGTTTTTTTAAAACCTCGCGTAATTTTCGTTCTTCGCCAGTAGCAAAAGCATCTACATTATAGGTAGTAGTATCTTTTTTTACGGTTATAGGAGGTGTGTAGTTTAAAACAACTTCATCTAATTGATTTAGGTTTTCCTTTAAAACAAAATTTTTAGTTATATCTTGATCTTTAGTTAAGATAGTTAAGGTTTGGGGTTTAAAGCCTAAATAACTTATAGTTATCTCATAGTTTTGATTTTTGCTTAATCCTAATTTAAATGAACCATCATTCAAAGTAATGGCATGAGCAATCTGTTGATCCTCTCCTTTTGGTATGGCGAGTAAACTCGCATAGACTAATGGGTTTCGAATAGAATCAGTTACTTTTCCAGAAACTTTTATTTGCTGACTGTGAGAAGAAAATTCAACAATAAAAAGCAATAAAATAATTTTTAATTTTACCATAAATAATATTTCTAAAAACCCAGAGCGATTTTCTCAAAATATTAATCATAGAAAAAATTCTTAGTTCTTTTTTTCCAATCTTCATAGGTTATTTTTTCACCCTCTGAAGGTTTTTCTATTGGAACAAACTCTAAATCGTTCAAGTCAACTTTATTGGCGAAGAATATATAATTTTTAAATTCAAGTTCTAATATAATACCAGGTAGTCCATTAAATTCTCTCGGCCCAAAGGGGAATGGCAACTCTGGAGCGTACCATGCTATTACATTATAGGAACTTTTACTATTTTTACGTATTGCCTTGTAACATTTAAATTGCCCTATTTTTTTTGTTTCTTTTGTAAGGACCCATTCATTTTTTCTTTCTACTATCCTTAACATCTCACCAGTAACAGATGAAGTCCTTATTAATTCTTTCTTATCAGAATAGTATGTGTTTTTTGAACCAGCGTAATGATATGTTAAGTTTACTTTCTTTTCGGCATCATTTTTTAATTTTTTTATAACATTATAGATAGATTCATTTTCAGTAAATTTTAAAGTAGCTTCAACATCATTTGCGTCTTCATAAAGCCATATCAATTCTTGAGCAGTTGCTGAAGTTTTTGCCTTTTCTTTTATTTTGGTAAGGTCTATGGTTTTTTGTTTGATTGTATATGTTATGGTAACATTATTTACTTTCTGCACCTTTACAAAAAAAGAAAGAATTAAAATTAATATTGTAATTTGTTTCATAGTTTGTTTTTTTAATTGAAAACTAACAAATCCTTTTTAAAAAAGGATTTGTTAGTGGTTCTACCGATAAAAATTAACAGTTTTGGTTGAGACATATAGTGTATAACGCCATATATGTTTCCATGTAGATATCATCTTCATTTTCTTCAGCGGCTTGGAGAACTAAATCTCTTGCTTCTTGTACACAATCACTAGCACATCCATCTTCTTCTTCGATTGTCTTTTCTATTAATTTGGATTCTGCAGAAATGTTAGAGAAACCTCCAACTAAAAAAACTGCAGCCATTAAGCATAAAACCTTTTTCTTCATAATTTCTAAATTTTAAACCAGCAAATTTTTGCATGACTGGTTGGTTAAACTAAATAATTGTTCAGTCTATAAAAATTTTAGTCTATGAATGTAGTCTATATCTTTTAGTTTGAGCAGTCTAAAACCTAAACCAGTTTGCTGTTTTTTAGTTTTAAGGGAGACATAAAAATAATCAGCGCTGATTTGTTGCAACATTTGCCCAAAAACATCATTTTATTATAGACTAAAACAAAACTTTGCTTTTGAACACAATAAATGTAAAAAAAAAAAAATAGGAAAAAGCAAACTATTTTGTAAAAAAATACACATTGTATCTAAAAGATATTAATTATTTACGGTTTTTCCGTAAAAAGTGTTTTTCAGATTAAAAATAGACTTGTATCAACGAATTTTATTTTACAATCCATAATCGATAGGCAGCAAATCCCCTACACGTTGATTTCCCATATATCCCGAAAACAATACCCTAGTTATATCAAAATAATTACCATATTTATCAATAATTATAAAGGGCTTAAGGAATGTGATTCTTGATTGATTTTTGTTATTGTGAAGTATAGAAACAGGTTTATCTAATAAAACACGCTTAGTAGATTCATTCAAAATTGGTTGTACCTCAAAGTGATCCCATGGGTTTGTTTTAAAACGCTTGTAAAAGATTTGATAATCATTTGTTTGTAAATCTTTATTATATAATGCTCTCATAAATTGCATAACTGAACCATCATATGCTTTTTGTCTATTTTTTTCAACTCTCTTTTCTTTGAAAGACTCAAGGTTTTTATAAAAAGTATTACCAGTGTAGACTAAAGATTTAATATTAAAAATGTTGTTTTTAGTCTCTACATAATTAAACTTTATGATAAAGGATTGAATGTCAAATTGAATTACATATTGTAGGAGTCTATTTTCAATAACTAGTGGTTCGATTGCACTAGTTGTTAATCGTTTTTCTTTTTTATTATAACGAAGAATTAGAGCATCTTCATTCAAAATTTTACAAGATCTTCCAAATTTTGACTGACCTAAAAATTCTTTTCTAAAAATTCTTAGTTTTTGTCTTCTAGTTAATCCATCATCTGCATTTATAACAACTTCATCTAGTACATTGTTTTGAGGTCTTAAATAAACTGTTTGATTTTTTTTCTGTCTGTAGTCCAAAATTGTTTTGGATTCATAACCTAAATATGAAATAACTAAACCAGATTTTATAGCTTCAGAATATATAATAGAAAACTCGCCATTCACATTTGTGGTTGTTCCTATAGTAGTGTTATCAAAATAAATAGATGCAGATTCAATAGGAGTTTTTGTTTTGAAATCTAAAACAACACCCGAAAAAGTTTGCGAAATACCAGCTATAGATGTAAAAAAAGAAACTAAAAAAACAATATGTTTAGCTTTCATTACTTTTCATGAATTTTTGCTCTAATTCTGCTTGAAACTCCTCCATTACAGGTCTTACAGTACTTTCGGGTAGGTCGGCAATTTTAATATACATTAAACCATCTACGGCATTATTAAAAAGAGGGTCTACATTAAAGGCTACAAGTCTTGCGTTTTGTTTTATGTATTTTTTTAATAATACAGGTAAGCGTAAAGCTCCCGGTTCAATTTCATCTATAAATTTGTCAAATTTATTTAAATCAGCTTCAGTTTCATCGAAAACAAAATCTTTATCGGCATCCTTAAGTTTTACTTTAAATTCTTTTTTAGGGTGAACATATTGGGCAATATAGGGGTCGTAATAATGAGATTTCATAAACTCAATCATCAAAGATTTTGAGAAATTTGAAAACTGATTACTAATACTTACACCACCAATTAAATATTTATGTTCTGGATAACGTAATGTGGTATGTACAATGCCTTTCCATAGTAAAAATAAAGGCATGGGTTTTTGCTGATACTCTTTAATTATAAAAGCACGCCCCATCTCGATAGACTGGCTCATCATTTTGTAGAGCTCAGGCTCAAACCTAAACAGGTCTTGTAAGTAAAAACCATCAATACCGTAGCGTTCATAAATTTTTGAACCTAATCCCATTCTGTATGCGCCTGCAATTAGTTTACTTTCGCTATCCCATAAAAACATGTGGTGGTAATACGTATCGAAAGCGTCTAAATCAATCGCTTCGTTTGTGCCTTCTCCAACTTCTCTAAAGGTTATTTCGCGGAGTCTACCAATTTCTCTGAGGATGTTCGGAATTTTTTCAGCGGGCGCTAAAAACACCTCATAGTTTTTACTTTTTAATAATCTAAAATCACCTTCATGCAAAACTTCAATTTCCTTTTGCATAATTGCCCGATCTATTGGTGTAACTATACGTTTAGGTATTTTAGGCGTTTTCAGAGTTGATGATATATTATCTAATATTTTCGATTTATCCTCAAATGAATTAGATAGCATATAAGTTTTTCGTCTTAAGAATTCTGAAAATTCGTCTAAAGTTTCATGTTCTTTTTGGTCACTAACTGAAATAGGTTTTCCAATTCTAACTTTAATAACACGGCGTTTTTGGGTTAGTAATTCTGATGGTAGTTTGGCTGTTCTAAAAGTGTCGCTAATTTTTGAAAGTTTATAAAACAACCTGCTATTCTTTGCATGAAAATAAATGGGTACTACTGGGACCTCAGCTTTTTTAACCAGTTTTATGGCGACTTCTTCCCAAGGTTTATCAACTACGAGTTTGCCATCTCTATAAGTAGAAACTTCGCCAGCAGGGAAAATACCAAGTGGATGCCCTTCTCTTAAATGAAGAATAGAGTTTTTAAATCCTGCAATGCTCGACTTTACATCTTTTCTGTCTTCAAAAGGGTTTACAGGCATTATGTAAGGCTTTAAAGGCTCAATACGGTGTAGTAAAAAATTAGCAATAATTTTAAAATCTTTTCGCTGTTCAAGCATTAACTTTAAAAGTAGAATACCATCTATACCTCCCAACGGATGATTGGAAATTGTAATGTAAGCGCCATCTTTTGGTAAACGTTTTAGGTCCTCATCTGGGATTTCAAATTTAATTTGAAAGTCATCTAAAATACCGTTTAAAAAATCTAATTCGTTTAGATGTTTATTGCGTTTATAAATTCTATTTAGCGTAGATATTTTTAACAATTTCATTAATAACCAACCAATAAATGTGCCTATAAATCCGTATTTGTCTAGCTGTATTGCTTTTGCAACTTCTTTAGCTGTTACAAGTCCGGTATTTTGTTGTTTGGTCATGATTGTAAATGTACTAAATTGTTTATTTAGTTACTAGTTGAACGGTTTCTTGAGTTAATTGTTTTAGTAACACGGTTTTATCACTTTCAATTTCAGTTATAACTTTATCGTTATAATGCCTGATGGTGTATAAAGAAACATTTTCATTACATGTTACTTTAAATTTTGCTTTTAGATGATGTAATAGTTTATCTAAATTATTAAAAATATTATCTACACAAACAGAAAAACTAATAGCTGAATTTTGAATAACATCAACCTTCATTTTATACTTGTGTAAAAGATTGAAAATATGACTAATATTATCTTCAACGATATATGAAAAATCTAATGATGATAGAGAAATTAAAACCTGATTTTTCTTAACAATAAAGCACGGGATTAAAGGCTCTAAAGCAACATTTTTACCAATTTTAGTTCCAGAGTTTTCTGGATATAAAAACGATTTTACAAAAAGTGGAATCTCTTTCCCTTGAAGCGGCTGTAATGTTTTAGGGTGAATAACAGAAGCACCATAAAAGGCTAATTCAATTGCTTCTCTATATGATATTTTGTTAAGTAATTGCGCATTTTCAAAATATCTTGGGTCTGCATTTAAAACGCCAGGTACATCTTTCCAAATGGTTACGCTTTCAGCATTTAGGCAATACGCAAAAATTGCTGCGGTATAATCACTTCCTTCTCTGCCAAGTGTTGTTGTAAAATTATTGGTGTCACTACCTAAAAATCCTTGAGTAATATTTAAAGTGTTTTTATTGAAATTTGATGATATTAAACTTTGAGTGTCTTCCCAGTTTACGTTAGCACGCCTATAATAATTATCTGTTTTTATATAATCTCTAACATCTAGCCATTCATTTTTTAATTGAATACTATTTAAATAATCACTAATTATAGTAGTTGAAACTAGCTCGCCAAAACCAATGGTCTGGTCGTAAACAAAATTATAATCTGGCGATTTATTTGAGTTTAAAAAAGCAGTTAACTCATTAAATAAATTTGAAACTTTTTTAAATGCAGGATGACTTTCGTTTTCGAATAAATCGAAAAGAATATCGTTATGGTATTTTATAATATCTTGAATAGAACTTTGTAATTCTCCTTTATTTTCAAAATAATTTTTAACGACGAATTCAAGAGCATTGGTTGTTTTACCCATGGCAGAAACTATAATAAGAGTTTTTGAATGCCCAACTTTTTTTAAAACTGAAGCTAGGTTTTTAACACCTCTAGCGTCTTTTACAGATGCTCCACCAAATTTAAATACTTGCATTATAATTTTGATATATAGTCTTTAATTCCTTGCTCATTTAAATGCACAACGTTCCAGTCTCGCTTAACATGAGCTCCTTTTTTTTCATAAAAAGTAATTGCGGGTTCGTTCCAATCTAATACTTCCCAATTAATACGTTTAACTCCTATATCATTTCCATATTTTATTACTTCATCTAAAAGCGCAGTACCAATTCCGGTGCCTCTCATGGCTTTATTTACAATTAAATCTTCTAAGTGTAAAACTTTTCCTTTCCAGGTAGAATATCTGAAATAAACTAAAGCAATACCTTCAATTTGATTGTTAGTTTCTGCTACAAAACATTCAAATTGAGGGTTCTTTCTAAAACCATCATTTTCTAAATCATTCACTGTTATCTCAACAGCATCTCCTTCTTTTTCAAACTCAGCTAATTGTTTTATAAGTTTATGTACATGTAACATATCCTTTTTTTCAGCACGTCTTATTGTAAAATCCATAATCCATATTAATGTTTTTCAAAGATACTTTAAAGTTAAATACATAGCAGTACATATCTACTGCGAAAACGATGTAGTTTGTTAAAATTTGTGCATATTTGTATAAACAAACAAATTTATTTATGGCTCATAAAAAGCAAACTCTAGGAGAATTCATCATTGAAAATCAATCTTCATTTAAGTACTCCTCAGGCGAACTGTCAAGTCTTTTAAACTCCATTCGTTTAGCAGCTAAAGTGGTAAACCATGAAGTTAATAAAGCTGGATTAGTTGATATAATTGGAGCTGCTGGTGATACTAATATTCAAGGAGAAGATCAGCAAAAATTGGATGTTTACGCAAATGAAAAATTTATTCAGACCCTTACAAAACGAAATATTGTTTGTGGAATTGCTAGTGAAGAAGAAGATGATTTTATAGCTATAAATAGTCAAGATGAAAATCACCAAAATAAATATATTGTATTAATTGATCCTTTAGATGGATCATCAAATATAGATGTAAATGTTTCAGTTGGAACCATTTTTTCTATATACAGACGTGTTACCCCTGTTGGAACGCCAGTTATTCTTGAAGATTTTTTACAAAAAGGAAGTGAACAAGTGGCTGCTGGTTATGTTGTTTATGGGACATCAACCATGTTAGTGTATACCACTGGAGATGGAGTTAATGGTTTTACGTTAAATCCAGCAATCGGATCTTTTTATCTGTCTCATCCAGCAATGCAATTCCCAGAAAGCGGGAATATCTATTCTGTAAATGAGGGTAACTATATTCATTTTCCTAAAGGTGTAAAAGATTATATAAAATATTGTCAAGCAGAAGAAGATGACAGACCTTACACATCCAGATATATAGGATCTTTAGTATCCGATTTTCATAGAAATATGATAAAAGGGGGGATTTATTTATATCCTCAAAGTTCAAAAAACCCAAACGGAAAATTACGTTTGTTATATGAATGTAATCCTATAGCTTTTTTAGCAGAACAAGCTAATGGAAAGTCTAGTGATGGATTTATGAGAACTATGGATGTAGAACCTACTGAGCTTCATCAGCGTGTACCATTTATTTGTGGAAGTAAAAACATGGTTGAAAAGGCTGAAGAGTTTATGCGTAATGCCAAATAAACTTAAAATAAATTCATAAAAAAATGCGAACCTTTGGGTTCGCATTTTTTTATTATCAACATGGTAGGTAATAGTTTAAATTTTAACTATCTTAAATGAAGAGTTACCTAATGGTGTATCTAAACTTAAAATATGTATACCAGATTTTAAATTAGTAAGGTTTAATATTTTAGTGTTTTCTGAACTTTCATATACAGTTTGTCCTAAATTATTGTAAATTTTAATTTTATTAATAGGAATGTTATTAGGTGTATCTATGACTAAACTATTGGAAAATGGATTAGGATAAAGTTTGGTAAGTTTAAACAAACTATCATTGTTACTAAGATTTGAATCCACAATAAAACCAGCTGAATCGTAAATAGACCAATCTCCGTTTGAGTCTTGTACCCTAATATAAAAAATATGATCTCCTTCTGATAATCCAGTTGAATCAATATTTAGTGTTTGATTAGTTAATGATGGATTACCAAATGCTATCGATGTTCCATTTCCAATACCAGGATCTGTATCTATAAAATATTCTGCAGCATTTACTTCATCAGGCGTAAAATCAAAATCTTTAATGTAAATAATTTGCCTATCATATAAACTCCAATTATTAGCATTGTCTTGAGTTCTTAAATAAAAACTATGAAAACCCTCAGGTAAACTTGTAGTAGGAATTGAAAATATTTGTGCTAATTGCCCAGAATTGGTATCAATACTCAAAGCAGTTCCATTGCCAACCCCAGGGTCAGTATTAAAAAAATATTCTGCAGCAGTTATAGTAAATGTATCAAAGCTTTTTAGGTAAAAGGTTTGTCTATCATATAAACTCCAGTTGTTATCACTGTTATACGTTCTTATATAAATACTGTTAAACCCTTCAGTAATACTAGTGGTAGGTATGTTGAAAGTTTGAGATAGTGTTCCTGAATTACTGTTTACTGTTAAAGTAGTTCCGTTTCCAACTCCAGGGTCAATATTAAAAAAATATTCGGCTGAGGTTATATTCTGTGACTTAGCAAAGAAACTAACCAAAATAAAAACCAATTGAATTAACTTTTTCATATTAATTTGCATTGGTACTTATGGTAACACTAAGGTTTGCTCCAGGAGCTATTCTATCAGTAATATCAGTTATTTTTACAGTAGGTATACCATTTGTGTAACCAAAATTATTGAAGGTAAAGGCGCTACCATCATATATTCCTATATCTACACCACCTACGCCATTACCAATAGCTGGAGAACCTGCTTGTAAATTGTAATCGTCAGTGCTATCATAAGAAGCATCATCAGCACTTACAAAATTCGGGTTCTGATTGTTAAGGTTATTAGTCCCATTTATGGTATTATAACTTCCAGAACCTATGTTATAAGTTAAACAATTTTGGTATAATACCCCTGATGAATCAATGTTTACTAATGAACTTGATGATTCATAAAAAATACAATTCTGAACCTCTAAATCGCCAGTAATAGAATCTTGATTTACAGGATAATATCTGCCAAGAAAAATATTGTTTTTAATTGTTACAGACTCATGAAATTTTATATAAATCCATCTGCGGATTATATTATTCGAAATAATTGTATTTTTAAAATTTGACCATATTGAGGTACTTGTGGCAATTCCATATAGTATATTTCCTCTGATAATCATCTGATTTATGCCCGCATATGCATCACCTGAGTAAATAATACCATCCTCAAAAAAATTGTTTTCAATAATGATATTATTCAGTTCTACTGTATTATTGTTGGCGTTTAGGTCATTTGTTATGAAGAAACCTGATATTCTTGTATTTGAAGCATTATCCAGTAACGTAATTTCGTCTATTAATGTTTTCTTGTCAGTATCTCCATGTGAGAATCCAATTAATGATAAAGATTTATCAATAGTAATATCTCCATAATTAATCTCAGAAGCATGTACGTAAATAATATCTCCATTACTTGCTGCGCTAATAGCACTTTGTAAATCACTATATTGGGCATTAGCACCAACAGAATTGTCTACCGTAATTGTATTCTGAGCTTTGACATAACATGCGAAAAGTAAAGCTGTTATTAAAAAAGATAATTTTATGTTCATAATTTCAATTATTGATTATTAGTTGTATTTATTATTTTGAGTTATTCTAATACCAACCTCTAATATTATAAGCAGGTTGTTGGTTTAAACCGTAAGCTACTCCTACGTCTCTTGCTGCTTGGATACTTGATATTTCTACATCCAATTCTCTAAGCTTGTACTGCCAATCTCTATCAAGTAACTCTTTAGCTTTAATACGTTCTGAAATGTTTTGATAAAGTGCTTTAACTTCACTGAAACAAGAAGCTTGTGGCTCAATGGTAGCTAGAATAGCACCAGCTTCATTAGCGGCATTTAAATCTTGATTTGCAGCCCATATACTGCTTGCTTCATTTAATTTACGTTTGCAGCCTACATTTATAGCTTTAATGTAAATAGGACTTATTTTGTTTTTTATTTTATTAAAACAAGAGCTTGTTTCTGGTACAGCAGCTAAAGCAGCTAAAGCCTCTTCATATTTGTTTTGAGCACTTAAAGCATCAACTTTTTTAAGAACTAAACCACAATTGTTATTGTAATATTCAATAACTCGTTTTTTACCATTTTTCACAAAGCTTTGAAGAATGGGGCTTTTTGGTTTTAATTGTCTAATAGCTGCTATATATGCCTTATTTTCGTTGGTACCTACACCTTTTGCTGATACCGTTTCACTTGTAAACAAAGTACCTTCAATACCATCGCCTATATAAAAAGTAACTTCTAAATTTAAAGCAACTTTTGGCGGTGCACTAGGCACAACATCTTTAGTTAAAACTATGATGTTTGGAGTAATTATAAATCTAGAATTATAACTATCACTACCAATTCCTTTACTTGTTATAATTTGATTTAATTTATTCTCAAGCATTTTTTTTGCAGATTGAGGAATGGACTCCATTTGTAATGGAATATAAGATCCTATAAAAATGCCGTCATAATTAATATCGTCTTGAGCTACTAATGTCAATGAACTTAGAAATATTAAGCAGTATATTATTTTTTTCATCTTTTTATTTTTAATTATTTTCCTCCTAAAATTATAGTTGCTCTACCTAAACCTTTCATAACTAATTTGTTAGGAATGTTGTAAGGAGGGCTCTTTAAAAATTTACTAAGTCCATTAGTATATCTTCTGGCATCAATTGCTCTATTCTTATCATTGTAAAGCGGAATTCTTACTTGTTCAAATAAAGCCATACTTTCAGTCATATCAGTTGTACTAAATCTTCCCTTTACAGTGTTATCAGCTAACCAATCTTCTATAATGTAACCAAGTTCTTCTCCATCAAATTCGGTTTCTAAATCACCATCCCAGTCATCCCATTTTTGTATACGGATTATAACTTCTCTTCCATTTTCAAACATATCATCAAAATGGGCTTGAAGCCTTTCAGTAAATTTATCCATATGAGCTAAAACTGCTTCAGATAATAAAACAGGTGTTTCGGCAGAAAAAGAAGGTGCACCTGTACCTGCAGCTGTAGCAATTTGTTTATCGGTGTAGGCGTCTAAGCCTTGAAGATTGAAAGTAATGGATTTTTTAGGCCCTGTTTTATTAACTACCCAAGTTAATTGCATTATTATATCAGCTTTAGCTACTTTTTTTAATGCATCAATAGGGCTTTCGGTTACACCACTTCCAGAATTTTTTGATGTACGAAGGTTGTCTTCGGCAGAATTAGATTTTAGAGTTTTAATTGCAGATTCCATATTTTTTAGTGGAAAACCTCTATCTGCCATCATTCCATTAATTTGACTAATAACCAAAAGAACATCAGTATCATTTTGAAATGCTTTTTGATAATCAGGTATTTGAACCATAGTCCCTTGATCATCAAAATTCAAAACATAGCCATTTTTTATACACCAAGCATCACTTGGCACAACCATAAGTGTTGGTTTTTTAGCTTGACCAAGAGCTATTGTTGTTATTAAAAAAAAGCAACAGATAATGTGTAATTGTATTTGTTTTTTCATTTCTATATTTTTAGATTAAAATCCTGATGTTAAACTTCTTACTATACCTTTAGCTTCAAGTCGTTTCCTTAATTGATCAACCTGAACATTAACTATAGCGCCAATTTTGTATTCTCTTCTACTTATTTTTAAACGGTCACCAGGAGCTATGTTCCCATCTGTTGCAGCTGATACATATTTGAGATACTCTCCGCCGTCAGCAAAAAAAGCATCAAAAAATTCGATAAATTTACCTTCTGTTTCAGCATCTTTTACCAATGGACTAAAAGATGTACAACCTTGACCGCCACCCGCATATCCTTTGAATATTATGCCGTGTACTGCATTTTTCATAGCATGAGAAATAGCATGTTTTGGGTTTTTAGAATAAGACCAAACCTTTACAAGTTTTGAGCCTAATTTTGCAATACCTTCACATTCAATGTCATAACGCCAAATTCGGGTATCTTTATTTGCTTTTTCATTTTTCCATTGGGCATTGGCAACAATACTAGTTGCTATAAATAGAACAAGTAGAACTAATGTTTTTGTTTTTGGTATCATATAATTTATTGTTTAAGAATTTAATTAATTTGTCTAATTAGCATGCCAGCATAAAATTTGTTTTTTGGGCCACTGAAAGTTGTATATTCTATATCTGAAGGGTTTTCTTCATTGGCATTATAGCGATTATCCCAGATAAGATCTTTATCAACTTTTATAATGCCTAAGCGTTTATATTCAATTACTCCTTCATTATTAAGTACTTGCTCTAATACTTCGTATTTATCTCCTTTTTCTAAATTTTCTTTTAAACCAATTTTTGCTGTTATTGGGTCTCCGCTAATCAATGGTGTTTTGGTTCTAAAAACCTCAAATTCTCTTTGCAGTTTTGCAATTACGTTATCAATAGCTCTTATTGTAGCTACACTTATTAACTCTGCGTTGTTTTTTTTAGAGAAGGAGGTGCTTTGTATATCAGCCCAAGAGGTTTCTGTGCCTATATATTCAAGTTTAAAAATGTTGGTATCATCAAAAGCTTTAACTTTTTCAGGATCAGGCGTATTGATATCAGACCAAAAATCATTGTAAAAGATTGCAGCAACTTCATCAGTCCATACTAGTTTATAAAGATGAGCTTTTGTTTTAATAATATAACCTTTTCCAGCAACTCCAACACCTTCAGATGTCAAGGCAGAAGTATTAGCTAATTTGTCTTTTCCTAATAATGAAGCTGTGTTAGATATACTTGACAATATGCCTTTTGCTTTAGTGGCTACTTCTTCTTTGTTAGTATATTTAAAGTCATTAACAATTACAAAAGTATTTTTTATAAGTGCTTCTCCTGCATCGGCTAATAATGCAGAACCACGTTCACTATTATTTGCAATTTTTACGTCCAAATCTGATGCATTGTAAAATCCGCGTTCAGCAATTAAGTCCATATTAAAATGCCCATCTTTATCTCGATTAAACCATTTTGCAATCATTTGTTTAGCTATTGCATGAGAATTTAAGTAATTAAGAATAGCTAAATGTTTATGGGCTTGTTCATCTGTTTTTTCATCAGATTTAATTTTAAGCTTAGAAAGTAAACTTTTCTTTTTTGGTTTATCTGCTTCTTTAGCTATAGGAGTAACATAAACAAAAGTGGAATCTGTTTTGTTAACTAATCGAGTACTAACAATATGATTATTAAATTTATCAATTAGAGGCGCATTAATAAATATTTTTTGAATAGTATCAATGTATTCTTGCTCAGGATCACTAATCATTAGTGTATGAAGAGAACTTCTTTTGTATTTTACATCAATATTGGTGTCTTGTGCGGATAAAAAATAAGATAATAGTAGTGCCGACAAAAGCACTAATTTCTTTTGAAAAATCATTTAAATTTCGTTTGGTTGTTAATAGTAATTTAAAATAATTCCATTGTGCTAAGCAATGGTTATTTTAAGTTAACGGGCTATTAAATGATTTAAAATCTTAGGGGCTTTAATATTAATTAATTAAGTTAAAATAAAAACTATAAATCAGTTAAAAAGCAAGAATTTACGGCGAGGTGTTTTTTTACCTGTTGGGTAAGAATATCCATCAAAACAAAATAAATTTAGCAAAAACTTATTTTTTTGTTTTTTTAACTAAAGCCTAAACTTAATTATTAAAAAGAGCGTATAAATAAAAGATCCATCCACTTTATTTCAGCGAATGGATCTTTTGAATTTTTCATATTGTATTAATTACATAGCTACTAAATCACCAGAAACATCCTTGGATGGTAAATTAGATTTTCCCATTAAATATAAATCTACTTGACGAGCAGCTTCTCTACCTTCAGAAATTGCCCAAACAATTAATGATTGTCCACGACGCATATCACCAGCAGCAAATATATTAGGGATGTTAGTTTGGTATTTACCGTATTCAGCTTTATAATTAGAACGCGCATCTGTTTTAATTCCTAGTTTATCAGCTAGAGTACTTTCAGGACCAGTAAATCCTAGTGCTAATAACGCTAAATCGCATGGCCATGTTTTTTCAGTACCAGCTATTTCTATAAGTTGTGGGCGTTCTCCAGGAACCATTTTCCATTCAACATTAACGGTTTTTAAAGCAGTTAATTTTCCATTATTATCAGTAACAAATTCTTTTGTGTTTATTAGCCAGTTACGTTCAACACCTTCTTTATGTGAAGATGATGTTTTTAATTGCAATGGCCAATAAGGCCAGGGTGTAGTTGGAGAACGATGCCCTGGTGGTTTAGGCATAATTTCAAAATTAACAACAGATTTTGCTCCATGACGGTTTGAAGTACCAATACAATCAGATCCTGTATCACCACCACCAATTACAATAACATTTTTATCAGTTGCCATTATTTGATTTTCAACTTTTTTACCAAACAATACTTTTGTTTGTTGTGTTAAAAAGTCCATGGCTTGAACAACGCCATCGGCATCAATACCAGGAGTTGGTAGACTTCGCCTTTCAGTAGCTCCACCACAAAGCACAACGGCATCAAATGCTTTTAAATCTTCTGTATCGTAGTTTACACCAACATTAACATTAGTTTTAAAAGTAATTCCTTCAGCTTCTAAAATAGCTAAACGACGATCTATTATTTCTTTTTCCATTTTAAAGTTAGGAATACCGTATCGTAGTAGCCCTCCAATTTCGTCATCACGTTCAAAAACGGTAACTGTATGTCCAGCTCTATTAAGTTGCTGTGCTGCTGCTAAACCAGCAGGACCAGAACCTACAACAGCAATGGTTTTATCAGTTCTTTCCTTTGGAGGTTGAGGTTTTATCCAACCTTCTTTAAAAGCACGTTCAACAATATTTTTTTCTATATTTTCAATAGAAACGGGATCTTCAATAATACCTAATACACAAGATTGCTCGCAGGGAGCAGGACATAAACGACCTGTAAATTCAGGGAAATTATTTGTTGAATGCAATATCCATGATGCTTTTTGCCATTCACCTTGATGTACCATGTGATTGAAATCTGGGATTAGATTTCCTAATGGGCAACCACTATGACAAAAAGGAATTCCACAGTCCATGCAACGCGAACCTTGTTTTGTTATTTCCTCCTCACTAAGAGATACAGTAAATTCTTTGTAGTGTTTTACACGGTCTTCAACAGGCGTGTAATTTTCATCTTGTCTTTCAAATTCTTTAAATCCAGTTACTTTTCCCATGACATTATGCTGTTGTTAATTCTTCTACCATTGGTTCTTCAGTCTCAATACGTATCAAAGCACGTTTATATTCTGTTGGCATAACTCTTACAAAGTTACTTAAGCTTTTATCCCAATCTGCTAATAACTTTTTGCCTTTGTTACTATCTGTGTATAGCACATGTTTTTCAATAATGCTTTTTAAATCTGCAGCATCTTCTGCTAATATATCTTCAAATTCGATTGTTTCTGTATTACATAAACCGTTTACAAATTTATTTTCTGGATCGTAAACATAGGCAATACCTCCACTCATACCAGCAGCGAAGTTCCTACCTGTATTTCCTAACACAATAACTTTTCCGCCTGTCATATATTCACAACAATGGTCTCCAACACCTTCCACTACAGCCGTGGCACCAGAGTTTCTAACGGCAAAACGTTCACCTGCAATTCCATTTATATATGCTTCACCATTAACGGCTCCGAATAAACAAACATTACCAACTATAATATTTTCTTCAGCTATAAAATCGGCTTTTACAGGTTTTTTAACAATAAGTTTTGCTCCAGATAACCCTTTTCCTAAATAATCATTGGTGTTTCCTTCAAGCTTAAAAGTTAAACCGTAAGCTCCAAAAGCTCCAAAGCTCTGTCCAGCAGATCCTGTAAAGTTTATATTAAGAGTATTTTCTGGTAATCCTAAGTGGCCATATATTTTTGAAATCTCGTTACTTACAATGGCTCCTACAGTTCTATTTGTATTTTTTATAGGATAGTTAAGCGTCATTTGTTCTTTTCTGTACAACGCTCTATGAGAATCTTTTAATATGGTAAAATCTAAAACATTCTCTAAATCATGCTGTTGCTTTTGTGTGTTTTTAACAGTCATGCTTCTATAAGCAGTTGGCCTGTGTAAAATACTAGATAAATCTAAACCTTTTGCTTTGTAATGTTTTATGGCATTATTCGCATTAATTTTATGAGTTTGCCCAACCATTTCAGATAACGTTCTAAACCCTAATTGTGCCATAATACCTCTTAATTCTTCAGCGATATAGTAGAAGAAATTAATAACGTGTTCTGGTGTACCTTTAAAGTTTTTACGTAGCTCTTTATCTTGAGTTGCAATACCTACGGGGCAAGTGTTTAAGTGACATTTACGCATCATAATACAACCTGAAGCTACTAGAGGAGCTGTGGCAAAACCAAATTCTTCTGCACCTAATAAAGCAGCAATGGCAACATCACGACCTGTTTTTAATTGTCCATCACACTCTACAACTATTCTGCTTCTTAGATTATTTAAAACTAAAGTTTGTTGTGCTTCTGCTAAGCCAAGTTCCCATGGTAAGCCTGCATGTTTTAATGACGTTAAAGGAGAAGCTCCTGTACCACCATCATAACCAGAAATTAAAACCACATCTGCTTTAGCTTTGGCAACACCAGCAGCTATAGTTCCTACACCAACTTCAGATACTAATTTTACATTAACTCTAGCATCACGATTGGCATTTTTTAAATCGAAAATTAATTGTGCTAAATCTTCAATCGAATAAATATCGTGATGTGGTGGTGGGGAGATTAACCCAACAAATGGCGTCGAGTTTCGTGCATTAGCAATCCATGGTAATACTTTATAACCTGGTAATTGCCCACCTTCTCCTGGTTTTGCACCTTGAGCCATTTTAATTTGAATCTCTCTTGCATTAGTTAAATAATGCGAAGTCACACCAAAACGCCCTGAGGCTACTTGTTTTATTGCAGAATTACGGCTATCTCCATTTACATCTGGATGAAAACGATTTCTGTCTTCACCACCTTCACCAGAATTAGATTTACCTCCAATTCTATTCATGGCGATGGCTAAATTTTCATGTGCTTCACGAGAAATAGATCCGTAAGACATAGCACCTGTTTTAAACTTTTTTACAATTTCTGTCCAAGGCTCTACTTCATCAATTGGGATAGGGTCTAAATTGTCAAACTCAAATAAACCACGAATAGTCATTAAGTTTTCAGATTGCTCATTTATGGCTTTAGAATAAACGTCGTAACTTTTTTGGTCGCTTAATCTAACAGCTTGTTGAAGTTTTGCAATTGTTGTTGGGTTAAATAAATGCCTTTCGCCATTGCGCCTCCATCTATAATCACCACCAATATTTAAACCTAAATTTTTGTCAATAGAACTGTCTGGATATGCTTGTTTATATCGCTGATCAATTTCTTTTTCAATTTCATATAAGCCAATACCTTCAATTCTTGAAGCTGTGTATGGGAAATATTTTTCAACAAATTGAGAATTGAAACCAACTATTTCGAAAATTTGAGAACCTCTGTATGAGTGTAAAGTCGAGATTCCTATTTTGTTCATTATTTTTAGAATACCTTTTCCTATGGCTTTATTAAAGTTATCGACTGCTTTTTGCTCGTCCATATCTGTTATAAAACCTTCTTTTACTTGCATTCTAATAATTTCGTTCACCATATATGGGTTAATGGCACTTGCGCCATAACCGAAAAGCGTTGCAAAATGATGAGGTTCGCGAGGCTCTGCAGATTCTATGATTATATCAAAATAAGAACGCTTTCGTAAACGGTTTAATTGATGATTTACGTAAGAACAAGCTAATAACGCAGGAATTGGAGCTAGATCTTGATTTACGCCCCTGTCAGAAAGTATAATGATGTTTGTTTTTCTTTCTAAAGCTTTTTCAACTTGAATAACAATATCATCTAACGCATCTTCCAAACCATTAAGTCCTTGTGCTTTAGGGTACAATATTTCAATAGTTTCTGCCTTAAAGGATTCTATAGAAATACTTCTAATTTTTTCTAAATCGGCATTAGAAATAACAGGATTTTGTATTCTTAATTTTCTACACTGTCTTTCGGTAATACTAAAAATATTTCTGTCTTTACCAAGATTCAAACTAATATCGGTTACAATTTCTTCACGAATTCCGTCTAATGGCGGATTGGTAACTTGAGCAAATAATTGTTTAAAATAGTTTGAAATTAACTGAGGTCTATCAGATAAAACGGCTAGAGGTGTGTCAATTCCCATTGACCCTAAAGCTTCTTTACCAACAATAGCCATTGGTGTTATAACTTCTTGAATATCCTCGAAAGTGTAATTAAACAAACGCTGCCTTGTTTTAATATCTATAGTTTCTATAGGGCAGGTTTCGTTATTATAAGGTACATCTTTTAGATGTAATCTTGTTTTATTAAGCCATTCTCTATAAGGTCTTTCAGAAACAATTTTGCTTTTAATTTCTTCATCTTTGATGATGCGACCTTTGTTCATATCTACTAAGAACATTTTTCCTGGTTCTAAACGCCCATGACTTTCAATATCTTCAGGTTCGATATCTACAACACCAATTTCTGAAGACATAATTAATTTGCCGCTTTTTGTAACGGTATATCTTGATGGTCTTAAACCGTTTCTATCTAGTAACGCACCTATATAATCACCATCTGTAAATGGTACTGAAGCAGGGCCATCCCAAGGCTCCATGATACAGGCATTATATTCGTAAAATGCTTTACGCTCTTCAGACATTGTGGCGTGTTTTTCCCAAGCTTCAGGAATCATCATCATCATAATTTCTGGTAATGAACGTCCAGTATGAGTTAATAATTCTACAACCATATCCATAGAAGCAGAATCTGATTTTCCTGGAAGAATAATTGGGAATAATCTATCTATTTGAGGACCAAAAACATCACTCCTCATAATTTCTTCACGAACACGCATTCTACTTACGTTTCCTCGAAGCGTATTAATTTCTCCATTTTGACACATAAAACGGAATGGTTGCGCTAATTCCCAAGTAGGCATTGTATTGGTAGAGAAACGTTGATGTACTAATGCTAAGCGGGTTACTAAATCTATTTGTTGTAAATCGGTATAATAAGGCCCAATATCTTCTGGCATAATTATACCCTTATATATCAAAGTGGTAGTTGATAAACTCGGTAAGTAAAAATAAGAGCTTTCAGATATTTTAGAGTTTCTTATTTCGTGTTCAGTAATTTTTCTGGCAGCGTATAATTTAGCTTTAAAAGTATCTTCATCAATAGGGTCTGTTTTACCAACAAAGAGTTGCTCTATATTAGGTTCTGAAGCTTTAGCTATTTCGCCTAATTGCGTAGAGTCTACAGGTACTTTTCTCCAACCTAAAACGGCTAGCCCTTGTGCTTCAATTTCTTTTTCAAAAGTGTCTTTACAAAATTGATATTGATTTCTAACTTTTGGTAAAAAAACCATCCCTACAGCATACTCTCTAGGCTCTGGTATTGGGAATCCACTAACACGTTTAAAATAATCATGAGGGATATCAATTAATAAACCAGCACCATCACCAGTTTTTCCATCGGCACTTACACCACCGCGATGTTCTAGTTTTACGAGAATTTCTAGGGCGTCATGTATAATTTGATTGGTTTTTTCTCCTTTTAAATTACAGATAAAACCTGCACCACAATTTTCGTGTTCAAATTCGGGGGAATAAAGTCCTTGTTTCTTCAGCATAATCAGCAAATTTTAGTTTAAAAACTTGAGTCGAAAGGTAAAGATATGCACTAGAAACTGAATTACAATAAGGGCTATTTCATTATTTCGATTTTAGAAGCGAAGCGAAGATAAAACTAATTATATATCAATAATAAACTGATATTTTAATAATTATTCAATCCATAAAATTTAACAATAAATGCGGATATATGAATTTATATTAATAGAACATTTAATATATGGTATAAGTATCAGTAAAAAATGGAAAATACTAACAATTATTCAAATAATCTGTTTGTTGAAAAATCAAAAAATCAATTATTTTTGACAATACCTCTAAAAAAATAGGGTTAAAATTAGAAAATTGATAAAAGTTACCTAAATACCCCTATTTTTTATGGGGGTTATTCTTTTTTAATATAGTTTTGGCTGCTCAATAAGTTAATTAACCAAAGAAAATTAATAACTAAAATTTAAACATGATGAAAAAATTAATTACACTTTCGATGCTTTTTATGGCAACAGCCTTATTTGCACAAGAAGAGGAAGCTAAGCCTACATTTACTGTAAGTGGTAGTGTGGATGCTTATTATAGAGCAAATTTTACTGCTCCTAATGATGAGAATGCTATTGCTCCCGGGTCATCTTTTGCCAACTTACCTGGTTTTGCTTTAGGTATGGCTAATGTAGTATTAGGATACGAAGGCGAAAAAGTAGGGTTTGTTGCAGATTTAGTATTTGGACCAAGAGGTGCTGATGCAGTATTCAATTCTCCACAATTAGGAGGGTTTTACAGATCTTCTAACATAATAAACCAATTATATGCTTACTGGAATGTAAGTGAGTCTGTAACATTAACAATGGGTAACTTTAATACTTTTTTAGGATATGAGGTAATTTCTCCAACTGCAAATTTCAACTACAGTACATCTTACTTATTTTCTTATGGGCCATTTAGCCATACAGGTTTAAAAGCTGATTTTGCTATTTCTGAGGATTTTAGCTTAATGTTAGCTGTTATGAATGATACTGACTTAACAGAGTTTAACTCAACTGGAGATTATGCATTCGGTGCTCAATTAGGATACTCAGGACAATTCTTAAACTTCTTATTAGACCCATCTTTTACTGAGATTGATTTTACAGGTGGATTTGATTTATCTGATGATTTCTTCTTAGGTATCAATGCTGCTTATTTAGATGTTGAAGATGGAGGTTCATTTGCAGGTGCAGCTTTATACCCACAATTGGCTACTTCTGAGTCATTTACAATCGGTTTAAGAGGTGAGTATTTCACTGAAACTGAAGGTGGTGTTGGAGCAATAGGAGGTTATGATGCAGATGGTGATGGTTCTGTTTTTGCTGTTACTTTAACAGGTAGCTTAGCAATAGATAACTTGACTATTAAGCCAGAAATCAGATTAGATAGTGCTTCTGAGGAAGCGTTTATCGATAATGATTTAGCTGGAACTAAAAGCTTAGGTTCTTTCGTATTAGCCGCAATCTACTCATTCTAAATATAAATAGAATATTACAACCCGTTTTTTAATTAAAACGGGTTTATTCTCTAAAAGATTAATTAATTACTAACCATTTAAAATTATAAAATATGTCTTTATTAAACATGCCCCTTATAATTCAAGATACCGCCGCTATTGAAGGCGACATGGGAATGCTTTGGATGCTTATTTCAGGTATCTTAGTATTCTTAATGCAAGCAGGATTCACATTAGTAGAATCTGGGATGACACGTTCTAAAAACGTGGTAAACATCGCCATGAAAAACTTACTAGATATAGCAGTAGGATCATTAGTATTCTGGTTTATCGGATACTCATTAATGTATGGTGAGTCAGCTAGTGGATGGATTGGATGGAGTGGTCTTATGTTTAATCAAGGACCTGCAGATTTATTCTTCCAAACAGTTTTCTGTGCTACAGCTGCAACTATTGTATCTGGTGCTATTGCTGGTAGAACAAAATACTCAACTTATATTATATTCTCAGTTGTTTTAACTGCTTTTATCTATCCAATCGCAGGTGGATGGGAATGGAACGGTGGATGGTTGAATGATACTGATGGTATCATGCCAGCCGAATTTATCGATTTTGCAGGTTCTTCAGTTGTACATGCTGTTGGTGGATGGGCAGCCTTAATTGCTGCTGCATTAGTAGGGCCAAGAATAGGTAAATATATTGATGGTAAAGCTGTTGATATTCCTGGACACAATAAATTACTAGCTACTCTAGGTGTATTCATCCTTTGGTTTGGATGGTTTGGATTCAACGGTGGATCTCAATTAGCTTGGGGTGGTGATGATGCTACAGGTGCTTCTATGGTAGTTTTAGTAACAAACTTAGCAGCTTCTGCCGGTGCTTTAGGCGCATTATTCTTATCGTGGTTTAAATATAAAAAACCAAATTTAGATATGACTTTAAATGGCGCTTTAGCTGGTTTAGTAAGTATTACTGCTGGTTGTGGAAACATGACTGAAGGTGGTGCTATAATTGCAGGTTTCATAGGAGGTATTATAGTTGTTTTCTCAATGGATTTTGTTGAGAAAAAACTTAAAATTGATGATGCTGTAGGTGCATTTTCTGTGCACGGTGTAGCTGGTGCTTGGGGTACTTTAGTTATCGGTCTATGGGGAGTTGATGGAGATGCTGGTATCGGTTTATTTAACGGTGGTGGTTCTGCTCAATTTGTAGCGCAATTAATAGGTACTTTAGCTTATGCAATATGGGCTGTAGCTACATCATTTATATTCTTATTTATACTTAAGAAAACTCTAGGATTGAGAGTTTCTGAAAAAGTAGAAATTGAAGGTCTTGATTTATCTGAGCACGGTGCTTTAGCATATCCAGGTAAAAGACAAAGAGAAATTGAAGAGTAAGAATAAGAAAAGTAGAAAAATCTTAATTACTTAGTTTAGTGAAAAAGGGTGCTTTTGATAAAAAAAAAGCACCCTTTTTATATATTTTTTAATAAACTAATAATAGTTTTTTATTAATAAGACATTATTCTAAGTCACTTTAATATTTTTTTATTTTTGAAAAGCTAACCAATTAAAACAAAGGTTTATTATGAAAAAAATTGAAGCAATTATCAGAAAATCAAAATACCGCGTGGTTAAAGAAGCGCTGCACGAAGTAGGCGTAAACTTTTTCTCTTACTGGGATGTTACTGGTTTAGGAAACGAAAAAGAGGGTCATGTTTACAGAGGTGTTTCTTATAGTACAAGCGACATACAGCGTAGATATCTTTCTATTGTTGTAAACGATGATTTTGCTGAAAAAACGATTCAAACAATTATTAGTTCTGCAGGAACTGGTGAAGTAGGAGATGGTAAAATTTTTGTTTCCGATGTACAAGAATGTTATAGAATACGAACAGGAGAAAAAGGCGGAGACACACTAAAATAAAAATCATCTAAACACAAAATTAATTATGGAATTATTAACAACAAACAATGTATGGATGATGATCTGTACAGCACTAGTTTTCTTCATGCACACAGGTTTTGCATTTTTAGAAATTGGATTAACTAGGCAGAAAAATACAATAAACATTTTATTCAAGAATATATTTATAATCACTGTAGGGCTTCTACTTTATTATTTAATTGGTTTTAATTTAATGTATCCTGGAGATTTTAACGGATATGTTGGTTCAATTGTACCTGGTATTTCTCCTCCAGAAAATGGAATGACTCCGGACTATGCAGATGGTGGTTATACGTGGTGGACGGATTTCTTATTTCAAGGGATGTTTGCAGCAACAGCAGCAACAATAGTATCTGGAGCTGTCGCAGAGCGTATGAAAATAGGCGCTTTCATGATTTTTACAGTAATATATGTTGGCGTTATTTATCCAATAGCCGGTTCATGGAAATGGGGTGGCGGATTTTTAGATGAATTAGGATTCTACGATTTTGCTGGTTCTACATTAGTACATTCAGTAGGTGGTTGGGCAGCTTTAGTAGCTGTATGGTTACTTGGTTCTCGTATTGGTAAATTTAATAAAGAAGGCAAGCCACAAGCCATACCTGGGCACAGTATACCATTAGCAACAGCAGGGGTTTTAATACTTTGGTTAGGATGGTTTGGATTTAACGGAGGTTCTGTACTTTCTGCAGATCCAGAATTAACATCATTAACTCTAGTAACTACTTGTTTAGCTGCAGCTGCAGGTGGTGTTGTAGCTATGGTTACATCTACAATTATGTATAAAAACCTAGATTTAACTATGTTCTTAAATGGTATTTTAGGTGGTTTAGTAGGGATAACTGCTGGAGCAGATGTTATGACTCCAGAGAGTGCCATTATTATTGGTGGTATTGCGGGTATACTTATTGTTTTTGCAGTAGCTTTTATTGATAAAATAAGATTAGACGATCCTGTTGGAGCAATAGCAGTACATTTAATATGTGGTATTTGGGGAACACTAGCTGTAGGTATTTTTTCTACAAACCCAGAGCATACATTTTCTGCGCAGTTAATAGGAGTACTTTGTTATGCTGCAATATGTATAATATCTTCTTTCTTAATATTCTTTACGTTAAAGAAAACTATTGGTATTAGAGTATCAGAAAGAGAAGAATTAGAAGGCTTAGATGCACATGAGCATGGTATGGATGCTTATCCAGACTTTAGATTGAATGAGCATTAAATTATAATAAATAATTTTATTTAGTAAAAAAGGATGTCTTGCTTAAAAGCAAGACATCCTTTTTTTATATTTATCTAATTCCAACTAAACCATTTGCAGCCTTAAATAACTTTTTTGATTCATAGGCAACTCCATTTCTAAAAACCATTTCAATACTTCTTATAGCTTTTATATCTTTACTTATGTCGTCATTTAAAATAACAATGTCAGCAATTTTATTTTTTTCAATACTGCCAATGGTTGCGTCCTGCTCCAAGTATTTTGCTCCATTAAGTGTGCATATTTTTATAGCTTCAGGAATGGTAAAGTTCATTTCAACAAATAATTCTAATAACCTCATATTAGCGTATCCTGCAATAATTCTACCATCGTAAGTGGGATCTGTACCTGCAACCAATAAGCCACCAGCATCATAAAATGCTTTTTCCCATTTTTTTGATTTGTTAAAAATCACGTAATCTAAAGAATCTTTACCTTGTTTGCTTGCCCACCTCTTGTATACTTTTTCTTTTGCTTCTGGGTACAGGGCGTCTATTCCGCCTCCAGGAACAATCTCTCTATTTGTATAAGGCTCAAAAACATTAATTGTAGAGGTTAAAGCAACTTTTTTATTGACTAAATGATTTATAAGATCTGTCATTTTTTTTGAGTCTACTGGTAATTTTCTGACGGAATTGTATTGTTTGAATGGCTCGCACGCATCTGATTCTTTATCAATTATAAAATCACTACTTGCAAAAAAACCATGCTCTAAATTATCTATACCAATATCTGCAGCTTCCCTGTAGGTTATAGAGCATAAATGCCCCGTTACTTTTACGCCTTTTTTGTGGGCTGCGTCAACTATGGCTTTTAAGTCAATTTTACTAATAAAATTATACACTTTTATTGATGTTACTCCCATTTCTATATAAAAATCAACCATTTTAACTGCTTGTTCAGTTGATGTAAACGGACCTAATTCTAAAATACCAGTACCTTCTCTGTCTAGGTGCGGACTAGTGACATCCATTTTCGGGCCGGGAGTTTCACCATTCATAATGAATTTTTTAAGATTAACATCTGCTTGAGGCATTATGCTTCCTGCGGTTCGCATGGTTGTAACTCCTCCAGCTAAATAAAGTTTTGGGAAGGAATAACTCATTTGATTTACACCAAATCCGCCAGGGGTTGCTTTAGGGTAAAAAAGATGTTCATGCAACATAACCATACCAGGAATAGCACTTTTACCCTGCATATTAATTACAGTTGCGTTTTCTGGAATTGGCAAATCAATGCCAACGGCTTCTATGATTTCACCATTAATTAAAATATCTTGATTGGTTTTTGGTTGTACCCCTAGGCCATCAATAATTGTTAAATTTTGAAGAACATAAATACCCTTTTGATGTAATATGTAAGATTGGGTTTCTTTTGAGAAGGAAGTTTGTCCTAAAACAGAAAATGATATTATTGTAAATATCATTAGGCAATAAAAATTCTTCATAATTGTATTCATTATCTTCATGTTAATGATATGAAGATAATGAATATTTAATTATGTTTAAGCAGAATTTCTGCTAGCATTTATATTACCAAATAACGAACGCGTTACTATTTTTTCATAAATTAATTTATCTGGGTCGTCATTTGGCACGCCAGCTTTTTCAAATTCCTGAACCTTTTTTAAGGCATATTGCTGTATGGTTAATAGTGGTAAAACTATAGATTCTCTTACTTCAATAGATGCTTTTCCTGATGGTTCATTTTCCATTAATTCGCTGTAGCCAGTTAGCTTTAATAATAACCTTTTTGTAATTTGATATTCTTCAAAAATAATGTTCCAAAATTCACCAAACTCTTTGTCATCAGACATGTATTTTGTCAAATCAAAAAACGATTTTGTTAAGGACATCATACTATTTTCTAAAAGAGTTTTAAAGAATTTAGAGTTGTTATAAAGGTTTTCTACTTTATTCCATTCACCATTATCTTCATATACTTTTAAGGCAGTACCAACACCATAAAAACCAGGAACGTTTTGTTTTAATTGACTCCAAGAACCAACAAAAGGAATGGCTCTTAAGTCTGAAAACACTAATTTATCTGATGTGCCTCGTTTGGAAGGTCTACTGCCAATATTAGTTTTTGCATAGTATTTTAATGTACTCATGCGCTCTAAATATGGGATAAACATGGCGTGACTTTTAAAGTCTTTGTAAGTCTCGTAACTTGTTTCAGCTAAGTCATTCATTACAGTTCTGTCCTCATCAGATAAACGGTTTTTTTCGCCGTCAATTCTGTTTTTAATACCTGAACTAATCAATTGTTCTAGGTTGTATTGAGAAGAATCGTTTGTACCAAAGTTAGAACTTACGGTTTGCCCTTGAATGGTTATTTGTACTTCTTTATCTTCAATTGTAGGGCCTAGTGATGAGTAGAAATTATGTGTTTTTCCACCACCACGAGCAGGAGGTCCTCCACGACCATCAAAGAATATAACAGTAATATCGTATTTTCTAGACATTTCAGTTAACAATTCTTTGGCTTTATAGATACCCCAATTGGCCATTAAATAACCACCATCTTTTGTTCCATCGGAGAAGCCAAGCATAATGTGTTGTTTGCTTCCTCGAGCTCTTAAATGTGCTATATATTCAGGGTTTTGGTACAACTGTTCCATAACACCTGGAGCGTTTTCTAAATCTGGAATAGTCTCAAATAAAGGCGCAACATCAACCGTTAAATCATCTTTAAAGGCTACCATTTTTAACATGGCAAATAGTTGCATAACATTAAGTGCGGTTTGATTATTACTAATTATATATCGGTTGGCACCACGCTCTCCATTACTTTTCTGGATATCTTTTATGATGGCAATGGTCTTCAAAGTATTTCTAACCATTTCATCTTCAAATGTATCTAAATCTCCAATATCATCAGTGGCTTTAGATAAGATTTCAATTTGTTCAGTCTCAGATAAATCATGATAGTTTTCTGGAAAAGACGATTTTCCTGTTGCTATTAAACGATCTATAACAGTTGTAAATACGCTGTGGTGTATTCTGCTGTCTTGCCTAATGTCAAGAGAAGCAAATCTATATTCAAAAAGATGAACTCTATTTATAAGATTGTTAATTTCACTTACGTAAAGCGATTGGTGTTGTTCAACAATAATATCTCTAATATCTAAAAGTTCTGCTCTTAGTTCTTTAGCACTAATAGCTTTTTTTGTTTTTAAGTTTATGCTATAGTCATACATAATCGTTTCAAGACGAATAATGCGTTCCTCAACACCTCTAAAGGTTAGCTTCTTTCTTAAATCTCTTAAATCTTGGTAATACTTTTTTAGAATAGATTTTTTTAATTTTTTAGCTACTTTTAGTGTGGTTTCTGGTTTTACAAATGGGTTTCCGTCTCGGTCTCCACCTGGCCAAAATCCTATATTTATAATATCGTTGTGTTTCTTTCCGTCATCATAAATATTTGTTTGGATGTAGTTGTAAATATCACCAAAGGTTTTATAAAATACATTCTCAAGATACCACATTAAGCTTTTTGCTTCTTGATAGGGTGTTGGTTTTTTATGTTTGAAGAAAGGAGTTTTTCCTAATTGGCCAAATAAATCATTTATACCGTTTAGATCATTTTTTTTGATAGCCTCCGTTAGATTTGTGATAATACCTAAAACTGACCCTGGGTAAAACTGTGTTGGATGCGCTGTTAAAACAATACGTACTTTAAATTCTTCAAGAAATTCTTTTAAGTCTTCTATTTTTCCTTCGGCCTTTGCAGTGCCTTTTAAGTTTCGTAGTGTACCTACACCTTCCATGTTGTTTACAATAGAAAAAGAAGCATCTTCAATGGCATCAAATAAAACAACTTGCCTTTCAATATATTGAATAAACCTAAAAAGGAGATTTATTTGACTTTGTTTATTTCGTCTGGCTTGGTATTTTTCAAAGAAAGTATTAACAATAGTGGTAGGGTTGTCTCCATTATTAAATCCTTTTTCACAGGTTTCATGGAAAAGAGGTAGTAAAACTCCTGTTTTTGTTACGGAATCAAAAGGTAGTGTCATGAATATACTGTTGTATATTTGGTATTTTGACAAAACATTCTGATTAAATCGAGTAATTTTTGGTTCTAGAGACATGTATATAATCTAATGGAAATTAGCTATAAAAATACTAAAGCAAAAACTAAGGCGAGCAGACTAATCGAAGTTTTATTGATTTTTTGTGTTTAGCGAATTTTCATTGAGGATAATTAAAAAAAGAGAGATTAAAATACTTTTTTATAAGTTTTTATTTATTCAATTTTTGTTATTTCTGAGAATGAATAAAGGAGACAGTTTTATTTAAACCATCTCCTTTTAAATATTTTTTGGGCAAAAAAAGGTTTATTTTCCTAACATTAATAGTTCGCCACAAACAATTTCAGTGATGTATCGTTTGTTTCCATCTTTGTCATCATAACTGCGAGTGGTTAACTTTCCTCCAATAGCAACTTCCTTACCTTTTTTTACATATTTTTCTATAATCTGAGCGGTTTTACCCCAAGCTACTACATTGTGCCATTGCGTATCTGTAATTTTTTCACCTTTATTATTGGTGTAACTTTCATTTGTAGCAATATTAAATTTTGCCAAAGTTTTTCCTGACTCTAAGTTGATGATTTCTGGATTGTTTCCTAGGTTACCAATCAACTGTACTTTGTTTCTAAGTGTGTTCATAATTTTAAATTTTATCGTTAAACAGTTAATACTATCGAGTTCTTATGTTTCGACACTGCAAAGATGTAACCACATCAAAATTTTATTCGGTAATTACTTGCTTAAATTCGTTTGTAAATGTTTGTAGTCGTTTGTAAATGAATAAATATTGAGTTTTGTATATTTGTTTTTTATTTAATCATGAAATTTCATTTAGAAACAGAACGACTTATTTTAAGAGAGATACGGCCTTCAGATTTAGAAGGTATGTTTGAATTAGATTCAGACCCCGAAGTTCATAGATATTTGGGAAACAAACCTGTTAAAACTAAACAAGAGTCTCTAAAAATAATTAATGATATAATCAAACAATATGAAGAAAGAGGTATTGGCCGTTGGGCAGCAATAGAAAAATCATCAGGCGAGTTTATTGGCTGGTCTGGAATTAGATTAAATACTGAATATAATATGAATGGCTATACTAAATTTTATGATGTTGGATACCGATTAATTAAACGGTTTTGGGGTAAAGGTTATGCAACCGAATCTGGAAAACTAGCAGTTGATTATGCATTTAACAGTTTAAAATTACCAGAACTTTATGGTATTACTGAGTTGAGAAATCAAGCGTCCCACAAAGTACTTTTAAAAATTGGATTGCATTATGTTGAAGATTTTTGTTTTGAAAAAGAAAAATTAGATTTACGTTGGTATAAAATTGAAAATAAATAATGGAACAAAAAAAATGTTTAGAATGTGGCGATAAAATCGTTGGAAGAATTGATAAAAAGTTCTGTTCAGACGGTTGTAGAAATGCTTACAATAATCGGGTAAATAAGGACAGTAAAAATTTAATTCGAAACACAAATAACAGACTTCGAAAAAATTACAGAATTTTAGAAACCCTTAATCCGAAACAGAAAACAAAAACATCGCGTGCAAAATTAATTGAAGCAGGTTTCGATTTTAATTATTTCACAAGTATATATACCACAAAGGCAGGCACAATTTATTACTTTGTTTACGATCAAGGTTATCTGCCATTGGAAGGAGATTATTATGCTTTGGTGAAACGTGAGTAATTAAAAAAGAACAATTAAAAAAACTTACTTATTTCCAATTTTGCCCTTTCAGTTGCATAGCAGCTTTAAGTACATCTTTTTGGCTTATTTGCCCAACGAGTTTACCGTTTTCAATAATTGGGAAACGACGTCTTTTAGCATTTAAAAACTTGTTTGCCGCATCAAAAATATTCATATTTCCATCAATGGTTTCAACATTTACGGCCATATGTTTTTCAATAGTTTTGTCTTGCATAGGCATATTGTAATAACGGCTCTCACTTATTTGTTTTATACAATCACCTTCAGAAATAACACCAACTAGTTCGTTTTTTTCATTCACAACAGGGCCTCCAGAAATTCTATGTTTAATAATGGCTTGCATAACACTTTCAATAGTCTGGTCAGGAGTAAACGTAATTAAATTCGTTGTCATATAATCGCTAACCTTAAAAGGAGTAGTATCTGTAGTATTATTTTGCTGCCTTCGTGCACCTTGAAAACTCTTTATTCCCATAATCTTATAAATTTAGTAATCTTAAATATACTTATTTTTTTTCTTTTTTCCTAAAATTTTCACTTCTACACACAAGTAAACCTTAATGAATATTTCTCTCATAATATTGACTAAGAGAAATAATTAGCATTCTTTTAAGAGATTAAATGTTAATTTTTCATAGTTTTAGCCCTTTAAATTGAAAATAAGATGATGAAAAAATTATTAGCGTTGGTTCTGTTGATTAGTAGTTTCCAATTAAGTGCACAAGGAAACACAGATTTGGTTAAACACTTTGAAGCATATTACCAACAAATGAAATTACAAGGTGATGTTCAAGGCATTATAAATGGAATGACACATTTAAATTTATTGGCGCCATCTGAGGCCAGAAAAGATACTTTGGCTTATTTGTACATGTCTGAAGGTAAATATGTGCAAGCTTTAAATACTATAGGCTACGAAAGAAAAGTAGACGATTCTGATATTGCTGTTGAAGTAAAAGCGGTGTCTTTAAAATCTGTAAAGCAACTAGAATTAGCCATAGGGCATTTTGAAGAAATGTTTAAGCGAAATCCAAATGCTATGGTAGCTTATGAGCTAGCTGAACTAAATTTACAAACTCAAAAGCTTGATGAAGCCAGTAAGCATATTGCCTATGGTTTAGCAAATTCTAAAGATGATATGAAAAAAGCGTTTTACGAAACCCAAACACCATATGAAGTACCTTTAAAGTCTGCTTTTATGTATTTGGATGCATTAACCACATATAATAAGGACAGGGAGGGCAACATTGATATGGCTGTAGATATTTTAGATGCTACTTTAAAAACGGCACCTAATTTTAATTTAATTCAAATTAGTAAAAATGAATTATTAAGACAAAAACAGGCGATACAAGCTAAAGCGGCTCAACCTAAAAACTAAAATAGTAAAACATAAAAAAGACCTTTTCAGATTAATCTGAAAAGGTCTTTTTTATTAAAAATTATTCAGTTTAAGGCTTTATTATTTCTCTACTGTCTTTTTCTACTTTTTTGTTCATTTGAAAATTTAAATTAGAAAAAGAAGCTAAAAACTCTTTTATACCATTAACAAGTTCTTTTTTGTTAGTTGTTTCTATAGTTGATAAACTTTCAAGTTTATAAAGTTTTGTTTCTAAAGCTAGAATTCTTGCTGAAGTTGATGAACTTTTTACATCCAATGGAACACCAGATTTAAGATCTTCAAGTAAAACTTTTATTTCATCATTATTCTCATTATTAAAAAAACTTAAATCTCCGTTTTTAACATTTGTTATTAGGTTTTGTAATTCAAAATAACCTTGCCAATCTGTAACTAATTTTTCAGTTTTACTATCCAAGGCAAATTCTATAAAATCTAAATCGGTGAGGTCTTTTTTAGTAATTTCTCCGCTCGTGTTATCATCAACTATATTACCTAAATTAGGGTCTTGAGTCTTTTTACAAGAGTAAAATAGAATTAAAAAACTAAAAATAAACAAGGGTTTTATATACATGTTATTTTATTTAAAAACGAGAACTACAAATATAGAATAATCAATTATTTTTTGTTTGAGTATGTGAAGATGAAGTTAAGAATATTTAGCTTTTAAAATAAATTATTATCAATAAAATCTTGTTATTTTTGAAGAATCTTTACAATGTGTGTTTTAAATGAGTAATAAAATATTGATTATTGGTGCTTGTGGGCAAATAGGATCCGAATTAACATTTAAATTAAGAGAGTTTCATGGCCATGAAAATGTAGTGGCAAGCGATATTAACTACAGTAATTTAGAAATAGCCAATGCAGGTAATTTTGAAATTGTAGATGCTCAAGATTATAATAGTGTTAAAACTTGTATTGAAAAACATAATGTAGATACTGTTTATTTAATGGCAGCTATGTTAAGCGCTACAGGCGAAAAACATCCAATTAAAGCATGGGATTTAAATATGTCTTCTCTATTTCATGTACTTAACTTAGCAAAAGATAAAATTATAAAAAGGGTTTTTTGGCCATCAAGTATTGCAGTTTTTGGGCCAACTACACCCACAAAATATACACCGCAATATACTACCATGGAGCCTACAACTGTTTATGGTATTACCAAGCAAGTTGGTGAACGTTGGTGTGAGTACTACTTTAACAAGTATAATGTTGATGTAAGAAGCATTCGCTATCCAGGAATTATTAGTTGGAAGACATTACCAGGTGGCGGAACCACAGATTATGCAGTTGAAATTTACCATAAAGCAATAACAGATAAAGCTTACGAATGCTTTTTAAAAGAAGATACCAAACTTCCAATGATGTTTATGGACGATGCCATTAAAGCAACTGTAGATATAATGAATGCAAATAGCAGTGATATAAAAATAAGGTCCTCTTACAATTTAGCAGCCATAAGTTTCACACCAAAAGAAGTTGCAGATTCAATCAAGGAATATATTCCCGATTTTGAAATGATTTACAATCCAGATTACAGACAAGATATTGCAAATAGTTGGCCCAAAAGTATAAATGATTCTTATGCAAGACAAGACTGGAAATGGAAACACCAATTTACTTTAGAAGACATTACTAAAGAGATGCTAACTCAATTAAGAGAAAAATATAAATAATCGTATATTTGACTAAGCCAATTTTAACTAACTAAAAAATTATATTTAAAAGTTAAATGGGTGTACCCCTAAATCATAATTAATATGCTTGAAAATTTTTGGTTTAATGTTGAATATGGAATTAACCACGTTCTAGACATTAATGCTTATGACCACGTTTTATTTCTTATCGTTCTGACCATTCCGTATGTTTTTAAAGATTGGAAACGCGTTTTACTATTGGTGTCAATGTTTACTCTTGGGCACACATTGTCTCTTGTTTTAGCAGCTTATAATGTAGTAAGTGTAAATGCCGAGGTAGTAGAATTTTTAATACCAATTACTATTTTAATTGCAGCACTTTTTAATGTATTTACAGCTGGCAAAGGTGCGCAAAAAGAAAAAGTAGGTGTATTATTTTTAACCACACTATCCTTTGGTTTAATTCATGGTCTGGGTTTTGCACGCGAATTTCAAATGCTTTTAGGCGATTCTGATAATAAGTTAGTACTGCTTTTAGAATTCGCTTTGGGGATAGAACTATCTCAGGTAATTATAGTGTTTGTAGTGCTATTTTTAAGTTATGTGGTACAAACTATCTTCAGATTTACCAAGCGTGATTGGATTATGGTAATATCAGCAATAGTAGTCGGATTGGTAATACCTATGATACTTAACAGCGACTTTCTATCTTAAAACTTTCATAAAACTTTAACGAACTTGTGTTGTAATTAAAATACGAACCAACTATATTCGTTAATAGGTTTTACTATAATAAGGAGTAAAATCATAATCAAAACAAATTAATGCCAAAAAATAAACAGCTTAAATACGATAAGGCTTACTTAAGAATTGCAGAAGAATGGGGTAAATTATCGTATTGTAAACGCAGACAAGTTGGTGCACTAATTGTAAAAGACAGAATGATTATTTCTGATGGATACAACGGAACGCCATCAGGGTTTGAAAATTTTTGTGAAGATGATGAAGGCTATACAAAATGGTACGTTTTACATGCTGAGGCTAATGCCATTTTAAAAGTAGCATCCTCAACACAATCATGCAGAGGAGCAACACTTTATATTACTATGTCGCCGTGTAAAGAATGTAGTAAATTAATACACCAAGCGGGTATTATAAAAGTGGTTTACAATCAGGCCTATAAAGATAATTCTGGATTAAAGTTTTTAGAAAAAGCTGGAATTGAACTCGAACAAATAGAAGATTTAACAGCCTAATGTCGTATCAAAAAAAATACTTGCCATTAGTTTTATCTGTTGCTATAGCAGCAGGTGTTTTCATTGGAGGAAAATTAAATTTTACCGACTCGCCTGATCGTTTGTTCTCTACAAATAGTAAAAAAGACAAACTTAATAGGCTTATAGATTATATCGACTACGACTATGTTGACGAAATAAATACAGATAGTATAGTAGATGTTACTGTAAATGGTATTTTAAATAACCTTGACCCGCATTCTGTTTATATTCCTAAAGAAGACATGGAGCGTGTAGCCGAGGAAATGAAAGGCGATTTTGTAGGCATAGGAGTTAGTTTTTACACATATAAAGATACTATTACCGTTATAAGAGCTATTGAAGGAGGGCCAAGTGAAAAAGCAGGAATAAAAGGTGGAGATAGAATTATTATGGCTGATGGCGATTCCCTTTATGGGTCAAGCTTACAAGATGGCGAATTAGTAAAAAAGTTAAAAGGCTCGTTAAATTCTAAAGTCAAATTAAAAGTTTACAGAAAAGGAGAGCCTGAACTTTTAGATATTACAGTAAAGCGAGGTAAAATTCCTATTAAAAGTGTAGATGCTGCTTATATGCTAACTGAAAAGTTAGGCTACATAAAAGTGAATAGATTTGCAGAATCTACTTATAAGGAATTTAAAAAAGCATTAGATAAATTGCAGAACCTAGGTGCTACAGAAGTTGCTTTAGATTTACGAGATAATCCTGGTGGCTTTTTAGGAATTGCAGAGCAAATGGTAGATGAGTTTTTAGAAGATGATAAACTTATTCTTTTTACAAAAAATAAGCGAGGGAGTATAGAAAAAAGTTTTGCAACAAGCAAAGGCGATTTTGAAGATGGACAAATTTACGTGCTTATAGATGAGAATTCTGCATCTGCAAGCGAGATAGTAGCAGGTGCCTTGCAAGATAACGATAAAGGTATTATTGTTGGGAGACGTTCTTATGGTAAAGGACTTGTGCAACGCGAAATGGATTTAGGCGATGGTAGCGCAGTGCGTTTAACAGTTTCTCGATATTACACACCAACAGGACGATCGATTCAACGTCCTTATAAAAACGGAAATAAGGATTACTATGATGAATATTTTGAGCGTTTAGATAGCGGCGAATTATTAGATCCAGAAAAGATTCAAGTTGCAGATTCATTAAAGTTTACAACGCCAAAAGGAAAAGTAGTTTATGGTGGAGGTGGAATAATTCCGGATGTTTTTGTGCCTATAGATAACAGTATGCACAACGAAACATTAAACTTTTTACAGCGCAGAGGTTTTATTAGTTATTTTGTTTTTGAAGAGTTAGAGAAAGACAGACATTTATATGATGGTATTTCTAAACGCGATTTTATTGACTCTTTCGAAATTAATGATGATTTAGTATTTGCATTTCAAGATTATTTAAACGTAAGAACCGATTCTAAAATTACTTTTGTCGCATATCATGATGAGGTTAAGCAATATTTAAAAGCTACTTTGGCAGACCAACTTTATGGAGGAGGTTCTTTTGAAGAAATTTTCAATCAACGTGATATTATGATTGATGAAGTAATTAAGTTGAGTGATGAGAATTAATAATTACTCAATTTTATCATGCACCTTAGTATTCTTCCCGCCATTCCAAAGTGTTAAAATATCGGTAGCCACATGCGCACCACTTCCTGAAGCGATTGCAAATTGACTGCGCCAACCAGCTAAAGTTCCAGCAACATATAAATTGTCTTCAATTAAATGATTGGTGTTTTTTAGCCAAATACGATCCTTTTCTATAGCTGCTCTAGGGTGCGGTTCAATATATTGCTCTAAACCTTTTATCCGCATTAAATTTGTGTAACCAACAGTAATTACAACAATTTTGGCTTTATAGATGTTTTTGTTCGTTCTTATTTCAAAACCATTTTGAATTTTAGATAGCTCTGAAACTTTTTCTGTGTCAATTTGTTCAACATGAGGATACAAGCTTGATAGTTGCGCTTTGCCACTTTCTAAAATAGATGCCCCAGTTGTTCCTGGAGTAAATCCCAAAACATTATTAAAAAGAGCGGTTTGTAAATGTGATGTTTTTTGATGTGTAATAATGCCAATATGCTTGTCTTTAGCGAAAACTTTGTTTTCAGCAGAACCTAAAACTAAAGCGCAAGATAATCCTGCTGCACCACCACCTACTATTAAAGCATCAAACATATTATTTGTGTCCCTTTACTTTCTGTTCAATACGCTTAGAAACTCTTAAAATCATCATCATAAGTATCACGCAAAGCGATGCTACAATCGTAATAATGGCAACCATACTTTGACCTTCAAAAGGGGCTTCATAGTTTACCTGTGTTAGGTTAAACCCAATAAGACCTAAAGCGATTAAACTAATTATGATAGTTAATATTTTCATTTATAATAATTTTTGTTTTTCAAAACCTCATAATAAACTTAGGCAATATCAAAAAGCGCTTTAATGTTATGGGCAAAAAGTTTAACAGCAATAGCTAGTAAAATAACGCCAAATACTTTGCGCACAATATTAATGCCATTGGCTCCTAAAACACGTTCAATTTTACCTGAAGTTTTTAATACTATAAAAATAATGATTACATTCATTATAACCGCAACAATTATGTTTTCAGTTCTAAATTCTGCTCTTAAAGATAATAATGTGGTTAAACTACCGGGTCCAGCAATTAATGGAAATGCTAAAGGGAAAACTGCTGTTGTCATGGCATCGTGTTCTTCTTGTTTGTATAATGTAATGCCTAAAATCATTTCTAAAGCAATAAAAAATAGGATGAATGCACCGGCTACAGCAAAGGAGTTAACATCAATACCTATAAGATTTAAAATACTTTTTCCTAAAAACAAGAAAACAACTAAAATTACTCCTGCAATTATTGAAGCTTTTTCACTTTGAATATGACCAGCTTTTTTTCTTAAATCTATAACAATAGGAATATTGCCAATAATATCTATTACGGCAAATAATACCATGAAAGCTGTAAATATTTCTTTAAAATCGAGTTGCATTATTTTTAGTTTTAAATTTTAAAATGTCTTGTAGTGTATTACGTTTTTTATGGGTTCTTATTTTTTCGGCAAAAGTAGCTTATTATCTTAATTAAATAAACCTAAATATTAACTATTTTTGTTTGCTACAAGATAATTATTTTTATGTTTCAGTTAGGAAAAACCATTGTCTCTGAGGATGTTATAGAAAAAGATTTTATGTGTAATCTTTCGGCGTGCAAAGGTGCTTGCTGTGTTGATGGTGAGGCTGGAGCGCCGCTTGAGAAAGATGAAACCAATATACTAGAATCTATTTATTCAAAAGTGAAACCGTTTTTAAGGCAAGAAGGTATTCAAGCTATAGAAAAACAAGGAACATTTGTTACTACACAAGATGGAGATCTTGAAACACCGCTAATAAATGGTGCAGATTGTGCTTATGTTATTTTTGACGAAAAGAAAACAGCACTTTGTGGTATTGAAGAGGCTTACAATCAAGGAGAGGTTTCTTGGAAAAAACCAATATCATGCCATTTATATCCTATTCGAGTTCAACAGTATACAGAATTTTCAGCTGTAAATTATCACAAATGGCAAATTTGTGATGATGCTTGCGCGTTAGGTGAAGAACTAGGAATTCCAGTTTACAAATTTGTAAAAGAAGCTCTAATTAGGAAATTTGGAGAAGATTGGTATGAAGAGTTAGAAAAGGTTGCTAAAACTTTTTAACAGCTTCAAAAATAATTTGGTAAAACACTAGTTTTTATAAGGGTTAGCATTGTTTAAGTCTACTTTTTTTTGATAACTTTTTAAAATTTAAAAAACGTTAAAATATTGATTATCAATATTTTAACGTTTTTTTTCTGTAAACTTCTGTGTAATAGGGGTTTTTATTGTTTGTTAAAAACTTGTTGAAAAGGTTTCTAACTTTTATTAAAAATATATCAATCATTTTACAATCTTTGTTATCCCGAAATTGACACAAATTTTCGTTAAACCTTAATAAAAAACTAATTTAACTATGTCTCAAGCAGTAGAGCCAATTCTTCAAGATAACAAAGACCGTTTTGTAATTTTTCCAATCCAACACCATGATATTTGGGAATGGTATAAAAAATCTGAGGCTAGTTTTTGGACTGCAGAGGAAATAGATTTACACCAAGATTTAACAGATTGGGCTACTAAATTAAATGATGACGAGCGTTATTTTATTAAGCATATTTTAGCCTTTTTTGCAGCTAGCGATGGTATTGTTAACGAAAATTTAGCTGAAAACTTTGTAAACGAAGTACAATATAGTGAAGCAAAATTTTTCTATGGTTTTCAAATTATGATGGAAAACATTCATAGTGAGACCTATTCTCTTTTAATTGACACTTATGTTAAGGATGAAAAAGAGAAAGATTTATTGTTTAATGCTATTGAAAACTTTCCTGCAATTAAGAAAAAAGCAGATTGGGCTTTAAAATGGATTGAATCTCCAAGTTTTGCAGAACGCTTAATTGCATTTGCAGCAGTTGAAGGTATTTTCTTTTCAGGAGCGTTTTGTTCTATTTTTTGGTTAAAGAAAAGAGGCTTAATGCCAGGATTGACATTTTCTAACGAATTAATTTCTCGTGATGAAGGTGTGCACTGTGACTTTGCAGTACACTTACATGAAAAACATTTAATAAACAAAGTGCCAAAATCTCGTATTAGAGAGATTTTAATTGATGCTTTAGATATAGAACGTGAATTTATAACAGAATCATTACCAGCAAGTTTAATTGGTATGAACGCTGTATTGATGTCGCAATATTTAGAATTTGTGACAGATAGATTGTTAAGTGAATTAGGTTGTGAAAAAGAGTACAACACAGCCAATCCGTTTGATTTTATGGATATGATTTCTCTTCAAGGAAAAACTAATTTCTTTGAGAAACGTGTTTCTGAATATCAAAAAGCAGGCGTGCTTAACAAAGAAGAAGAAAAAGATAAATTCAGTTTTGACGCAGATTTTTAATTGACAACCCTAATTCAAAAATATTTTTTTTGAAAATCAATTAAAATGATATTTCCTGTAAAGGAAAACTAAATTAAAAAGACCATTTATTAATTATTTAAACCACTAAGTTTTGTCTTTGTTAGTTCAAGACAGAATTTAGAAAGAACAACTAACCATTTTTCTGAAGGTGTATCAGAAAAGCTAAAAAAGTGTAAAATCAATGTTTGTAGTAAAAAGAGACGGAAGAAAAGAGCAAATCATGTTCGACAAAATCACCGCAAGGGTGAGAAAATTATGTTATGGATTAAACGAATTAGTTGATCCATTAAAAGTAGCCATGCGCGTTATAGAAGGCCTTTATGATGGTGTAACTACAAGCGAACTTGATAACCTTGCTGCCGAAGTTGCTGCAACCATGACGACTGCTCACCCAGATTACGCACGTTTAGCAGCGCGTATTTCTGTTTCAAACTTACATAAAAACACAAAAAAGACATTTAGTGATGTTATGGAGGATTTACATAAATATGTAAATCCAAGAACAGGTAAAGATGCACCGCTTTTAGCTGATGATGTTTATGAAGTGATTATGGCTAATAAAGACCGTTTAGACTCAACAATAATTTATAACCGCGATTTTGGTTATGACTATTTTGGTTTTAAAACTCTAGAACGTTCTTACCTTTTAAAATTAAATGGGCAAATTGCAGAGCGTCCGCAGCACATGCTTATGCGTGTTTCAATAGGGATTCATTTAAACGATTTAGATGCGGCTATTGAGACTTACGAGTTAATGTCTAAAAAATATTTTACACACGCTACACCAACATTATTTAACGCTGGTACACCAAAACCACAAATGTCATCTTGTTTTCTTTTAACTATGAAGGATGATAGTATTGATGGTATTTATGATACATTAAAGCAAACAGCTAAAATTTCTCAATCTGCAGGAGGTATTGGTTTAGCAATGCATAACATTCGCGCTACAGGAAGTTATATTGCCGGAACTAACGGAACAAGTAATGGTATAGTGCCAATGCTTAGAGTGTTTAATGATACAGCACGTTACGTAGACCAAGGAGGCGGAAAACGTAAAGGAAGTTTTGCGATGTACTTAGAAACTTGGCATGCTGATATTTTTGATTTCTTAGATTTAAAGAAGAATCATGGTAAAGAAGAAATGCGTGCGCGTGATTTATTTTATGCGATGTGGATTTCAGATTTATTTATGAAACGTGTTCAAGAAAATGGAGATTGGACGTTAATGTGTCCTAACGAATGTCCAGGATTACCAGAAACTCATAGTGAAGAATTTGAGGCTTTATATTTAAAATATGAAGCTGAAGGAAAAGGTAGAAAAACGATTAAAGCTCGTGAACTTTGGGAGAAAATATTAGAATCTCAAATTGAAACAGGTACACCATATATGTTGTACAAAGATGCGGCTAACCGTAAATCTAATCAACAAAATTTAGGAACCATTCGGTCATCAAACTTATGTACTGAAATTTTAGAATATACTTCTCCAGATGAAGTTGCGGTATGTAATTTAGCATCTATTGCTTTACCAATGTTTATTAAAAATGGGGAGTTTGACCATAAAGAATTATTTAAAATTACAAAGCGAGTTACTAAAAACTTAAATAGAGTAATTGATAGAAACTACTACCCGGTAATAGAAGCTGAAAACTCTAATATGCGTCACAGACCAATTGGATTAGGAGTGCAAGGTTTAGCAGATACATTTATTAAATTACGTATGCCTTTTACAAGTGATGAAGCTAAAAAATTAAATCAAGATATTTTTGAAACGCTTTACTATGCTGCTGTTACTGCAAGTATGGAAGAGGCTAAAAAAGATGGTCCTTATAAAACTTATGAGGGCTCTCCAATTAGTAAAGGAGAATTCCAACATAACTTATGGAATATTAAAGACGATGAGTTAAGTGGACGCTGGGATTGGGAAAAATTACGTAAGCAAGTATTAAAAAATGGTGTGCGTAACTCTTTATTAGTAGCACCAATGCCTACAGCTTCTACATCTCAAATTTTAGGTAATAATGAGTGCTTCGAGCCATATACGTCAAATATTTACACACGTCGTGTATTATCTGGTGAGTTTATTGTTGTTAACAAGCATTTATTAGAAGATTTAGTGGATTTAGGACTTTGGAATGAAAGCTTAAAACAAGATATAATGAGAGCTAATGGTTCTGTACAAGGTATAGACATTATTCCTCAAGATATTAAAGACCTATACAAAACGGTTTGGGAGTTAAGTATGAAAGATATTATTGATATGTCTCGTCAGCGTGGTTACTTTATAGATCAGTCACAGTCACTAAACTTATTCTTGGAAGGTGCTACTATGGCAAAATTAACATCAATGCACTTCTATGCTTGGAAAAGTGGTTTAAAAACAGGTATGTATTACTTACGTACCAAAAGTGCAGTTGATGCTATTAAATTTACACTTCAAACTACCAAGAAAGAAGAACCAGTAGCTGAAGTTGTAGAAGTTAACAATGAAGTTACCGAGCAACAAGACGCAAAGAAAAAGAAATTAGCGGCACAAAATGCAGCTAAGTTTGCTAAAAAAGATAAACCAGAGGTTGATGTAGAACCAATGAGTGCTGAAGAAATGAAAGCGCTTATCGCACAAGCAAAAGCGGGTGAAGGTGATGATTGCCTAATGTGTGGTTCTTAATTAAATAACCATTGCTATCAACACACTCTAAAAAAAAGAGGGAATAAAAAAGCATCCAAATTTAGATGCTTTTTTATTTCTTTAAATTAAGAGTTTAATCTAATATATTATTTACTGCTACATCATCATTTTCAGACATAAGAGCGAAAAATTTATCGATGTTAGGAAGAATAATAATTCTAGTACGTCTGTTTTTTGCTCTGTTTTCTCTAGAATCATTTTCAGCAATAGGTTGGTAGCTACTTCTACCAGCTGCAATCAGTTTTTCTGGAGCTACGTTGTATTTTTCTTGAAGTTTACGAACTACAGAAGTAGCTCTCATTACGCTTAAATCCCAATTATCAGCAAGAAATTCAGTACTTATAGTTCTGGCGTCTGTGTGTCCTTCAACCATTACATCTAAACTTGGTTCAGAATTAATAACATCAGCTAACTTTTGTAATACATTATCAGCTTTAGAGCTTAATCTGTAACTTGCAGTGTTAAATAACATGTTATCTGCAATAGAAATCATCACAACTGTTTCGTTGATGTTTACAGCAAAATCTTCATCTTCATTCATATTACTCTCGCTAATCGTTTTTTCAAGATTATAGGCAACTGCTAAGTTCATAGAATCTTTAAGTGTTTTCGCTTTTGTCAATTTTTCAGCATCAACATTTTTTAAAGTCTCAAGCATTTTTGTTTTTGAATTATTGGAGATAACCGCACCGTTTTCTAGCGTTTCAAATTTAGAATTGCTTTCTTCGGTAAGTGTGCCTACGTCTTCTTTAAGAGACATTATTTTAGCATTGTAATTATCAACTCTAGTCTGAATTTTATCAAATTTAGCTTCTAAATCTTCTTTTGCTATTCTTATTTTTTGTAGTTCACTTTTAATTTCGCCATTTTCTTGTTGTAAAGCCACATATTTCTTTTTTGAAACACATGAAAATGTAACAACAGTTAATGCTAATAAAACAGAAATTTTTTTCATAATAGTATTTATCTTTAGGTTTTTATTATGTAATCATATACGGATGAAATGCATATTTAGATGTTGAAATGTGATTATATTAATTTAATTATCATCTAAAAACATGGTTTGGTAGAATTAATTTTAAAAAACAACTACTTTCCACTATATTATATAATTTTTTAAACTATTAATAAATAAGGAGATATGATTAGAAAGTCTTTTTTCTTTGGGCTTTTGATTGTCTTAGCTATTGCATTATACTTAAATCCAAATTTTAAAACAATTTCTGCAGGAGTTGCAATTTTACTTTTTGGTATGATTATGTTAGAGGAAGGCTTTAGAGTTTTTACAAAAGGGCCATTACAAAATATCTTAAAAAAAACTACAAATAAATTATATAAGAGTATAACAGCAGGAGCTTTTGTAACGGCTTTAATTCAATCAAGTTCTTTGGTTTCTGTTATTACCATATCTTTCATTAGTGCAGGGTTAATTTCTTTAGGCGGTGGTTTGGGATTAATTTTCGGATCTAATATTGGGACTACAGCAACGGCTTGGTTAGTTGCAGGTTTTGGTCTTAAAATAAAAATATCAGCCTTAGCTATGCCTATGCTCATTTTTGGAGTTGTGTTTTCTTTTCAAAAAAAGATTTCATTAAAAGGTATTGGAAATGTTTTAGCAGGATTGGGTTTTTTCTTTCTAGGAATACATTATATGAAAGAAGGCTTTGATGTTTTTAAACAATACATTGATTTATCTGAATATGCAGTTTCCGGATTCTTAGGTGTTATTATCTATACGGGTCTAGGTATTGTAATTACTACAATATTACAATCAAGCAGTGCAACCTTAGCTTTAATTTTAACAGCTTTGGCTGCTGGACAAATTGAATATGAAAATGCATTAGCATTAGCAATTGGAGCAAATGTTGGCACTACTATAACAGCTATTTTAGGAGCATTAAGCTCAAATAGTGCTGGGAAAAGATTAGCTGTAGCCCATTTTATTTTCAATATTATAACAGGTTTGGTAGCCATAGCTTTTATATTTCCGTTGGCAAGGTTAGTGAACAATCTATCTGATATTTTAAATATTACTTCAACAAATTACACTTTAAAACTGGCATTATTTCATACCATATTTAATATTATAGGTGTTATTTTAATGATTCCATTTATTAAAAGATTGGAACGTTTTTTAATGCGTTTCTTCAAAGAAAACGTTAATAAAGATGTAGATGAACCAAAATATCTTACCCCTTCAGTATTAGAATTTCCTGCATCTGCCATAACAGCTTTACTTAAAGAATCTAAATATTTATATAATAATAGCGTATTTGAAATTGTTACCCATGCTTTAAATATTCATAGAGAAGATGTTAAATCGGAAAAAAAATTAAAAACAATTATTAAGAAGTCTAAAACAGATTTTGAGACTGATATTGAAGATTTATATTATACCAAAGTGAAAACTATCTATGGAGAAATTATAAAGTATGCGTCAACAGCTCAAAGCACTTTAAAATTAAATAACAAACAAATAAAGGCTATTACAGATATAAAAATTGCTAATAGGAAGATTGTAGAAATAATTAAAGATGCCAGAGAATTGAATAAAAATATAACCTTAGTTTTAAATATGGATAATAATCATTTACAAAATGAATATGATGATTACAGAAAAAAACTAACCAAAGTATTAAGAACTATTTATCTATTTAGAACGGAAGATGATACAAATAAATATGCCTTAAAGCTAAAAGAATTAAAGCAAGAAGCTAAGGCTAATGTTAGGCAGAGTAATAAATCTATAGATAAATTAATAAGAAAAAATTTGATTACTGCAGAAATGGCATCCTCTTTATTTAATGACTATACCAATGTTAATGATATGACTAAAAAATTAATTGATGTAGCCGAATTGCTTTATGAGAAAAAAGATTCTCTTTTAGAAAATGGGAAATAAAAAACCACGCTCAATAGCGTGGCTTTAATTAAATATTTTAAAGTATTTTATTCCTCATCTGTAGTATTATTAACAATTGTTGCAGGCTCAACAGAAGCATCATGAGAATTATTATATTCTTGTAAAAGATTCATTGTAGCTGTTAATAAATCTTTAGTTTCTAGTAATACACTAAAATATAGGGTTGTGTTTTTTGGACTAGATTCTTCTGTTCTGGTGCGTTCAACTTGTTTTTGAATTTTGTCAGATAGCACATTAAGTACATCTTGTTTTCTATCTAATATGTTTCCTATTTGTTCAAAAGAACGAGAATCAAAAGCTAATTTTGTATCATTAAATAAATTTTCAAAAGAACTGTCAACTTCTTTCAATTCTTTAATTTGATTGAATTTTAGTTTTTTATGATTGTTGTTAACGTGCTTATAACTTACTTTAGAGATGTACTCTAAAGATTGAGCCATATCTTGCAAATAACCAAGTATGTTTATATAAAAATTACTTGCGCCAACACTAGATTCATCTAAATTCTTAATAAAATAGAATATATTATTTCTTAAGTCATCTACCTCAAGAGATAATTTATCTACTTGCTTTTTATTCTTTTTAAGAGAAGATAAATCTTGTTTAGCAAGACCATTAATAGCATTGGTGTAAATTTTATTACCACGTTTAATTACATTAGCAATGTTACCTGCACTTTCATGAATAACACCTTGCACAGAGCTGCTTTCAGCTTTCTTTAAACTATCTTCAGCTTTAACTTCTTTAGATTTTTTATTATGAACAATAGAACTTCTAATTAATAATCCAAAGGCAACCACTAATAAAATAGGGAACATAACCTTTAAATTTAAATTTAATAAATATGCTACTAAAGCAGCAGCTGTAAATGCACTAAAAGCTGTAAAAAACCAACCACCAATAACATTTATTACACCAGCAACACGGTAAACAGCACTTTCTGCTCCCCAAGCTCTATCTGCTAAAGAGGTTCCCATAGCTACCATAAATGTTACATAAGTTGTTGAAAGTGGTAATTTATATGATGTTGCTATAGAAATTAGAACCGCAGCTACCATAAGGTTAACGGCTGCTCTAACTAAATCAAACGCGGGTAATTCAAGTTGTTTGTTTTTTGATAAAGTGATAACAGGGGTTTCAAATTGTTTATCAATTTTTGCTTGCCATGATTTTGGCAACATAAGAGCTGTCATTTGAGACATTAACATTGCAAACCTCACAAATCCTCTAGATAGTGAATTAGGTTGAAAACGTTCTTTAGTTTCACCTTGACTTGATAAGTCTAAAGATGTTTTTACAACATTTTTTGCTTTAGTTGAAAACCATAAGGTTAAAACCATAACCATTCCAGCGCCAAATAACAACCAGTTATTTGTGGGTACTTTAGCCGCTAATACGTCCATTGGAAATGCTGTGGCAGCCAATCCAGAATCTGTCCAAGCTAAAAAAGAATTGTAAGCAGCAACAGGAACACCAATAAAGTTTACCAAGTCATTACCGGCAAAAGCCAATGCTAGAGCAAAAGTTCCAACTATAATAATAAGCTTGTAAATATTTGTTTTAACAAAAGCAATAAGTACATAAGACAATAACGACCATATCACTGAACTAACTAATACAATAGATAGTACTTGTGTTTCTAAAAAATCTTTCATAGTACCTCCTCCAAGAATGTCAAATGATTCTTTGGCATAAGAAGTTCCCTTTAAACCTTTCATAAAAATGAAATAAGTTATTGCAGTTAAAGCAAAACCACCAAATAAGGCACCTACCCAATGTGCTTTCTTTTCGAAATTATAGGATAAGAGTAGTCTGGAAACCCATTGTACTAATGCTCCAATCGAGAATGCGACGACAACAGAGAGCAGAATTCCAAATATAATTTGTGAAGCTTTAGATGTATTGATGTAATCTATAACGTTACTAAAATCGCCGCTATCATGACCAATTTTTATTAAAGCCATGGCTACTGCAGCACCTAGTAACTCAAATACAATGGATACCGTGGTAGATGTTGGCATACCAACAGAGTTGAAAAAATCAAGTAATAAAATATCGGTTATCATTACCGCCATAAAAATAATCATGATTTCATTGAACATGAATTCGCCAGGGTTAAAAATACCTTTTCTGGCAACTTCCATCATACCACTTGAAAATACAGCTCCAACTGCTACACCTAAACTGGCAACAATCATAATAGTTTTAAAAGAAATAGCTTTTGAGCCAATAGCTGAATTTAAAAAGTTTACAGCATCGTTACTAACACCAACAACCAAGTCAGCAATGGCTAAAATGGCTAAGGCGATAATCATGTACAAATAAATATTATCCATAGGGTTTTCTTGTAAAATCGTTGCAAATATCATGACTATATATGATTAATATGTTATGAGAATGTTATATTTTAAAAATGGAAATCAAAGCCCATTCTAAAAGTAATGTTATCATCATTTCCATCAACTGATGTATAACTTATATCACTTTGTACTTTTAATTTGTGTCCGTGTATAAACTTATTAAAACCTAAGGTATATTGTTTTACAGGAAGCGCGTTAGTTACGGCCTCATATTCTAAAGTTGTGAATCTACCAGCAACTTCGTAATTACTTTTAAATAGATACCCCGCTTGTAGGTTTAATGCGTTTCCTGTTAAAACGATGTCTCCTGTTGGAGTAATACCATCTATATCAATTGCAACTGGAGCATCTGCAGTACGTTTTGCATATTCTCCCATAAATGAGAACCCATTGTGCTTATACATGGCATCTACAAAAACGGTTGTTTGGTCTGTCTCGTAAAGAGATCCATCGCTTCTAAACATATAATCACCCAGTACACTTCGCTCTCTTACAGCGTCCGTATTTAAGTCGTAAGTAAAGGTTAACGATAGTTTTGGCTTTGGTTCTCTTTTTAAATCAGATGCGCTATAATCACCTTTAGATTTGAAAGCACCGAATGGTAGCAATTCTAAACGTGCAGTATATTGTAAACCACCTTCATTACCTTCGGTTACATTTCTTCCTTCACCTTGAGAAAGCGCAACCTTTTCACGAATTAAGAAATTTTCTCCTAAATAGAATTTATGACGTAATTGAAGACCAATATCACGGTCTAGAGTAAAACGGCTGTTTAGTAATGAACGATCTATAAGTTGAAGATTACCAGAAGATACAACACGTTCTACGTTACCAGGTAATTTAGTTTGTCCTGCCCAAAGTTCCCAGTTTTTAGCAAAGTGCCACATTAAAACGGCATCAAGAATATAACGGGGGGTATTGCGATTAAATTGATTGGCACCAGACAAATCTCTGTTAGAAAGACCTAACTCGATCTTATATTTTAATTTAGGACTATAGGCAAAACCATCAAATTTTAAACGTGCACGACGGATAATAAAATTTTGTTCAGCCGCACCATATTGATCGCCATCATGATCCCATGACGATATATATCGCATTTGAAAACGCGGTGCAAACTTAATACTGAAAGAACTGTCTTTGGTCGTAAAGTTTATTAAACCTTTGCCAAATGAAGTATCACTTATTTCTTGAGAGGTAATTGATAGAATAGCACCGAAGCAAAGCGCTAAAAAAATTTTAAATTTCATTAGTGAATTATTAGTTTTTGTCGTGTGCAAATAACTTACTATTCTGGGATTCTAATGTTTCCTAATTGTTAAATTATTTAACAAAAAAAAGACTGCTTTGGCCAAAAGCAGTCTCATTAGAAATCATGATAATGTAGTCGACAAAAACTAATAGTTATATGAAATACTAATTGTTTGTCTAAAGACACCACAAATATCGGGTTATAAGGTAATTTTAACGTAACCTCAATATTAATTAATCATTAATATTTTCAATGTTAAATATTTAAATTTAAATACTTGTTAATCAAATATTTATGATTTTAATGTTAATTTAATGTTATGTAAAAGTTGTGTAAATGTTACCTATTATATATCTTTGAAGTATAATGTTAAAAACCCCATAATTATGAAGAAATTATTATTCCTTTTCGCCTTTTTAATTACTGTGGTCTCTTTTGGACAAAAAGAGAGAGAATTAAAACTTAATAAAGACACAAATTTAATTGATGTTGTTTATTATCATGACAATGGTGTTGTAAGTCAAACAGGATCTTACACAACAGATGGTAAACTTCAGGGTGTTTGGTTAAGTTATAACACAGAAGGCAAAAAGACAGTTTCGGCAAATTATGATAATGGAAAAAAAGTCGGCAAATGGATTTATTGGATTGACGGAATTAAAAAAGAAGTCAATTATGATAATAATGTTGCTTCGTTATAAAGCATAACCATAACTAAGTGAATAAAAAAGCATCACGTTAATATCGTGATGCTTTTTTATATTTAAAGGTTTAATTGAGCTCTAATTTTTTTTTAAACAACTCTTACAAACTTAGTTTCTTGTCCAACCCGAGTTCCAAGAGTTATAATCTGCTCCGGTACCATTACCTATACCTGTAAAGAACGTATCTGAATCAAAAGCACCGTTTGTATCATTTTTTAAAGTAAGCACTACATCATCAAAAGTAATATTAGTTACGCTAGTTTCATTAGCAATAACACCCACTCCTGTTTCTTCGTCATCCAAATCATAGCCCTCTTCAAAACCTTCAATCAGTACATTGGTAAATAATGCTCGTGTACCAGCTCTTAAACGGATAGCTTCATTTCCATTACTAGAACCTAAACCATTAATAGTTAAATTGTTTATTGTAGGAGCGCTCCAAAAAACAGGATCAGAGTTGTTTCCTATATCCGTATTAAATCCATCACCTTCAATACCTTTATCATGAGATTGTCTATGTTCGATATATACATCTGTAAGTGTTCCGCTAAAACCTTCTGTCCAGTCCACTGAGTCATCTTGAGCACCAACTACAGAAATATGTGAAGCATTAACCGTTCCGCCAAAAAATTCAACACCATCATCAGCACCTTCAAAGGCTTGTATAAAGTCTATGGTTGTTCCGCTACCCACAGCATAAAATGAGAACCCGTTATTTTCTGATGCAGCATCTGCAGCACCACCGGAATACTCAATACGAACATATCTTATAATTCCAGAATTATCATTTGCTATACTACCACCGTATGGCAAACCTCCAATTTCAGATGTAGAAGTTGCATCTCCACCAACTACAGAATTTATAGGAGCACGACCTAAAACAATCAGCCCTCCCCAGTCTCCAGGGTTAGGTGTTGCAGAGTTAGAGGTAAATACAATAGGGTTAGAAGATGTACCTTCAGCCATAATAGTGCCACCTTGTTGTATGGCAACATAAACGTCTGATCCTGTAGTCGCTTTAACAACTACTCCTGGTTCAATAGTAAGAGTTATACCTTCAGGCACAATAAGTCCACTAGTTAAATCATATTCTGTTCCTGTAACCAATGTAAGATTTTCAGTAAGTGTTCCTCCTATTTCGTTATCCACAGGAGTTGGGTTCGAGCCGTTACCTCCTTGATTAATAATTACATCTGCAGTGTCATCTGCTGCACAACCAACTATAGCAAGGGCTGCAAGGGTTAAAAAGCCTAAAATAAATTTACTTGTTTTCATTTTTTTTTAATTAATTGTTCGATTTTTGATTGTACTTAAAATTTATATTTGAGTTGAATACTAGTATTAATTCCTCTCTTATAACTGGATAAAGCAAATTCTGAAAGATTAGCATTTACGCCTAAATCGTTTGCTAATACTGCATCAAAAGACACATTTTCTCTAACCCTTTCTATTGTTGGGTTTAGTATATTTTTTACGCTTGCGTTAATTTCAAAATTCTTGGAAATTGTGTTTTTCCAAACAAAGTCTAATGTTGGTACACCTTTTTCTATAATGTTACCTAACTGCCCAGAGCCTAAAGCATCTATACGATCCGAGAAATATGAAAATACGAGGTTAACAACAGGTTTATATTCAGAAAACGTAGGACTGTAGCTCAAATCAGCATTTATAAGTAATGGCGATGCACCTTGAAGTTCATCAGAGGTTCTATTAAAATTCGTATTAAATGTTCCTGAAACCGTTTTTAAATCTTGCTTGGTTGAGGTATAGGTTATATTCATTCCAGCAGATAAGATATTGTCTTCATCTTCATTTTTAATCAGCCCTTTTCTAGCTTCAAGTTCAATTCCAAAAACATCAGCTCTGTCTCCTGTTCTAAAGAAACGTTGTGTGCCTGTAGCATCATTGGCAGATACCAAGTTTACAGGATCGTTGATAGTTTTATTAAAAACACCTAAAGATAATATTTCACCTTTATCCATAAACCATTCGTACTTTAAATCTAAGTTTAATATGGTTGAAAATGCAGGGTCGTTTAATAAATCTGGGTTCCCTCCAATACGATCTGTAACATTTTCATATACGAAGGGAGCTACCTCTTTAAACTCAGGATTAGAAACGGTTCTACTTGCTGAAAATCGTAAATTTTGATCTTCATTTAAAGTGTATTTTATGTTTAAACTAGGTAAAATAAACGTTTCATTAGCTTTATTACTTCCCGGGTTATTAAACGACAGGTTAATTACATCATAGCTAATTTCTTGATTAAATTGCTCAACACGTAAACCAGGAACTAAAGACCATTTTTCTCCTAATTTATATACAGCATCTACATAAACAGCATGAACATTAAGTTTACCAGCATAGGTGTTTTCTAATTGTCCTGGTAAATTTTCTTTACCTAACCCATTTGCAGGATCTAAAGGACGAAACACGCTTGTGTTATAGAGAACACCTTGGTTTTCTGTAGAGAAAAAATTGTTTAAATTATTAACGTCTTCAATTTCGGTAAACGGATTAATAATATCGTAACCATAACGTTGGTTATCAAAAGTACGCTCTTTGGTTCGGCCATTGTATCCAAAGTTAAATTTTAAATTTTCAGATTGCTCGTAACTTAAGTTAACACGAGCATTAAGTTCGCTATCTTCAATATTTTGAAAATAACGTTGGTTATCAAATTCCACATTTCTAAAGAAAATAGCATTGGTAGATGGGTCGTTATCAATAGCATTTTCAAAACGCTCTAAGGCAATACGCTTTCTGTCTGGTTGGCGCGCAAGAACATTATTGTAACCTATACCATAATCTAACTTTAATTTTTCGTTTAATGTACTTGTTCCCAAAATTTGATTTACAAAAATCATATCTTGCTCAAACTGTACGTTTTGTGTAAAGAACCCAAAATCGTCATTATCGGCTATAGTATTTCGGTTATAACCACGACCATCAATACCAAAACGACCTACTTCATCAGTAGCATCATTAATAAATAAGGAGTTAAATTTTATTTTATGATTGCTATTAATTCTATAAACAATGTTTGCCATTGCTGTGGTATTTCTAGAAAACTCAAATTCTTCAGAATCTTGAAATATAGTATTTGCAGCCGCAGTTACATTAGCAAACTGTCCTCTTCTATATTCAAAATTACTCCCAAAAGATGCAGTAGCAAAAACACTTAAACGTGATTCTTCGCCAATATCCCAAGATTTACCACCAGCTATACTGCCTTCAAAGCCTAAATTACCATCAATCGCCTGAGGGTCTACACCATGAGATAAAATTACAGCATAAGGGTTATTAAGGTATCTATTATAAAACCCGAAATATCCTGTGCCTTCACTTTTTATAAAACTTTTTCCAGCAGCATTCGAGTTAAGATTAGACCCTAGGTTAGCATCAAGAAAAAAGTTACCTGTATGTTCTTTAGCTACAATGTCTACATTTCCTGCGGCAAAATCGCCATAAAAATTAGCAGCATAGGTTTTACTTACGCCTACGTTTTGAATAACATCTGAAGAGAAAAGATTAAGGTCCATATTCTTTTTTTCAATGTTATTGGCAGGAAGTGTAAGCCCGTTGTATGTGGTATTTAAATACCTGTCTCCAAGACCACGAACGTATACATTACCACCACCTTCTTGTTTAGAAATACCAGATATTTTGGTTACAGCTCCTGCGGCATCACCAACCCCTTTACGAGAAAGCTCTTGTGCACCAATACTCTGTTTCATTACAACAGCTTTTTGTTGTTCTAATAATAAAGCCGATTCACTCTCTCTTTTAGTAGTGGTAGTAATTACTACTTCATCTAGCGATGCTGCACTAGCGCTCATATCTACATTTACTACACTAGTTTCGCCTGCAATAATAGTTATGGGAATTTCTTGAGTTTCGTAACCAACAAAACTAAAAACTAATGTATAAGCCCCAGTATCTAAATCATTAAATTCGTATAACCCATCAAAATCAGAAGTTGTACCTGTTGTTGTACCTTTAATTAAAACGTTAGCAAACGCTAAAGGCTCATTATTATATTCTTTATCTGTTAATTTTCCTTTAACAGAACCAGTTTGTGCGTTAAATGCAACTGATGTAAAGAGTAGTAATAATAGTATAAACTGTTTCATTCTTTTATTTAAATTTCTTGGTGCAAAGAAACTGCCGTTTTGTAAATTGTGTGTTATCTAAGGATTAAAGAACCGTAATAAAAGCGTTAGATTAATGTTACCAATTTGAACGATAGTTTAAATACTGGTAACTTTAATTTAACATTAAAATACAAGTTGTTGATTTAAAATTTCTTGAGTGTAATAAAACTAGATTTGCATATAGTTTTGAAAAATGAACACAAAAAAAGCTTTCCAATTTGAGGAAAGCTTTAACTTGTATAGTGTTTATTTTATATTGCAACTAAGTTAATCGTTTGCTGCGGAGGATGTTTCAGCATTATCAACACTAGCCAGAGTTACAAATAAATCGTCTAAGGATAATGTGCTTGCTTTTAATGGTAACTTTAAAGTTGTTAATTTATTTGATTCAACTTTTATTTTTGATGCTTTAGTTTCATAACCAACAAAGCTACAAACTAAAGTATACTCTCCGCTTTCAATATTTTCAAACTTAAATACGCCGTTTTCATCTGATAAAACTTCATTGCCAGTTTCCTTGATTAAAACCTTAGCAAACATTAAAGGTTCATTACTCGATTCTAGATCTAGTAATTTACCACTTATAGAGCCAAAGTCTTGAGCATATGAAAATGCAGAGATAAAAAAAATGACTATATAAATTATGTGTTTCATATTATTATTTAGTTTGGTACAAAAATACACCCAGAACTTACAATGTGGTGTTACCAAAACATTAAACAACTATGATTAAAATGTTACCCTAATGTTAAGAGATTTTACAATACATTTTTTAATGAATTTAGTATCTTGCTCGTGCTTTAAACTAACATTATGAACTGGGAACAACTACTCTCTTTAAAACGCTTTGGCGATACTAATAAACGCATCCGTAAAGAACAAGACGAAACTCGTTTAGGTTTTGAGGTAGATTACGATCGTGTTATCTTTTCATCAGAGTTTAGAAGTCTTCAAGATAAAACACAAGTTATTCCTTTATCTGAAACAGATTTTGTGCACACACGTTTAACACATAGTTTAGAGGTAAGTGTTGTAGGGCGTTCTCTGGGGCGTCGTGTGGGGCAAAAACTATTAGAAAAACATCCGCATTTAAAAAGCACCCTTGGCTATCAAGCAAACGATTTTGGTGCCATAGTAGCCGCCGCCGCTTTAGCTCATGATATCGGAAATCCACCGTTTGGGCATTCAGGTGAAAAAGCAATTGGCGAGTTCTTTAAAACAGGTGCTGGTAAACAATACAAAGCACAACTTAGCGACAAAGAATATCAAGATTTATGTGATTTTGAAGGTAATGCGAATGGTTTTAAAATACTAACTGAAAGTAGAGCAGGACGAGAAGGTGGATTACGATTAAGCTACGCCACTCTTGGTACATTTACAAAATATCCAAAAGAATCGTTACCTAAAAAACCATCAAACCACATAGCCGATAAAAAATATGGCTTTTTTCAATCGGAAAAAGAAGCCTTTCAAGATGTAGCTAAAGAGCTTGGTTTAATCAAACGAAGTAATAAGCATATCAGTTACGCTCGCCACCCTCTGGCATATTTAGTTGAAGCTGCCGATGATATTTGTTATACCATTATCGATTTTGAAGATGGTATAAATCTTGGACTTATTCAAGAAGAATTTGCTCTAGAATACCTCTCTAAAATTATTAGAGAAACTATAAGACCAGAAAACTATTATGCACTTTCCTCTAAAGAAGACCGCGTGGGCTATTTACGTGCATTAGCCATAGGCTCGTTAATTAACGATGCTGTAGATGTTTTTATGAAACATGAAGATGCTATTTTAAACGGCAATTTTGATTGTGCTCTCTTAGACAAAAGTAAGTACGAAGCCCAAATAAAAGATATTATAAAAATTAGTGTAGAAAACATCTATCAATCTACCGAGGTGGTCGATAAAGAAATAGCAGGCTACGGCGTTATAAACACATTACTAAGTACCTATACAAACGCTGTAAATAATAGTTTTAACAACACTGCATCAAATTATGATAAACTCATTTTAAAAGGTTTGCCAAAAACTCTAGAAACCAATAATTCTAGCCTATACAACCGTTTATCAAGTGTGTGTTATTACGTGTCTTTATTGTCTGATAGCAAGGCGATACTAGATTATAAAAAAATAAAAGGCATTAGTTTTTAAAATAATTATTTGGGCGTTACCCCGAAAAGGTGTCGGGCTTTCACTACTCAATCACTCCTACGTCGTGGATTTCAAACATACCGTTCAATCCCTAACGCGGTTCATGTTTGCTAATACCTATAAATTCATTAATACGAAAAGACTTCACTTCCTTAAGTGAAAAAGGATTAGTTCATTAAAGACATATTTAGCAATTTATTAGCTATGGGATCAACATCAGATTGTGCTCTAGATGTATTAGCAAGTACAACACTAACGGCTTTTTTACTGGGAACTATAAAAAGAAAAGATGTACTTCCTATTTGTGCACCTGGATGACCAATAATAGTACCTTCTTTGGGCTTTTTACCATATAAAAACCATCCAAAACCATAGGCGTTATTTTCTTTCTCTAAACTGTGGTGTTGTCTCATTAATTCTAGTGTGCTTTCCTTTATAAAAGTATTATTTAATATACTATTTCCAAACTTTATCATGTCTTCAATAGTAGTATAAAAGCCTCCAGCTGGGATTCGGTTACTTAAATTATTTTCTTTTGCAATTTTAGCCTTTCCTTTTCCATTATTACGATTATAAAGTTCAGATTTATTATTTACTTTAACACCAAATTTATCAACACCTGTTTTTGTCATTTTTGCTTTATCCCAGATATTCTTTTGCATATATTCTTCAAATGTGATCCCTGAAACTTTTTCAATAATTACACCCAAAACGGTATAACCATAAGTTGTATAACTGTATTGAGTTCCAGGTTCAAATAATAGATTTCTATTCTTAAACAAATCTAAAGCATCGTAAAGTGATGGGTAACTAATCGTAGTATTTGATTCATTACCATCTTTATAACCAGGGATTCCTGAAGTGTGAGATAATAAATGCCTAGTAGTAATTTGAGTTTTTGGGTAATCTGGAATATAAGTTTGGATAGGTACGTCTAAATTAATTAAATCTAGTTCTACAAGTTGCATAACTGCAATTGCAGTCATAGGTTTCGCTATAGAACCCATTCTAACTGGTGTATCAAGAGTAAATTTAACACCTGCTTTTTTGTTTGCATAACCAGCTGCAGATTGTTGTATTGTTTTACCATTAATAGAATACCCAGCAGCGACACCAACAACGGTTTTTTTTGCAACGACCTCTTCTAGTAAAGTACTTACTTGGTTTTTATTTTGTGAAATAACAAAGACAGATACTAAAAGCATTATTAATAATATTATATTTTTTTTCATTTAATTGATTTTTTAAAAATTAATACTTATGTCAAAAGTATAAATGAAATCTATTGTAAGTCTTTGTTTTATTGAATTTGGGGCGAATCATTTGTTTTAAGGGACGAATGATACATTGCTAAAATTTTCTTTTTATAATTTTTAGATACTGGTACTTCTTTTTGAGTAAGACTAATTGTATTTGAATTTTTCCATTCCATAAAATGAATTGGATTAATAAGATGAGATCGATGTATTTTTATTAATTCTGGAAATTGTGATTCAATATTTTTTAAAGTTGTTCTTAATAATTTTTTATTTAAAATACCATTCATTAAGTAATATACATCTACATAATTATCAGCACTAGAAACACAAACCAAATCTTCATTATTTATTTGAAGTATATCTAACTTATTATCTCCTTTTAAAGTGATTTTTTTTGAATTTTTATTAATCACCTTTTTATTTATAAACCATCTCGCAAAAATGATTATTGGTAATAAAATAAAAAAGGTTGGATAATAAACCTCAAGAGTAAATTTTATAAATGAATACATTCCATTTACAATTTCAGATTTGTAATAGATATAACACCCAATTAATACTAGAATATTAAAAAGTGTAATAATAAATATTTCTTTATAGAAAGATGACTTATCTGATTTTTTATAAATCCAATTTTCTAGAGGAACTAATATCATATAACCGAAAAATGAAATTATGCCATATACGGGCATTATTTGTATTCGATTTAAAATTGATAGCTCAGCAATATCAAAAGGAGCAATAAGGATTAAAAAAAACGTAAGCCAAATGGCAATTATTAGAGCTACTAAAAAATGATATTTGTTTAACATCTAATTTGTGTGTTACTCAAAAAGGTTTTTGTATTTTAAAGAATATAATAGTGCAAAGCAAAGTTCGGTATTTTTATAATAATCCAAGTTGTTTTGTACATAGTCTTATTTTGGTAGTAAACTTATGAAAATTGTTTAATAAAAGAATATAAGCTTTCAGCATCCAAACCTATAAGCGCCTGAAGTTCATCAACGCTACCATGCTCAACAAAATCATCAGGAATACCCAATGTTTTGATCCTATTTTTATAACCATTTTCAGAAGCAAACTCTAAAACAGCAGAACCAAAACCACCTTTAATGGTATGGTCTTCAACCGTAAAAACCGTATAATAGGTTTTAAAAATGTTATGGAGTAAGCCTTCATCTAAAGGTTTTGCAAAACGCATATCATAATGCGAAACATCTAAATTTTTAATAGCCGCGGCAACATTTTTGGCAATAGTACCTATACTTAAAACCGCGAGGTTTTGTCCTTTTTTTAGAGTAACGCCTTTGCCAATGTCAATTTTAGAAAACGGTTGTTTCCAATCAATAGTAACACCACGCCCTCTTGGATAACGGATTGCCAAAGGTTGTTTTAAACCTAATTGAGCAGTATACATGATGTTGCGTAACTCAACTTCATTACGTGGTGCAAAAATGATAAGATTAGGGATGCAACGTAAATAGCTTAAATCGAAAACGCCGTGGTGTGTAGCGCCATCTTCACCAACTAAACCAGCACGGTCTAAACAAAAAATAACGGGTAGTTTTTGTATGGCCACATCATGAATAATCTGGTCGTAAGCCCGTTGTAAAAATGTGGAATAGATATTACAAAACGGTATTAAGCCTTGTGTTGCCATACCTGCTGCCATGGTTACGGCATGCTGTTCTGCAATACCAACATCAAAAGCACGATTGGGCATTTCGTCCATCATGTATTTTAATGAACTACCAGTAGGCATTGCAGGTGTAATACCAACTATATTTTTGTTTTCTTTGGCAAGTTCAACAATAGTATACCCAAAAACATCTTGATATTTTGGCGGCTCAATTTTGTTAGGCTTAATAGCTAAATCTCCTGTTTTGGCATCAAATTTTCCAGGTGCGTGGTATTTTACTTGATCGTTTTCAGCTTGTTTTAACCCTTTACCTTTTGTAGTTATAACGTGTAAAAGTTTTGGGCCTTTTACAGTTTTTAAACGTTCTAATTCAGAAATAAGAATGTTTATATCGTGTCCGTCTATTGGTCCGGAATAATCAAAATTTAAGGCTTCAAAAATATTATCTTGCTTTTGTGTACCTTTTTTTACGTTGGTTAAATATTGCTTTAATGCGCCAACACTCGGGTCTATTCCTATAGCATTGTCGTTTAAAATAACAAGCAAATTCGCATCGGTAACGCCTGCATGATTTAAACCTTCAAATGCCATGCCGCTAGCAATAGATGCATCTCCAATAACAGCAATATGATGTTTAATTTCTCCTTTTAATTTTGAGGCTATTGCCATACCTAAAGTTGCAGAAATAGAGGTTGAGGAATGCCCAACTCCAAAAGCATCATATTCACTTTCCTCTCGTTTTGGGAAACCGCTAATGCCTTTTAACTGTCTATTTGTATGAAATATATCTTTTCTTCCAGTTAAAATTTTATGCCCGTATGCCTGATGGCCAACATCCCAAAGCAGTAAGTCTTCAGGCGTGTTAAATACGTAATGTAGTGCAATGGTTAATTCAATAACACCTAAGCTGGCACCTAAATGTCCCTCTTTTGTAGCAACAACATCGATGATAATTTGACGTAATTCTTGGGCTAATTGAGTAAGGTCTCTATGTTTTAACAGACGAATATCTTTAGGTAATTGAATATGTTGTAATATATTTTCTGGCACCTTGCAAAAGTACAAGATTTATTAATCATTCTATTTATAAAATAGTTTGAGAAATATGCTTTAATAACGCATAACTAACGGAATGATATTTGTATATTTTAAAAAAATTGAAAAATGAGAAAGATTCATCAATATGCTATTGTACTACTGTTAAGTTTTGGCGTTATAACTACAATGAATGCTCAAAATAAATTAATGGATTCGCAATTAGGCTTACAGATTTTAGATTTTATAGAACAAAGTGATGAATTAGATTATTTATCTGCTGATGAAATATCAGATATTTGTATTGATAAAAAGAGTTTTTCTAAAAAGTCTGGTGTAACGCATGTGTATTTATATCAAACTTATAAAGGTGTTAAAATACACAATGCCATATCAAACGTTGCCATAAAAAATAATAAGATATTTCATTTTAAGGATAATTTTATATCAAATATTAAAAGTAAAATTAATACATTATCTCCTACTTTGAAACCTGAACATGCAATTCAAAAAACAGCTTCTTATTTTAATATAAATATGGCTGCGTCTTCCAAGTCTATTCAAACTACTAAAAATAAAAATGTATTTTTTAATAAAAGTCTATCTCAGGAGTCTATTCCAGTCGAACTTATGTATTGTGAGGATGCTGCTGGAAATTTAATTTTAGTTTGGGATTTAAATATTTTTACACTAGATAGTAAACATTGGTGGAGCGTTAGGGTTGATGCTATAACAGGTGCTGTTTTACAACAAGAAGATTGGGTTATAAACTGCAGTTTTGAAAGTGCTCATACACATGTAAATGGTGTTGCGCTTCCAGTTTTAAAAGAAGAAAATAAAGGTTTTAATTTTGAAGCTGAAGCTTTTTTAGTAGATGGCTCTCAGTATAATGTGTTGCCCTTGCCAATAGAAAGTCCTAATCATGGAAATTTTCAAGTAGTTACTGAACCAGCAGATAATTTAGCTTCTCCTTTTGGATGGCATGATACTGATGGTTTATCTGGAGCTGAGTTTACCATTACTAGAGGGAATAATGTTTGGGCTCAAGACGATTTAAATGCTAATAACGGAGAAGGAGTTTCGCCAGATGGCACATTAAGTTTAAATTTTAATTTTCCGATTACAACTTTAGATCAACCAGCAACAAATTATATCGACGTTGCAGCAACAAATTTATTTTATCATAATAATGTAGTTCACGATATTTTTTATCAATATGGTTTTGATGAAGCTAGTGGTAATTTTCAGTTTAATAATTATGGTAACGGGGGTAATGATGATGATGCTGTTTTTGCAGATGTTCAAGATGCTTCCGATACTAATAATGCCAATTTTGCAACACCACCAGATGGTTTTAACCCAAGAATGCAAATGTTTTTGTGGACAAGAAATCAACTGCCTACAAATAATTTAACTGTTACAGGAGGTACTGTTGCAGGAATTTATGTTTCTTCAAACCCATCAAGAGCTAATGGATCAGATGGTTTAGGAAATATTACAGGACCGTCAATAATACCAGTTACCGCAAATTTAGTGGTAGTAGATGATGGAACAGCTATTCCAGAAGAAGGATGTGATGCACTAATCAACGCGTTAGATGTTGCAGGGAAAATAGCAGTGATTCGAAGAGGAAGTTGTGCATTTACTGCAAAAATTCAAAATGCTCAGGATGCTGGTGCCATAGGTGTTATTGTTGCGAATCATAACAATCCAGCTAATGATCCAAATTATAGAGAATACATTAATATGTATGGTGTTACAGACCCTGCATTTACAATCCCCTCTCTTTTTATAAATTTTGAAGATGGAGAAACTATAATCAATGCTATAAAGGCTGGAGAAAATTTATCAGCAACAATTGTAGAGAATGGTTCGTTTCCAACAGATTCTAGTTTTGATAATGGTATAGTAATTCATGAATATGGACATGGTATTTCAACACGATTAACAGGAGGTGCTAATAATTCTGGGTGCCTAAACAATAACTTTCAAATGGGTGAAGGCTGGTCAGATTGGTTTGCTTTAATGCTTACTATGAAGGCTAGCGATGTTGATACAGATGGTAGGGGTATTGGCACTTTTGCTTTGGGGCAAGATATTAATGGTAGAGGTATTAGAACAAGACAATACAGTACAGATTTTTCTATTAATGAATATACATTTGCTGCTACAAATGATGATAGAGTGCTTGGGCAAGATGATGATGGAGACGATATAATACTTAACCAACAAGTGCATTATATTGGTACCCTTTGGGCAACTATGCTGTGGGATTTAACATGGGCTTACGTTGATAAATATGGATTTGATCCTGATTTTTATAACGGTAATGGAGGAAATAATAGAGTATTAGCATTGGTAGTTGAAGGTTTGAAGCTACAAGGCTGCAGTCCTGATTTTATTGATGGGAGAGATGGTTTGTTGGCTGCAGATGTAGCGTTAACTGGTGGCGAAAACCAATGCTTAATATGGGAAGTATTTGCTACCAGAGGTCTGGGAGTAAATGCATCAAGTGGCGATAGAGAGGTGTTTACAGATCAAGTAGAAAATTTTGACACACCAGACCCTTCAGATATCAGTTTAGCAAATTGCTCAACATTAAATACTGAATCTTTTGAAGAAAATATATTCAAAATATTTCCTAATCCAGCTAGAAATTCTGTAACCGTTCTAATGGATGAAGAAATGGGCAACGTTACTTATAATTTAGTTGATATTAATGGAAGGTTAGTGCTTTCTGAATCATCAAATTCTTCAAGGCGAACAATTCTTGATATAAGTAGACTGCAATCTGGTATTTATATTTTGCAAATTAAAAGTGCAATATCAAGTATAACCCGTAAGCTAATTAAGAACTAATTGGGCATCATTCAATATTGAAAATAATAGGTAAAGTATAAACCACCTGTATTGGTTTACCATTCTGTTTTGCTGGAATAAAATCTGGTAATAATTCAATGGTTCTTATAGCCTCTTTTTCAAGTAATGGATGAGGTGCCCGTGCTTTTATATTTTGAATAACGCCTAAACTGTCAATTTGAAATTGGACATGCACACGTTGTTTTCCTTTTAAATCGAGGCAAACATTGGTATTAAAATTTTCAGAAATAATTTTTGAAACTTCTTTTGATAAATAATCTCTTTTTTCTTTTTTTGATAAGTCTGTCGGAGTATCCAGAAATTCTGGAGGATATTCAGCAACTAACATACCTACTACAATATCTTCTTCTTCATATATTATGATTCCAGTAAGTTCTGGGATTATAGGAGGTTCATTAATATCTATATCTCCAACTATCATAATTTCAATTTCACCATCAATCTCCTCAATTTCATTAATAAGCTCACCTTGTTTTTTGTTTAGAGATGATGTCAATTTAGTAATAGAATCTATTTCTTCTGCTATAGGAATGTCTTCTAAAATATTTAAAGTTTTATTATTTTTTAAAGTATCAACTACTTCTACGCTATCAATTTTTTGTGAGTTTCCCTTTTTATTTGTGCAATTCATTAGTGAAGTCCCCATCGAAATTAATAAAGATAACAAGAAGATTTTATGAAAACTATTATACTGTGTTAAAACTTGAGAGGGGATTTGTAAATTAATACTATCTAATTGAGTTTGTTTAAAATGCCCACAAATATTATTGTTTTTATTTTGATGAATAAAATCTTGAATACTTGATGTCTCCATTTTAGAAAAATCGATTACGGTTTTAGAGCATGAACTACAAAACTTACCCTTTTCGCTTTGAGACATGGCATTCCAATCTTCGTGGCAAGGTTTGGGAATTGAAATAGAATAGTATTTTTTCATGGGTTAATAGCTTTCCTTTTAGTCATCAAACTTCTTGCCGAAGTAAATTGAATTTGTATTTTTGCTATTATGATAGAACCTTTTGACGACACCTATTTTATGAGAAAAGCCTTAAACGAGGCAAAAATAGCTTTTGAAAAAGGGGAAATACCTGTGGGCGCTATTATTACTATTGATAATAGAATTATTGCACGCGGACATAATTTAACCGAAACTTTAACAGATGTTACAGCTCACGCCGAAATGCAAGCCATAACAGCTGCTTCTAATTTTTTAGGCGGTAAGTATCTTCAAAAATGTACGTTGTACGTAACGCTTGAACCTTGCCAAATGTGTGCCGGTGCTTTGTATTGGAGTCAGATTTCTAAAATAGTTTACGGCGCTAGAGACAAAGAGCGAGGTTGTATTAATTTAAAAACAAAATTGCATCCTAAAACAATTATCTCTGGTGGTATTTTAGCTGGGGAAGCTTCACAATTACTTAAACGTTTTTTTATAGAGAAACGTAATTTAAATTAGTATTTATTACGCTTTTGGTTTTCTCTCATTTTATCTAAATTTTCTTTAGTTAACATGTAATCTTTTACATTTTTATCTTTCCAACGGTAATAAGAAAACAATGGAAATACCAGAAGGAATAAACCTACTACTCCAAATCCAATTAGTTTTTGAGAATAGTTTGTTTCTAAAAAATAACCTGATAAGATACTTCCAATGGAAGCAATAAAGAGAATAAACGTGATAAATTTAATTGTGGTCATTTAAAGGTAAGCTTGATTTTAATTAAAAATTTACTTTGTAAAATTAATTAATTGCTGTCTGTAAGCTGTTAGTAATTTCGATTTAGAAATATACCCAAAATATTTATCATTTTTAATAACTGGTAAATTCCAAGCGCCACTGGATTTAAATTTATCCATAATGTCTTGCATAGAGTCTTCATTGTAATCAATAATTCCAGCATCAGCGTGCATTAAACTTGCAGCATCAACAGAGTCGTAAAGTTCAGTATCAAACATCATGTGCCTAATATCATCTAATCTGATAACGCCCAAAAATTTGTCTTCATTATCAACTACCGGGAAGTGATTTCTGGAGGATTTAGCAACAGCATTTTTTAGTATATCTCCGAGTTTCATTTCAGGTTTTAGAATAATAAAATTATTTTCAATCACTTTATCAATATCTAAAACCATGAGTACGTTTTGGTCCTTATCATGTGTCATTAGTTCTCCGCGTTCTGCTAATTTAAGCGTATAAATAGAATGCGAAATGTAGTATTTTGTAATAGCAAATGAGATTGCTGAAACAATCATTAAAGGCACAAAAAGCTCGTAACCACCTGTTATTTCAGCAATAAGAAATATAGCTGTAAGTGGCGCATGTAGTACACCAGCCATAAGCCCCGTCATACCAATTAATGTGAAATTAGATTCGGAAACATGAAAGTCTAGCCCAATATTATTTATAATTTTAGCAAACACATTACCTAAAACATTTCCCATAACCAAAGTCGGGATGAAAACGCCTCCAACACCACCTGCTCCGAAAGTGGTTGTCATAGCAATAGCTTTAAATATACCAATGCCTAACAAAAGCCCAATAACAATCCATATATTCGACAAATCCAAATCAAAAGGAGTAACTCCTATAGCCGCAATATGGTTTCCTTCTAAAAGGTTATTCATAATACCATAACCTTCACCATAGAGTGGTGGAATAAAATAGAGCATGGTGCCTATTGCTAAACCGCCAATTAAAAGTCGTACTGCTCTACTTTCAAATTGCTTAAAAAAGTTGGTTATGCTAAAAAATACTTTTGAAAAGTATACAGATGCAAGTCCTGTCACTAGTGCTAAAAGTACATAAAAGGCAATATCATTTACTTCAAATTTATCTGTAAGCTCAAACCTTAATAAAACATCAGTTCCTAAAAACATATATGATGTAACCACAGCTGAAACAGATGCTAATAAAAGTGGAACTAAAGAGGTGAATGCGATATCTAAACTAAAAATTTCAATGGCAAAAATAATGGCAGCAATAGGAGCTTTAAACATAGATGCCATAGCTCCAGCGGCAGCACAACCAATTAAAAGCATTCGTGTTTTGGTATTCATATGAAATAACCTAGCAGCATTGGACCCTAATGCAGACCCAACACTTACAGCAGGCCCTTGTAACCCAACCGAACCTCCAAAACCGGCCGTTAGTGGCGCCGTAATTAAAGCAGCATAGATATTATATCTAGGAATGATACCGCCTAATTTTGAAATGGCATAAAGTGTTGTAGAAATACCATGACCAATGTGTTTTTTTAACCATACCTGTTTAATAACATAAACTAAAAACAAACCTATTATTGGAAAAATAAAATACAATGTGTTTTGGTAATTATTAAAAAAGTCTAATTCGAAAAGCAACCGAATATAATGTGTAAAGTTTTTAAGAAGTACAGTTCCCATACCTGCTAAAAACCCAACAAATATAGTCAGTACGTAAATAAATTGTCTTTCAGAAATATGTTTGTATTTCCAAATTAAAAATTTACGTAAAATACTTTTAAAACTCATTTTATTTATTTGATTTTAAAATATCAGTTCCTAAATATTTATCGTCTTTATTCATATACCAAGCACGGTTTTTAGGCATTTTTATACCGTTTATAGTTTCTAAACCTGATAGTAAGATGTATTCGCCATCATTTTTAGATTCATCATGAAAAAATTGATATACTTCCATAGCGTAAGTATTTTTATCAAAATAGAAGTTCCATGTATCTTTTCCAATTTCTTTTTGATAAGAAACTTTAAGTACCCAGTAGGATTTCCCTTTGAAATTTTTAGACACTACATTGTCATGAATTATCGTTCCTGAATCTTTAAGTTTCATTGGTAAACCATAAAGATAAGTGTAGTAATTTTGATAAAGCTTAGCTCTTTCATTACTTAAATTTTCTGCTTTAAGGATATCTTTTGAAGGGTTTTTTATACTATTGAAGAAAATGGTTATGCTATCTTTATTAATTATGTATTTTGAAATTTTATTATCAGTCTTGGCTTCCACTGAAAAGAATTCTTTTGGTAAATCTATTTTAATGTTACTAACTCGATTTGATTTTTTCGGAATTTCCATTGTGATATGTAAATTGCCTTTAAAGGTATTCCATTTGCCATTTGGGTCATGATAAGCAATAGCTTTTTCTAATAGTTGCTCGCTAGTAGGTTTTTGCGAAAATACAAGAGTTGAGCAGATTATTGCTAAAAGTAAAAAATGGTGCTTCATAGTAATTAATAAAATTAACAAAAAATCCCGCTATTGCGGGATTTTGTAGTTATGATTTTAAATTAAGTTTTAAACTTAATTCTGTTAATTGTTCATCATCAATTGGAGCAGGAGCATCAATCATGACGTCTCGTCCGTTATTGTTTTTAGGAAAAGCAATAAAATCTCGAATGGTTTCTTGTCCGCCAAGTATTGCAACTAATCTGTCTAATCCAAAAGCTAAACCACCGTGTGGTGGAGCTCCATATTGAAAAGCATCCATTAAAAAACCAAATTGCGCTTTAGCTTCTTCAGGGGTAAATCCTAAATAATCAAACATTAAGGCTTGAGTTTCTTTATCGTGAATACGAATCGATCCTCCTCCAATTTCATTACCGTTTAAAACTAAATCGTAGGCATTCGCTTTTACTGCACCTGGATCTGTTTTTAATAACTCTATTTGCCCTGGTTTTGGAGAGGTAAATGGGTGGTGCATGGCATGGTAACGTTCAGTATCTTCATCCCATTCTAATAAGGGGAAATCCATTACCCATAGTGGTGCAAATTCATCAGGCTTACGTAAACCTAAACGTTCTGCTAATTCCATTCGTAATGCACTTAATTGTGCGCGTACTTTGTTTTTATCTCCTGATAATACACAAACCAAATCACCTGGTTTTGCTCCTGTAACTTCTGCCCAATTTGCTAAATCATCTTGGTCATAAAATTTATCTACTGAAGATTTATACGTTCCATCGTCATTACATCTGGAATAAACCATTCCTAAAGCCCCAACTTGTGGTCGTTTTACCCAAGAAATTAATTTGTCAATTTCTTTTCTGGTATAACTATTTCCACCAGGAACAGCAATCCCAACAACTAATTCTGCATTATTAAATACATTAAAATCTTTATGTTGAGCTACTTTATTGAGTTCGCCAAATTCCATCCCAAAACGAATATCTGGTTTGTCATTTCCATACAAACGCATGGCATCATCATACAGCATTCTTGGAAATTTTTCAACTTCAACACCATTTACTTCTTTTAGTAAATGACGAGTTAAACCTTCAAAGGCATTCAGGATATCCTCTTGCTCTATAAATGCCATTTCACAATCTATTTGTGTGAATTCAGGTTGTCTGTCGGCACGTAAATCTTCATCTCTAAAACACTTTACAATCTGAAAATACTTGTCCATACCACCAACCATCAACAGTTGCTTAAAGGTTTGTGGAGATTGGGGTAAAGCGTAAAACTGACCTTCATTCATACGACTAGGTACAACAAAATCACGAGCACCTTCTGGCGTAGATTTTATTAAATATGGTGTTTCTACTTCAATAAAACCTTCTTTAGATAAATAGTTTCGTACTTCTTGGGTAACCTTATGTCTAAAAATCAAACTGTTTTTTACAGGGTTACGACGGATATCTAAATATCGATATTTCATACGCAGTTCTTCTCCTCCATCAGTATTATCCTCAATTGTAAAAGGCGGTAATTGTGCTTTATTTAAAATATTTAATTCAGAAACCAGAATCTCGATATCACCAGTAGGTATATTTGGATTTTTTGAAGCACGTTCGATGACCTTTCCTTTAACTTGAATAACAAACTCACGACCTAATTCTTGAGCTTGTCGCATCATGTTTTTTGAAGTACGCTCTTCATCAAAAACAAGTTGAGTAATACCATATCTATCGCGTAAATCTACCCAAACGATAAATCCTTTATCACGCGATTTTTGAACCCAACCTGCAAGGGTTACTTCTGTATTGATATGTGATGCTCTTAATTCACCACAATTATGACTTCTGTACATAAAAAAAAATTGAATGTGCAAATTTAATGAAATAGAATAGAGTTCAAATTTTTTAAGCTGTTTTTATTAAGGTTAAAATATGCTTAAGTTATTGCTAGATTTAATGCTTTATTAGGTTTTACAAAGTCGTATAGCAGTAGTAGTTTCCGATAATTAAAAATATAAATTATTTAAAATTTAATGCATTTTTTTAAGAATTTTTTAAAAAATTAATAAAAATTTTATCAAATAATATTATGTATGCATAATATTATTATAAAATATGTATACCTTAGCTTTTAACTAACTCAAAAATAAATACATTATGTACAAATTATTACCAATTAAAATTTTTACGATTTTGATGTTCTTAGGGTTTTTAAATCCCATAAGTGCACAGGAGGTTAAAGGAACTGTTCTTGACGATACCTCACAACCATTGCCAGGAGTTTCAGTAGTTGTTAAAGGAACTACCACTGGAACTACCACAGATTTTGATGGAAATTATTCAATTAACGCTAACACAGGAGATGTTTTGGTTTTCTCTTACGTTGGTTATGACACTCAAGAAGTTATTGTAAAAGGAGATGTTTTAAATATTACAATGAAATCTGGAGTTTCGTTAGATGCTGTTGTATTAGTAGGATCTAGAAATCCTAGTAGAACAGCAGTAGATACACCGGTTCCAGTTGATGTTATTAATATTTCTGAATTAACATCAGCAGGGCCACAAGTAAATTTAAATCAAATTTTAAATTTTGTAGCACCTTCATTTACATCTAACACACAAACCATTTCAGATGGAACAGATCATATCGATCCAGCTTCGTTAAGAGGCTTAGGTCCAGATCAAGTATTGGTTTTAATTAATGGAAAAAGAAGACATAATTCTTCTCTAGTTAATGTTAATGGTACTTTTGGTCGAGGTAGTGTAGGTACAGATTTAAATGCAATTCCGTCAGGAGCTATAAAAAGACTTGAAGTACTTAGAGATGGTGCTGCAGCTCAATATGGATCAGACGCTATTGCAGGGGTAATTAATATTGTTTTAAATACAAATGTAAATGAGCTAACATTAAATATGACCACTGGAGCACATTTTTCTGAAAACGCTAATGGTCAAACAGGAGGTGTTGATGGAGAAACAGTAAACATAAGTGCCAATTATGGATTAGCTTTAGGAGAAAAAGGAGGGTTTATAAACTTTACTGGCGATTTTGATTTTAGAGAAGATTACAGTAGAATGAAAGAGTGGGAAGGCAATGTTTTTAATCTATATAATACTGTAGAGCGTTTTGCTGCTGCTGATGGTTATAATTTATCCGATTTATTGGATGATGATGTTAATGATGTTATACAATATGGTAATGCAGCTGGTCTGGGATTAAGCCCTACAGCAACCAAAGCAGATTTACAGGCTATTTTATCTGGTGATAATACAAATGCGGAATTAGCTGCCCGAGGATTAGAAAGAAGAGACTTTAACATGCGTGTTGGTCAATCTGAAGTAAGAGGTGGTCGTTTCTTTGCGAATTTATCTTTACCACTTGACGAAGAAGGAACAGAGCTATACTCTTTTGCAGGAATGAGTTCAAGGAAAGGAAATTCAGCAGGTTTTTATAGATTACCAAACCAAAGCAGAACTTATACACCAGCATATATTAATGGATTTTTGCCAGAAATTAATTCAACAATTAGCGACAAATCATTCGCGGTTGGAATAAAAGGTAAAGTAAATAATTGGAATGTTGATTTGAGTAATACTTGGGGTGAAAATGCATTCCTTTATACTATAGGTAATACATTCAATGCGTCACTACAAAATGCATCACCTACTACATTTGATGCAGGAGGGTTCAATTTCATGCAAAACACAGTTAACTTAGATATCAATCAGTTTTATGATGATATAATGAGTGGTTTAAATATTGCTTTTGGAGCTGAGTATAGATTGGAAAATTATGAGATTGTATCTGGAGAAGAAGCTTCTTATGGTCAATATACTGGTGCAGGACAATTAATAACTTTATCAACGCAAACGGCAGCACAAGATTTCTTCGGTAGCTCAAGACCTGGAGGCTCTCAGGTATTTCCTGGATTTAGCCCTAACAATGAATTATCGAGAGGACGAAGCAGTATTGCAGGGTATTTTGATTTAGAAGCCGATATTTCTGAAACGTTTTTAGCAAGTTTTGCAACACGTTTTGAAAACTATTCAGATTTTGGATCGACTATAAATTTCAAATTAGCAACACGATTGAAAGTAAGCGATAATGTAAATGTTAGAGCGGCACTAAATACAGGTTTTAGAGCGCCATCATTACATCAGTTAAACTTTAATTCAACATCAACTATATTTGATCAAAATGGAGATCCTCAAGAAGTTGGGACCTTCGCAAATGATAGTAGAGCTGCACAATTATTAGGAATACCTCAATTAAAAGAAGAAACATCAAGAAGTGTTAGTTTAGGGTTTACAGCTAAGTTGCCAGATGCAAATTTAACAGTTACGGTTGATGGTTATTTTGTTGGTATTGATGATAGAGTAGTTTACACAGGCCAGTTTTCTGGTCCAGGCACAGGTTCTGAGTTAGATAATTTATTAGCTCAAGCTAATGCCTCAGCCGCATCATTTTTTGCAAATGCTATTGATACTGAATCAAAAGGATTAGATATAGTAATTACGCACAAGGCTAACATTGGTACAAATGCAAAATTACAATCTGATTTATCAGGTACTTTTTCTAATACGAGACAAGTTGGAGACATTAATTCATCACAAGTTTTAGAAGACGCTGGTTTAGTTGGAACTTATTTCCCTGAAGATAGTAGAGTGTATTTAGAGGAAGCTGTACCAAGAACGAAAGTTAATTTAACCAATAACTTAACTTCAGGTAAGTGGAATGTGTTTCTAAGAAATGTTTATTTTGGTGAAGTAACTGAAGCAACTACAAATATTGATAGACAGCAGGTTTTTGGAACAAAAATAGTTACAGATTTGTCTTTTGGATACAAAGCCTCAGAAAGTTTAACATTAACTGTAGGAGCTAATAATTTATTAGATGTATTTCCAGATAGAGCTGCAGATGCTCTAGCAGATGGAGGTAATAACAGAAGTAGCGGACGTTTTGATTGGTCAAGACGAGCGCAGCAATTTGGAATAGGAGGTCGGTTCCTTTTTGCTAGATTAAGTTTTAAATTGAAATAAAAAAATAAGATTTTATTATACGAAGCTCTGTTGGTTGTATAACTAGCAGAGCTTCTGTTTTTAAGACTGTTAAACTTAAGTTAAAAGGTGAAAATATTTAATTCAAAGACATTTTTGTTTGTGAATAATAAATTTTTTTTACAAAAACACTAAGAATATCATAATTTATTTCGATATTTAAACCGACTAATTCAAAAACTAAACATTATGATTAAAGTACTACATTTTAAAATGTACCTATTTATTCTGTTATTGTTTCCATTAGCGATGTTTTCACAGAATAACGTTACAGGAACAGTTACAGATGGAGAAAGTAATTTGCCCTTGCCAGGTGCAAATGTTATTATTAAAGGAACAACAACAGGAGCAATCGCAGATTTTGACGGTAAATTCAGTTTAAACGTAAGCAGTTTTCCTGCTACACTGGTGTTTTCATCTTTAGGATTTAAAACCCTAGAGCGAGTTGTAAATTCAGCCGGTGTTGTTAACGTAAAAATGGAAGAATCGGCTACTTCTCTGGAAGAAGTTGTTATTACTGGTTTAGCGAGTTCTACTAAAAGATCTAATTTAGCAAATACAGTAGCGTCCATTTCTGCTGAAGATCTTACTGGTGTTACTGCCCAAACAGAATTTGGTAGTTCCCTAACAGGTAAATTTGCCGGGGCAGAAATTAAGGCTAACTCTGGAGCGCCAGGAGGAGGTATTTCCATGAGACTTAGGGGAGTTACTTCTATTTTTGGGAATCAACAACCACTATTTATTGTTGATGGAGTTTATGTAGATAACTCTTCTATTGGTTTGGGTAATAATATTGTAAGTGAGGCTTCTGGTGGTGGTAACACCTCTTCTTCGCAAGATGATGCTTCTAATAGAATTGCAGATATTGATCCTGAAGATATTGAGAGTGTCGAGATTCTAAAGGGCGCATCTGCTGCTGCAATTTATGGTTCTAGAGCAGCTGCTGGTGTGGTTATAATTACTACAAAACGTGGTAAGCAAGGAAAACCTAAAGTTACATTTTCTCAAACAGTAGGTTTTAGAAGTCCAACTCAATTATTAGGATTGAGAGATTGGGATGCTAGCGAAATAACAGCATTAGGAGGAGATCCAAATGCTCCACTAAGAGATTATGAAGCAGAACTTTTTGACCAAACTCGAGTGTCTTCTACTACCAGATTTACAACCTCTGGTGCAAATGATAAAACAGATTACTTCTTTGGTGTAACTCATAAAAATGAACCAGGTTTAGTTGAAAACACTGGATATGAGAAAAGTTCTTTACGTTTAAATATTGGACAAAAATTTACTGATTGGATGGATTTATATGTTACTACTAACTACATAAATTCAGATGCAGATCGTGGTTTCTTTAATAACGGAAATGCGAACAGAACAATTGGATACGCTTTAGCATTTACCTATCCTTGGGAAGACCTTTCTCCTGTAGATGGTATATATCCTGCAGGAGGAGCAGGATCTAACGCTTTAGAAACAGTAGCTTTAACTACTAATGAAGAAAGAGTAAATCGTTTTATAGCTAGTGCAACATCTAATATTAGGTTATTAGATACAGGAAATCAAAAATTAAAGTTAGTATTACAAGCTGGTTTCGATCAGTTTACATTACGAACTAGAAGTATATTTCCTCAAGCGTTGTCATATTTTAGAGCACCAACGTCATTAAGAGGTGTTGCTATTCAAGGAACAACGGTTAATACAAACTACCAATTATCTGCCTTTTTGGTTCATGATTTTAATCTAGATAATGGTTTAAGCTTTAGTACTCAATTGGGTAACTTTTTTCAAGATTTCGATAGAAACACTGTTGTTACTGTGGCTAATGGTTTAAATGGTTCGCAAACTAATTTAGATCAATCTACAAATGTATCAACAGACCAAAATATAATTCCTCAGCAGGATACTGGATTCTTTGGTCAAACCGAAATAAATTATCAAGATAAAATTATTGGTACATTAGGTATTCGTGCTGATAAGTCAAGTAATAATGGAGATTCTTCAAAACTTTATTATTATCCTAAAGCTAATTTAGCAGTTAACCTGCATAATTTTGATTTTTGGAATATTGATGCAATTAGCTCAATAAAGCCAAGAATTGCTTATGGTGAAGCTGGTAGTTTTTCAAATTTTAGAGATAGATTTACAGTATTTGATGGCCAATTAATTGGAGGAAATTCAGGGCTTTCTCAAAACTTGCTTTTAGGTAATAGCGATGTTGGTCCAGAAAGACAAAAAGAATTGGAGTATGGTTTAGATTTTGGACTGCTAGACAATAGAATAAATGTAGAATTTACAGTTTATAATAAAAAGGTTGAAGATGTATTATTGGAAGTAGATTTTCCAACATCTTCTGGTTTCACAACAAAAATTCAGAATGCTGCAGAACTTGAGAACAGAGGTGTAGAATTAGGAATTAATGCTAACATTATAAACAAACAAGATTTTACTTGGGATTCAAGTATTAAATGGTGGAAAAACAAATCTGAGGTTACACGTTTAGATGTGCCAAGTTTTACTGAAGGCGGTTTTGCTGCATCGTTAGGAACATTCTTAATTCAAGAAGGTAAGAGTGTAACTCAAATTGTTGGTACTTATGATGCATCAGCATTTACTGCTGAAGAAATAGCCGAAAGAGATCCTGAAGGAGATGGTTTCTTCGTTTATGGTAATGCTGAACCTGATTTTCAAATGTCTTGGTCTAATCAAATAAGCTATAAAAGCTTTGATCTTTCTTTTTTATGGCATTGGAAAAAAGGTGGTGAAAATATTAACCTTACAACGTTACTTTATGATTTAGCTGGAACTACTTGGGATTATGATGATACAGGTTTAGACCCTTCAGGTACTTTAGCAAATGGACCATATAGAGCAAGTCAAGCTTTCGTTAATCCAGATCCTGTAATTGAGGATTCTGGTTATATAAGATTAAGAGAAATTGGTCTTTATTATACACTACCAGAAGGATTTATAAAATATGCTAGCAAAATTAGAGTTGGTTTATCGGGAAGAAACTTGATTAATATTTTTGATTATAATAGTTACGATCCTGAGGTATCAAACTTTGGTAATAATGAGTTGGGCAATAATGTTGAGGTTACACCATATCCAGCATCAAAGTTTATTAACTTTCACTTAAATGTTAACTTCTAAAAAAAATATCATGAAAAAAATATTAATAAAAAGTATTTTATTGTTAACAGCATTTACGTTTGTATGTTGTCAAATAGATGAGGTTGATAACCCAAATGCAGCAACAGTAGATAGTGTTCAAAATGGTGCCTCACAAGCAGATATTCAGTTACTAGCTGTAGGCTTAGAGGCGATAATGAGAAACGATTTAGAATTTCATTATGATACTGTAAGTATTTTAGGAAGAGATTATTATGATCTTACTGGAGTAGATCCAAGATTTACAGGAGAATTATTAAAAGGCCCTTTAGATAACAATGGTTTTTTAACCACAAGAGCTTATGCGGCGTGGTATAAAGTTGTAAAATCGGCAAATATTTTAATTGAAGCTGTTGTCAATTCAGAGGCTGGTTTTTCAGATCAAGTGAAGAACAGTTACTATGGTTACGCCAAAACATTAAAAGCTTATGCTTTACTTATGCTTGCCAACCGTCAATACACAAATGGTATTCGTTTAGATGTTGCAGACCCAGATAATTTGGGACCTAATGTAACTTATGCTGAAGCTTTAACAGGTATTAAGAGCCTATTAGATGAGGCATCATCTGAACTTGGTAGTGGAGGAGCAATCTTTGACTTTAATATTAGTACTGGTTTTGCTGGTTTTGATACGCCATCAACATTTAATGAATTTAATCGTGCCTTAGCTGCCAGAACAGCGTTATATCAGGATGATAAAGCTGGGGTAATTTCAGCTTTAGGAAGCTCATTTTTTAGTATGACAGGTGATTTATGGTCTGGTCCAGCTCACATATTTGGACTTACAGGTAATGATATTTCAAATGCTCAATTTCACGTATTAGATCAGTCAGGAGCAGAATTTATGATTAATGATGCTTGGATTGCTGATGCTGAAGCAGGAGATACACGAGTAGATGAAAAGTCATTTTTATTAACTGCTGGAACGACTACTTTTGACGGATTATCAGCTGATTATCAGGTTGCTGTTTATAAAAGCAATGTGGATCCTGTTTATCTTATAAGAAACGAGGAACTTATATTAATGTATGCAGAGGCTAACATTGGTACAGATAATGTTGCTGCTGTTGATGCGATTAATATAGTTAGAAATGCTGCTAGTCTTGCAGATTATGCAGGCGCTGTAGATGATAATTCTCTCCTAGAAGAAGTTATTAATCAAAGAAGATATTCTCTCTTTGCTGAAGGGCATAGATGGATTGATTTAAGACGTTTAGGGAGGTTAAATGCTACTTATGTACCTCTAGATAGAGCTGGAGATAATATTATTGATGCATTTCCAACACCTTTTACTGAAAACATTAATTAGGAGTATTGTTTTCAAAATAATTTTAAATCTCAGAGAATGTTTTTCATTCTCTGAGATTTTTTATTCAATAAGTAATGAGACTAATCTAAACGTTTATCCAAGTTAAAAGCTTCTTGAGTAATAACTTGTTTACTGTATTTCGCTGCTCTATTACTATATAACCACATTTTAAATTTAGTTATTAAATAGAATAGAATAGGTACAACAATTAGAGTAAGGAATGTCGCTATAAATAATCCGTAAATAACAGTCCAAGCAAGAGGTCCCCAGAAAATAACATTATCTCCACCCATATAAATATTAGCATCAAATTCACTAAATAAAGTAAAGAAGTTAATATTTAATCCAGTTGCTAAAGGAATTAAACCCAATATTGTTGTAATTGCTGTTAATAATACAGGGCGTAAACGTGCTTTACCACCTTTAATTATAGCTTCTAATAAATCTGGTGTTTCTAAATATTGTTCATCATCTAAATCATGTTCTACTTTCTTTCGGTCAATTAAGAGTTGTGTATAATCGAGCAGAACCACGCCATTGTTTACAACAATACCAGCTAATGAAATAATACCCATCATGGTCATCATAATTACAAAAGCGCTTCCTGTTGCAACGATGCCTCCAAATACACCAATTAAGCTTAAGAAGATGGCTAACATAATAATTCCTGGTTTTGAAATAGAGTTGAATTGGAAAATTAAAATGAAGAAAATTAAACCTAAGCCTGTAAAAAATGCACCCATTAAAAATGCCATTTGTTTATTTTGTTCTTCTATTTGACCAGTAAAGTCGACTTTTATGTTATCCGGAACTTCATTGGTAATAAAATCTTGAGTTTCTTTTTCAATATTAGATACTACAGCTGCAGCATCCGTAAAACCTGGTGCTAATGCAGAATATACAGTTACAACACGCTCGGTTTGTATATGTTTTATGGCGCTAAAACCGGAGTTGTTATTTTGTTTTGCAACTGTAGATACTGGTATTTCTTTTATTTGGCCAGAAGCCATATCTCGAAACGTTATTTTCTGGTTGAAAATAGCACTAGTGTTGTATCTGTTTTCTTCATTAAAGCGCACGTAAATATCATAATCTTCGCCATCTTTTTTATAAATGCCAGCTTTAGCTCCGAAAATTGAATTACGAAGTTGTTGACCTACTTGTCCTGATGTAACTCCTAATTCACCCGCCTTTTTTCTATCAACTAAAACTTGCATCGAAGGTTTCGATTTGTTAACATCGATTTTCAACTCATCAATACCTTGAATGTTTTTTGAATTTATAAAGTTTCGTAATAACTCAGCATTTGCTATTAGCTCTGAATAATCCTCTCCTTCTAGCTCAATATTTATAGGATAACCTACAGGAGGTCCAACGGCATCTTTTTCAACAGAAATAGCTACACCTGGATAAATATCTTTTAAAGCTTCTTGAACTTTTTTAAGTAAAACATTACTATCTGCTCCATCTCGGAATTTATATTCTCGCATGGTCGCTGTAATCTTACTTCGATGTGGCATTTCTGCTGCGGAACCTCCATCGGTTTGTGGATTTCCTGCACCTTCACCAACTTGCGAAACTGCACTTTCTGTTAAGAAATTAAAATCACCATTCATATATGCTTCGTCATTTATAATTTTATAAACGCGTTGTTCTATATCTTTTGTAATGGCATTGGTCTTTTTAATATCGGTGCCTTCTGGGTATTCAATGTAAACTATAATCTGATTTGGAGTATTATCTGGAAAAAATTCTACTTTGGTACGCTGGCTTATCACAGAAGCAATAAAGCCACCAATGGCTACAAAAAGTAAAACAAAAGTTCCTATGGTAATAAAAACTGGCTTCCTTCCGCTTAATGCAGCACGAAGCGTTTTTTCATAAAAACGTTCCCATTTTGGTAATATCTTATTTTGGAATCCGTTAGCCCAACCTCTTAAAAATAATCTGTATAGCCAAAGCAAACCTACAGTTACAATCATTAAGCTACCTAGACCTCTATAAGGTCCGCCAAAAATGGTAATTAGTAAACCAATACTACCTACAATTATTGAAATTCTAATAATTTGTTTTAAAGGCATGTCCTTGTCTTCTGTGGTCATGAATTGCGATACTAAAACAGAGTTAAAGAATATAGCAACAAATAGAGAAGAGCCTAAAACAACTGATAATGTTACTGGGAAATAGATCATGAATTGTCCCATTACACCAGGCCATAAACCAAGAGGCACAAAAGCTGCCACAGTTGTAAGTGTTGATATAATTATTGGAAATGCAATTTCACCAATACCTTTTTTTGCGGCTTCAACTCTAGGCATGCCTTCACTCATTAAGCGGTAAACATTTTCAACAACTACAATACCATTATCAACCAACATTCCAAGACCCATAATAAGCCCAAAGAGAATCATGGTATTCATGGTATAACCAAATAAGTTTAAAATCATTAAAGACATAAACATAGACATTGGTATAGCAAACCCAACAAATAGTGCGTTTTTGAAACCTAAAAAGAACATTAAAACCGTTACAACCAGAATAATACCGAATATGATATTATTTACTAAATCGTCAACTTGTCCAATGGTTTTTGAAGATTGGTCGTTTGCAACATTTACAATTAAATCTTGAGGAAAAACATTTTCAACAGCATCTTTTACAATAACATCAATTTGTTCTGCAGCAGCAACCATATTTTTACCAGCACGTTTTTTTACATCAAGCATAACCACAGGATGTCCAAATTCACGTGCATAGGTTGTTTTGTCTTCATCTTTAAATGCTACTTTAGCAACATCCCTTAAGTAAATAGCGTTGCCATTTTCTGATTTTACAACGAAGTTTTCAAGTTCTTTTGGGTTTTCAATTTCACCTATAATTCTTATTGTTCTTCGCTGTCCGCTGGCAATTAAATTCCCTGCAGACATAGTCATGTTTTCTCTGCTTATAGTGTTTATTATATCGTCAAAACTTACCTTAGCAGCCATCATTTTATAAATGTCTACAGCTACTTCAACCTCTTTTTCTTGCGCACCACGAATATCTACTTGCTTTATTTCTTGCAAGCTTTCAATTTCATCTTCTAAATATTCGCCATATTCTTTAAGTTTATCAACAGGATAGTTTCCAGATATATTGATGTTAAGAATTGGAATTTCTTCAGACATACTCAAGTCGAAAATGGTAGGTTCTACTTTAGCGCCATTAAAGGTTGGCCAATCTTCACCTGAAGTTTCTGAATCTACTTCATCTTTAACTTTTTGTTTGGCAGCTTCAACACTAATATCTTCATCAAATTCTACAATAATTATCGAGTAATCTTCTTGAGAGGTTGAGGTAATTTCAACAACATTGCTAACCGTTTTAAGTTTGTCTTCAATAGGGTCTGTTATTAACTTCTCAATGTCTTCAGCAGTATTACCAGGATATATCGAGCTTATGTAAATTTTAGTTTCTTTAATCTCAGGGAAATTCTCTCTGGGCATACTAAAGTAAGCCCCTGCGCCTAAGAAGAGAATAAGCGTTATTAATACATACATGGTGGTTTTATTGTTAATAGCCCACGATGATAACGGAAATTCTTTATCTACCTTTTTTTTCTTTTTATCTTTTGTCATTTGTATAAATCTTAAAAGGGTTTATTTGATGGCTTTGTAGTCAAGAATTTTAACATCTTGCCCGTCTTTTACACTTCTTGCTCCTTCATCAACAATTTCGTTTCCGTTTTTTAGCCCAGAAAGTACTTCAATATAATCACCTTGAGTTTTACCAGTTTCAATAATTACACGCTTTACTACTCCTTTATTATCAGATTTATCAGAAATAGTGTAAACATACTGTTCACCTTTTGCATTTTCAGAAATAATACTTTGAGGAATTAGAATAGCTTTATCATTGGTATAATCGTTAATCTTAAGTTTAGCCGTTAAGTTTGGTTTAATAGACTTGTCTTTGTTGTCTAAACCAACCTCTATTTTAAAGGTTCTGTTTGCAGGATTAATGAAATTTCCTGCTTGACGAACTTTAGCATCTACTTGTTTATTTAAAACCGTAAAATCTACCAATACATCTTTACCAGCAACTACATCAGAAATATAACGTTCGGGAACATCTGTTTCGATATACATATTTTGGAGATTGACAATCCTAAATAAGGGTGTTGAACCGGGAGCTACAACAGACCCTTGATCTGTAATTACATCATCAATAGTACCCGTAAATGGTGCTCTAACTACTGTTTTTGAAACTTGATTTTGTAATTGGTTTACTGCCTGTTCTTGTGCTTCAAAAGTAGCTTTTGATTGTAAATATTGAATTTCACTTCCTATTTTTTGATCCCATAAACGTTTTTGGCGCTCAAAAGTTGTTTTAGCTAAAGTCGATTGAATTTTTAATTGGGATAGTTGCTGACTTAAGCCACCATCATCTATTCTTGCAAGTATTTGCCCTTTGCTAACACGTTGTCCTTCTTTTACATAAACAGTTGATAATACGCCAGAAAATTCTGCATAAATAACAATATTTTGTTTTGTACTAACGTTTCCTTGTAGCTCAACAAAATGTGTAAAAACATCTTCTTTAGCTTTAAAGGTGGTTATTAAAGGTATTTTTTCCTGGGGGTCTAAATCTTTAATTTTAGCTTCAATTTGCTTTAATTGATTTGAAATTTCTTGAGCCGAAGCATCTAATTCTGTTTTTCTTTTACGAATCAGTTCTAAATCGTTTGTTGCTATAATATCTTCTACAGATTTTTTCTTGTCTCCGCCACAAGACGAAATAAACAAGGCTAAGAATAAAATTGAATATATATGTTTCATGATTTTTTAGTTTTGGATATTTAATAAGTTTTTTAATTCAGCCTTTTTATTTATAACATTGATGATGGCTTGTAAATATTCTTGTTGACTATTGTATAGTTGCATTTGTGCTTGTCTTAAATCAAAACTCCCAGCAACACCTTCTTTAAATTTTATAGTATTTTTCTTTTCAATTTTTTCTGCTAATGCTAAGTTTTTTTGCTTGTTATTGTATGTGTCAATTGCTAATTGGTACTCGTTTTTAACATTTTTAAATTCAAGTGATAACTGATTTTCAGTATCAATAAGGCTATTTTTAGCTTTGTTCCATTCAATTTTAGCACGTTGTCTCTTAGCTTTTCCACCAAAAGAGGTGAAAATTGGAAACGTTATACTAAGCCCAGTAGAAGTTGTGAAAAACCATTCTTGTTGAGCTTCAAAATAATTGCCGAAGGATTCCGAAATACCTAAGTAGTTAGAGGTAAGAAAAGCATTTACTTTTGGTAGTTGTTCAGACTTTTCTAACTTATATTCTAATCGTTTACTCTCTGCGTCATTCGCAGCTATTTTGTAATCAATATTGTTACTTACAGAATGTGAGTCGCTAATTAGGTTTAAGGAAATATTCTCAACTACTAGCGATTCCAAAGAGTCTGTTAATTCTATAGTTTCACTTTGTTCCAATCCCATCAAAATTTTTAAATATCCCTTAGAAATTTCAGAAAGTGTTTCTAGGCTTCTTAGGTTGTTTTCTAGACTGGAAAGTGTTAATTGTAATTGTTCAACGTCTTCTTCTTCAGTTAAACCGTTCTCAAATATCTTTTTAGTTTCCTCTAAATTGTCGGATAACACCTTGATATTGTTTTTAGTAATTCCAATACTCTCTTTAGTTAACAATGCATTATTATAAGCACTTATAACAGTGGTTTCAATAGTATTTACCGTTTTGTCTTTAGCGTTCTTGGATATATCTAAGAATACCTTGTTAGATTGCAAACCAACAATATAGCCACCATCAAAGATTAACTGATTAAGCGTTACACTTGGCGTTACCTGGTGCTTTGGAAAAATGAACCCAAATACATCGCCTGGTTCGGGATCAAAAGCTCTTACTGCATTGAAATTATAGTTAACAGCACCATTAATTTGAGGTAACCCGCGTGAGGATGTTTCCCAAACCTGTTGTTCAGCAGCTAGAATATCTAAGTCTGCATTTTTTATGGTTTTATTGTTCTCTAGAGCATAATTTATGGCCTCTTGCAGGGAGAACTGATTTTGTTTCTCTTGCGAAAACATAAGTGTACTACTTAGAAAACATAAAAGTAGAATTGGTTTTATTTTCATTTTATGATTGATTTGATGTTATAAATTTGTTTAATATTTTTAATCCTTTTTCTGTAACTATAGCTCTTAAGTGATACTCTAAATAGCTTTCCATTAAATAATTCATAGTATATAATTCTTGAGGGAAAATGGAATTATCTTTTATACCTGTCATACCATTAAAATACATTCTAGAAATAAAATCTACATCAATAGTGGCTCTAAATAACTCCGTATCAACACCTTTTTGTAAACTGTCTTTCACAGAGTCGTGCATTTTTTCAAATTGCTTTCGTCTTAATGCATCATATATCTGCGGATAGTACTTTTTTAATTGAAATTGAGGTGATGATTTTTCGTTTTTTAAATGGTGCATTACAAACATTTTAATATCATATAATTCCTCAATAGGATTAATTGATGCTTCGCAAATATTATCGATACCATCGCAAATAGTTTCAAAAAGCTCAAAAGTAACAGCCTCAACTAGCTTAGTTTTATTAGCAAAATGGACGTAAATAGTTTTTTTAGAAATACCCATTTCATGAGCAATATCGTCCATTGTTACACTTTTAAAACCAAGTGTTAAAAATAATTCTGCCGATTTGTGTATTATATTATCTCTCATAATGAATGCGCGAAACTACAACAGGAAACTTTAAAAACAAAAAAAGTTTCCAAAGTTTTACAATTATTTAACATAAATTTTATCTTATAAACGTTTATAATTTTCCGTTGGGGACATATTTTATATTTTTTTTCTGAATTACTTTTTAAAATGGGTTTTCTAATCATATTTAATTCCATTATTTTTGCTTGATGCTTTCAATACAAGAATATCAAGAAGAGTTTATTAGTTACTTAAAAAACTATGAAACCTTAAAAGAACCTAAGAATCTTTATCAACCTATTGATTATATTTTAGCACTAGGCGGAAAACGTTTACGACCTGTTTTAACCTTAATGACTTCAGATATTTTCAATGGAGATTACAAAAAAGCTTTAAATGCCGCTTTGAGTATTGAAGTTTTTCACAACTTTTCGTTGGTACATGATGATATTATGGATGATGCTCCTTTAAGAAGAGGAGAGCAAACCGTTCATGAAAAATGGGATGTCAATACGGGGATACTTTCTGGTGATGCTATGCTTATTATGGCATACCAGTTATTCGAAAACTATGAAGCTGATACTTTCAGGAGTTTGGCAAAACTATTTAGTAAAACAGCTATAGAGGTTTGTGAAGGCCAGCAGTACGATGTAGATTTTGAAACCAGAAATGATGTAACTGTTTCTGAGTATTTAAAAATGATTGAATACAAAACAGCTGTTCTAGTTGGAGCTGCCATGAAAATGGGAGCTATTGTTGCTAATGCCTCTAAAGAGGACCAGAATAATATTTATGAATTTGGACGGAATTTAGGAATTGCTTTTCAATTGCAAGACGATTACTTAGATGCTTTCGGAGACCCAAAAACATTTGGAAAACAGGTTGGAGGTGATATTATTGAGAATAAAAAAACGTATTTGTATTTAAAAGCTTTAGAATTTTCGGATGAAAATGATAGGAGTAATTTGGTTGAACTATTTTCTTCAAACCCTGAAGATGTTAATTCTAAAATAGAACTTGCTAAACAGCTTTTTAAGTCTTCAGGGTCTGCTGATGCTACCAAGCAAGCCATTGAAGATTATACAAACAAAGCGTTTTCTGGGTTAGATAAATTAAATATTTCTGATGATAAGAAAGCTCTTCTAAAAGCATTTGGAACTAACCTGATGAATAGGAAAGTATAATGCAATTGCCTAAAACTTTTGAGAGTTTAATTAAGGAAGCTACTGAATTAGATCTTTACAAAAAACTAGTATTTCAGCTTAATAAAGATTTTTTGTTGGCTAATATAGATTTAGATTTTCATGAAGAAATTTTACCTTCAAGCTTAAAATTACTGCTTCATGAAACCGTTTATAAACTCATTCAAGAAAAGTTTACTGAATATTTAAATCTACTTTACATAATAGACGTTCCTGAAAAACAAGTAAAAGCTTTAAATGGCGAAGACATCTTAAAACTATCGGAGGATGTTACTTTTTTAATTTTGAAACGTGAATGGCAAAAGGTTTGGTTTAAGAATAAATATTCTTGAAGCTATTTTGAAAAATATTCTTTATTAGGTTAAAAGAAAAATCGAACAAATGGCATCCATGGATCTAAGTAAATACTTTGCTCATCGTCATAAAGCACATCGTATCTTACACCAAAAGTAACATTGCCGCTTCTGTAACCTATCCCTAAAAATAATGCCGGTACCCAATAATTATCATCAGCAATATTTAAATTGGCATTAAAATTTCTATCTACATTAAGTTGTTCAAATTCTGTAGACAATTGAATTTCTTGAATAACATTAACAAGCGCTATAATGCTACCTCCTAAAATAGTAGATTTAGAAACGTTTTTTTGATTATTGAATGTTGCGTTAAGTCCAACACCAAGGACAAAAGTGTTGTTAAATTCGTATATACCACTTGGTGCAATGGTTGCGCTAAAAAAGCCATCTCCAAAGTTCAATCCTACTCCTCCACCAAAGCGAACATTCTTCCAAAAATCATTTGAATTTTGTTGAGCATTTAAATTTGCCAAAGAAAAAATAGTGATTAAAAAGAGCGCGAAATATGTTTTACGAATTGAGTGGAATATTTTCATTTACAACAGAAATAGTTAAATAATTAACACTTAAAAAAGTTATTGTTTAAGTAATAAAGCGATCACTTATAAATATACTAAAAGAAACTTTTAATTTTAGTAAAAGTTGTATTTTTACCGAATATTTTTGGCTAACCTTTACGGTATTAAAAATTACAATGGATAAATTTTCCTTTTTAAATGCAGCACATACGGCTTATTTTGCCGATTTATACGACCAATATTTACAAAATCCAGATTCTGTAGAACCAAGTTGGAGAGCCTTTTTTCAAGGTTACGATTTTGGTAGTGAAAATTATGGACTAAGTGGTGAAATTGTTGAGGGTGTTTCAACTCAAATACCAGAACATGTTCAAAAAGAATTTCAAGTTGTAAAACTTATTGATGGTTACAGAATGCGTGGGCATTTGTTTACTAAAACAAACCCAGTTAGAGATAGAAGAACCTATTCTCCAACTTTAGAAATAGAGAATTTTGGACTTTCGGGAAGTGATTTAGATACCGTTTTTAATGCTGGAGAAAACTTAGGAATAGGTGCTAAAACCTTACGAGAAATAATTGCTCATTTAGAAAGTGTTTATTGTAGCTCTATTGGTGTAGAATATATGTACTTGCGCAACCCTGAGGTAACACAATGGTGGCAAGATCAACTTAATAAAAATGACAATCAGCCTAATTATTCTGAAGAGAAAAAGAAATACATCCTTTCTAAGTTAAATCAAGCTGTAACGTTTGAAAATTTTCTGCAAACAAAATATGTGGGTCAAAAACGGTTTTCGCTAGAAGGAGGAGAGTCGTTAATTCCGGCCATAAGTAACATGCTTTTTTATTCTGTAGAAAAGTTTGGAGTTAAGGAATGTGTTTTAGGAATGGCGCACAGAGGTCGTTTAAGTACATTAGTTAATATTTTTAGAAAACCTTTACGCGAGCTTTTTAGTGAATTTGACGGGAAAGATTTTGAAGATGAAGATATTGATGGCGATGTAAAATATCATTTAGGATTAACATTAGATAAAACTTATCAAAATGGTAAGAATATCAAAATGAATTTAGTACCAAATCCATCGCATTTAGAGACTGTGGCTCCAGTTGCAGAAGGCATAACACGCGCCAAAATAGATAGTGATTATGATGGAGATGATTCTAAAATCTTACCAATAATAGTTCATGGAGACGCTGCTATTGCTGGACAAGGCATCGTATACGAAGTAGCCCAAATGAGTAGGTTAAATGGCTACAAAACAGGAGGTACAGTTCATATTGTAGTAAATAACCAAATTGGATTTACTACTAATTATTTAGATGCTCGATCTAGTACCTATTGTACAGATGTTGCCAAAGTAACATTATCACCAGTTTTGCATGTAAATGCAGATGATGCTGAAGCTGTAGTTCATGCTGTAGAAATGGCTTTAGAATACAGAATGCGTTACAAAAAAGATGTTTATATAGATTTGTTAGGATATCGTAAATATGGACATAACGAAGGAGATGAACCCAGATTTACGCAACCTAAACTTTATAAAAATATTGCAAAACACCCTAATCCATTTAAAATATACGCTGATAAACTAATAGAAGAAAATACTATTGATAAAGCTTATCTAGACAATATAATTTCTAACTTTAAGGATACTCTCGAGAAAGAATATTCAAAATCAAAAGAAGCAGATTCTTCTATAGTTAGAGAATTTATGCAAGAACGTTGGACAGATTTTGAACGTCATGGCATAGATTCTATGTTAGAGACCATTGATACAAAATATTCAAAAAGTAAATTAGAGGGTATTTCAAAAGTAGTGTCTACTGTTCCAGATGGTGTTAAGTTTTTAAGAAAAGCAGAACGAATTTTAAAAGGTCGAGCTAAAATGGTTTTTGAAACAGATACTCTAGATTGGGGTATGGCAGAGACTTTAGCTTACGGAAGTTTAATGGAAGAGGGTTTCAATGTGCGTATTTCAGGGCAAGATGTAGAACGCGGAACGTTTAGTCATCGTCATGCTATTTTACGAGATGAAATTTCTGAAGAGCGTATTAACCTTTTAAACATTAATCCCGAAAATAAAGGTAAAATGGATATCTATAATTCATTTTTATCTGAGTATGGTGTACTTGGTTTCGATTATGGGTATGCCATGGCAAATCCTAATACATTAACTATTTGGGAAGCACAGTTTGGAGATTTTAGTAATGGCGCTCAAATTATTTTTGACCAATACCTGTCTGCTGCTGAAGATAAATGGAAAGCTCAAAATGGTATAGTTGTTTTGTTGCCTCATGGATATGAAGGACAGGGGTCTGAGCATTCATCGGCAAGAATAGAACGATATTTACAACTTTGTGGAGATGATAATATGGTAGTTGCAAATTGTACTACACCAGCTAACTTTTATCACTTATTACGTCGCCAAATGAAACGCGATTACAGAAAACCACTTATAGTATTTACGCCTAAAAGTTTACTTAGACATCCTAAAGCAGTGTCAAGTTTAAGTGAATTAGCTGAGGGAGAATTTCAAGAAGTTATTGATGACTCTATAAACCCAAAAACAGTAAAAAAGATGGTGTTTTGCATGGGTAAATTTTATTATGAATTACTTGCAGAAAGAGAGGAGTTAAATCGTGAAGACATTGCTTTAATTAGGATAGAACAACTTTTTCCATTACACAAAGAGAAAATTCAAAAGATTATAGATAAATACCCTAATGCAGAACATTATATTTGGGCTCAAGAAGAACCGAGAAATATGGGTGCATGGGGACATATGATTCAAAGACTGGACATGGTAAAACTGGAAGGTATTACCAGACCATATAATTCTGTGCCTGCACCAGGATCTAGCACAAGAGACAAAAGAAGACAAAAACGAGTTATTGATGCCGTTTTTAAATAATAATTAGATATTAATTCGCAATACAAATAAAATTATAAAGTATGATTTTAGAAATGAAAGTGCCTTCTCCAGGGGAGTCTATTACAGAAGTAGAAATAGCAACATGGTTAGTTGAAGATGGAGATTATGTTGAGAAGGATCAAGCTATTGCTGAGGTAGATAGTGATAAAGCAACACTAGAACTTCCAGCAGAAGTAAGTGGTGTTATAACACTAAAAGCAGAAGAGGGTGATGCAGTAGAGGTTGGAGCTGTGGTTTGTTTGATTGATACAGATGCAGAAAAGCCAGAGGGAAGCGATGCGCCAAAAGAAGATAAAAAAGAAGACACACCTAAAGCTGAAGCGCCTAAAGAAACAAAATCTGATGCAAAAACATATGCAACAGGGTCTGCGAGTCCAGCTGCAAAAAAGATTTTAGCTGAAAAGGGTATGGATGCTTCATCTATATCAGGAACAGGAAAAGATGGAAGAGTCACCAAAGAAGATGCGGTAAATGCAGTGCCATCTATGGGAACACCAACAGGTGGAAGCCGTGGAACTTCAAGAAGTAAAATGTCTATGTTACGACGCAAAGTAGCAGAACGCTTAGTTGAAGCAAAAAATACAACGGCTATGTTAACAACCTTCAATGAGGTTGATATGTCACCAATTTTTGCCTTAAGAAAAGAATACAAAGAGACCTTTAAAACAAAACATGGCGTTAGTTTAGGGTTTATGAGTTTCTTTACTTTAGCTATAGTTCGTGCATTAAAAATGTACCCAGCAGTTAATTCAATGATAGATGGCAAAGAAATGCTTTCTTATGATTTTTGCGATATTAGTATTGCAGTTTCAGGTCCTAAAGGATTAATGGTTCCGGTAATAAGAAATGCTGAAAATTTAAGTTTTAGAGGTGTTGAATCTGAAGTTAAACGTTTAGCGCTTCGTGCAAGAGATGGACAAATTACTGTTGATGAAATGACAGGAGGTACATTTACAATTACCAACGGTGGTGTTTTTGGTAGCATGTTATCTACCCCAATAATTAACCCACCTCAAAGTGGAATTTTAGGAATGCATAATATTGTTGAGCGCCCTGTGGCAATTGATGGAAAAGTAGAGATACGGCCTATTATGTATGTAGCATTATCATACGATCATAGAATTATTGATGGAAAAGAAAGTGTTGGTTTTTTAGTAGCTGTTAAAGAAGCCTTAGAAAATCCAATAGAAATATTGATGAATAATGAAGTTAAAAAAGCTTTAGAATTATAACAGATATATTTAATAAATTAAAAAAAGAGCTTCCAAAATTCCGGGAGCTCTTTTTTTTTTCTAACTAATAATTATAAAATGTTGATAATAATATTTATTGATATAATAATTATAACTAAAACAGTTAAACTTATTACAATGTATTTTTCGAGAAGGCTGTTGTTTTTTTCCATTTTAAACACTTAACATGTGGGGCACTGTCTAAATATAAACTCTGTGCTATTTAATTAACACAGAGTTTTTTTTAATATAATCTCTCAAAGATTTAATAGCACTGTAAATGTATATCAAATTGGAATAAAAAAAAATACGCACTTCTACGTATTTTTATTGGATAATAAAGATTTTAAAAAGCGAAAACTCTAAATCATTACAATTTAGAGTTTTCTATAATTCTCCCTAAGAACTAATTAATAGCACTGTAAAGGTATGTTATATCAACGTAAAAAAAAATACGCACTTCTACGTATTTTTCATAAATGATTTTTATTTAAGCCAGCCCAAATTGATAGCGAAGTTGGTTTATTGTCTAAACCTAATTTCCTTACAATGTTGCTTCTGTGTTTGTCAACAGTTCTAACAGAAATTATTAGTTCTTCGGCTATATCTTGGCTTGTTTTGTTTTCTGAAATAAGTTTAACAATTCTTAATTCAGATTTGGTTAATAAATCTAGTTCAGTTGGTTTTCCATCATAATTACTATGATTTAAATAAGATGCAATTTCTTCACTAAAATATGGTTTATTGTTTGCTACATGTGCAATACAAGTTTCAATCTCTTCTATGGCAAACTCTTTTAAAATATAACCAAATACATTAAACGCTTTGGCTTTGTCGTATAGCTCTTCTTCTTTATCAAATGTTATAAGAATAACTTTAGTTGATAAATTATTTTTTTGACAATCTTCAGCAATTTCTAAACCAGTTTTGTGTGGCATTCTTATATCCAAAATAGCTATTTCTGGTTTTAGCTTTATTATTAGGTTGTAGGCCGATTTTCCATCTTCAGCGCTTCCAATAATATTATACCCTTTTGATGTTAAAAAGTCTGTTAAGCCACGTAACATTAAAGGGTGATCGTCAGCTATGACAATAGATGTATTCATTAATTTTTAGGGATAATTGCTATTATTACAATTTTAAATATAGATATTTCTTCTCATAATCAATAACACCTTTCCCTTTTTTTAAAATATCTGCACCTATTATACCATCAACAGGTTTAGAATTATGGTTGGTTAGTGCTGTGTTTACATGGGTAAGATTAAATAAAACGAGAACAACCTTATTGTTTGTCCATTTGCCAATTTTTACTTTGTTTTTTTTAGCCATTTTTGTTTCCATATCTATGGCGCCAGCACCAGCAGCTTTTATTTCAGAGTTTTCAGCGTTTAGTTTAAAAGTATCAATACCTTCAAAACCCACACACGAACTGGAAGCTCCAGTATCTAAAATAAATAAACCTTTATGGCCATTTATACTAGCCTTTATTTCAAAATGATTTGTTTTGGTAAGGTGTAATTTAATTTTAGTGTAACCTTTAGATAATAAAAATTCTTGAAGCGTATTCATCAAATTTAGTTTAAACAAATATAATCCTATAAAAACAATTATTTTTACAAAATATTATTGACCTTTAAATTAAGTTTTGATTATTACAGATACACATACACATTTATATAGTGAGGCTTTTGATGAGGATAGAAATGATGTAATTGAAAGCGCTCTTAATTTGGGTATTTCTCGTTTTTTTATTCCAGCTATCGATTCCAGTTATACCAAAGCAATGCTTCAATTAGAGCATGATTATCCTGATAATATTTTTTTAATGATGGGGCTTCATCCAACACACGTAAAGAGTAATTATAAAGACGAGTTAAGCCATGTTGAAGTCATGCTTGCCGAACGCTCTTTTTATGCGATAGGGGAAATAGGGATTGATTTATATTGGGATAAATCTACACTTGATATTCAGCAAGAAGCGTTTAAATTTCAAATTAAACTGGCAAAGAAATATAAGTTACCTATAGTAATTCATTGCAGAGAAGCTTTTGATGAAATTTTTGAAGTTTTAGAAAGTGAGAAAGGGGAAGATTTATTCGGTGTTTTTCATTGTTTTACTGGAAATTTAGAACAAGCAAATAAAGCTATTTCTTATAATATGAAACTTGGTATTGGTGGTGTGGTAACTTTTAAAAATGGGAAAATTGATCAGTTTTTAAATCAAATAAATTTGGAACATATTGTTTTAGAAACCGATTCTCCTTATTTAGCGCCAGTACCATATAGAGGAAAGCGAAATGAAAGTTCATACATTATTAATGTACTAGAAAAATTGTCTACAATATATAATAGGTCTCAACAAGAAATAGCAGATATTACAACAAGGAATTCTAAAAACGTGTTTAAAATTTAATAATAATGAGTTTACCTAAAGCCAACATATTACTTATTTATACTGGAGGTACGATAGGTATGATTAAAGATTTTAAAACAGGAACATTACGAGCTTTTGATTTTAAAACGCTTTTAGAGAAAATCCCAGAATTACAAATGTTAGATTGTAATATTGATACAGTTTCTTTTAAAAACCCAATAGACTCTAGCAATATGGAGCCTAAATATTGGGTGCAGATAGCTGAATTAATTGAAAAAAAATATAAAGAATTTGATGGTTTTGTAATATTACACGGAAGCGATACCATGAGTTACACGGCTTCAGCTTTAAGCTTTATGCTAGAGAATTTAACAAAACCAATAATTTTTACAGGATCACAGCTACCCATAGGAGATTTAAGAACCGACGCTAAAGAAAATCTAATTACGTCCATTCAGTTGGCTTCATTAAAGGACAAGGATGAGTCGTTAATAAAAGAAGTCTGTTTGTATTTTGAGTACAAATTATATAGAGCAAATAGGACTACTAAAATAAACGCTGAACATTTTCAGGCATTTGCATCATTTAATTACCCAGATTTAGCAGAATCTGGAGTGCACCTCAAAATTAATAGGGAATACTTATTCAAACCAAAACTTAATGAACCACTAAAAGTTTATAAAAACCTAGATAATAATATTGCATTAATAAAATTATTTCCTGGTATTTCAGAAACCATGATAACAGGGATTTTAGATTCGCAAAATATTAAGGCTGTTATTATTGAAACTTTTGGAGCAGGAAATTGTACTACAGAAAAATGGTTTATCAATTTATTAAAGAAAGCAATATCAAAAGGTATACATATTATTAATATAACACAATGTTCTGGAGGTAGTGTTATGATGGGGCATTATGAAACAAGTAATCAATTAAAAAATATTGGTGTAATTTCAGGGAAAGATATAACAACAGAAGCTGCAATTAGTAAACTTATGTTTATGCTTGGGAGAGAAATTCCAGATAAATTATTCAAAATCACATTTGAATCGGCTTTAAGAGGAGAAATGTCTTAAATTTAACTGTCAAAATTTTAGCGTTCAAACTTTTTTTTGTTATTTGAGCGTCCGTAATTTAAACGTACAAAAAATTAAAGAGAGGTGGCCGAGTGGTCGAAGGCGCACGCCTGGAAAGTGTGTATACCTCAAAAGGGTATCGAGGGTTCGAATCCCTTCCTCTCTGCTGTTATTTTTTATTTTTAATTACTTTTTTTTTATATCTTTAACACTTTAACTAATAAAATTAAGATCGAGAACATGAAAAGATTATTTTCTATCCTAGCTATTGCGAGTACAATGGCATTTGGAACTGTCAATGCAACAACTATTGCAAACACAAGTACAGCAACAACTGTAACTACTACAATTCAAGAAGAAGCGGCTGCTGAAGAGTCTGTTGGGTTTCATCAAGAATTAAAAAAGAGATTTATTGAAGGAGGTCCAGGATTTATGGGGATTGTACTTTTATGTTTGATTCTAGGTTTAGCAATTGCTATCGAGAGAATTATCTTCTTAAATCTTTCTACTACAAATACAAAAAAATTAACCCAATCTGTTGAAGATGCTTTGTCTTCTGGAGGTGTTGAAGCGGCTAAAGAAGTTTGTAGAAATACAAAAGGTCCAATTGCATCAATTTACTATCAAGGTTTAGACAGAACTGATGAAGGTATTGAAGCTGCAGAGAAAGCTGTTGTAGCTTACGGTGGTGTACAAATGGGACAATTAGAAAAGAATGTATCTTGGATTTCATTATTTATTGCACTAGCGCCAATGCTTGGTTTCATGGGTACAGTAATTGGGATGATTCAAGCCTTTGATAAAATTGAAGCTGCAGGAGATATGAACCCTTCATTAGTAGCAGGTGGTATTAAAGTAGCACTTTTAACTACAGTATTTGGTTTAGTTGTAGCAATCATACTTCAAATTTTTTACAATTATATTATTGCTAAAATAGATAGCATTGTTAACGATATGGAAGATGCTTCTATTACGTTAATGGATTTGCTAATTAGACACAAGAAGTAATAATTAAAATTGTAAACTATTATGAAAAAAATATTAACCATAGTATTAGGAATAGTGGGAGTGCTTTCAATAGTGTTTCTTGCTATGATAATATCAACAGGAGATGAGGCTATCGAGTTAGGAGAAGCAGGTGGTACGGTAAATACATTTATGTATATAGCATATTTAGTTTTATTTTTAACTTTAGCTTTTGTAGTGATTTTTTCTCTAAAGAATATTTTTTCTGATTCAGAAAAAATGAAGAGCACACTTAAGGGTGTGGGAATATTTGCTTTATTAGCTTTAATATGTTATTTCGGATTTGCTAAAGGTGAAGAAACTATTTTAAAAGATGGTGAAATATTCACAGAAGGTGGTTCAAAACTATTAGGTGCAGGATTATATTTATTCTATTTCCTTTTATTTATAGCTGGAGGATCAATGTTGTTTTTTGGAATTAAAAAAATGATTAAATAATATGGCAAAACGAGCAGCACCAGAAGTTAATGCAGGCTCAATGGCCGACATAGCTTTCTTACTATTAATTTTTTTCTTGGTAACTACTACCATAGAGAAGGATTCTGGTATAACGCGTAAACTTCCTCCAATTGAGGATGAAACGGAACCGCCAATAATAAAGCAAAAAAACATCTTTACTGTTTTATTAAATAAGAATGATCAATTACTAGTTGAAGATGAAAACATGGAAATTAAAGATTTAAGAGCAGCTGCTATTGAATTTTTAGACAATGGGGGTGATGGTTCTTGTAGTTTTTGTAAAGGACAAAAAGATCCTGCTTCATCGGATAATCCTGATAAAGCGATTATATCTTTAAAGAATGACCGTGAAACATCATATGCTGCTTATATAGCAGTACAGAATGAACTAGTAGCGGCGTATAATGTTTTAAGAAATAGAAGAGCTTTAGAAATTGGTTCATCAAAAGGGTTTCCAAAGATGGATTTTATAAAAATGCAAGACACTTACAAAGATGTTAGATGGACTGGTAATAAAGATAAACTCAAAGCTGTTATAGACCAGATAAAGTTAGAAATACCACAGAAACTATCTGAGGTAGTAGAATAACAGGTAAAATAAATAAAGATTATGTCTAAATTTAAAAAGAAAAAAGACGGAGGTTTAGCTCCTATTAATACAGCGTCTTTACCAGATATTGTATTTATGTTATTATTCTTTTTTATGGTTGCTACTGTAATGAGAGAAGATACCTTAATGATACAAAATGCTTTACCAGTTGCTGATCAAATAGAAAAACTAGATAAAAAGAATCCAGTGAGTTATATTTACATGGGTAAGCCAAGTGAGAATTATAAGAAATTTGGTACTGAAGCTAGAATTCAGCTTAATGATAAGTTTGCAAGTGTGAGTGAAGTGGGTGGATTTATTGCTGCTGAAAGAGGTGCTTTAAGGGAAGAACTTATTCCTTTTTTGACAGTATCTTTAAAGGTAGATAGAGAAGCAAATATGGGTATTGTTGGAGATGTTAAGCAAGAACTAAGAAAAGTAAATGCTTTAAAAATCAATTATACAACAGGAACAGGTGATGCATTAACGAATATGAATCAATAAATACATCTTAATTTGTTAAAAAATATAAGGGTATTCTTTAATGAGAATACCCTTTTTTCATTTAATTGATATGAATAGATATTTCGTTTTATTATGTTTTATTCTTTTTATTAATACAATATTTGCTCAGGAGATAGTTAATAAAACGTTAGATTCCTTATACAGGGAAGATCAATTTTATTTTGGTGTTACTTATAATATACTTAGTAATAGTCCTGATGATTTATCTCAAGCAGGATTTTCATCTGGTTTCCACCTAGGTTTTATTAGAGACATGCCCATTAATAAAAAGCGAACTATGGCCCTAGGCATTGGTTTAGGGTATTCTACAAATTCCTATAATAATAACTTACTTATTAACAACGATGATTTTGGAGCCTTCTCTTATACTATTTTGGAAGATGGTAATACATACTCTAAAAACAAATTTTCAACACATTTAGTTGAGATTCCTTTGGAATTTAGATGGCGAACATCGACAGCTTCAGATTATAATTTTTGGCGAATTTATACAGGTTTTAAATTTGGTTATTTGTTTTCTAATACAACCAAATATGAAGGTGATTTGGGTAATATTAAGTTGAATAATATAGATTCTTTTAATAATCTTCAATACGGACTGTCTCTAAGTGTGGGTTACAATACCTGGAATATATACGTGTATTATGCGTTGAATCCTGTTTTTACGGATGACGTTTTACTGAACGGAAATAACTTAGATATTAATACACTTAAGGTTGGTTTAATATTTTATATATTATAGCCAATATCTAACTAAAATTAACTGCGGAAGTAGGCCTATAAAAAAACCAATAATGAGTTCTTTGTATGTGTGCGCTTTCATGTGTAATCTTGAGGTTGCTATAGCTCCCATTATAATAATCATTAAAGCAAGTGTACCATTTATATTAATGCTAAAATGGATACTTAAAGCCACAAAAAACATAAATACTCCTGAAACTGCAATCATATGGATGCTGGCTTTAAATTTAGCTACGGCTAAAATTAAACAGGACATGGTTGATATTAAAATGCCAACAAAAAAGAAATAAAGTTCAGTGATTTGATTTGGTGTTAAAATTCTTTTTAATACCAAAATAATAACAATACAATTAAGGGTTAAAGGCAGAATTCGTTCACTGGTAGTTTCTAAATTAATAGATTTTACTCTACCTAGTGTTTTTAATAAAAAAAACAGAAGAATTGGTAATAGAATAGTTAGTATTAAAAGTGAAACTAACTTAGCCCGCATTATATCGTAAGGAATAAAACGAGGAGATTTAGAAAAATAAAAAATTACGCCTAGAATTGGCATCAATAAAGGATGAAAAATATATGAGATGCTTCTTAATATTTTATCCATTATATTTTTTTACGAAGTCTAGCTACAGGAATATCTAGTTGCTCTCTATATTTGGCAACAGTACGTCGTGCAATAGGGTATCCTTTTTCTTTTAAAATACCTGCTAGTGTTTCATCTGTTAACGGTTTTTTCTTATTCTCTTCTTCAATAACAGTTTCAAGAATTTTTTTAATTTCTCTTGTTGAAACATCTTCGCCTTGATCATTCTTCATCGATTCAGAAAAGAATTCTTTTATCAATTTTGTGCCATAAGGGGTGTCTACATATTTGCTATTTGCAACTCGAGATACGGTAGATACATCCATAGATATTTCATCTGCTATATCTTTAAGGATCATAGGTTTTAAATTACGTTCATCACCAGTCAAAAAGTATTCGCTTTGGTAATGCATTATAGCACTCATGGTAACAAATAAGGTTTGTTGACGCTGCTTTATAGCCTCAATAAACCATTTAGCAGCATCTAGTTTCTGTTTAATAAAAACAACTGCATCTTTTTGCGATTTGGATTTATCCTTGGATTCTTTGTATCCTTTAAGCATATTATTATACTCGCGAGATACATGAAGCTCTGGTGCATTTCTTCCATTTAAGGTTAATTCTAATTCGCCATCAACAATTTTTATTGCAAAATCTGGTACTACATGTTCAACTATTCTATTATTCCCAGCATAAGAACCGCCTGGTTTAGGATTTAAATGTTCAATTTCTGAAATGGCATCCTTTAGTTGCATTTCAGTAATATCGAATTTTTGAAGTAATTTTTTGTAATGTTTTTTTGTGAATTGATCGAAGGCATTATCTATAATATCAATAGCCAATTCCGTATCTGCAGTTTTTTCTTTTCGATGTAATTGTATGCTTAAGCATTCTTGTAAATTTCTAGCACCAACTCCAGCAGGGTCTAATTGATGAACAATTTTCAAAACGTTTTCTATATTTTCCTCTGTGGTATAAACATTTTGAGTAAAGGCTAAATCGTCCATAATATCAGTTAATTCTCGACGGATATATCCGCTTTCATCAACACTTCCAACTAGAAATTCAGCAATACTATATTCTTCATCAGATAATCTATACGTATTTAACTGGTTTACTAAATGTTGAGTAAATGATGTGCCAGCTGCGTAAGGCATAGTTTTTTCCTCATCATCATTGCTATAGTTATTGGCTTGGGTACGATAGTCTGGAATTTCATCATCGCTCAAATATTCATCAACATTTATATCATCAGCATTTATAGTTTCGTTATCGTCGTAATCTTCACTGTTGTTTAAATCTGAATCAAACTCATCAACTTTTTCCTCTTTTCCGCCTTCAAGTGCAGGGTTTTCTTCTAATTCTTGTTTTAAACGTTGCTCAAAAGCTTGTGTAGGCAGCTGAATCAATTTCATTAATTGAATTTGCTGCGGAGATAACTTTTGTGAGAGTTTAAATTGTAAGTATTGTTTAAGCATGTTTGGATTTAAGGTTGTTAATCAAAGATAAAAAAAGGAATTAGGTTACCAAAGTCGTACCAAACTTCTAAATACTTAAAATTTTATTTAAAATTCTGCATTTTGAGGTGTTCTTGGATAAGGAATTACATCTCGAATATTACTCATTCCTGTAGCAAACATAACCAAACGCTCAAAACCTAGACCAAAGCCAGAATGTACAGCGGTCCCAAATTTGCGTAAGTCTAGATACCACCAAAGTTCTTCTTCAGAAATATTTATAGATGCCATTTTTTGTTTTAATACATCCAAACGTTCTTCTCTTTGTGCTCCTCCAACAATTTCGCCAATACCTGGAAATAGAATATCCATAGCACGAACTGTTTTTCCATCTTCATTTAATCGCATGTAAAACGCTTTTATATTTGCTGGGTAATCGAATAAAATAACGGGACATTTAAAGTGTTTTTCAACTAAAAAGCGTTCATGCTCACTCTGTAAATCAGTTCCCCATTCATTAATTAGATATTTGAATTTTTTCTTTTTATTAGGTTTGCTGTTACGCAAAATATCAATGGCTTCGGTATAACTAACACGTTTAAAATTATTTTCTGTGACGAATTTTAATTTTTCAATTAAAGTCATAGAACTGCGTTCGGCTTGTGGTTTTGTTTTTTCTTCGTTTTGTAGTCGAGTATCTAAAAATTCTAAATCTTCACTATTATTTTCAATAATATAGGTTATTACAGATTTCATAAAGTCTTCTGCTAAATCCATATTACCCGCTAAATCCATAAACGCTACTTCGGGTTCAATCATCCAAAATTCTGCTAAATGGCGTGAGGTGTTTGAGTTTTCAGCTCTAAAAGTAGGTCCAAAAGTGTATACTTTACCCAGAGACATAGCATAAGTTTCTGCCTCAAGTTGTCCAGATACCGTTAAATTGGTTTCTTTTCCGAAGAAATCTTGCGAGTAATCAATTTCTCCCTCTTGATTTAAAGGTGGATTTTTACCATCAAGACTAGTAACTTTAAACATTTCACCAGCGCCTTCAGCATCGCTTCCAGTTATAATTGGCGAATGCATGTAATAAAATCCATTCTCATTAAAGTACTTATGTATAGCAAATGAAAGTGAAGACCGTAAACGCATTACTGCACTAAATGTATTAGTTCGTGTACGTAAATGAGCATTTTCTCTTAAAAACTCAAAAGAGTGTTTCTTTGGTTGGATAGGGTAGGTTTCAGGGTCAGAATCTCCTAAAATAATTAGTTCGTTTACCTGAATTTCAACTTTTTGTCCTTTTCCTTGACTTTCAACTAAATTACCTTTTATATGCACAGCAGCTCCTGTTGTTACTCTTTTTAAGAGTGCTGCATCAAAATTCTCAAAATCTACAACACATTGAATATTGTTAATTGTTGAGCCATCATTTAAAGCAATAAACCGATTTGCTCTAAAGGTTCGTACCCAACCTTTTATATCTACTTCTGGAAAAACAATATCTTGTGTTAATAATTCTGAAACAGTACGTGATGTCATATAAACTATATTTTAGATTGTAAATATAAAGTTTTCAAATGTCAAAATTCAAATTATAAATTCGAAAAAACACAAGAAATTATATTTAAACTTGAAGTTTAGGTTGGAATTTGTAATTAAATTTTATGTTTTAGAATTTTCTTCTTCAGTTTCATCCTCTTCTGGAATAATATTTATAGAAGGTTTTCTTAAAACCTGCTTGTTGGCAATGCTTCGCTCTAATGATAATAATAAAGAAGGTAGCAATAATAAGTTTGAAAGCATCGCAAATAGTAGCGTTGCAGAAACTAATGCGCCTAAGGCCACGGTGCCCCCAAAACTTGAAATGGTAAATACTGAAAACCCAAAAAACAGTACTATTGAGGTATAAAACATACTTACTCCAGTTTCTCTTAAAGCACCATAAACAGAAGCTTTTATTTTCCAATGGTTTGCTTGTAATTCTTGACGGTACTTAGCTAAAAAGTGGATGGTATCATCTACTGAAATACCAAAAGCAATACTAAAAACAAGTATAGTTGAAGGTTTTATTGGCACACCCAAATAACCCATTAAACCTGCTGTAACCAAAAGCGGTAAAAGGTTTGGTATTAGTGAAACAATAATCATTCGCCCAGACCGGAACATATAAGCCATAAATATTGATATTAAGAATATGGCAAGTGATAAAGAAATCACTAAATTTTTAACCAAATATTTAGTCCCTTTTTGAAACACAAGTGCTTTACCTGTCATGGTAACTTCATATCTTTCTTTCGGAAAAACCTTATCAATTTTATCTTGAAGGTTTTCTTCAATTCGTTCCATTTTATCAGTACCAATATCTTTCATAAATGTAGTTATACGAGCATATTGCCCAGTACTATCAACAAAATTCTTTAGTAGATCTACATTTGAAGATGAGTTTTTTGCATAAGACAGAATAAAGCTGTTTTCTTGAGAAGTTGGTAATTGGTAATATTTAGGGTTCCCATTATAGTAAGCTTGTTTAGAATACTTAACCAAATCTACAACAGAAATAGGCTTCGATAATTGAGGTGTTTCAATAATTAAATCCTCTAATTCATTCATACGTTTTAACGTGGAAAGTTTCATAACACCTTTTTTACGTTTGGTGTCAATCATAATTTCCAGAGGCATAATACCATTAAACTCTTCTTCAAAAAACCTAACATCATGAACAAAATCAGATTCTTGAGGCATATCTTCTATCAAACTCCCAGATATTTTTATTTGATAAATACCTATGATACTTAAAATGAGTAAAACTAATGAGGTACTATAAATAGTGATTCTTTTTTGCCTTACCATACGCTCCATCCAATTTACAAAACCACCAATCCAACGTTTGTTTAGGTGTTCTAAATGACGGTCTTTTGGATAGGGTAAAAAAGAATAAATAATAGGAATAATTAATAGGCATAAAATAAAAATGGCCAAAATACTTAATGATGCCACAAGACCAAATTCTTTTAATAGCTTACTTTCTGTTAATATAAAAGTGGCAAAACCTGATGCTGTTGTAACATTGGTCATTAACGTAGCATTTCCAATTTTTGTAATAACACGCTGTAACGACTTTACTTTGTTACCATGTAACTTTACTTCATGCTGATATTTATTAATTAAAAATATACAGTTAGGAATACCAATAACGATAATTAACGGGGGGATTAAGGCAGTTAAAACAGTAATTTCATAGTTTAATAAGCCTAAAATACCAAGTGTCCACATAACCCCAATACATACTACAATTAGTGAAATAAAAGTGGCTCTAAAAGACCTGAAAAAGAAAAAGAAAATAATAGATGTTACTAATAAAGCCGCAATTACAAACAGGTTAATTTCTTCAATTATATTCTGCGAATTTAAAGTCCTGATATATGGCATACCAGAGACTCTAACATCTAAATTGTTAGATGTTTCAAATTTTTCAATTTTTGGAATTAAAACATCAACAACAAAATCTTTTCTTGCTGATGTGTTTACTATATCTTTTTTTAGATAAATGGCACTTCTAATAGTTTTTGTTTCTTTATTGAATAAGAAATTATCATAAAACGGATATTTTTCAAATAACTCGTTTTGAAGTGTTTCAATTTGTTTTAAAGAACTTATTGAATCTTTAATAAAAGGCTCTAACCTAAACTTTTCGTTTTTATTATCCTTTATAAGTTTTTGAAGGTCTTTAATTGATATAACAGTCTCTACACCTTCATAAGCTTTAAAACTATTAGAAAGGTTATTCCATGCATTAAGTTTTTCTACTGAAAAAAGGGAGCTATCTTTTACACCAAGTACAATTAAATTGCCTTCCTCTCCAAAGGTTTTTAAAAAGTTGTTATAGGTAATGTTTACCTCATGATCGTCAGGAAGTAAATTTGCTTCAGTATAAGTAAAGCGCATGTTATCCCATTGCTGACTGAAAAAAATAGTTGTAGCAATAATGCCAACTAGAATAATAATTTTATTGCGTAAAATTAATCCAGCGGTAATATCCCAAAAATCTTTTGTGAAAAGTTTAAACATACCTTTTATAAGAGATGCGCAAAGGTAGAAAAAAGGACTGTATAACCTTATAATGTGACGTTAAATGTAAACTTAAAAGCCACATTATCTTCAAATTCAGTTAAGTGATAAGCACCATATCGATATGTAAAGCTTAATCCAAAACCAAATAGTAATTTATTTATTTCGAAACCAGACTCAGTATACCCATATTTTAGGGAGTTAAAGGTTATATTTTGATGCCTTTCGGGTGTGCTTATATCACCAATTGCATATCTTGTAATTAAAACTAGTTGTGGGCTATATCTTTTAGAAATATAGAAGGGTTTTAAGTAATGCTTAAATTGAAAGGTTACAAATTTATCTGAAAAGAACTCATTAAAAAACATAGTCTCAAAACTATTTAGTCCAGCAACAGAAAAGCGTTGTAATATTGTTTCTTTGGTAATGTTATTTGGATAAGCGTGGTACAAATGTGTTAATGGCGCATCACCAGAGGCCAAACCAGAAACTAAAGTAATTTCAGAAAAATGATTATCCTTAATTCCAATTCTGTGAACTGTTCTAAAATCTACTTTCGAAAAATTAAAATCACCATCAAAAACATTTTGGAAACTTTTCGTGTATTGTAATGTAAATTTTGGAAAGCCGTCCTTTATTTTTTTGGGACTTGTTTTAGACATTTCAAAATAATCAAAAGGATTCCATTGTAGTGATATTTTTGCAGTACTTAAATTAAAGTTATTAAAAACCTCATCATTTAAAACATAGCCATAACTATATGTGGGATCAATTTCACTTACTGCCAATTCTGTTTCTGATAAAAGTTTAGAGCTTATCTCGTGCTCCAAGGCAACAGACTTTGTAATGTGCTTATGAAACAAGTCTATATTCAATAAGCGAGGTTCAAAAAATTGAAAAAAACGTTTGTCTGTTAAAAATTTAGTACTGCCCGTTTCCTGTAAATCATCAGTATATGCTAGATTTAACCACGTGTTGGTTTGTTCAGAAATTCTAAAACCACCCCCAATACTATATTTGAAACGGCCATCTCTAAACCCATAAACCACATAACTGTTTATTCGATATTTTTCTGAGAAGGTGTTGTTGGTTTCACCACCAATACCGGTTCTTACGCCTTCAAATTGGTTGTATTTTATTAAGTATCTTAAGTCGAAATTGAAATATTTAGTTGGAAGATAACCGTTGCCTAAATATTTAACAAACTCTTTCTTATTAATAGAGTCTTGTTGTTGTTCACTCTCTTTTTCGGTAATAGGTTGGCTATGTGTAAATGAGTAACAAACTATAAAGAAAAGTAAAGAGTAACGTTTTAACATTTACGTAAAGTGAATTTGATATAAAAAAAGCGACATTTTCGTCGCTCTTAGAATTATACTGTCATAATTTCCTTTTCTTTATTATCGAAAAGTTCATCAACTTTTTTAACGTGATTATCTGTTATTTGTTGTACATCTATTTCAGCATTTTTCTGCAAATCTTCAGAAATGTCGTCGTTTTTCTTGATGTCGTTCATAGCATCCTTACGAGCAGTTCTAATACTTACTTTAGCATCTTCGGCTTCTGCTTTTGCTTGTTTTGCTAAATCTCTACGGCGTTCTTCTGTTAATGGTGGAACATTAATAATAATTGTTTCTCCATTATTCATAGGGTTAAAGCCAAGGTTGGCATAAGCAATACCACGTTCAATTTCTTGAAGCATGCTTTTCTCCCAAGGCTGAACAGTAATGGTTCTACCGTCTGGTGTATTAACATTGGCGACTTGACTAAGCGGTGTTTGTGTACCATAATAATCAACCATAACACTTCCTAGCATAGCAGGACTAGCTTTTCCAGCTCTGATATTTAAAAACTGCTTTTTAAGATGAGCTATAGCATTATCCATAGCTTCTTTTGTTGTATCTATTATAAATTGTATGTCTTCGTTCATAGTTTTAAACTTTTATTTCAATTATACAAACAGGTTCAAAAATTAAGCCAAATTATACATTAACTACTGTGCCAATGTTTTCTCCAGAAACGACCTTTAGTAAATTTCCTTTCTTGTTCATATCAAAAACAATAATTGGTAATTTATTTTCTTGACTAAGGGTAAAAGCTGTAGTGTCCATAACTTTTAATCCTTTTCTTAATACATCATCAAAAGAAATAGAATTAAATTTAACGGCACTAGTATCTTTTTCTGGATCTGCATTGTAAATACCATCAACACGCGTGCCTTTTAAAATTACATCAGCTTCAATTTCTATGGCGCGTAAAACTGCCGCAGAGTCTGTAGTAAAGTAAGGATTTCCTGTACCACCACCAAAAATAACAACACGTCCCTTTTCTAAATGGCGCATGGCTTTTCTTCTTATAAATGGCTCTGCAACTTCGTTAATTTTTATGGCGGTTTGAAGCCTTGTTGGAATTTCAGCGTCTTCTAATGCGCCTTGCAATGCTAAACCGTTAATAACTGTAGCAAGCATTCCCATATGGTCTCCTTGTACACGATCCATTCCTTTGCTTGCTCCAGCAACACCTCTAAAAATATTTCCTCCGCCAATAACTATGGCAACTTCAATGCCTTTATCGGTTATGGTTTTTATATCTTGAGCATATTCAGCTAATCGGTCTGGGTCTATACCATATTGGCGTCCTCCCATTAAGGCTTCGCCAGAAAGTTTAAGGAGTATTCTTTTGTATTTCATGTGTTTTTTTATGAGGTTGGACAAAGCTACACAATTTTTTTATTTTTTGAATTTATATGAAACTGGATTTTTTGAATAAAAAAACCACTACTTTATCTTAAAGTAGTGGTTTAATATTATAGATATTTCTGAACTAATAGAAATATATTTATCCTACTGTCGCTCTCTTAAAACCAGAGATTTCAACGTCACCGTAAGTAGAAACATATTCAGCAACTGTTTTCTTGTCATCTTTGATAAACTTTTGGTCAAGTAAACATTGCTCTTGATCTAAAGTTGTGTTATCAGAGATAAAACGTTCCATTTTACCTGGTAAAATTCTATCCCAGATTTTTTCTGGTTTCCCTTCTGCAGCCAATTCAGCTTTAGCAGCTTCTTCTGCTTCAGCTAAAACTTCAGGAGTTAATTGAGCCATAGAAATATATTTAGGTACATTTTTAAGGGTTTTACCTAAACGTCCTAATTCAATATTTTCTTTTTCAATAACAGCAATTCTAGCTTCAGTTTCTGATGCTACAAATGCTGGATCAAAATCTTTGTAAGATAATGATGTAGCTCCCATTGATGCTACTTGCATTGCAACGTCTTTTACTAAAACATCAGCGTTATTAACTTTAGCAGTTAAGCCAACTAAAGCGGCAATTTTGTTAATATGAACATAAGATCCAACGTATGCTGCTTGTAATTTTTCAAAAGAAGTGATGTCAAGTTTTTCACCTATCACACCAGTTTGTTCTACTAATTTTTCAGCAACTGTTATGCCTCCAAAATCAGCAGCTAAAAACTCGTCTTTAGAGTTTGTGTTTAAAGCAATATCAGCTAATTGACTTGCTAGTGCTAAAAAGTTTTCGTTTTTACCAACAAAATCAGTTTCACATCCTAAAACAATAGCAACACCTTCTGTTTGGTCTGCATTAATTTTTGCAACAGCTGCACCTTCAGAAGAATCTCTATCGGCTCTTTTTTCAGCTACTTTTTGTCCTTTTTTACGCAAAACTTCAATAGCTTTATCAAAATCACCTCCAGCTTCTACTAAAGCTTTCTTGCAGTCCATCATTCCTGCACCAGTAGCTTGTCTTAATTTATTTACCTCTTGGGCTGTTATTTTTACTGTAGTACTCATAGTAATTATAATTTAAAAAAGTCGTTCAATAAATTTTCAATAAAGAAAAAGAACTAAACGACTTATTTGTGTGTATTGTGTTATTTATTCTTCTTCTTCCGCAACAGCTTTCTTAGCTGGTGCCGCTTTTGCTTTCGCTTTTGGAGCTTCCTCCTTTGGCGCAGCAGCAGCTTCTTTTTCAGCTTTACGTTCTGCTAATCCACCAGATACTGCAGATGCTACATGCGTTAATATTTTATCTATCGATTTAGAAGCGTCATCATTTGCAGGGATTACATAATCAACCTGACGTGGGTCAGAGTTGGTATCAACCATTGCAAAAATTGGAATGTTTAATTTTTGAGCTTCTTTAATCGCGATATGCTCACGCTTAATATCTACAACAAATAAAGCACCTGGTAAACGTGTCATATCAGATATAGAACCTAAGTTTTTCTCTAACTTAGCTCTTAAACGATCAACTTGTAAACGCTCTTTTTTAGATAAGGTCATGAACGTGCCGTCTTTTTTCATTCTATCAATAGAAGCCATTTTTTTAACCGCTTTTCTAATAGTAACAAAGTTTGTTAACATTCCACCCGGCCATCTTTCAGTGATGTAAGGCATGTTAATTTCACCAGCTTTTTCAGCAACTATATCTTTTGCTTGTTTTTTTGTTGCAACGAATAAAATTTTACGTCCAGAAGCTGCAATTTTTGCAAGTGCTGCTCCAGCTTCATCAATTTTAGCCGCTGTTTTGTAAAGGTTTATTATATGGATACCGTTACGCTCCATATAAACGTAAGGTGCCATATTTGGGTCCCACTTACGTGTAAGGTGTCCGAAGTGTACACCTGCTTCAAGTAATTCTTTTACTTCTACTGCCATTTTGTAATAGTTTACGTTCTGTTGAATTAGCAATGATTAAGTGGTCATTATTTAAAAAATTCGCCTTAACCATTTAGATGCTAAACTAAATCCTGTTTTTACACTAGGACAACAATAACTGTTTTTAATTTATTATTTGTTTTGAAAATGATAAAGGAATCTGATAATCAGATCCTGAACCAAGTCCAGGATATTAACGTTTAGAGAATTGAAACTTCTTACGTGCTTTCTTCTGACCGAATTTCTTACGCTCAACCATTCTTGGATCTCTTGTTAATAAACCTTCTGGTTTTAAGATTAATCTGTTCTCTGCATCAACCTCGCACATAGCACGAGAAATTGCTAAACGAACAGCTTCAGCTTGTCCAGTAATACCACCTCCATATACATTTACTGTAATATCAAAGTTGGCGTCATTGTTAGTCAAAGCTAAAGGTTGTTTTACTTTGTACTGTAAAGTAGCAGTAGTAAAATAATTAGCTAAGTCTTTTTTATTGATTGTAATGTTTCCTTTTCCTTTAGAAACATAAGCGCGCGCAACAGCCGTTTTTCTACGGCCAATTTTGTGAATTACTTCCATGTTATTTAAATTCTTCTAGATTTATTGCTTTTGGCTTTTGAGCTGCATGAGCATGCTCTGAACCAACAACAACTGTTAGGTTACGGAATAAAGCTGCACCTAATTTATTTTTAGGTAGCATTCCTTTAACTGATTTTTCTACTACTCTAGCAGGGTCTTTCCCGTACAACTCAGTAGCAGTTAAACTTCTTTGACCTCCTGGATAACCTGTGTGACGAATGTATGACTTGTCAGTCCATTTGTTACCAGATAACGTGATTTTTTCTGCATTAATAATGATAACATTATCTCCGCAATCAACATGAGGTGTGAAGTTTGGCTTGTGCTTACCTCTTAAAAGTTTTGCAACTTTAGAAGCTAAACGACCAAGCGCTTGACCTTCAGCATCAACCAAAACCCACTCCTTATTTACAGTAGCTTTGTTTGCTGAAATCGTTTTGTAGCTTAATGTGTCCACACTTTGATTTTTTTAATTATTAAACATTCCTCTCTCAAAAAGAGTTTGCAAATTTACGATAAACTATTGGATTAACAAACAGTGATGTAAGATAATTTTTTGTTGAATTTTAATATATGTAATTCGTTAATCTTCATGAAATTAATTAGAAAATTATTGGGTAGAAAAAATCTCTGGGTTCGGGTAAAAAACTGCAACAGCAAACCAGTAACTCATAACAGATTTTACAGATTCCAGAGATTCACCAGTTCTTGGGCCTTCAATGGCTGTACCGAATATAGACCACTTGTTGCCTTCATTATCTTTAAAGAAAGACTCTGAATCATTAAAATCATATTCAAAGGTTAGGTTGGCTTGATCGTTATTTAAGCCAAAACCATAAATTATATCATTATTACCAGCAATTAAATAGTTTTTACCTTCAAAAGAATCTTTTATGATTTTACCATTTGTAAAGTCTGAAAATTGGTATACTTTCGATTTTGTTTCATCAATTATCGCATACACTCTTTCTTTATTTGGTAAAGCAGGATTTGTAATTTCGGGTCTAAAAATAAAGCGATTATTATTAGTTGCATAATCTCCATAAGGCGAAGTTCCATAATTTCTAGAAAAGCCTGTTTGTGCATTTAAAACTTGAGAGTCAGGATAAAGTGCTTTCCATGTTTTCCAGTTGGTTTCAACAACGTTGTACAATTTTGGTTTGTCGTTAATGAGTTCTCCGTTAACACATTTTAACTGAAGTTGAGACCAATTACTATCAGTATTTCTATCGTACAATATGAGGTTAGCATTGTATAATAAACCAGAAACACCAAAAGTAGTTCTAGTGTTATTGGTTTTACTTTCCCAAGCAAAAGCTGTGCCAGTTAAGGGACAATAATTTAAAGTAAAAAAAGAACCATCAATTTCGTCGTTTACCACTTCATGCCAATCTAGAACAACATGTGGGTATGCCTTAGTTTCATTGCCTTTAATTATGCCTACCACTAAATCGTCATCTGCTAAAAATGAAACTGATGCAGCTTCAGTGAATTGTGGGTTGTCTATGGACGGAATACCATCCTTCCCTGGGCCGCCATCTAGAATTTGGTTGATAGGTATTAACCATTCGGAAAACTCATTAGGAATGCTGTTTTCTACACTTTCACTAGTGGTGCTACATGACGTTAATAGAACTAATAATGCCAATAAGATGTAATTTTTCATAGCTGCTTATCTTAAGTTTAATAATTTTGATTTTGGTTTAATTTTAAATAGAAAACCAGTTGTAATTCTATAGGTAGGTGTTAATTGTGTGCCATCAACATTACTATATAAAGGTAATTCTGCTCTGGTAGAAAACACCAAATTTGGTTTTATATTAATTGAAAAATCTGGAATTATAAATAACCAATTCCCACCTGTATTGTCTAAGTTAAATCCGTCTATTTCATCCTGTTTAGCATCCCTATATTTTAAACTTATACTTGGGGTTGCTAATGTTTTTAAGATTGAAAATTGATCTGAAACACCCAAAAAGGTTTGAATTTCGTTCCCAAATTTATAGCTTGAATTTTCAAAATAAGAATTATTGGTGCCGGTACTTCTATAAATAATTCTTCCAGAAAAAGTAAGTGAAGGCCTAAAATTAGCTTGCTTTGATGCTGAAAGAAAATAAACAACATCCCAAGCATTACTACCAGGTTGTAAATCGGCATTTAGAGTAATACCTTGATTATTTGTTTCTGTTGAAGAACCAAAAGGGATTTTAGCTCCTAAACCCAATTCGATATTACTGTTTTTTCCAAGCCCATTTTTAAAGTTATATTTCAGTAATAATAGGCCATCTCCAATTCCAGAAGTTTGGTCTAAATTTTCATTTCCAAATTGAGAAATAACCCTACGTTGGTTAACCCAAGTAAATAAGCCTTCTACAGATAGCCTGTTGGTTACAGCATAGCTTATGTTAAAAAGTATTGAATTGGTTATTCGTAATCTTGAATCGTCATTCAATTTTTCTGTTCCGTTATTTAAAGTATTAAGGTTATTGTAATCGTAATTAAGACTTAGTTGGAATGTTCCTTTTTCTTCAACAGACATGCCAATGTTATTAGAAAGTGGAATTCCGCCAGAACAACACGTTTGAGCATACATAGTTGATGCACAAATAATAAAAACGATAGAAATCGATTTTTTTATTAACATAGCTTTTTTAAATACGACTACCTAAAGTGTCGATAAAGCTTTTGGTTTCTTACTTATTTTAAAATTAAAGGTCAAAAAAGGGAAATATTGACAAGAAAATAGCTTATTCTTCAAGAAGAATAAGCAGCACGTTGCAATCTATCATTGATTGATTTGCCTAAACCATAATCAGGAAAAATTTCAGCAATAATTACATCTAAATTTTGTTTGTCCAACTCATGCAAAGCATCATACAATTTTGAAGTTGCTTCCTGAAAGCTTCCTGTTTCAGATAGTATAATTTGTTTTTGAATTACATCACTTTCAATAGCAGATTTAAAAATTAAAACCCCAATGCGTTTTCCAGAATAATTTTTAAGATCTTCTATTACATTTTTTGATAAAACAGTTAAAGTTGAAGGTGCATAATGTCTCTCTAACATTCCTGGGGCATCTGGATTAATTTCTTTTCGGTTTTTTATTTTAACTTTTCCAACAACCGTTTCAATTTCTTCAAGAGCTAAAGCTCCCAAACGGTAAACAACAGGTTCGTCGTTTTCAAAACCTATAATAGTAGATTCTATACCATTGTTACACGAACCGCCATCTAAAACTTGCTCTATATCATCCTTAAAATAGCGTTCTACATGTTCTGGTTTTGTTGGGCTAATACTTCCAAAAGGATTTGCGCTAGGAGCTGCTAAAGGAAATGGTAATTCATTTAAAAGTTCTAAAGTTACCGGATGATTAGGAACCCTAACAGCAACGGTGTCTTTCCCAGCAGTTATTATATCTGGAATTGAAGATTGCTTTTTTAAAACTAAGGTCATGGATCCTGGCCAAAAAGCATCGGCTAGTAATTTTGCTTTTTCAGGAATGTAGCTAACAATACTTTCTAAAGCTTCCTTTGATGGAATATGAACAATAAGCGGGTTGAAAAACGGACGTTTTTTTGTTTCAAAAATACATTTAATAGCTTTTTCACTATAAATATTTCCAGCAAGGCCATAAACAGTTTCGGTAGGAATAGCTACCAGTTTATCATCAGTTAAAAGAGCAACAGCTTTTTGTATGTCTTTTGAAATAATACTCATTAATTCAATTTAAGCGATGCAAAAATACGTTGTTTTATTATAATTCCAATTTATTAAAGGAATTCTAGATGTAGAAGTAATAATGTATAAATATGATTTAGGCATAGCTTTTTTAACTATTTTTGCAAAGCTATGGAGGAGTTAAAACTTTCGGATTGGTTACCTACCACAAACAAAGAGGTGAAAATTCGCGGATGGGATGCCCTAGATGTAATTCTATTTAGTGGAGATGCTTATGTAGATCACCCTACTTTTGGTCCAGCTGTTATTGGGCGACTACTAGAAAGTTTTGGCTTACGTGTTGCCATTGTACCGCAACCGAATGTTAATGATAATCTTCAGGATTTTGTAAAATTGGGAGCGCCAAAATTGTTTTTTGGAGTAACAGGTGGCTGCATGGATCCTATGATTAGTAACTATAATGCTAATAAAAAGCGTCGTGATAAGGATGCTTATACCCCAAATGGTGACATTGGTTTTAGGCCAGATTATGCAACTACAGTATACTCGAAAATTTTAAAAGAAAAATGGCCAGATGTACCTGTTTTACTTGGCGGTATTGAGGCTTCGTTACGTCGTGTAACACATTATGATTATTGGAGCGATACACTTATGCCAACTATTTTGGAAAGTTCCAAAGCAGATATGTTGGTTTACGGTATGGGAGAACAGCCACTGCGAGAGGTGGTGCGATTGATGCAGAAAGGTGTTCCGTTTTCAAGTATTACAACAATTAAACAAACAGCAGTTTTGTTGGATGCTGAGGCAAGAATCCCCAAAAATAGTAATTGGGAAGATGTTGAAATTGCTTCACATGAAATATGTTTAAAGGATAAGAAGAAATATGCTTCTAACTTTAAAATTATTGAGCAGGAGAGTAACAAATTAGCTGCGCGTAGAATTTTTCAGGAGGTAGGCGATAAAACGTTGATGATTAATCCGCCTTATCCAACCATGACGGAGGATGAAATTGATGCCTCTTTTGAGTTGCCTTATACACGTTTACCGCATCCAAAATATAACAAGCGCGGACCCATTCCTGCGTTCGAGATGATTAAGTTTTCTATTAACATCCACCGTGGATGTTTTGGTGGTTGTAGTTTTTGTACTATTTCTGCACACCAAGGCAAGTTTATTGCATCTCGTAGTCAGGAATCTGTATTGAGAGAGGTAGATAAGGTGGCAAACATGCCAGATTTTAAAGGATATTTGTCTGATATTGGTGGTCCAAGTGCGAATATGTATAAGATGAAAGGGAAAGTGCAATCTATCTGTGATAAGTGTGTGGCTCCTTCTTGTATTTCGCCTGTTATTTGTAGTAATCTAGATACCTCACATAAACCGTTAACAGATTTATATCAGGCGGTTGATAGTCATCCTAAAGTAAAGAAATCGTTTATAGGTTCTGGTATTCGTCACGATATGCTCGTGCCAGAATTTAACAAAAATGCTGACCCTAAAGAGTTGGATGATTATACAGAAGAAGTTATGACTAAACATGTTTCTGGTAGGTTGAAAGTGGCTCCAGAGCATACCAGCGATCCTGTTTTAAAATTGATGCGCAAACCTTCGTTTTCGTATTTCCATAAGTTCAAGCAGCGTTTTGATAAGATTAACATCAAGAAGGGCTTGAAGCTGCAATTGATTCCTTATTTCATTTCAAATCACCCTGCTTGTGAGACTGAAGATATGGCTAACTTAGCTGCTGAAACTAAAGATATGGGCTTTCAGTTAGAGCAAGTTCAAGGTTTTACACCAACACCCATGACGGTAGCCACAGTTATTTATTATAGTGGTTACCATCCATACACACTTAAAAAAGTAAATACGCCTAAAAGCCGCAAAGAAAAAGATGACCAGCATCGTTTTTTCTTTTGGTACAAAGATGAAAACAAAGCTTGGATTAAAAATACTTTGAACAAATTAGGTCGTCAAGATTTATTGAAAGTGCTCTTGCCAGAAAAAAATGAGAAGTGGCGTAAAAATAAACCAAAAGGAGATCCTAAAAATACGTTTAATGATGCGGTGCCTTTTAATCAAAGAAAAAATAAGGCTAAATTTAGAAGCAAGAAGAAGCGCAGGTAAATGTAATACGCTTTAATTAATTTATCTTTTTAAGTAGTTTTTAGATAAATTTTCTAAAGAGTTACATAATTATTTAGAGGTTTGTTGTAGTGTTTATATTCTAAGTTATCCAAAATTAAAAAAATAAAGAATATTGAGAATCATCAAAGCTATATTATTAACTGCATTACTTTTAGCAATACAAAATATACTTGAAATTAGCCTTTTTGTCGGACTTGACAAATACACGAACTTACTTGAAAAGGAATATAAAGAACATGTTTTTGGTATGGCTTTAATTTTAATTTGGATTTCATTCTTAATTGTTACCTACTTTTTTTGGAAACCTAGACCGAATTTAAAATCAGAATTGAATATTAAACAGTTAGATTTTACTTTAATTCCATATTTATTAATAATTGTAATTGGACTTGGTTTCGTAACACAACCGATAATTGATTTTAATAGAATTATAGATTTTTATTTGAATTCAGAGATAAAGCCTCATTATAAATTTCATGGATTTAGTACCCTTTTTATTTATTTCAGAGCTTCGAGTATTTTATTTGCTCCTATTTTTGAAGAATTATTTTTCAGAAAATTTTTGTTCTTAAAACTTCTTGAAAAAAATAAGGTTTGGATAGCTATTTTAATTTCGAGTTTATGCTTTTCGGCAATTCATTTTCCAACTCCAAATAATTTGATTCCAACTTTTATTTATGGAGTAATTGCCTGTATAATATATTTAAAAACGAAAAATATTGTTTATCTCATAATTATTCATTTTTTAAATAATCTATGTTCATTACTATATGCTGTTTTTGGAGAATCCTTTTATGATTGGGTTTATGGACTAAACTATGATTTTATGTATTGGGCTTTGTTTATATTTGGAATACTAATAACAATTTTAGGAGTAAAAAAAATAACTATAACTAACAAATTATAAAATTAATGCTTGGGTTTGTTTTAAAACCGCATTAATCTTATACAAACTTAGTTTTGGCAAACCAGATCAGTTGCAAAACCCTAAAAACGAAAAAATGCACCTCCATTTATTAGGAAGTGCATTTTTTGTAGATTATATTATTGTTTCTAAAAGTAGATTAGAATTTATAACTCAAACCAAAAGTGTAATACGTTTGTAAATCATTATCCACACTCTCAAAAGTCTCACCAGTATTTCCTAAAGTGTTTATTGAGTAGCTTAAGGCTTCTTGTTTGTTGTTTCTTAAACCAAAATCGAAACCAACACCAATCATTTTCCATAAAGTATAACCAAAAGAGTTTGTCCAAGTCCAGTTAGATAAGTCTCCAGATTTATAACTTTGGAAAGCAGATAGGTTGGTCTTGAAGTTTACAGCACCAATTTGTCTTGTATAATCTGCAACTATTTTAGCTCCTAAAGAAGATTCAAAAACAGTATTGCTATCAGCAAAAACAAAGTTGTAGTTTAGAGGGTGTACGACTACTATTAGGTTTTCAATAGGTGTCCAAGTTGCACCAATACCAACATCTAAATAGCCTGGGTCGTTAAAGTTATCTAAAAGTGTAGTTCTATATTCTGCTAATCCAGAAATGGCTAATGTTTTTGATATGTTTCTACCGTATAATGACGAAATATTGAACACATCAGTTCCAGTTCTAAAACTATCATCATCAGTAGGGTCATCTTTATCATCAAACTTTACCCAATTTAGATTAGTAGTTAATGCGTTTCTCCAGAAAAACTTTTCTTGAATTAAATTAGCAAAGGCATTTACAGTAAACCCTATATTACCCGAAGCATTATTAGGAGTTCCCTGTGCGTACCAATTATTAAAGTTAGATAAGCTACCCCCAATAGTACCAAAAGCTCCTTTTCTCCATCCTGGAAGGGCATCGATTTTTGCTTGTAAAGCATTTGCTTCAGCTTGTGCAGCATCTGCGATAGCTTGCTTTTCAGCTTTTTGAGTTTCTAATTCCTCTTTAGTTTGAGCATTAACGGAAAAAATTCCGAAGAAAAGGATTATTAAAAATAATAGTTTTTTCATTGTAATTCGTTTTTTTAATGTTGGCAAATATATATTAATTTTAACAAATGTTAATTTTTAAAATTAAAAATACTTTTAGTTGAAATAGGTTTTAATTTAGATTTTAGACCCTTTTAATATAAAAAGTCACTTATAAAATTTATTTCTTTTTGAATAGTGGCACAGAAGAACATGCTTCACCATACATAATGGATTTTGCAACAGGTTTTAACTTTGTTGCTAACATAATGTAAGCATTTTGAGGGACAGGTTTGTTTGAGCATCCTTTGATAATAATGGGTTTGTCTTTATATTCAGAAACATCTATTCTTTCAATGATGTTTTGATATAAAGATGTTTCTAGCTGATCTAAATTACCAGTGATTACTTTTTTTACAAAAGGTTGAAGTTGTAGGCTTAATAGCATATACGCCCAACCTGGAATAATGGCATCGCTACTACAAGTTAAAGCTACATAGTTATCTTGGTATTGAGCCCAATCGTGCTCAGAAACCTGAGCTCTGAAGTCTTTTTCGCGAAGTACAAAACCTTCATAGAGCCAATCTTTAATATCAAATAAAACACGTTTACCTTCAGGGTAATAATCTTCAAGGTTTAAAGTGACCAGTTTGCTATTCGCTACGCGATTTATAATTTCGTCTTTCAAAAAAATGATGTTAAGTTTTATTTAATAAGAAAACTTTAAACTAAGTTAAAACTAAGTTAAAACTGAATTAAAGCATTCCCAATTCCAACTTCGCTTCCTCACTCATTAACTCCTGCGTCCATGGCGGATCAAAAGTAATTTCAACTTCAGCGTCTTTTACTGCGTTTAAAGATTTTACTTTTTCCTCAACTTCCAATGGTAAAGTTTCTGCTACAGGGCAGTTTGGTGTTGTTAAGGTCATTAAGATTTTTACATCATAATCTTCGTTTACAAATACGTCGTATATTAACCCTAGTTCGTATATGTCAACGGGTATTTCGGGATCATAAATCGTTTTTAAAACGTTTACTATTTTTTCGCCTAATTCGGCTGTATCTATTACTTCACTCATTTTAATTCAATTGTGTTTGGTACGCTATAGCATACATTTTAAGCTGCTTCACCATACTTACTAAACCATTAGCACGTGTTGGGGATAAATGTTCTTTTAATCCAATTTTATCAATAAAATCGGTATTGGCATCAATAATATCTTTTGGGTGTTGATTTGAAAAAGCACGTATTAAAATAGCAATAATGCCTTTGGTGATAATTGCATCACTATCAGCTGTAAAATCTATTTTATTATCTTTCATTTCGGCATGCACCCAAACCTTACTCTGGCAACCTTTTATAATGTTACTTTCGGTTTTGTATTGGTCGCTAATTAGGGGTAAATCTTTTCCTAAATCAATCATATATTGGTAACGCTCTTCCCAATCTTCAAACATTGAGAATTCGTCAATTATTTCGTTTTGGATATCTTCAATACTCACAATCACAAATTTTTATACAAAAATACAACAACAAATGTTGCTATTCAATATTTTCAGCTATTGATAGAATTTCTTTAATAAGTGGGGCTATGTTTTTGTTTGGGTTTCCATGGTCAAATGGTGGTGTAACATAGACAGTATTTTCAAAAGAAATTTTTAAATTAGCTAAAGGTGCTCCATCAAATAAGAAATCTTTGCTCGGAGCTTCTAATGATGAAATTGTACTAATATCAATAGCATTTATAGTTTCTATAATTCTATCCCAATATTCTTTTTTACAAACTTCTGTTTTTGGATTACTACTTTTTTTGCCAGAAACAGAAATAGTTTTTTTATTAATAATAATCTTTTTGAAACCACCCATTGAAGATGAAGAATATTCAATACTTATAGGTTCATTCAAGGGTTCTTTAATAGCTGATAATAAGAATTTCTTTTTGTTATAAAGTGAAAAACCATTTCGCGAGAATAAAATTGAATTCGCTTTTTTAAAAACTTTGAATAACTTAACTTCTATTTGATTAGCATTTTCATCACACAACATTTTTGTAGAACCTATTTCGCCAAAGTTTAATGTATTATTATTTAGGCTATAAGGTCCAAAAAAACGATTACAACCTGAAAAGCCAGAAACTTGTTTAGAGCTTTCGTTAAAAGTTATATTTAGGTTGAAGTCGGAAATGTCCTCATACTTTAAGTGCTTAATATTGTATTTACCATCAAGTTCTTTTAATATAGTATCGTTATTTTGCATGTCCGCCATTAATTGATATTCGGTAGGTCCCCAACAGCATCGTAATATAACTAAACTAAAAATCATTAAAATAGATTTCATATTTGTGTTATTATAGATTTACTAAATTAAGTTACAAAAAAGACGCCAAAGACAATTTAAGAGAGCATCATTTTTGCTTTCTTAACGCCTTCAATAAAAATATCAATTTCTTCTTTTGTATTATAGAATGAAAAAGAAGCACGGATTGTGCCAGGTATTTTATAAAAGTCCATAATGGGTTGAGCACAATGATGTCCTGTTCTAACCGCTATTCCTAATTTATCTAAAATAGTGCCCACATCGTAAGGGTGAATACCTTTAAGGTTAAACGAAATAACAGAAGTTTTATGTTTTGAAGTACCGTATATTTTTAAACCATCAATTTCTAAAAGTTTTTCTGTACCATATTTTAACAACTCATTTTCATAAGCAGCTATATTTTCAAAACCAACGGTATTCATATAATCGATGGCAGCACCAAAGGCTATTCCGCCACAAATGTTTGGGGTTCCTGCTTCAAATTTATGAGGTAAATCTGCGTAAGTAGTTTTTTCGAAAGTAACTTCTGAAATCATTTCTCCACCTCCTTGATAAGGTGGTAATTTTTTAAGCCATTCCTCTTTGCCATAGAGCATTCCAACACCTGTTGGTCCACAAATTTTATGAGCCGATGTTACATAAAAATCAGTGTTTAATTTTTGAACATCTGGTTTTATATGAGGACTAGATTGTGCACCATCAATTAAAACTGCTGCACCAACTTTATGTGTTTTTTCAATAATGTATTCAATAGGATTAATAGTTCCTAAAGCATTAGATATATGATTTACAAAAACAAGTTTCGTGTTTTTTGATAGTAATTTGTCAAATTCAGTCATAACAAGTTCACCATCTTCATTCATTGGAATAACTTTTAAAGTTGCTCCAGTGCGTTCGCAAAGCATTTGCCACGGTACAATATTACTATGATGCTCTAAAGCGGAAACAATAATTTCATCACCTTCTTTTAAAAGCGTCGAAAACCCATTGGCTACTAAATTAATACCATGTGTTGTGCCTGATGTGAATATGATTTCATGCGAAAACTTTGCGTTAAAATGCGTTTGTATTTTTTGTCTTGCCTGCTCATATAAATCAGTAGCTTCTTGGCTTAAAGTATGGACCCCACGATGGATATTAGCATTGTAATTGGAATAATAATCGACAATAACATCAATAACTTGTTGAGGCGTTTGTGATGTTGCTGCATTATCAAAATATACTAAAGGTTTACCATTTACTTTACGAGAAAGAATAGGGAAATCTTTTCTGATGTCTTCGACTTTAAACATAAATATTAACCTGAAATAATTTCAAATAATTTTATAAATCGAAACCTATATTTACACCTAATTTATTTGCTATAATTTTGGTAATACGTTGTTTTAATTCAGGAATTTTTACTGAACTTAACACATTATTACTAAACGCATACATTAAAAGTGCTTTAGCTTCTTTTTTAGGAATACCTCGCGATTGCATATAAAATAATGCGCTCTCATCTAGCTGACCAATAGTACACCCGTGCGAACATTTAACATCGTCAGCAAAAATTTCAAGTTGAGGTTTTGTATTTATTGTAGCTTTATCGCTTACTAAGATATTATTATTAGCTTGAAATGCATTCGTTTTTTGAGCTTCTTTTTCAACAATAATTTTGCCATTAAAAACTCCTGTAGCACTTTCGCCAAATATACCTTTATAGTCTTGGTGGCTTTCGCAATTTGGTTCTATATGATGAACTAAGGTGTTATGATCCACATGTTGCTTACTTCCAATAATAGTAACTCCTTTTAAAATTGAATCTATTCGTTCCCCTTCCTGATAGAAATTAAGATTGTTTCGTATTAATTCCCCCCCAAAAGCAAACGTATGAACAGATGCAACGCTTTCTTGCTTTTGTTTGATAAATGTATTATCAATTAAAGATGCGTTTTCAGTATCATTTTGGATTTTGTAATAATCTACAATAGCACGTTTTTTAGCAAAAATTTCTGTAACACAGTTTGTTAATACTGCATTACTGGTTAAACTTTGATGACGCTCTATAATTTGGACATGAGAATTCTCTTCAACTACAATTAAGTTTCGTGGTTGCAACATAGTTGCAGATTCGTTGCCTGTTGAAAAATGAATAATTTGAATAGGCTTTTCAACTAGTTTATTTTTCGGAATATGAATATAGGCACCTTCACTAGAAAATGCCGTATTTAAAGAAGTTAAACTATCTTTTGTGGCTGCCTTATTGAAATAATTCTCAATAACTAAACGGTACTTAGGTTTAGAAAATGCTGCCGACATTAAGCAAACATCAATACCATCGTGTGTTGTTTGTGATAGGTGTGATGAATATTTACCATCAATAAAAACAACTTTATAAGTGTCTATGTCATGAATAAAATACTTTTTTACATCCCGATATTCCAAAGCATTTTCTTGTTTTGGAAAAACACTAAAATCTTCTTTTAAAATTTTATTTAAAGAAGTGTATTTCCATGCTTCTTCTTTTTTTGAAGGGAAACCTTTTTCTTCAAACACTTTTATTGCTTCAGATCTTACATCATGAACATAGGCATCTACATCAACACTGTTTTCAAATGCTAAAAATGATGATACTAATTTTTCTTTTAATTCCATTTGCTGAATGTTAAGCGTTCACTTCTTCTTTAATCCAGTCGTAACCTTTTTCTTCTAATTCGTGCGCTAATTCTTTTGTTCCAGATTTAACAATACGTCCATTGTACAAAACATGCACATAATCAGGAACAATATAGTCTAACAAACGCTGATAGTGTGTTATAACAACAACAGCATTGTCTTTACTTTTTAACTTGTTTACGCCATTGGCTACAATACGAAGCGCGTCAATATCTAGTCCAGAATCTGTTTCGTCAAGAATAGCTAACTTAGGTTCGAGCATGGCCATTTGAAAAATCTCATTACGTTTTTTCTCTCCACCAGAAAACCCTTCATTTAAAGAACGTGACAAGAACTTTCTGTCTATCTCTAATAATTCAGATTTTTCACGAATAAGTTTCAGCATATCTTTAGCAGGCATATCTTCTAAACCTCTTGCTTTTCGAGATTCATTGATTGCAGTTTTTATAAAGTTAGTAACAGAAACACCTGGAATTTCAACTGGATATTGAAACGATAAAAATACACCTTTGTGTGCTCGCTCTTCTGCAGCTAATTCTTCTATGTCTTCGCCGTCAAAAACAATATTTCCTTCGGTAACTTCATACTCTTCTTTTCCTGCTACAACAGATGCTAAGGTACTTTTGCCAGATCCGTTCGGACCCATTATTGCATGTACTTCACCTGGTTTTACTTCAAGATTTATACCTCTTAAAATACCCTTGTCTTCAACACTTGCGTGTAAATTATTTATTTTTAACATACTTAAATTATTGCCCTATTTTTATAGTATTATCTTCTTCTTTTGGTCGCTTAACATTTAATATTTCTACAATTTCAAGCTTGTTTTCCCAAAGAATTTTTTCATCTTTTTGGTTTGTTATTTTTCCTCTTACTTCAACAGAAACCATATCTGTTGGTTCTTTTTTATAGGCATCGGCCATTTTGTCTAATTCCAGCATTTTATCTGTAATTAGTACACCGTATATTTGCGCATGAGTTTGTAAAACAGCAGCGCCATCATGGTAAACAAATTCACCTTTAAGCAAGGTTAAACCATCACTTTGTTTAGCTGTTCTTTCATTAGACTCTGTAGAAGCATCTATTTCTTTGTTCTCTGATTTTGAATCGTTTTTACAGCTGATGAACGCTGTAAATATTAATACAATAAAAACTATTCTTTTCATTTTAATAAATCTTGATGATACACTTTAGCTACACTAAGTGCAACTTTTAATTATCCTACACTTCCTTCTAAACTTATTTCCAATAGCTTTTGAGCTTCAACAGCAAATTCCATTGGTAGTTTATTTAAAACTTCTTTACTAAAACCATTTACAATTAAGGCAATGGCCTTTTCTGTATCTATTCCACGTTGGTTACAATAAAAAATTTGGTCTTCACCAATTTTACTTGTTGTTGCTTCGTGTTCTATTTTTGCTGTTTTATTTTTTGCTTCTATGTATGGGAATGTATGTGCGCCACACTCGTTACCCATTAATAAACTATCACACTGCGAAAAATTACGTGCGTTTTCAGCTCTAGAATTTATTTGAACTAAGCCACGATAACTGTTTTGTGATTTACCTGCCGAAATTCCTTTAGAAATAATGGTCGATTTGGTGTTTTTTCCCAAATGAATCATTTTAGTCCCAGTATCTGCTTGCTGATAGTTGTTAGTTACTGCAATCGAGTAAAATTCACCTACAGAATTATCACCTTTTAAAACACAACTAGGGTATTTCCAAGTAACCGCAGAACCCGTTTCAACTTGCGTCCAAGAAATTTTTGCATTTTTCTCGCACAAACCACGTTTTGTTACAAAGTTGTATACACCGCCTTTTCCTTCTGCATTTCCTGGATACCAATTTTGTACCGTTGAGTATTTAATTTCAGCGTCATCTAAAGCAATCAATTCTACAACTGCAGCGTGTAATTGATTTTCATCACGACTTGGTGCTGTACAACCCTCAAGGTAACTAACATAACTGCCTTCGTCAGCGATTACTAAAGTTCTTTCAAATTGTCCAGTTCCAGCTTGATTGATTCTAAAATACGTTGATAATTCCATTGGACAACGAACACCTTTTGGAATATAACAGAATGAACCATCACTAAATACTGCTGAATTTAATGCTGCATAAAAATTATCTTTTTGAGGAACAACTGTGCCTAAATGTTTTTTTACAAGTTCTGGATGCTCTTTAATAGCTTCAGAAATACTCATAAAAATGATTCCTTTTTCACCAAGAGTTTTCTTGAATGTTGTAGCTACTGAAACAGAATCTACAACAACATCCATGGCTACTCCAGCTAATTTCTTTTGCTCATCAAGAGAAATACCTAACTTCTCAAAAGTTGCCAATAATTCTGGGTCAACCTCGTCAATACTATCGTATTTTGGTTTGCTATTTGGCGCAGAATAGTATGAAATACCTTGAAAATCAGGTTTTTCATAATGTACGTTTGCCCATTCTGGTTCTTCCATCTCTTTCCAAACACGAAATGCCTCCAATCTCCAATCGGTCATCCATTGTGGTTCCTCTTTCTTTTTAGAAATGGCACGAACAATATCCTCATTTAATCCGTTAGGAAATGTATCTGAGTCAATATCTGTATAAAAACCGTATTCGTATTCTTTAGTTTTTAGTTCTTCGCGTAAATCATCTTCTGTATATTTCGACATAATGCGTTCTAGATTTTAAAGTGAAAATGATTCTCCACAACCGCAAGTACGGTTAGCGTTAGGATTGTTAAAAACGAAACCAGTTCCGTTTAATCCTCCAGAGTATTCAAGTGTAGTTCCTATTAAGTATAAGAAACTTTTTTTATCAACTATAATTTTTATATCGTTATCTTCAAAAACTTTATCGTCTTCTTGATTTTCTTTATCAAACTTTAAATCGTAAGATAAACCAGAACAACCACCACTTTTAACTCCAACTCTAACAAAATCTGTAGTTGGATTATAGCCATCGTCTTGCATAAGCTCGATAACTTTTTTCTTAGCTGTTTCAGAAACTTTTATCATATTATTTTTATTTAATCTAGTAAACTATCTCACAGTACTTTATTAAGACAGTTTCTAAATAGAGGACAAATATACAATATAAGTCATGGATTACCATATAACCTAACATTATATTAGCATATAGTTTTATAGGTTTTTCTTATTGATTTATGAAAGCAGGATTATTAATAAAATCATAATCAGAAAGGGTGAGTAAAAAGGCTTTTAAATCGGCTTTATCTTTAGTTGTTAAACCAACACCTCCTTGCGCTACTTTCTTCATTAAAGGGTCTATAGTTGGTGAGTTTTTTAAGCCATCACTATAGTGATTTATTACTTCTTCAAGGGTTGTAAATCTGCCATCATGCATATAAGGCGCAGTAAATTCTAAATTACGTAATGAAGGGGACCTGAATTTCCCATTATCGGCAGGGTCTCCAGTTACTCTTCCTAAGCCCAAATCTGAAAAAGTTTCATCTAGGCCATTATTATGGAAAACATTATCTGTCCATAGAGGGTTTTTGTCGCTTCCATGACAATGAAAGCAATCGCCTCGAGCTTCATCCATAAAAACATTAAATCCATTTTGTTCTTCAGGTGTTAAAGTCGCTTCGCCTGTAAGGAACTTATCGAATTTAGAATTTGATGAAATTAAGGTACGTTCAAATTGTGCAATAGCTTTTGTTACCATCGTGGAATCTATATTTTTTGTTCCAAAAGCGGCTTCAAATAAATCTGGATATTCTAAATGATTTTGTAGTTTCTGCTCTACAATAGTCCAAGAGCTTTTCATTTCTTTTGGGTCTGAAACCGGAACAAAAACTTGATGTTCTAAGCTAAAAGTATTACCATCCCAAAAGAATTTTTCATCATAATTCCATGCTAAATTAAACAGAGGCATAGAGTTTCGGTTTCCTAGAGAACCATCTATACCATCACTAAATCTATTTATGTCTGTAAAAGCATTTTCTGGAGTGTGGCAATCTGCACAAGCTTGAGTATTATCTCCAGATAAAATAGGGTCGAAAAATAGTTTTTTCCCTAAAGCGATGCCTTCTTTAGTTTGAAGATTGTCAATTGGAATAACAGGATTTAGAATATTTGCTTCAAATAATTCGGGGATTTGCAGAGGAGCTGGGGTCGCAACTGAAACATATTGGTTTACGGGTTCATTTTCACAAGAAAAAAAAACTAAAACTATAATTATATGTAATTTCCAGAATTTCAAATAATTGATTTTTTATTGAGAAACAGATTCTAAACTAAATACATTTTGCCCGTTTTCAAATATTAAAACTTGTGCGTTAAAGTTTGGCATTAGCATATTGTTTAGAGCATTCAAATCCCATGTGTTGGGTGATTTAAACCATTCAGCTATATTCATGTTAATATTAAAAGTAGCATTGTTTGTTATTTCAACTTCACCTAAATTAACCTCAAAAAAAGTATCTTGAAACACCTGTGTTGCGCCAGAATTATCAACTGCTCTAATGGCATGATAAGCATATCCTGTTTCGGTAGCTGTATTATCAATAAACTTGCCTTCTAATTGCATGAAATGGTAACCGCCACCAAGTATTCCTGGTACGTTCCATGATGCAGAGTTTAAGTCTTGATAATTATTATTGTAGTTGTCATCATTATTAAAGCCAAAAGTGAATTTTACATTTGCATAAGTGCCAGTTGGTATGGTGTTTACAGGGCTATAAGTAAGTTTTGAATTATTAGTTACATCAATTAAATTATAACCATCTAAAACAAGTTCTTCCCCACTAGATTTTATAAATGTAATTTTTGAAATGAGATATCGCAACTTTGTTATGCTTAGATTTTCTTCGTTTTCATTTTTAAACTGAATAGTATTGAAATTAGCATTAGACACGTTAGTGTTATCCCAACTATGAGTAAAGTTAAATGTTGTGGTTATTTGCGAAATATTATCATCACTATCTGATGCACACGAAAAGATTGAGATTAGTATAGAGAAAATGTAAATTATCTTTTTCATTAGTCTATTTTTAAAATCAATAAATCAGTAAACCCTTTGTTTTCTGGAATATCTATATTGTTGCTGCTCGATTCTCCAACTGCTATTATGGATTGGTTATTAAGTTCTATGGCATCGAAAGAAAAATCAATATTTGAGCCACCAATTGTTTTTTGCCATTCTAGGTTTCCATTAGTGTCTATTTTTAAAACCCAAGCGTCGTTTTGTCCTTGGTTTACAGAAACGTCTCCGTTTGCACTTCTCGAGCTTCCAGAAATTATAAACCCGTTATCTAGAGTTTTATTTATAGATCTTCCCACATCAAAGTTATTTCCGCCAAAAGATTTTTCCCAGATAATACTGCCATCAGGTGTTATTTTTAGAACCCATAAATCGGCAGCACCATTATTTTCAGAAACGTCTAAATCGTTACTTCTAGTATCTCCAACGATAACATAATTACCATCTGCACTTAATGTAATTCCTCTGGCTTCATCTATTTCTGATCCTCCAAAAGATTTTTCCCAAATAAGATTTCCGTCTTCAGATATTTTAAGAACCCAAAAGTCGTAAGTGCCTTTGTTGTCACTAATGTCTACATCGTTACTGTCTGACGAACCAATTATTACATAGCTGTTATTTTCAGCTTGAATAGCATCATAGGATGTGTCTGTAAACGTACCACCAAAAAATTTACTCCATTCTTTTTCTCCAGAGGCATCTAATTTAACCACCCAATAATCGCCACCTGCATGCCTTTTGGCGGTAGAAAATTTACTATTTCCTTTTCCACCAGAGGCAGAAACATCTAAAACACCAGTTAGTAAGTAGCCACCATCATTAGTTTGTATTAAGGAAAATCCACTATCCGCACCAGAAAAGCCAAAAGACTTCTCCCAAGTTATATTTCCAGAATCATCTAATTTTAAAATCCATAAATCTTCAAATCCATTGTTTTCTGTAACGTCTCCATCGCTACTTTTACTGCTTCCCAAAATGGCAAATCCGTTGTCCGATGTTTGTATAATATCGGTTCCTCTATCATCATCAGTACCGCCGTAAGTTTTTTGCCATTGTAAATTATCTGAACTATCAAATTTTAGTAGAAAGTAATCAAAGGACTCATTTGTTTTGTTTTCTATATCTCCGTCATTACTTTGTGTATATCCTAAAATAGCGAAGCCTCCGTCTTGAGTTTTAGTAATAGATTGTGCACTCTCGTTTTTTGAGCCACCTATTGTTTTTACAAATTCAATGATTTTAGAATTAGTTTTTTTTGTACTTCCATCATCATTAGAACAACTTTGTAGAATAGCAAAATTGCTTATAGATAGTAATATGTAGAAAAGCGCATTTTTCATTTGGGAGTTTATGATGCCTACAGCTCACTTTTTTTAACAACAATTAACCCTCGATTTATGTCGCTAAGCACAATGTTGCCACTTTCAAAATATGGATAAACACTCCAAACACCATCAAAAGCTGTGGCGTTATCATCTGGAAAAGTATCAAAAAAAGCAGTTTCTGTGAAGGTTTCATTTTCAATTTGAGAAATGTCTATAACTCTTAAACCTGCACGATAGCTCGCCTGATAATATAGGTTTCCTTTTACATAGCCATTGTGGTCAACAGCTCTAGATGGGCCTAAATAATCAAAATGGAAAAGTGGGTTATCTAAATCTGTGAAATCGAAAATAATGGTTCTTGTATTTATTCCAACTCGTAATTCATCTAGCTCATCACCTAAAATAAAATATCTCATATCCTCAGTAAACCAACCTTGGTGTGCATATCTTACATTATTATAACTAATTGTTGAAATTATTGAAGGATTCATCTTATCTGTAACATCTGCAATTACAACTTCATTTTCATTACTTCCAATTAAAATTTCTCTGCCGTTATAGTCTGCGTCTGGACCTGTATAGGTAACTACTTGAGCATCATGAGAGTAACCGCCATCTGAAAATCCGCCTTCAATAACGGGGTTTTTAGGGTCTTGGATATTTACAAAAACAGGGCCGCCAGCAAATGTACTACCACGATTTCCTCCAACTATATAGGCGAAACCACTATCTTCATTAATTACAATATTATGAGCTCTTCCAATATCAGTTAAACGTGCATCAGCTGTAAAAGTTTCTGGAGGGTTTGCTACGTTTCTTAAGCGCGTTAAATCAAAAACTTGCATGCCATGACTGTCTTCGCCTGTATTATTATCGGCAACAATAAAGGCATGGTTATTATAAACTTTTACATCACGCCAAGGGCTACTAGTTGTTGCAGTAGGTAAGTTGCCTAGATATAAAGGGTTTTCTGTATCAGTTATATCTATAAAAGCAGTATTTATATTTGTGGCAATTAACGCATATTCGTTGCCAGTTGCTGGGTCTGTCCAACCCCAAGAATCATTACCTCCAGCAGCACCAAATACACTTAAAGGAATTTGCGCCATTAAATCGTAACCATTACATGGAAATATACCAGCAAAACCATTTTCACATTTTTCAAGAGCTGTTACACCTGTATCAATTATTTCTTCCTCTTGATCTATAAGTTCATTATTACAACTTTGGAATGAATATGTAAAAGCTAGTAGGATTAAAAATAGCAACGAGGCTTTGTGTATTGAGTTCATAGAATTAGCAATTTTTATTAGTTTAGGACTTAGATAAAACGCTTAAATTTTTACAATTATTGCAGTAGTTAAATTAAGTGTTTCTTAACAAAGTTAATTTATTAAAACTAATTGTACTTGTAAGTTGTCGAATATATTGTTAAAACCATACTAAGTTACTTTTTGCATTTCAAAATATTTAAAAACTAAAACCCTTGTTTTTTTAAATAGCTTCTTATTTTTGCATCATGATAGAAGATAAAAATCAGCAACGAACTCAATTAAGTGATTTAGGTGAATTTGGACTTATTGATCATTTAACTAAAAATTTTAATATCAACCATAAATCAACCATCAAGGGAATTGGTGATGATGCAGCGGTTTTAAATTTTGATAAAAATAAAATAGTAGTTACCACAGATTTATTGGTGGAAGGAGTTCATTTCGATTTAAGTTACATGCCTTTAAAACATTTAGGGTATAAAGCAGTTGTTGTAAACCTGTCTGATGTTTATGCTATGAATGCACAAGCTACACAAGTAACTGTTTCCATAGCAGTTTCAAATAGGTTTCCTTTAGAAGCATTAGAAGATTTATATGCAGGAATAGAAACAGCTGCAAAAATTTATAATATTGATGTTGTTGGCGGAGATACTACTTCATCAAACAAAGGTTTATTAATTTCTGTTACAGCTATTGGAGAGGTTGAAGCTAATAATGAAGTTTACAGAAACGGAGCAAAACCAAACGATTTACTGGTAGTATCTGGCGATTTGGGAGCTGCTTACACGGGATTACAAATACTTGAAAGAGAAAAAGAGGTGCATAAAGTGAACCCAAATAATCAACCAGATTTAGAACCTTATTCATATGTAATAGAGCGCCAATTAAAACCAGAAGCTAGAAAAGACATTATTAAGTTGTTACAAGACTTGGATGTGAAACCTACATCAATGATTGATATTAGTGATGGTCTGTCTTCAGAAATTATTCATATTTGTAAGCAAAGTAAAGTAGGCTGCGATTTGTATGAGGCCAAAATACCGCTAGACCCGCAAGTAATTTCTACTTGTGAAGAGTTTAATATTGATAGTACAACAGTGGCTCTAAATGGTGGTGAAGATTACGAACTTTTATTTACTATTTCTCAAGAGGATTTTCCTAAAATTAAAGCAAACCCAAATTTATCTGTTATAGGTTTTATGAAAGAAGAAAACGCAGGAATGCACTTAGTAACCAGAGCAGATACAAAAATTCCTATTGAAGCACAAGGATGGAAAAATTTTAATGCCTAAAAACTAGTAAGTCTCCTTTTTGTTTTGTGAGCCTCATTAACCTTCTGGTATGAATACGTTCTAAAACATCATTTATCTCCTTAAATTTAGGAGTAAGTTCGGTTAATTTGCCAGAGCTGTTTATGGTTAGTTCTTTTTTACAGTTTTTACAAGTAAATTCTTTGACATGATTTGTAACTCTTCTAGAAACTTGGTAATCATGACCAAACATTTTGCAATGAATGCTTTTCATTTTTTTTGCTGTTATTAATTGTTTAGGAGAGACAGCTTAAAAGTATTAAAAACATTTAGAAGTTATTAACATGTTGTTAATAAATCGATGAAGCGAGTGTTTTTTTCTTTGAACGTTCCATTCTATTTGCGTGTATGCGTTCTAATATGGCATTTATTTCTTTAAACTTAGGAGTAAGCTCTGTTAAACGTCCATTACTATTTGTGGTTAATTGCTTTTTGCAATGACTGCATGTATATTCTTTAACATGATAAGTTACCTTTTTGGTAACTTCATATTCATGACCAAAAAGGTTACAGTACATTCTAGGAATAAAAGTAGGTTTGCTGGTAGTTTTTTTCATGGTAAAAAAATTTGGGACTTAAATTTATATAAAAAAAACAAATAAGCGTTAAAATGCTATATATTTTCGATGAAATGCATTAATTTTTGTAAGAAATCGTTTTTATTTTCAATATGGCACATATGTCCATCAGGAAATTCTATTATTTTAGTATTGGTTTTTTTGGCTTGGTTTATTAGTGAGCTGTAAATTAAAACAGGGTCTTTTTTACTAATCATCATTATTTTATTTAGAGCACTATCTTTTAAAATATGTTCTCTAGACTTTCTAATTTTCATGCCTTCCAAAGCAGCAATAATTCCCTGAACTGGAGTCTTTAAGGCTTCACTAATAACTTTATTTATTTCTTCAGAAAACAATGTTCTATTTTTTGGTCTAAATAAATTTACAATTCCCATTTTTACAAATCGCTCGTGGTTTTCTTTTACAAGAGCTATTGCACGATCTCTATTTTGTTTTCTTTCAATACAATCTGCTTCAGCTGTTGAATTCATTAAGCAAATTCCACTTATTTTATCTGGATTTTTTTCTGCAAAAGCTAAAACAACGTAACCGCCCATAGAATGCCCAACAAATGTTGCTTTGGTAATTTTTAAATATTTAAGTACAGCTTCAACAGCTTCAGCCATAAGCTCCATGCTATGGATGTAGCCTAGACATTCTGTTTTTCCATGGCCTAGTAAATCAATACAAATTACTCTGTTATTTTTTGATATTGTTGGGATAAATGGTTGCCACATATTACTGTTTTCTAGAAAACCATGTAACAATATTACAGGGCTTCCAGAGCCAGTATCTGAGAAATATATATAAATACCTTTGTGTTGTAAATTCATTATCACTTGGGTTTAGTCAAAGATAAATCAATGCCTCAATAATGCTCAAGAGTAGTTTAAAGATTTACTCTATTTTTTTAGAGTAAAAATGAATTAAGATTTTACTTTTTTAATAGCAGCAAATGCTTTGTCAACATAATCATCTTCAACCAGAATAGTAAATTCATTTGTTGTAGAAATTACTTCGTAAAGTACAACACCTTCCCAAGCTAAACGTTTAAAAAAGTGATAATATAACCCAGCAATTTTAGAGTTGTTTTGCGGTAAATTTATACTAATAGCAGAAAGTCCTTCTTGAACGGCAAGAAATGTTTCATTCTTTAAATTCTCATGAATAAAATTATTTAAACTACTGGAAATAATAATATTACTCTCATGAATTCCTCTGGTAAATGTGTAAAATAATTTTGATTCTTGATTTATACGATCTAAAATCTTAGCATGATTGTCAATAATTGTATCTGAATTTTTTACAGTAAAATCGGTTAAATTTGAGCGTACCGTTATATCACCCAAATTTTCTATTACGCGTTTCATTTTGATAGAGTTTCCCAAAGTTGGGGGTGGATTATAACGCCTTAAAGCCATCATAATAGCTCCTGGCTTAACATCTTTTTTAAGCATTTTACTAATAGGCTCTGTTAATTCTAAAGCTAAAGCACTAAAGTTTATAATGTTTCTTGAAAGTGCTTCTTCTAAGTACGGTTGTGTTATTAAAATGTCTTCTACACAGTTAGATACAGTTCTCATGTTAAATATTTAACAGTTTGTGCAAAAATAAACTTTTTTTTAAATAAATATCTTTTTAATGCTAGTTAGTTATAATTTTACATCATAAAATTATGAAACGAACATGCTAAAGGTTTTATCATGTAACGCAACTGTTTATTTGTAAGTTCTTGGAAGTTATAAAAAACAGTAAAAAACACTTGAAAAGAAAATGAAGGTATTGAAATTTGGAGGGACCTCTGTAGGTTCCATAGAAAACATTACTAATGTTAAGAGCATTATAAATGATGGCACCAAGAAAATTGTGGTATTGTCTGCCATGTCTGGTACCACAAATAGGTTAGTAGCAATTTCAAATGATATTTCGGAAGGATTATCAGATAAGGCAATAGAAAAGATTAAAGCATTGCACGAAACTTATTTTATTACTATTGATAGTTTAATTTCAAATCCAGATTTAAATTCTAATGTTAAAGATTATGTGTCTAATGTTTTTAACTTTTTAATAGAGTGTGCTTATCAATCTTTTTCAAAAGTTTTAGAAAATAATATAGTAGCACAAGGCGAACTTTTGTCTACATATATGGTTAATGCCTATTTAAATCAAGAAGGCATTCGTTCAGCTTTATTGCCAGCCCTAAGTTTTATGCGAATTGATAGCGCTAATGAACCAAATATGGACTATATAAAGACTCATTTTGATAGCGTTTTTAAAGCTACTTCTGAGGCTGATATTTACATTACTCAAGGTTTCATTTGTATAGATGATAACGATGAAGTTTCGAATTTACAACGTGGAGGTAGCGATTATACTGCAACAATAATTGGAGCAGCCATACAGGCTGAAGAGGTGCAGATTTGGACAGATATTGATGGAATGCATAACAACGATCCAAGGCATGTTGAAAACACCAAACCAATTTCAAATTTATCTTTTGATGAAGCTGCTGAATTAGCATATTTTGGAGCCAAGATACTGCATCCTCAAACGGTTACACCAGTTAGAAAAGATTGTATTCCAGTGCGTTTAAAAAACACAATGGCTCCCGAGGCTTATGGTACTTTAATTTCAAATGCTACTTCAGAAAACGGTGTTAAGGCTATTGCTGCAAAAGATAATATTACAGCTATTAAGATTAAATCTGGCAGAATGTTGCAAGCTCATGGCTTTTTAAGAAAGGTTTTTGAAATTTTTGAGACTTATGAAACCTCTATTGATATGATTACCACATCAGAAGTTGCTGTTTCATTAACTATTGATGATGATAAAAACCTAGATAAAATTGTAGCTGAATTGGAAACATTTTCTCTAGTTGATGTGGATAATAACCAAAGTATTGTTTGTTTGGTTGGGCACTCTATAGTAAATCATCAAGATACTTATAAGCTGTTTCAGATATTACAAGATGTGAAAATTAGAATGATTTCTTATGGTGGTAGTAAAAATAATATATCACTATTAATAAACTCAAAAGATAAAATTAATACGCTACAACAACTGAACGATTATTTATTTGAATTAGTCACTCTATAAAATTTATAGGTTAGTTAGCAAAAGGGTTGTTGAAAAACAACCCTTTTTTTATGAATTTGTTTTGTGTATTTAATGACGTTTATTCGTTCAATAGTTAATTCTCAAGACATTTTTAAATAATACAATATTCTTCAATTTCTTGTAAATTATCAAAAGGGTTTAATAACTATTACAATTTTCGTGAATTAAAATATTTAAATTTTAATGTGCCTCCAACCAATTATCTCCCATATCAAAATCAACATCCAAAGGAACGTCTAGTTTATAAGCATTCTCCATTTCGGTTTTAACCAAAGTTTTTATGGATTCAATTTCAGATTTATGCACATCAAAAACCAATTCATCATGCACTTGTAGTAGCATTTTAGTTTTGTATTGGCCTTCTTGTAGTTTGTTGTAAATATTAATCATGGCAATTTTAATAATATCCGCTGCGCTTCCTTGTATTGGGGCATTTACAGCATTTCTTTCTGCAGCACCACGAACAACAGCGTTTCTAGAATTAATATCTTTTAAATAGCGTCTGCGTCCCAATACTGTTTGAACATAACCATTATCTCGTGCAAAATCGACTTGCTCGCTGATGTAGTTTCTAAGCTTCGGATAAGTAGCGTAATAGGTGTCAATCAACTCTTTAGATTCACTTCTAGACAAATCTGTTTGGTTACTTAACCCAAAAGCAGAAACCCCATAAATAATTCCAAAGTTTACTGTTTTTGCATTGCTACGTTGTTCACGTGTAACATTTTCAAGAGGTACATTAAATACTTTTGAAGCGGTAGAAGCATGAATATCTTCTCCATTTTTAAACGCAGAAATCATAGTTTCCTCTTTACTTAAAGCAGCAATAATACGGAGTTCTATTTGAGAATAATCGGCAGCTAATAAGGTGTAATCTTCGTTTCTTGGGATGAATGCTTTTCGCACTTGTCTCCCACGTTCTGTTCTAATAGGAATATTCTGTAAGTTTGGGTTGTTGCTACTTAATCGTCCTGTAGCAGCAACGGTTTGCATGTAATCTGTGTGTACACGCCCTGTAGATTCTTCAACCTGTGTTGGTAAAGCATCCACATAAGTACTTTTTAGCTTAGATAAACCTCTAAAATCTAAAATATTCTGAATAATTTCATGGTCTTTTGCTAGATAACTTAATACATCTTCAGCAGTAGAGTATTGTCCTGTTTTTGTCTTTTTTGGTTTATCAACTAATTTCATTTTTTCAAATAAAATAACACCTAATTGCTTGGGAGATGCAATGTTGAACTCTTCACCAGCTTCAGTATAAATTTTTTGTTCTAAAGTTTTAATATCTCTATCTAATTCCTCCGATAAACCATTTAAAAAGTCTTTATCTAGATTAATACCTTCCAGTTCCATGGCCGCTAAAACCCTTAACAACGGGATTTCAATCTCATCAAATAGTTTTTGTGTATTGGCCTCACCTAATTCATTTTGAAAATGCTCTTTTAGTTGCAAAGTAATATCTGCATCTTCAACCGCATATTCGGTTTGTTTTTCTAAAGGAACATCTCGCATCGATAATTGGTTCTTTCCTTTTTTACCAATCAATTCTGTTATGGAAATAGGTGTATAATTTAAGTACGTTTCAGCCAAAACATCCATATTATGACGCATATCCGGATTAATCAAATAATGGGCCAGCATGGTGTCAAACAACTTGCCTTTTACATCAATATTATACTTTGCTAAAACTTTAATATCATACTTTAAATTCTGTCCAACCTTTTCAATCGTTTCGCTCTCAAAAAACGGACGTATTTGTTCAATTAATTCTTGCGCTTCGGTTCTATCTTCAGGAAATGGCAAATAAAAGCCTTTACCAGTTTCCCATGAAAATGCGATACCAACTAATTCAGCAGTTAATGGGTTTAGCCCCGTGGTTTCAGTATCAAAACAAACCGATGTTTGGCTCATTAAATTTTTAATAAATAATTTTGTAGCTATCCCAGAAGCTACGCTTTGGTAGAAATGTGAATTGCTTTCAGCTGTTTTACGTTGCGAGGTATTTTCTGTTTTCGCTTCCGCGGAATTGATATCTGCTCCAAATAAAGAAAATTGCCCTGCTCCAGCAGATTTAACTTCTTTTGGTGTTGCATTTGTTTCTGATGCTTCTGAAGCTTTAGTGGTTTGGTTTGAGGTAGGCGTTTCAACTGAAAATGTTTTAACAAAATTATCGGTTAAACGTCTGAATTCTAAATTCTGAAAAATCTCTTTAACTTTTTCAACATCAGGATGGTCTAGTTCAAAATCTTTAGCATTAAATTCTACAGGCACATCAAGCATAATAGTTGCTAATTTTTTAGACAATAAGCCTAATTCTCCATTAGCTTCCACTTTCTCTTTCATTTTACCTTTTAATTGATCGGTGTTAGCCAACAAACCTTCCATACTGCCAAATTGTGCAAGGAATTTTTTTGCTGTTTTTTCACCAACTCCAGGTAGACCGGGAATATTATCACTAGAATCTCCCATCATGCCTAAAAAGTCTATAACTTGCATAGGGTCGGTCACTTCAAACTTTTTTTGAACTTCAGGGATTCCCCAAGTTTCATAACCTCCCCCAAACACAGGACGATACATAAAAATATTTTCAGTTACTAACTGTGCAAAATCCTTATCTGGTGTAACCATGTAGGTTTTGTAACCTTCTTTTTCTGCCTGACGCGATAATGTTCCAATAACATCATCGGCTTCATAACCTTCCTTAACCATGATTGGAATATGCATGGCTTTCAAAATTTCGTAGATATAAGGAATCGCAGTTTTTATGCCCTCAGGAGTTTCATCTCTGTTTGCTTTATAGGCTTCGTACATTTCAACACGGTCGGCACTTCCACCTTTGTCAAAACAAACCGCTAAGTGGTCTGGGCGCTCACGTTTAATAACATCCAATAAAGAGTTCATGAATCCCATTATAGCAGAGGTGTCTTCTCCTTTTGAATTGATTCTTGGGTTTTTTATAAAGGCATAATACCCACGAAAAATTAAGGCGTAAGCATCTACTAAAAAAAGGCGTTTTTGGTCTGACATCGGTTTAATTTTGAAAGAAAACCAAAGCTACGAAAAGTTATTCTTATTTTGTTAGAAGAAAAAGTCTTAATAAGTTACTTTTTGCTTATCTAAAACAGTTTTAGTTCTAAAGGCATAAAACAGTAAATAGGCAAAACAAGCAACAGCAATCCAATAGGATGATTGAATATTAAAAACATCAGCTAATTTACCCTGAACAGGCGGTATAATGGCGCCACCTAGAATCATCATAATTAAAAAGGCAGAACCTTGAGATGTATATTTACCTAAACCTGCAATGCTTAAAGTGAAAATACATGGCCACATTATTGAGCAAAACAGACCTCCAGATAAAAATGCAAATAAGGCAACGTTGCCTGAAGAAAATAGTCCGACTAACATACCTATAACTCCAAGTAAGCTAAAGATTTTTAAGGTAGCTACGGGATTATCTTTAGCTAAGAAAAAACCTAAAATTTGAACTGCAATACAAATACTGAAAAACATAATTTCATTTGTAGTAAAGCTGTATTTAATGGAATTAACCAAAACAATAACACCAAAAGCGATGTAAGGTACTATGATTAATAGGGCCTTTTTTAAACCTTTACTAGGGTTGAAAACGGTAATTGAGCCAACCCAACGACCAATCATTAAACCTCCCCAATACAGCGAGATGTATGATCCAAGTTCTGAGTCATTTAAAACGGGTAATCCAAGAGCATTCAATCCTGAATCTTCAACACCTTTTTTAAGTAATTCGCCTAAATTACTTCCAATGGTAACTTCAACGCCTACGTATGTAAAAATAGCTAACATACCTAAAACGAGTTGCGGATATTTCATGGCGCCCCAGCCTTCCGGTTTCTTTGAAGCACTAGAATAGGCTACAAAAACAGCAGCTAAAACAGCAAAAAGGGCTACGAATAATATCATTAAACGGGTTTGTTCTAAGTCTTCAGTAGAAACAGCATTGCCTGAATACGTGCTAAAAATATAGCCAAAACATCCTATTATAATAAGTGTTAGCACAATCAATAAATTTCGAGCTTTATTTGCAGGTTCAAAAGCAGTATCTGATTTTAAAGCAGGTAATTTTTTTGAGAAATGAAATAAAGCTGCTGCAGCTAAAAATAACAATCCAACACCAACGTATAGCCATTGTACTGTAATTAATGTGATTTCATTATTTTCAATCATGTTAGCCAACTCACTAGTTGACCAAGAGGCAGAACCAAAAATAATTAGACTTACAACCACAGGACCAATAGTTGTCCCGAAAGAATTAACGCCTCCAGCAAGATTTAAACGGTGTGAGCCTGTTTTTGGGTCGCCTAAGGCAATAACAAATGGATTAGCAGCGGTTTGTTGCAGTGAAAACCCTAAACCAACAATAAACAGAACAACGAGTACAAAATAGAATACAGCCGTTTGCCCTTGTTCTGCTCCTGAGGTTGCAGGAAACATAATAAATGCACCAATGGCTGATAAAAGTAAACCATAAACAATCCCATTTTTATAGCCCCAATTATTCAAAATATCACGTTTTACAGCGCTAGACATTATAAAAAGAAGTAAGGCACCAATGTAATACGCACCATAAAAAGCGAAATCAACTAATTGAGATTGGAACTGATCGATATTAAAATAGGTCTTGCAAAAAGGAATAAAAACGCCGTTTGAAGCAGCAATAAATCCCCAAAAGAAGAATACAGTTACTAAGGTTGCAAGAGCCGATTTGTTATTTTGATTATTCATATTTTAGAATTAGCTGATTTGTTTTGAAACTTTTTAAATCTTACACAAAGGCTAAATATACTAAAATGTATTTCAAAAATATTTTTAATAAAGGGTTAAATAAATTCAAAAAAGTAAGCTTGTATTTAACCAAAAAGCTTTAACAATTTGATAAGATAAAAGGTTTTACTAATGCTTATCTTTGAGAAAAAAGAAACATGCTTCGTTGGATTATTTTCTTACTCATATTTGTTGTTATAGACATTTATGCTTTTCAAGCTTTCCGATCTATTACTAAAAGCATATGGTTAACTGTTCCATATTGGTTAATTACCATATTGGTTTCTGGTAATTTTATATATCAATTTTATGGTTTAAACAGAAGTGATTTTGGGAACGCGCAAGCCTATGCTTTTGGTTTTTTTCTTTCACTTTTAGTCCCGAAAGTTTTAATTTTAGGTGTGATGATAACAGAAGATGTTTTTAGGTTACCTCAAGCTGTTTTTCGTTACTTCACAGAAGGTTCTAACTCCAATGTGCAATATATGCCGTCGCGCAGGTCTTTTATTTCTAAAATTGTGTTAGGTATTGCGGCAATACCCTTTGGAGCAATACTTTACGGTATGTACAAAGGGAAATATAATTTTAAAGTTTTAAAATACACCTTAACTTTTGATGATTTACCAAAAGCTTTTGACGGCTATAAACTCACGCAAATTAGCGATGTGCATTCAGGTAGTTTTGATGATATTGAAAAGGTAAATTATGCTATCGATTTAATAAATGAGCAAGAAAGTGATGTTATTTTGTTTACTGGAGATATGGTAAACAACAAAGCAGAGGAAATGAAACCTTACATAAACATCTTTAGTAAATTGAAAGCAAAAGATGGATTGTATTCTGTTTTAGGAAATCATGATTATGGAGATTATGTGAGTTGGGATTCTAAAGAGGCTAAACATGAAAATTTAGAAGCACTTAAATCCATACAAAAAGAAATTGGATTTGATTTACTACTTAACGAAAGCAGATTTATTGAAAAAGACGGTGAAAAAATAGCATTAGTAGGTGTTGAAAATTGGGGAAAAGGAGGCTTTAAAAAAGCAGGAGATTTAAAAAAGGCAGCTAAAAATGTTAGCGCTGAAGATTTTAAAATTCTAATGAGTCACGATCCTTCACATTGGGAGCTAGAAGTTGTTCAAGACAATTACCATTATCATTTAACACTAAGTGGGCACACACACGGTATGCAGTTTGGTATTGAAATTCCAGGATGGATTAAGTGGAGTCCAGTAAAATGGCGATACAAATATTGGGCAGGCATATACAAGGAAATGGGACAATACATAAATGTAAATAGAGGTTTTGGTTATTTAGGATACCCTGGGCGTGTTGGTATTTGGCCAGAAATTACAGTTATTGAACTGAAAAGGGCAATAAAAGAAGCTTAAAAAACAGGTATTATTGCGTTTAGCACTAATTTGCTTATATTTATAAATATATATAGTAATTAACTTACTTAATGTATTGGTTTTCAAACCAGAAAAATGTTAGTTTATTAAAATATAATTTGACTAAATACTTTTAAGACATGTCAAAATTTGGAGAACTTATTGATGTAGATATTCCAGTTTTGTTGGATTTTTTTACTGAATGGAATGAGCAATCTACTGCCATGCATGCTGTGTTAAGAGATGTAGCTGCGGCACTTGGGGATAAAGCTAAAGTTATTAAAATTGATGTTGAAAAAAATCAAGAATTAGCTGAAGCTCTGCGAGTTAAAGGTTTGCCTACGCTTATTGTTTACAAAGATGGTGAAATGAAATGGCGCCAAAGCGGTGAGCAAGATGCTAATACGCTTATTGGTATTATTCAGCAGTATGTTTAAATAGCGCTAAAACTATAATTTAAGTTACTAAAGTGTTCTAATACTTTTGGTAAAGTATATTTCATGTTTTTTGAAGCTTTAATACTGTCGTGAAATACAACAATACTTCCCTCTCTAGTTTTTGAAATTACATTTTCCAAACAAGTTTTTTTTGATACATTTTTATCCCAATCAAAAGATAGTACATCCCACATAATAATTTTATAGCCTAAAGCCATAAGTTTTTTGCCTTGTTTAGGAGTAATTTGACCGTATGGAGGCCTAAAAAGGTTAACAGTCTTATCGCTGTAATGATTGGTTTTTTCAATAGAAATTTTAGCTTCTTCAATATTTTTTAAATATTTTTTTGAAGAAGTTTTCCAGCCTTTCATGTGGTTCTGAGTATGATTTCCTATGCTGTGACCTTCTTTTAGTATATTTTGAAAAATTTCAGGATTCTCTTCAATGTTTTTACCAATACAGAAAAACGTGGCTTTTGCATTAAAATCTTTAAGCGTTTTTAAAGTCCAATCAGTAATTTTTGGAGTTGGTCCATCATCAAAAGTGAGATAAATAGTTTTGCTAGTAGTTGATATGTCCCAAATATAGTTGGGGAACATTTTTTTTGCAACTACAGGAGTTTTTATGGGCGTTAAAGCCATATTATTTTTAATCTATTTTTATCTGAATACTACTATCTGCTGGGATATCTTTATCTACAGGCGGTGTAAATTCTTCCTCTCTTGTATCATCACCATAAAAATATTTAAATAGCATTAAATAACTATTAAATGTATCTCCTTCAGTTTTAGCAAAATCGGTATCATATTCAATTAAAACGTCTACAAGTCCTTTATAACGCTGAATATCTGTGTATATATCTTCAAATAAACGTTCTTGATTATCTCTTTTTAAGCTGCTGTAATAGCTGAGGTTTTCTTGGTATTTAGCAGCAACATCTTTAAATAATTGTCTTGCTTTTTCTTTGTTACCAACTTCGTAATAAGCACTAATGTAGGGCTCTAAAAGTGTGTAATATCCAAAATAATCTACGGGCATATTATTCATAGCAATATCTGCTACTTCTTCAGCTTTGTCTAGTTTATCTTCATTAATAAGTACCTCTATCAATCGTGCTAAATTTCCTCTATAAGTAATGGAGTTTTTTCTAGTTTCGGTATCATGATAAATATCTGAGCTACCACTATTACCCCAATCCCAGTTTTTTACTTTTTCGTACATTAAATCGGCATCAACACGTCCCATATCAAAAGGATTGTTTTTATCAACCTTTGTTTTAATAGGCACTAATTTGTAACACATTCCATCTAATTGAAGGTAGTCTTTCATCCATAAATAATCATCGTCTCCAAAGCTACCACCAGTAAAGTATATTGGTCGTTTCCACTCGTTATTGGCAACTATATCTAGCATTAATAATCTGTTTTTATAAAGTGCACCTCCGCTAACTTCAATATCGATATAGGGTACTATTTTATCAGCATCTTGTGGTTTTACAATACCAGAGTTTAATGCATTTTGTTTTTCTACAGGAATTCGTAAAAAGTTTGTTGGTAAATAACTAGAGTTTAAGTCTTGAGACCTAACTTGAGATAAATCTACACCTTGTTGTTGTAAAATGTATTTATATTTTGTTTTTGGATTATCACTAGCAATAAAGTTTAAAAATTGTTTAACCTCTAGTGTGTCTTTAACAACAGATTCAATAACGATATAATCGTTAGTGCCATACTTATATAAATCATGAGTTAGTTGAGAGGGAACAGGGTCGCTCTCGTAAGCCTTACGTTTCATTTGATCTATGTACCAATCCGTTTGAAACAAGCTGGTGTTTACAACACGTACATCGGTTCTGTAACCTTCAATTTCTTGTGCATACCAAAGAGCAAACGTATCGTTGTCTCCAATAGTAAATAGTATAGCATTTTCAGCACAGGAATCTAAATATTTTTTTGCCATAGCTCTGGCGGTATATTTACCAGAACGGTCATGGTCGTCCCAGTTGTTTGCCGCTAGAATTCCTGGAACTAAAATCAAGCAAACTACTGTTATAACAGGTGCTGCTAGTTTTTTAGGTAAATATTTTTTTAGTGTATCGTAAATAGCATAAACGCCAAAACCTATCCATAGCGCAAAAACGTAAAAGGACCCAACTACTGAGTAGTCTCTTTCACGAGGTTCAAAGGGGCGTACGTTTGTATATACTTGAATAGCAATTCCTGTGAAAAGGAAAAACACTAACATCACCCAAAATAGTTTTTTGTCTTTATTGAACAAGAAGAAAAAACCAATAAGCCCTAGTATAAGCGGTAATAAATAGTAAGTGTTTCGTGCTTTATTGTTTTTTACATCGCTGGGTAAATTATCTTGAGAATAACCTAAATGCCATTCATCTAGGGGTTTTATGCCGGTAATCCAATTTCCATGATTATCATATCGACCTTGAATATCGTCTTGCCTTCCTGCAAAATTCCACATAAAATAACGCCAATACATATAGCCTAATTGGTATTCAAACATATAAACTATGTTGCTGGCTAAGGACGGTTTTTCAATATCTATGTAGCTTTTAAATCTTTTTAAAAAGTTATTATAATCCTCATAATCTACATTGCCTTGAGCTACATCATTCCTGAAATTTGAAACTATTGTTCTCAACTCGTTTTGCATTTGATGTTCTGGTTTTAACTTGAAATTTAAAAAACCAGAAAACATCATATAATTTTCGGCATGTTCTGCACTCCACATTCTTGGTAAATAGGAAGCATGATCAGAATTGTAGTTTTGTCTAGCATTTTTGTAATCGTTTACAATTACATATTTACCTTTTTCTTCATCTTTTTCATATTTAGGTTTATCATCAACATATGGGTTGTTTTCATCTAAATATGCATATTGGTCTGTAAACTGAGGCCCGTAAAACAAATGTGTTTCAGGATACTGCTCAAGGTTGTAATAAGCTAAAAGCTCTCTTGCACTAGACGGGTTGTTCTCATTAATAACCACATTTGCGTTGGCACGTATAGGCAACATTAACCACGTAGAAAATCCTATAATAACAAAAGTTAAACAAAGAATACCCGTATTTATGTGGGTGTATTGCTTTTCTCGAGTATACTTTAAAGCATAAAAAATAATAGCTACTAAAACTAAACCAGCAATCACAGAGCCTGAGTTAAAAGGAAGCCCTATAGAATTCACAAAAAAGATTTCTGAAACACTAAATATTTTTAAGATATTAGGAGCTAATAATTTAAAAACGAATAATAAAACACCAACTGAAGCAACATTTGCTATAATGAAGTTTTTAACAGAAATGTTTTTATAGTTTTTGAAGTAATAAATTAATCCGATAGCAGGAATAGTTAGTAAGCCCATAAAGTGAACACCAAAAGACAACCCAATTACAAAGGCAATTATTATAAGCCAACGATTACCACGAGGTTTATCCATTTCTTGTTCCCAACGCAAGCCTAACCAAAATAACACAGACATTATTAAAGTAGCCATGGCGTAAACTTCAGTTTCAGCTGCGTTAAACCAAAAAGAATCTGTAAAAGCAAATGCTAAACTACCCACTAAACCGCTACCTAAAATGGCCATCGATTTACTCTGAGACAAGTCTTTTTTACTTCCAACTAACTTTTTTAGTAGCAGCGTAATGGTCCAAAACATGAATAAAATAGTGAATGCGCTTGCAATGGCACTCATCATATTCATCATAAAACCAACTTGTGAAGGCTCTAACGCAAACATAGAGAAAAAAGCACCTAACATTTGAAACAAAGGCGCTCCCGGTGGATGCCCAACTTGCAATTTTGCTGAGGTTAAAATATATTCGCCCGCATCCCAGAAACTTACCGTAGGTTCAACAGTTAAGCTATAGGTTATAAGTGCTATTAAAAAAGAAAACCATCCTAAAATAGTGTTCCATTTTTTATAGTTGAAATGTGCCATGTAAATTTTTGTTTGTTTGCTTTGGCGAATTTAATAATAAATATGAAATGACGTGTAAGTATTTAGTTAGTCTTAACATATATAGTTCGTTGGAATTAACATTGAATACAATGAGTGTTGTACAAACCTTCTTAGTTGTCAAAGGTTTTATAAAAACGTTAAGTATTGAAGATTATTTTAAAAAAAACTTGTGCAAAGAAAATTTTGTTTTAAATTTGCCACCTCATTACAAGAATGGCCCATGGTGTAACTGGCAACACGTTGGTTTTTGGTACCAAAGAGTCTAGGTTCGAGCCCTAGTGGGCCAACAAAAGTCTTCCTAATTTAGGAAGACTTTTTTGTTTTTATATCTTAAAAGTAATTACAGGTCGTTTAGCATGATTTACCAAATCTTCACTAATACTACCATTAAAAAAATGTGAAATACCTTGCCTGCCGTGGGTACTCATGCCAATTAAGTGCGCTTCAATAGATTGCGAAAAATTCATTATACCTTTTTCAATATTTAAATCATTAAATATATTTATGGTGTGTTTGTCGTAATCAAAGTTTTTGGCAAATTTTTTCATTCTATTGTTAGCCTTGGTAGAAGTAACAAATTTTGTAGGGGTATTTACCATAAGTAAATGGATTTTTGCTCCTAGAATTTTAGCAAATTTAAGTGCTTTTTTGTAGGGTATTTTACTTTCATCTTTAAAGTCTGAAGCAAATACAAAATCTTTTACTTTAAAATTTTTATGTTCGTTTTTTATTACTAATACAGGTGTTTCAGAGGTTCTAACTACTTTTTCGGTATTCGAGCCAATAAGCATTTCTTTAAAACCAGTAGACCCATTGGATCCCATAATAACCAAATCTATATCTTGTTTTTTGCAAACATGAAAAACACCTTTAAATATTTCATGAAATTCTACATGTTCATGTAAAACTAAATCGTTTAAATAGTCCTTGCTTTTTAATTCTAAAAACTGTTTGTGTGCTAGTTTCATAAAATAAACCGCTTCGGGTAAATTGTTGTATGTGCTTAATGCATCAACTTCGTGAAGAGGAATTTCTAAAACATGTAATAAATGAATTTCGCAGTCATGTTTTTTAGCCAGTTGAGCAGCGACTTTTAAAGCATTTTCAGCTTGAGCCGAAAAATCGGTGGGTACAAGAATTTTTTTCATAATTAGTTTAGTTGTGGTGTACCTAAATTTATGAAATATTACTTTATAAATCGATAAAATATCATATATTTGCACCGTTGAAAGGCGAATTAAGAAAATGAGGGGACGGAAAGTCCCCTCTTTTTATACTAGAAAATGTTTAAAAATAGAGTTACAGAATTACTTGATACTGCATTAGCGGAACGTTCAGATTTATTTCTAATAGAATTTTCAATACAAGGTGATAATCAGATAAAAGTAATTATTGATGGTGATAATGGTGTTTTGGTTGAAGATTGTATGTTTATTAGTAGAGCCATTGAACACAATTTAGATAGAGAGGAAGAAGATTTTTCTTTAGAAGTAATGTCTGCAGGTGCTACAGCACCATTAGTAAACAAAAGACAGTACAATAAGAACTTAAAAAGAACACTTAAGGTAAAAACAGCATCAGAGAGCATTGAAGGAACACTAGCAATAGCAACTGATGATACTATTACATTAGAGTGGAAAGTTAGAGAGCCAAAACCAGTTGGTAAAGGCAAAATAACTGTAAAAAAGGAAGCAAATATTCCTTACGAAAATATTGTAGAAGCAAAAGTGATGATTAAATTTTAATTCAGTAAGAGTTATGGAGAATATCGCGTTAATTGAATCTTTTTCAGAATTCAAAGACGATAAGTTAATTGACAGAGTAACGTTAATGGCCATTTTAGAAGATGTGTTTAGAAGCGCATTAAAAAAGAAATATGGCGATGATGATAATTTTGATATTATTGTAAATCCCGATAAAGGTGATTTAGAAATATGGAGAAATAGAATTGTTGTTGCAGACGGGGAGGTTGAAGAACCTAACCAAGAAATTTCTTTAACTGAAGCTCAAAAAATTGAGCCAGATTTTGAAGTTGGTGAAGATGTATCTGAAGAAGTTAAACTTATCGATTTAGGAAGACGTGCTATTTTAGCGTTGCGTCAAAACTTAATTTCTAAAATTCATGAACACGATAACACCATAATCTACAAGCAATTTAAAGATTTAGTAGGTGAGATTTATACAGCAGAAGTGCATCATATCCGTCACAGAGCAGTTATTTTGTTAGACGACGAGGGTAACGAAATTGTACTTCCAAAAGACAGACAAATACCATCAGATTTCTTTAGGAAAGGTGATAACGTAAGAGGTGTAATTGACAGTGTAGAGCTTAAAGGAGCAAAACCTACAATAATTATGTCTAGAAGTTCCCCAGCGTTTTTAGAGAAACTATTTGAACAAGAAATACCAGAAGTTTTTGATGGCTTAATAACCATTAAAAATGTTGTTAGAATACCAGGTGAAAAAGCAAAAGTAGCTGTAGATTCTTATGACGATAGAATAGATCCAGTAGGAGCTTGTGTTGGTATGAAAGGTTCGAGAATTCATGGTATTGTTCGAGAATTAGGAAACGAAAATATTGACGTAATAAATTACACCAATAACTTACAACTTTATGTAACTCGTGCTTTAAGTCCAGCCCGTGTAACATCTATTAAATTAGATGAAGAAACCAAACGCGCTGAGGTTATTTTAAAGCCAGAAGAAGTTAGTAAAGCCATTGGTAGAGGTGGACATAACATTCGTTTAGCTGGCCAATTAACGGGTTACGAAATTGATGTATTTAGAGAAGGAGCAGAAGAAGATGTTGAGTTAAGAGAATTCTCTGATGAAATAGAAAAATGGATTATCGACGAGTTTAGTAAAGCAGGATTAGATACAGCAAAAAGCATCTTAGAACAAGAAGTTGATGATTTAGTGAAAAGAACTGATTTGGAAGAAGAAACCATTTTAGATGTAATAAGAATTCTGAAAGAAGAATTTGATGAATAAATAAATTCAATGCAGATTTGCATTTTATTGTGCCTTAAATTGGCATAATATATATATTTGAGTATTTTAAAGGCGATTATGGCTGAAACAATTAGATTAAATAAAGTATTACGCGAGCTTAATATCTCTCTAGATCGTGCCGTAGAATTTTTAGATTCTAAAGGTGTCGAAATAGAAAAGCGTCCCACTACAAAAATTTCTGAGGAAACTTACAATATTCTTTCAGATGAATTTGAGACGGATGCTAATAAGAAAATGAAGTCGCAAGAGGTAAGCGAAGCTAAGCTTAAAGAAAAGGAAAGTTTACGTATTAAGCGTGAGCAAGAGTTGGAAGCAAAGCAAAAAGCCCAAGAAGCCAAAGAAAAAGCACAGCAGGAAGAAGTTGTTAAAGCTTCAAAAACGCTTTCTGGCCCTAAGCAAGTTGGTAAAATTGATTTGAATTCACCAAAACAAGACTCTAAACCTGTGGCTAAAGAAAAAAAAGCTACAAAACCAGAGGAACCAAAAGCTGAAACTCCAAAAACAGAAAAAGAAACTCCAAGTGCTGATAAAGATTCTGGTAAAACTCCAAAAGTAAAAGCTGAGGTTAAAACTGAAGAAGTTGAAAATGCTAAACCAGTTATTGTTGATGGCGAAGTAGTAGTTCCAGACGAGAAAGTTACAACGCAATATAAAAAACTATCAGGTCCAAAAATTGCTGGAGATAAAATTGATTTATCAAAATTCAATAAGCCTAAGAAAAAGAAAGAAGATAAAAAACCTGATGCGAAAGCAGGAGATGCAGGAACAGCAAACAAGAGGAAGCGTCGTAGAATAAGTAAAGCAGGTGGAGCACCATCTGGAAATAACAGACCTAGTGGAAATAGATCGGGAGGAAACGACCGTTTTAATAAAGGAAAAGGCGGGCGTAGAAACGTTGTTAAGGAAGAACCTAGTGAAGAAGATGTAAAAAAACAAGTGCGTGAAACACTTGAAAAACTTCAAGGTAAATCTAACAAAGGTAAAGGCGCAAAATACAGAAGAGATAAAAGAGATCAACACAGAGAGCAAACTGAGATTGATGAGCAAATAGAAGCAGCAGAAAGTAAGATTTTAAAGGTAACCGAGTTTGTAACAGCAAATGAAGTTGCAACTATGATGAATGTTGGTGTTACTGAAATTATTTCAGCATGTATGTCCCTTGGAATGATGGTTACCATGAATCAGCGTTTAGATGCTGAAACATTATCTATTGTTGCTGAAGAATTCGGATATCAGGTAGAATTTATAACTGCAGATATTGAAGAATCTATTGAAGAAGTTGAGGATAATCCAGAAGATTTAAAACCACGTGCGCCAATTGTTACAGTAATGGGTCACGTAGATCATGGTAAAACATCGCTTCTAGATTATATCCGTGAAGAAAATGTAATTGCAGGTGAGTCTGGTGGCATTACACAACATATTGGTGCTTATGGTGTAGAGTTAGAAAACGGACAAGAAATCGCGTTTTTAGATACTCCTGGTCACGAGGCCTTTACAGCTATGCGTGCTCGTGGTGCTCAAGTAACAGATATTGCTATTATTGTTGCTGCTGCAGATGATGATATTATGCCGCAAACCAAAGAAGCTATCTCGCATGCACAAGCTGCGGGAGTTCCGATTGTATTTGCTATAAATAAAATTGATTTACCTGATGCTAACCCAGAAAAAATTAAAGAAGGTTTAGCTAATATGAATTTATTAGTTGAAGATTGGGGTGGGAAAGTTCAGTCTCACGATATTTCAGCTAAAATGGGTACAGGTGTCAATGAACTATTAGAGAAAGTATTGCTAGAAGCAGAATTATTAGAGCTTAAGGCAAACCCTAACAAACCAGCAATTGGTACTGTTGTTGAAGCTTTCTTAGATAAGGGTAGAGGATATGTATCTACTATTTTAGTTCAAGCAGGAACTTTAAAAATTGGAGATTACGTTTTAGCGGGTCAGCATAGTGGAAAAGTAAAAGCGATGCATGATGAACGTGGAAATGATGTTGCTGAGGCTGGTCCTTCAACACCAGTATCTATTCTAGGTTTAGATGGGGCTCCTCAAGCAGGAGACAAGTTTAATGTTTTTGCAGATGAACGTGAAGCGAAACAAATTGCTACAAAACGTGCGCAATTACAACGTGAACAATCGGTAAGAACACAACGTCATATCACACTTGATGAAATTGGTCGTCGTATTGCACTTGGAGATTTCCAAGAATTAAATATAATTCTTAAAGGTGATGTTGATGGTTCTGTAGAAGCATTAACAGATTCTTTCCAGAAATTATCTACAGAAGAAATTCAAGTAAATATTTTACATAAAGGCGTTGGAGCCATTACAGAAAGTGATGTTTTATTAGCTTCAGCATCTGATGCTATTATCGTCGGATTTAACGTGCGCCCTGTTGGTAATGCAAGAATGATTGCAGATAAGGAAGAAATTGATATTAGAACATACTCAATTATCTATGATGCTATTAACGACCTTAAAGATGCGATGGAAGGGATGTTATCTCCAGAGCTTAAAGAAGAGATTACGGGTACTGCTGAAATTAGAGAAATCTTTAAAGTATCTAAAATCGGAACAATCGCTGGTTGTATGGTAACTAATGGTAAAATCCTTAGAAGCTCGGGAATTAGATTAATTCGTGATGGAGTTGTTGTTTACACAGGTGAATTAGCTTCATTAAAACGATTTAAAGATGATGCTAAAGAAGTGTCAAAAGGATACGATTGTGGTATGCAAATTAAAAACTACAACGATATTAAAGAAGGTGATATTATTGAAGCTTTCCATGAAGTAGAAGTTAAGAAGAAACTAAAATAAATTCTAAAGTAATTCAATAAAAAAAGCGACTAAATTAGTCGCTTTTTTTATTGAATATTATATTACAAAACCTAATATTTATTCTTTTTTAGGTTTAAGTATAAAGGCGTTAGGAAATTTTCTTTTAACTCGTTTTAGAGCTCTGTCGGCTTCTAAACGACTTCTAAATACACCAACCCAAGTTTTGAATTCTGGGTTTTCAAATAATACTTTTGTAGGCCATTCTGAAAACGATTCTAAAAATTCTTTTTGAGCACTGTAAGCTCCCGATCGAACATTACCATTATAAATCTGAATTCTAAAAAGATCAGAATTCGTCTCACTTTTATTCATTTCCTTTTTTAAATCAAGTAATTCAGTAATTTTTTGGTCTTGATTTACTGTTACAGAACCCTGTTGAGAAAAACCATATGCTGATGCAATTAATAAAAATAAAATGGCTAAAATGCTTGTTTTCAAATTGAATCTTTTCATTTTTTAATATATTTATACAAATGTATACGTTCTAAACTTATTTATGGCTCTTTTTATTATTTAGAATCCCTCTAAATTATCAATTAACAGTTCCCTAACATTTCGCAAATGGACTTTAAGTATTACTTTTGCGAGAGATTTTTTTAACTGTATTTTTTTCTATTGTATATGAAAAAATCATACCAAAGTTTAGAAGTTAATTTAACCAACAATATGAGACAGGTGATTCACCGTAGATTAAGCAACATTATTCTTCATTATTGCTTAATTATTTTATTAGCATTTACAACGGCTCTTTCTGCTCAAGAAGGAGATCCAGCAAAAGGGAAATCATTATTTAATGCCAATTGTGCTGCTTGTCATAAATTAGACAAGAAAATGACAGGCCCTGCTTTGCGTAATGTAGAAACACGTTTAGCTGAAGCAGAAGGTTTAGATAGAGAATGGTTGTATGCTTGGATAAAAAATAGTGCTGGTGTTATTAAATCTGGTGATGCTTATGCAAACAAGATCTATAATGAGTATGGTGGTGCTGCAATGACGGCATTTCCACAATTATCAAATGAAGATATTGATAATATTTTAGCTTATACTGCTGAAGAAAAACCAGCTCCTCCAGTTGGCGTTAATGCTCCAGTAATTAATGATGGTTCAGGAGGAAATTCTGGTGGTATTTCAAATGAAATCATTTTAGGTGCATTAGCTATATTATTTATTCTTTTAGCTGCTGGATTATATTTAGTAAATAAAACACTCCGTCGTTTTGCATCGGCTCAAAACATAGAAATACCAGAAGATTCAAAAAGAACACCGCTTTGGAAAGCATTTGTGCAAAATCAGTTTTTAATGATTGTTGTAGCCATATTCTTTTTATTGTCAAGTGCATATTTTGTTTATGGTTATCTATCTCAAATTGGTGTAGATCAAGGTTACCAACCGGTACAACCAATACATTATTCTCACAAAATTCATGCTGGAGATAATGGAATTGATTGTAAATATTGTCATTCATCGGCTAGGGTAAGCAAGCATTCTGGAATACCATCATTGAATGTTTGTATGAATTGCCATAAATCAATTTATGAGGTTTCGCCAGAAACTGCTACTGCAGAATATAGTAAGGAGTTCTATGATGGAGAAATTAAAAAATTATACGCCGCAGTTGGTTGGGATGATGCAGAGCAAAAATATACAGGAGAAACACAACCAGTAAAATGGGTGCGTATTCATAATTTACCAGATTTTGTTTATTTCAATCACTCACAACACGTTACTGTTGCAGGAGTTGAATGTCAAACATGTCACGGTCCTGTAGAGGAAATGGAGATTATGTATCAACATGCTCCATTAACAATGGGCTGGTGTATTAATTGCCACAGAGAAACAAATGTTAATGTAAAAGATAATGCTTACTACGATAAAATTCACGAAGAATTATCAAAAAAATATGGTGTTGAAGAGTTAACAGCTGCTCAAATGGGTGGTTTGGAATGTGGTAAGTGTCATTATTAAATAAAGAAGAATAAGTTATTGTTTTAGAGAAATACTAACACTAATAACTAACAACTAATAACTAGTAAACAATATGTCATCAAACAAGAAATACTGGAAAAGTGTTGAAGAGCTAAACGAAAATAGCTCTATTGTTGAGACGCTAAAGCAAAACGAGTTTGTAGCTGAGATTCCTACTGATGAATTTTTAGGTGATAAAGAAACATTAGAAGAAACATCTACAACGCGTCGCGATTTCTTAAAGTATGTAGGTTTTAGTACTGCGGCAGCATCTTTAGCTGCTTGTGAGGGACCGGTAAAAAAATCGATTCCTTATGTAGTGCAACCAACAGAAATAATTCCTGGTGTTGCTAACTATTATGCAACAACAATTGCTGATGGATTTGATTTTGCAAGTGTTTTAGTAAGAACTCGTGAGGGTCGTCCAATTAAAATTGAAAATAATGCTATGGCTTCTACCAATGGTAGTGCAAACGCCAGAGTAAATGCTTCGGTTTTAGGTTTATATGACAGTTTAAGGCTTCAAGGCCCTATAAAAGCAGGAGAAAAAACAACTTGGGATACATTTGATACTGAAACTACCAGCAAATTAACAAGTATTGCTGCGGCTAACAAAAGTATTGTGTTATTAACACAAACTTTTGCAAGTCCGTCAACAAGTAAGTTAATTTCAGAGTTTAAAGAAAAATATGGTAATGTTAGTCATGTAATATATGATGCTGTTTCAGAATCAGCTGCATTGGATGCTTACCAAGCTAAATATGGAGAACGCGGATTAGCAAATTACGATTTCTCTAAAGCGATGACAATCGTTTCTGTTGGTGCAGATTTCTTAGGAGATTGGCAAGGTGGAGGTTTTGATTCTGGGTATTCTAAAAACAGAGTTCCAGATCATGGTAAAATGTCACGTCATATTCAGTTTGAATCTAACATGTCGTTAACTGGTGCAAATGCTGATAAACGTGTGCCTTTGACACCATCACAACAAAAATTGGCATTAGCTAAATTGTATAGTTATGTAGTTGGTGGATCAGTTTCTGGTTCGTTGCCAGCAAATATTGAAGATGCTGTTAAAAAAGCGGCTTCTCAACTAAAAAAAGCAGGTAGTAATGGTTTAGTAGTTACAGGAATACAAGATGTAAATGCTCAAACTGTAGCTTTAGAAATAAATGAAGCTTTAGGAAGCAAAGCTTTTGATAAAGCAACGCCAATTAAAACGAGACAAGGTAGTGATAAAGCTGTAGCACAATTAGTAGCAGATATGAAAGCTGGTAAAATTGGAGCACTTATCACGAGTGGTGTTAATCCAATGTATACTTTGGCAAATGCTTCAGAATTTGCTGAAGGATTAAAGAAAGTAGAATTGTCTGTAGCGTTTTCTATGAAAGAAGATGAAACATCTACAGAAACACAATATATAGCAGCAGTACCTCATTATTTAGAATCTTGGGGCGATGTTGAAATTAAAAAAGGACACTATAGTTTAACTCAACCTACTATTCGTCCTTTATTCGACACAAGACAATTTCAAGACTCTTTACTAAAATGGACAGGAAACGATGTTTCTTATCACGATTATATTAAAGATGCTTGGGGAACAACAATTTTAGATGGAAGCTCTTTTAATAAGGCTTTACACGATGGTGTTTTTGTTGGAAGTATAGCAACCAAAATAGAAGATACTTCTATTGTAGAAAATAATGAAGAAACTGCTGAAACGCCTTCTGGAAATGCAGCAAGAGCTTTAGCCTCTTCTGTTAAACCAGCTGGAGGTTTAGAATTAACATTATATACTAAGGTAGGTATGGGTGACGGACAACAAGCCAACAACCCATGGTTACAAGAATTTCCAGACCCTTTAACAAGAACGTCTTGGGATAATTATTTAACGATTTCAAAAGCTGATGCTGATGCATTAGGTTTAATGAATAAACATGTTGCAAATGGTGCTTTAAATGGTAGTTATGCAAATGTTTCTTTAAATGGACAAGAACCAATAAAAGTTCCTGTAATGATTCAACCAGGACAGGCAAAAGGTTCTGTTGGATTAGCATTAGGTTATGGAAAAACATTAGGCTTAAAAGCTGAAATGCAAACAGGTGTTAATGCTTACAAATTATACCAAGGTTTCAATAATGTACAAAACGTAACAGTTGAGGCTGCTGCTGGAGAGCATGAATTTGCCTCAGTGCAATTGCACAATACATTAATGGGGCGTGGTGATATCATTAAAGAAACAACTTTAGAGATATTCAATACTAAAGATAAAGAACACTGGAATCCAATTCCTATGGTGTCTTTAGATCATGAAGAAACTCCAGTGACATCACCAGAGGTTGATTTATGGGATGAGTTTGATCGTTCTATTGGGCATCATTTTAATCTTTCTATAGATTTAAATGCTTGTACAGGTTGCGGTGCTTGCGTTATTGCTTGTCATGCTGAAAACAATGTACCTGTTGTAGGAAAAACTGAAGTACGTCGTAGCCGTGATATGCATTGGTTACGTATTGATAGATATTATTCATCTGAAGAATCATTTGAAGGAGACAACGATAAAAAAGATAATATTTCTGGATTAGGAAGCTCATTAAGTGAGTTTGGTGAAATGGAAAATGCTTCTGTTAATCCTCAAGTAGCTTTCCAACCAGTAATGTGTCAACATTGTAATCATGCACCTTGTGAAACTGTATGTCCAGTAGCTGCAACGTCTCATGGTCGTCAAGGTCAAAACCATATGGCTTATAACCGTTGTGTTGGTACAAGATATTGTGCAAACAACTGTCCTTATAAAGTACGTCGTTTTAACTGGTTCTTATACAATGGAAATGATGAGTTCGATTATCATATGAATGATGATTTAGGACGTATGGTATTAAATCCAGATGTGGTTGTTCGTTCCCGTGGTGTTATGGAAAAATGTTCTATGTGTATTCAAAAAACACAAAAAACTATTCTTGATGCAAAACGTGATGGTCGTGAAATCAAGGATGGAGAATTCCAAACAGCGTGTTCTGCAGCTTGTAGCAATGGAGCAATGACTTTTGGAGATATTAATGATAAAGAGAGTAAAGTTGCAAAACTTTTAAAAGATGATCGTATGTATCACTTATTAGAGAGTGTTGGTACTAAGCCTAACGTGCAGTATCATACTAAGGTGAGAAATACAACTGAAGCATAAATTTAATTAAAGAATCAATTATATAATTATGGCGTCTCATTACGAAGCACCTATTAGAAGACCCTTAGTTACAGGAGAAAAATCATACCATGATGTTACCGTGGATGTGGCAAAACCTGTTGAAGGAAAAGCAAATAAACAATGGTGGATAGTTTTTGGTATTTCACTTGCGGCTTTTCTATGGGGTATTGGATGTATTATTTATACAATATCTACAGGTATTGGAACTTGGGGTTTAAATAAAACCGTAGGTTGGGCCTGGGATATTACTAACTTCGTTTGGTGGGTAGGTATTGGTCACGCAGGAACGCTTATTTCTGCTGTACTTTTATTATTCCGCCAAAAATGGAGAATGGCGATTAACCGTTCTGCGGAAGCCATGACGATTTTCTCGGTTGTTCAAGCAGGTTTATTCCCTATTATACACATGGGTCGTCCGTGGTTAGGCTATTGGGTATTACCTATTCCAAATCAGTTTGGTTCTTTGTGGGTAAACTTTAACTCACCTTTACTTTGGGATGTATTTGCAATTTCAACATATTTATCAGTATCATTAGTATTCTGGTGGACTGGCTTATTACCAGATTTTGCAATGCTTAGAGATAGAGCTATTAAACCGTTCCAAAAGAAAATCTATTCATTATTAAGTTTCGGTTGGTCAGGTAGAGCAAAAGATTGGCAACGTTTTGAAGAAGTATCATTGGTACTTGCAGGTTTAGCAACACCATTAGTACTTTCTGTACATACTATTGTATCGTTTGACTTCGCTACATCGGTTATTCCTGGTTGGCATACCACCATATTCCCGCCATACTTTGTTGCAGGTGCGGTATTCTCGGGATTTGCTATGGTAAACACGCTTCTCATCATTATGAGAAAAGTGTGTAATCTTGAAGATTATATTACAGTACAACACATCGAATTAATGAATATTGTAATCATGATTACAGGTTCTATAGTTGGTGTAGCATATATTACAGAGTTATTTATTGCGTGGTATTCTGGTGTAGAATATGAGCAATACGCCTTCTTAAACAGAGCAACTGGTCCTTACTGGTGGGCATATTGGGCGATGATGACATGTAACGTATTCTCTCCACAATTTATGTGGTTCAAGAAATTAAGAACAAGTATCATGTTCTCATTCTTTATCTCTATTGTAGTAAATATTGGTATGTGGTTTGAGCGCTTTGTAATTATTGTAACCTCGTTACACCGTGATTACTTACCATCATCATGGACGATGTTCTCGCCTACATTTGTGGATATTGGAATTTTTATTGGAACAATAGGATTCTTCTTTGTGTTATTCTTACTTTATTCTAGAACATTCCCTGTTATCGCTCAAGCAGAAGTAAAAACAATTCTTAAATCTTCAGGTGAACGTTATAAAAACATTAGAGAAAGAGGTGATAGCTTAGTAGGAACTGGTGCAGATGCAAGAACATCTGGTAATACGGTAACAAAACCAGTTACAGAATCAAATATGGATACCTCTACTGATAATTCTGAAAAAGTAAATAGCTTACTAGGGAGCATTGGTGTTTTTGATGCAGCTACCCAAAAGGCTGATGATTTGAAGAAGATAAGTGGAGTTGGACCTAAAATGGAGGGTGTGCTTAATAGCATTGGTATTTATACTTTCCTTCAAGTTAGTAAGATGACGAAAAAAGAATATGATTTGTTAGACTCAATTACTGAATCTTTCCCAGGAAGAGCAGAACGTGATGATTGGGCAGGACAAGCTAAAAAATTAATAAACTAAACATAGTCAATGGAAGCTTCAAAAGTTATTCACGCTATTTATACCGATGATGATATTTTAATGTCAGCCGTTAAAAAGGTTAAGGCAGAAAAACATCACATTGAAGAAATATATACACCATTTCCGGTTCACGGTTTAGACAAAGCCATGGGATTAGAGCCAACACGTATTGCTATAACAGCATTTATGTATGGTTTGGTTGGTTTAACAGTGGCCATATTAATGATGAATTTTATTATGATTGAAGACTGGCCTCAAAACATTGGAGGAAAACCAAGTTTTAGTTATATAGAGAATATGCCTGCGTTTGTTCCTATTATGTTTGAGCTTACAGTATTCTTTGCAGCACACTTAATGGTTATTACATTTTATTTACGTAGTAGAATGTGGCCTTTTAAAAATGCTGAAAATCCAGATCCAAGAACTACAGATGACCATTTTTTAATGGAAATAGCAGTTCATGGAAACGAAAGTGAATTAGAAAGTTTACTTAAAGAAACTGGAGCCGTTGAAGTTAATTTAGTTGATAAAGCCCATTAATAATACATATGAAAAGCTTAATTAAAATATTAGTAATAGCAGTTGTTTTAGTAGCTGTATCATGTAAAAAAGATACGGCACCAAACTATCAATTCATGCCTAACATGTATGAGTCTGCTGGATATGAAACTTATGGTGAAGCCGTATTTCCAAATGGAATTGAAGCACAGTTGCCAGCAGAGGGATCTATACCTAGAGGTTTTGTGCCTTTTGACATCGAAAATTCAACAGAAGGCTACGAGTTAGCAAAAGCAACTTTATTAAGCCCTATTGATTCTACTCAAGTAGATTTAGTTAGAGGTAAAGAATTATATGATATTTATTGTGGTATTTGTCATGGTAATAAAGGTAATGGACAAGGTAAATTGGTACAACGAGAAAAGATATTAGGAATTCCTAGCTATGATGATGTAGGCAGAGCTATAAACGAAGGAAGTATTTATCACACAATTTATTACGGAAAAAACACTATGGGTAGTTACGCCAATCAATTAAATGAGGAAGAGCGTTGGCAAGTTGTTTCGTATGTGTTAAAGTTGAAAGCAGATTTAGAAAAGTAAGAAGATAAGATTATATAGATATGTATACATTTTCAAATAAATTAAAGACATTTTCTTTCGTACTAATAATTTTAGGATTGTTAGGTGTTGGATATGGTTTTATGACATCTCATAAATCTTTTGAAGAGGTTGAAACCTTACTTGCAGAAGAGGCTCACCATGTTGGAGGTCATGGAGAAGAGGCAGGACATAATGAAGCGAGTCACGGTGCACATGCAACAGTAGATTCTCATGGCGATGAAGGGCATTCAGAAAAAGCAGGTGAGCATCATGTTGATGAACACAAAAAACATGTAGAGCACGTACAGCACCAAATAGCAAATCGACCATGGTCTGCGCTTTATGTTGCAGCATTCTTCTTTATGATGATTGCTTTGGGAGTTCTTGCATTTTATGCTATTCAAATAGCTTCTCAGGCAGGTTGGTCTCCCGTACTGTTTAGAGTTATGGAAGGTATCACCTCTTATTTATTACCTGGTGCATTAATTGTATTAGCGATAGCAGTTGCTTCAGGCACCATTGGACATTACAATTTATTCATTTGGATGGATCCAGATGTAGTGGCTCATGATAAGTTAATTGAAGGAAAATCAGGATGGTTAAACTTAACAGGTTTTACAATTCGAGGTTTAATATTTATTGCTGGTTGGAGTTTATACCGTCATTTTTCACGTAAATTTTCAATCGCTCAAGATACTGCTGAAGATAAAAGTAATTTTAAAAAATCATTTAGAATCTCTGCAGGATTTTTAGTATTCTTTATATATACAGAATCTATGATGTCTTGGGATTGGATTATGAGTGTAGACCCTCACTGGTTTTCAACATTATTTGGATGGTATGTTTTTGCTAGCATGTTTGTAAGTGGTATAACAGTAATTGCTTTAATTACACTTTACTTAAAATCTAGAGATTATTTACCTTTTGTAAATGAAAACCATTTACATGATGTTGCTAAATTTATGTTTGCTTTCAGTATTTTCTGGACATACCTATGGTTTTCACAATTCATGTTAATATGGTATTCAAATATACCAGAGGAGGTAACATATTTTGTAACGCGTTTTAATGATTATAAATTACCTTTCTTAGGTATGGTAGTTATGAATTTTGTATTCCCAATATTAATGTTAATGAATGCAGACTACAAACGTATTCCTTGGTTTGTAGTTATGGCAGGATTAGTTATTTTATTTGGACATTACATAGATATATTCAATATGATTATGCCTGCTACCGTTGGCGATAGATGGTTTATAGGTATTCCAGAAATAGGCTCAGTATTACTATTTGCAGGATTATTCATATTTGTAGTATTCACAGCTTTAACAAAAGCACCTTTACTTGTAAAAGGTTATCCTTTTAGAAAAGAAAGTGAAGAATTTCATTATTAATTAGATATAAATAAAGACGAACGATAACAATGACTGCTTTATTAACAATTATAGTTTTAGTATTTATTTTAGTTGCCATTTGGCAAATGGTTAAAATTTTCGATTTAGCACAAGCAAAAAATGAAAATGATAACCCAGGTGTAGCAACCGATAAAGATAATAGCATCAATGGTTACTTAATGATGGGCTTTTTAGCATTCATTTATGTAATAACTATTGTGTCTTTTGTAAAATGGGGAGATTTACCATTAGTGTCTAATTCTGCTTCAGAGCATGGACCAACAATTGATAATTTAATGATTATCTCCATGATAATCATCTTCTTTGTTCAAACTGTTACCCAGTTTTTATTACACTACTTTGCATTTAAATACAAGGGAGAAAAGGGTAAAAAGGCATTATTCTTTGCTGATAATAATAAATTAGAAGCTATTTGGACGATTATTCCTGTAATTGTTTTGGCTGGTTTAATTATATACGGATTAAATACTTGGATTAACATTATGGGTGTTGATGAAAGTGATGATCCTTTAGTAGTTGAATTATATGCACAACAATTTAACTGGAAAGCCAGATATGGTGGTGCAGATAATACCTTAGGTAAAGCCAATGTTCGTTTAATAGACATTGATCGTGCTAATATTTTAGGTTTAGATGAGTCAGATCCAGATGCTCAAGATGATATAATCACAACAGAATTACATTTACCAGTAGGAAGGCCGGTTTTATTTAAAATGCGATCTCAAGATGTTTTACACTCAGCATATATGCCTCACTTTAGAGCGCAAATGAACTGTGTTCCAGGTATGATTACTCAATTTGGTTTTACGCCAACTATAACCACAGCTGAAATGAGAGAAACACCTCAAATGCAGGAGAAAGTAACGAATATTAACAATATAAGAGTTGAGAAAAGTAAAGCATTAGTTGCTAAAGGTGAAGAAGCTTTAGAACGTTACGAGTTTGATTATTTGCTTTTATGTAATAAAATTTGTGGAAAATCTCACTACAACATGCAAATGAAAATTGTAGTTGAAACACAAGAAGAATATGATGCTTGGATTGCAGAACAAAAAGAATTCAAGAACTCTCTAGTAAACTAATTAAAAAAAGATAAACACGATATAAGATTATGTCAGCACACGCAGATAACCACGCTCACGACGACGATCACGGACATCATCATAAAGAAACATTTGTGACTAAATATATATTTAGTCAAGACCACAAAATGATTGCTAAGCAGTACCTAATTACGGGAACTATAATGGGCGTTATTGGGGTTTTAATGTCTATGATGATGAGAATGCAAATAGCATGGCCAGAAGAACCTAATGTTATCTTTGAGGCATTACTAGGCAAATGGGCACCAGATGGTGTTATGGATGCAGATATTTATTTAGCTTTAGTTACCATACATGGTACTATTATGGTATTCTTTGTATTAACTGCAGGATTAAGTGGTACGTTTAGTAACTTATTGATTCCATTACAAATTGGTGCACGAGATATGGCATCAGGTTTCTTAAATATGGTATCATATTGGTTATTCTTTTTGTCAAGTGTAATTATGGTTATTTCATTATTTGTTGAAGCAGGACCAGCGGCAGCGGGTTGGACTATTTATCCACCATTAAGTGCTATAGAATTAGCACAAGGAGGTTCTGGTATGGGTATGACATTGTGGTTGGTATCTATGGCAATATTTATAGCGTCATCTTTACTTGGTTCATTAAACTATATAGTAACAGTAATAAACTTGCGTACTAAAGGAATGTCTATGACAAGGCTACCTTTAACTATATGGTGTTTCTTTATTACTGCAGTAATAGGTGTTATTTCATTCCCAGTATTATTATCTGCAGCGTTATTATTAATCATGGACAGAAGTTTTGGAACATCATTCTTCTTGTCTGATATATTTATTCAAGGCGAAGTATTACATTACCAAGGAGGTTCACCTGTATTATTTGAACACTTGTTTTGGTTTTTAGGTCATCCAGAAGTATATATCGTAATTTTACCAGCAATGGGATTGGTATCCGAAATTATGGCATCTAGTTCACGTAAACCTATTTTTGGTTATCGAGCTATGATAGCATCGGTATTAGCAATTGCATTCCTTTCAACTATTGTTTGGGGACACCATATGTTTATCTCAGGAATGAACCCATTTTTGGGGTCTGTATTTACGTTTACAACCTTATTAATTGCCATTCCATCTGCTGTAAAAGCGTTTAACTGGATAACTACGCTCTGGAAAGGTAATTTACAATTGAATCCTGCAATGTTATTTTCAATTGGTTTCGTTTCTACATTTATAACAGGTGGTTTAACAGGAATTATTCTTGGTGATTCTGCTTTAGATATTAATGTACATGATACATACTTTGTAGTAGCTCACTTTCACTTAGTAATGGGTATATCGGCATTGTATGGTATGTTTGCAGGTATTTACCATTGGTACCCTAGAATGTTTGGGCGTATGTTAAATAAAAATTTAGGTTATATTCATTTCTGGGTAACAGCAGTTTGTGCCTATGGTGTATTCTTCCCTATGCACTTTATAGGTATGGCAGGTTTACCTCGTCGTTATTACACTAACAGTAATTTCCCTTTATTTGATGATACAGCGAATGCGAATGTTATAATTACAATATTTGCTTTAGTTGGAGGAGTCGTTCAAATAATATATTTATACAATTTCTTTGGCAGCATTTTCTATGGAAAGAAAGCAACACAGAATCCTTGGAAGTCTACTACTTTAGAATGGACAGCTCCTGTAGAGCATATGCACGGGAACTGGCCAGGTGAAATTCCACACGTACACCGTTGGGCTTACGATTATAGTAAACCAGGACACGATGTAGACTTTGTTCCACAAAATATTCCTTTAAAGGACGGAGAAGAAGAACTACAGCACTAGTAGTATTTAAAATTTCTCATATAATTTAAAACCCACTTATTCAGGTGGGTTTTGTCGTTTAAAAACATTTTTTATCGATAAAATGTAAAAAAATTACAAAAAAATCGATGAAATACAAAAAAATCAGTTAAATTGCAATCGTAAATTTATTTTGAAATACACTATTAGGGTGTGTTCTAAAATATTTAAAAACAAAACTAAAGCTATTAATAAACCTAAATTTATGAAAGCAAATCCCCTTTTAAGGTATAAGAAAAGTTTCGCTACCTTTATAATGGTATTCTTTTGGACGCTACTCTCACTGAATGCTCAGTGTCCAACAATTCCAGATCCCACGCCTACTATATGTGATGCCTCTGGGTTCACATTTTCTGATTTGAGTAATCCAACTTATGTAACAGATACCGGAGGCGGTATTATTTGGTTCAGTAATCCTACAGGTGGATCACCAATTGATATGAATCAATTAGTTTTAGAAGGAGTAACTTATTATGCAGATAATACAAGTGAAACATGTGTTACACGACCATCAATTATAGTTGATTTCCAAGTTGATAATTCTGGTCAAAGTTTAGATGGAATTTATTGTAGTAACGAAAACCCAACAGTACAAACTTACATTGACGATGTACTTCAACCAAATGTGCCTTTAGGTGGGTCAGTAGAAGTATATGATGATTTAGAACTTACAATTTTAGCTAACCCAACAGACGCAATTCCTACTGGCGGTTCATTTTATTATGTTGTTTTTGTAGATAATGGAGGTTGTAGAAGTCAAATAGAAATAGGTAGCACGGCAATATTTGTGTCACCTGCTGACCCTACACCACCTATAAATCAAATGTTTTGTTCAGACACAAATCCAACTATTGGAAGTTTAGACCCTGGAACAACAGCTAATTTTAGATGGTACGCAAATGTTGATGGTTTTGGAGATCCAATTCCTCCAGCTTTATCATCTAGTTTACCTTTAGTAAATGGTGCTACATATTATGTACAAGTTGATGATTTCTTTTGTGATAGTAATGCAATAGCAGTAGCGGTTACAATTGACGATCCAAATAACCCAGGTACTCCAGCGAATTTAGAATATTGTAATGATAATATACCATCCACAGATTTTGATTTATTTGACGAACTAGGAGGGCCTAAAGATACCATTGGTGTTTGGTCGGGACCTCTTACAACTACAAATGGGCATTTAGGAACGGTTAATATAACAACCTTAACTACTCCAGGAATTTATACGTTTGTTTATACAGTGCCAAGTAATGGTGCATGTCCAGAGCGAACCGCAAATGTAGCTATTACTATAAATGAAACCTTTACATCAGGTACTGTAGCTGCAATAAATCCGGCAGTTTTTTGTGAAAAAGATTTACCAGCAGCATTCGATTTACTAACTTTATTGGATAATGAAGATGCCGGAGGTCAATGGACTCAAGGTACTTTAAGTACCGACCCTATAGTTACATCTCCAATAGATTTAACGGGTTTAACCCCAGGAATTTATAATTTCACTTATACTCAAAATGTATTGCCTAATCCTTGTCCGGAGGAATCTACCACGGTTCAAGTTGAAGTTTTACAAGATCCAGAAGCAGGTAATGCTGTGAATCAGATTTTTTGTGAAAATGACTTAGTTGCTAATTCACCTTTTAATTTATTTGATGCTTTAGATGGCTCTCAAGATAATAACGGTGGTGTTTGGACAGATGCTAGTAGCACAACAATCTCAAATTCAATTGATATTACTGGCTTTACAGTTGCAGGAAGTCCATACTTGTTTACTTACACCATTTCAAATGGGACATGTGATGATATGGAAACTATTTCAATTACAGTTGAGCCCGCACCTGAATCAGGAAACGCATTAGCACCTTTTGAAGTTTGTGAAGAAAATGTAGGTGCCAATTCGCCATTCGATTTATTTACACTTTTAGATGGCACACAAGATACAAACGGAACATGGTACACAGGTTCAGACACTTCGGGTGCTGTTGCTACAAATCCGGTAGATATTTCAACCTTAACAGACGGAACTTATAATTATACATATTTAGTTCCAGATATTGGAAGTTGTTCTGATGTTGATGTTACAGTACAAATTATTGTATTTCCAACACCAGAAACCGGCACACCAAGTGCAGCTATTTTCTGTGAGAATGATTTAGTAGCAAACTCACCGTTAGATTTATTCGGACAATTATCTGGTGAAGATACTGGTGGAACATGGACAGATGATAATACAACAGGCGCATTATCAGGAAGCGATGTAGATTTAACAGTATTAACAATAGGGGCATATAATTTTACATACACTATTACAGATTCTAATGGTTGTACAAATAGTTCAACTGTTGTAGTAACTGTTGAAGATGCACCAGAGTCTGGAAACGCATTAGCACCTTTTGAAGTTTGTGAAGAAAATGTAGGCGCCAATTCGCCATTCGATTTATTTACACTTTTAGATGGCACACAAGATACAAACGGAACATGGTACACAGGTCCTGATACTTCGGGAAGTGTAGCTACAAACCCGATAGATATTTCAACCTTAACAGATGGAACTTATAATTATACATACTCAGTTCCAGATATTGGAAGTTGTTCAGATGTTGATGTTACAGTACAAATTATTGTATTTCCAACACCAGAAACTGGTACACCAAGTGCAGCCATTTTCTGTGAAAATGATTTGGTAGCAAATTCACCGTTAGATTTATTCGGACAATTATCTGGTGAAGATGCTGGTGGAACATGGACAGATGATAATACAACAGGTGCATTATCAGGAAGCGATGTAGATTTAACAGTATTAACAATAGGGTCATATAATTTCACATACACTATTACAGATTCTAATGGTTGTACAAATAGTTCAACTGTTGTTGTAACTGTTGAAGATGCACCAGAATCAGGAACAGTTAATCCACCACTAGAAGTTTGTTTAGTTGATGTAGGAATTGTTTTTGTTGTAGATTTATTCTCTTTACTAGAAAATGAAGATCAAACGGGAGTTTGGAACGATGATGATGCTACGGGAGGTTTAACAGGAAACTCAGCCAATATTAGTGGTTTGCCAGCTGGAACATACAATTTTACATATGATGTAGATGCCATTGGTACTTGCGATGATGTAAATGTTACAGTTAGTATTATTATTAACGATACACCAGCACCTTCGGCTACATCGCCTCAGGAATTTTGTGATACGGCTACAGTTGCAGATCTAGCAGCCACTGGAAATGCTATTCAATGGTACGATGTTTTATCGGGAGGTACACCTTTAGCAACTACAGATGCTTTGATTGATGGTCAAACCTATTATGCTACTCAAACAGATGCTTCAACAAATTGTGAATCATCAGTAAGAACAGCAGTAGCGGTTACAATATATCAATCACCAAATGCGGGTAGCCCAAATACCACGGCTATATTAGCATGTAACAATAATAATGGTATAGATTTAAACACTGGTTTAGACGGCACACAGGATACAGGTGGTGTTTGGCAAGATACAGATGGAACAGGTGCACTTACTGGTAATTTTTTAGATGCTACTGGCCTTACAGCAGGCACCTATCAATTTACTTATTTGGTAACAGCAACAGCACCATGCGTTGATGATAGTACAATAATTACAGTAACCATTGATGAACCTTTAAATGCAGGTACAGATGGTGCTCCATTAGACCTTTGTAGTAATAATGGCACTATAGATTTATTTACCCAATTAGGAGGAACTCCTGACACAGGAGGCACATGGTCACCAGCATTAACAAGTGGTTCAGGTATTTTTGATCCTTTAGTTGATACTTCAGGTACATATACTTATACCTTAACAAATGGCTGCGGAACGGCATCAAGTGAAATCGTTGTAACAGTTACTCAAGCACCAAACGCTGGAACAGATAATTCAGTTACAATTTGTGTAATTGATGGAGTTACGGATTTATTTCCTTTACTAGGAAATGCCGCGCAAAGTGGAGGAACGTGGTCACCTGCTTTAATTAGCGGAACTGGAGAATTCGATCCAAATTTAGATGCAGCAGCAGTTTATACATATACAGTAGTAGCGGTATCGCCTTGTACAACAGATGCCACTGCTGAAATAACAGTAACTATTGATGATACGCCAACACCAACTGTAAGCGATCCTAACCCTGAATTTTGTTTGGGTGATAGCCCTCTAGTTTCAGATTTAGATGCTAGTATTACATCAGCAGGAAGTATAATATGGTATGAAGATGCAGCATTAACAATAGTTGCTGGTTCAACAGATAATTTAATTGATGGTGAAGATTATTATGCAACGCAAACCAACGGTTCTGGTTGTGAGTCTTCAACAAGTGTTTTAATTACAGTTACAATAAACGACGCTCCAACACCAACGTTGATATCTTCAAATCAAGAATTATGTATTAACGATAATCCTACTATAGGCGAGTTAACATCTAATATAGATTTTGATTCCTCTTTATATAGTGTGCTTTGGTACGACAATGATACTTTAGGTTCTGCTATCTCAGACAGCAGTTTATTAAGTAATGGATCAACGTACTATGCTGTTTTAGTAGATTTAGCAACAGGCTGCGAAAGTAGTGTAAGATTAGCAGTTACGCCCGATTTAACATCGTGTGGAGATTTAATAATTCCAGATGGGTTTTCACCAAATGGAGATGGAGTTAATGATACGTTTGATGTAGATAATTTAGCCATTCTATATCCAAATTTCGAAATAGAAATATTTAACCGAAACGGAAACGTGGTCTACAAAGGAAATGCAAATACACCAAGATTTGATGGAACATCAAACCAATCTAGAGTTGTCTCTAATGGCAATTTACCAGTTGGCGTGTATTTCTATATTTTCAAATATAATGACAATGAAAACAAACCAGAACAAGGACGCTTATACTTAAGCAGATAATTTATATATAAAGCAAAATTTAAGACAATGAAAAATTTAAATATATATCATAAAATAGCTGCTTTGTTAAGTATCATCGTTTTGTCCTTTCAAAGCAACGCACAACAAGATCCTCAATTTACACAGTATATGTATAATATGAGTGTAATAAACCCAGCTTACGCAACTGCAGATGAAGGTATTTTAAACCTCGGTGCACTTTACAGAACGCAATGGGTTGGTTTAGAAGGAGCTCCCAAAACAGGAACCTTTTTTGCTCACACACCCATAAATGATAAAATTGAGATGGGTATCTCTTTTACAAATGATAATATTGGTGATGTTGTAAACGAAAACAATGTATTTGTAGATTTCGCTTACGTATTACCTGTAGGAATTGAAAGTAAAATATCCTTCGGATTAAAAGGAGGATTTACGTTTTTCGATACGACATTTGATGGTTTCATATTACAATCTGGAAACACAACTACAGATGTCGCTTTTAATGAGAACGTGAGTAAAGTATTCCCAAACATAGGAATTGGTGCTTTCTTCTTTACCGATAATTATTATTTAGGTTTATCGGCTCCAAATATGTTATCAACTAAACATCTTGAAACAGAAAATGGAGTAAGAGCAACAGGAGTACAAAATGTACATTATTTTTTAACAGGAGGTTACGTTTTTGATATTGATCAAAACCTAAAGTTAAAACCTGCGTTTATGGCAAGAGCTGTAAAAGGAGCACCGCTAGCAGTAGATATTACAGCAAATGTTTTAATAAATGAAAGATTAGAAGCTGGATTGGGATACCGTTTAGGAGATGCCATTAGTGGTTTAGTCAATTTTAGAATAAGTCCAGAATTACGCATTGGATATGCTTACGATTTTACAACTTCTAACTTAGGTGACTTTAATTCAGGGTCGCACGAAATCTTCATTTTGTTTGATGTCGATTTATTCGGTTTCAAAGGAGGTTACGACCGTTCACCAAGATTCTTCTAAAATTTAATAATAGGAAAACATGAAAAAACAAATATACATACTTGCAGGCCTTTTATTAGTTAGTGGAATAGCATTAGCACAAAAAGGGAAAACAAAAAGAGCCAATAAACTTTTTGAAATGCGCGCTTATACTCAAGCGGCAGAATTATACGAAACCAAAGAAAGAAACCAAGAAGTACTACAAAATTTGGCAGATAGCTACTATTATAATACAAGCCTTCAAAAAGCGATTAAAACTTATAGAGAGTTATTTGTGGAATATGGCGATTCAATAGATATAGAATATCATTTTCGTTTTGCACAAGCATTAAAAGGTGTGGAAAACTATAAAGAAGCAGATAAACACTTAAAAAGGTACTATAATAAACCAATTAATACAAGTGAATTTATTGAGGCTAATACAAAAACGACTCCTCACAATTTTGAATTAAAACAAATTGTAAATCAAGGGTCTAGTAGCGACTTCGGATTGTCGTTTTATGGTGATAATAAAGTAGCTTTTGCATCTGCAAGAAATACCGAAAACCCATCGTATTCTTGGAACAATTTACCATATCTCGATTTGTATAGTGCAACATTAACAGATAACAATACTTTAAAAGATATTACACCTTTTTCTGAAGCTATAAATACAGATTCTCATGAAAGTAATGTTGTTTTTACAAAAGATGGTAAAACCATGTATTTTAATAGAACAAATACAACCCGTAAAAAAACAGATGCGGAACGTATTGCACATATTAAAATCTATAAGGCAGAATTAGTTAACGAAGAATGGACTAATGTTACTGCTTTACCATTTACATCAAACAGTTATAGTACAGAGCATCCTGCATTAAGTAAAGATGGAAAAACACTTTATTTTGCTAGTGATATGCCCGGAACATATGGAAGTTTTGATATTTATAAAGTTTCAATTAATGAAGATGGTACTTATGGCGAGCCAGAAAATTTAGGAGAAACCATCAATACAAAACACAGAGAGCAATTTCCTTTTATGAGCGAGTTTAATGTATTGTATTTCTCATCAATAGGTCATCAAGGTTATGGTGGTTTAGATGTTTTTAGAAGCAATATGGTAAACGGTGGTTTTGATAAACCGGTAAATTTAGGAAGTTCTATAAATAGCAATTTAGATGATTTTGCTTATGTAGTTAGAGAGAAGGATAATATGGGTTATGTATCATCAAACAGAACTGGTTTTGATAGATTATATGGTTTTGCAAGAGAAGAAAACCCATTAACTAAATATCAAGTTGAAGGTTTAGTACAAGACTTAAATAGTAAAGACTTATTAGCAGGTTCTTTGGTAACATTGTTTGATGAATCCAATACGGTAATTCAAGATACTATTGTTGGAGACGATGCATATTATATTTTTAAAATTGAGCCTAATAAAAAGTATAAAGTTAGAGGAACTCGAAAAGCATACATACCTCAAGATGTAGAATTCTCGACTGATAGTAAAGGAAAAGTACAGCATAATATTTATTTAAATCTAGAATCTTTTGCTGATGCCGAAGAGCGTGTAAAAGAAAAAGAAGATGGTAATATGCAAGTTGAATTAGATAAAATTTATTTTGATTTTGATGCCTCAGAAATACGAGAAGATGCTGCAGTAACTTTACAAGTATTAGTTGATTTAATGAAGAAATACCCAACTATGGAAGTTGAAGTATCTGCACATACAGATGCTCGTGGTCCAGATCAATACAATCTAGATTTATCTAAACGTCGAGCAGCATCTACTTTAGAATATTTAGTAAGTCAAGGCATTGAAAGAAACCGATTAAAAAGTATTGGTTACGGCGAAATGCAACCACTTAATAAATGTGTAAAGGAAGGTATTTGTGATGATGAAGAATATGATATTAACAGACGATGTGAGTTTACAATTTTAAAATAACCAAAAACCTATAACCAACCCTTAACCAACCAAAATTATTTGCCAAAGCCTTTCCAATTCGGAAAGGCTTTTTGTTTATATTTGTGAAGCATGAACGAGAATTTAGATCCAACAGACGAAAATTTTTCACCAGAAGAATTAGATGTAGAAAGAAAGTTAAGGCCTTTATCATTTGATGATTTTACAGGTCAAGATCAAGTGTTGGAAAATCTTCAAATTTTTGTTCAGGCTGCGAACTTAAGAACCGAAGCTTTAGACCACACTTTATTTCATGGTCCTCCAGGATTAGGAAAAACGACACTTGCTCATATTTTGGCAAACGAATTAGAAGTTGGAATTAAAGTAACCTCTGGACCTGTTTTAGATAAACCTGGTGATTTAGCAGGATTGCTTACTAATCTTGATGAGCGAGATGTATTATTTATTGATGAAATTCATCGCTTAAGCCCCATTGTTGAAGAGTATTTGTACTCGGCTATGGAAGATTATAAAATTGATATTATGATTGAAACGGGGCCAAATGCCAGAACGGTTCAAATCAATTTAAATCCATTTACACTTATTGGAGCAACAACACGTTCCGGTTTATTAACGGCACCTATGCGTGCACGTTTTGGAATTCAAAGCAGACTTCAATATTACAAAACAGATTTACTAACTACTATTGTACAACGAAGTGCTATGATTTTAGATGTTCCCATTTCTATGGAAGCAGCTGTTGAAATTGCTGGGCGAAGTAGAGGAACCCCTAGAATTGCTAATGCACTATTACGTCGTGTTCGAGATTTTGCACAAATAAAAGGCACCGGAAGTATCGATATTAAAATAGCAAAATATGCTCTTGAAGCTTTAAATGTTGATGCACATGGGTTGGATGAAATGGATAACAAAATTTTAACCACAATTATTGAAAAATTTAAAGGTGGTCCTGTAGGAATTACAACTATAGCAACAGCAGTAAGTGAAAGCTCTGAAACTATTGAAGAAGTTTACGAACCTTTTTTAATACAACAAGGTTTTATAATGCGAACTCCTCGCGGCCGTGAAGTAACCGAGCAAGCATACAAGCATTTAGGCAAGGTTAAAGGACCTACTCAAGGAGGTTTATTTTGATCGATAATAAAACGAAATACACACAACTTATAAAAACCGAAGCAAAACGCCTCGGTTTTTTGTCTTGTGGTATTAGTAAAGCACAATTTCTAGAAGAAGAAGCGCCAAGGTTAGAGAAGTGGTTAAATAATAATATGCATGGCGAAATGCGTTACATGGAAAACCATTTTGATAAGCGTTTAGATCCAACATTATTAGTTGATGGTTCGAAAAGTGTGGTTTCATTACTACTTAATTATTTTCCTTCTGAAGAGCAAAACCAAAACACCTTTAAGGTTTCAAAATATGCTTATGGAACAGATTACCATTTCGTAATAAAAGATAAATTAAAAGCACTTTTACACTTTATTCAAGATAAAATTGGAGACGTTCATGGTCGAGCTTTTGTAGATTCTGCACCAGTATTAGATAAAGCTTGGGCAGCCAAAAGTGGTTTAGGTTGGATAGGGAAGCATAGTAATTTGCTTACCCAACAAGTAGGTTCGTTTTATTTTATAGGAGAATTAATTATCGATTTAGAATTAGAATATGATACGCCAGTAACAGATCATTGCGGTACTTGTACTGCTTGTATTGATGCTTGCCCAACAGGGGCTATTACAGAACCTTATGTAGTTGACGGTAGTAAATGCATCTCTTATTTTACCATTGAATTAAAAGAAAATATCCCAACAGAATTCAAAGGAAAATTTGACGATTGGATGTTTGGTTGCGATATATGTCAAGATGTTTGTCCGTGGAACCGCTTTTCAAAATCTCATAACGAGCCACTTTTTAATCCGCATCCAGAATTACTTTCTATGACTAAAAAAGATTGGGAGGAGATTACAGAAGATACCTTTAAAAAAGTATTTCAAAAATCTGCAGTAAAGCGAACCAAATATTCTGGTTTAAAAAGAAATATCAATTTTTTAAAAGAATAGATTTATTTTTCTGTTGATTCTCTTTCAATCAATTTAGTTTCAAGCGTAATGGTTTTGGGTCTTTTAGGTTTATTATTTTTAATAGCTTGTATTTCTTTATAGAGCTGTTTAAATGCTGTCTTTCCCATTTTAAAACCAGGTTGATCAATTGTGGTTAGAGTTGGAGAAATAACGGAAGACATAAACCAATTACTAAATCCAACTATGCTTATATCTTCAGGAACTTTTACACCTTGATTATTAAATTCTGTCATAGCACCAATGGCTACTAAATCCGTATTGATAAAAATACCATCCACATCATCATGGTCTTTTAATAATTGTTTCGCATTTTTTTTACCCTCTTCAAAACTCATATCTCCGCATTCGCAGATATAAACCAAAGAGGGGTCATAAGGAAGATTATTATCTAACAAAGCTTTTTTATAACCTAGAAATCTATCTATTGAATTTTGGGGTAGAAGTGCACCTCTAAAATGTGCAACACGTTTACAGCCAATATCTATTAAATGTTGTGTTGCTATATAAGCTGCTTTTCTGTCGTCGATAATAACTTTAGAACATTGTACTATTTTGGCAATTTTGTCAAACATTACTAAAGGTTTTTCCTGATCAATTATTTGATTTAAATGGCTAAAATCTGCAGTCCCATTTGCTAAAGAAATAATAATACCATCAACTCTTTGGCTTAATAATAAATCTATTTGTTTTTTTTCTAGTTCATAAGATTCATTAGATTGAAGAATAATAACTAGATACCCTTTTTTTTCGGCTTGCGAAATAATACCTTTAATAACATTTGAAAAAAAATGATGGACAATAACGGGAATTATTAAACCTACAGTTTTAGATTCTTTAGTTCTGAGGTTAACCGCAAAAGTATTGGGTTTATAATTTAATGTTTTGGCTAGTTCTTTAACTAAACCTTTGGTCTTTTTGCTAACATCAGGATAATCTTTTAATGCTTTCGAAACTGTAGTAACAGATATGTTTAATTGTTCTGCAATTTCTTTTAATGTAACAGGTTTCATATATTTATTTTAAAGTGTAAATATAATAATTAAAACATCATCGAAAACGTTTTCGGTAAAATCGAAAACGTTTTCGTTATGAAAAATATAAATTGAATGTATCTTAAATATAGATTTGTCAAAAATTAACTAAATAAAATATCAAATAACTAAAATTTAGACAAATGAATTCGATTAGAAAAAATGGATTTTTATTGATCTTGCTATTAATCTCAGTTAGTACTGCTATGGCACAATCAATATCAGGAAATGTAAAAGATCAAGCTGGAGTGCCTTTACCAGGAGTAAATGTTATTGTTGATGGAACCACAAAAGGTGCCGTTACAGATTTTGACGGTAACTATATCATTAATGATTTAGAAAATGGTAGCTACACTCTATCTGCAACGTTTATTGGGTATGCAAAAACATCACAAAGTATTACTATTGATGGAGCAGATATTACTGTAAACTTTACTATGTTGGAGGACGCTCAGTCTTTAGATCAAGTAGTAGTAACAGGTGTTGTTAACCAAAAATCAAAATTAGAGTCTAGTGTGTCTGTTTCTACTATGGGTGCTAAACTTATTGAACAAGCTTCTCCAAGAAGCGCAGGTGAGCTTTTTAGAAATATACCAGGTATACGTGCCGAATCTTCAGGAGGTGAAGGTAATGCAAACTTTAATGTACGTGGTATTCCAGTATCTTCTGGTGGTTCAAGATATTTTCAAATTCAAGAAGATGGTCTTCCGCTTATGTTATTTGGAGATATTTCATTTGGTAATGCCGACAACTTCTTAAGAATCGATTCTAATATTGGCAGAGTTGAAGCTATTAGAGGTGGTTCTGCATCTACACAAACATCAAATGGGCCAGCGGGTATAATAAACATGATAAGTAAAACTGGTGCTACTGAAGGCGGTTCTTTAGCTACAACTTTTGGTTTAGACTATCAGACTAGTAGGTTAGATTTTGAATATGGTTCGCCACTAGGAAATGGATTTTCTTTTCACTTAGGAGGATTTATGAGAACTGGTGAAGGTCCAAGAGATATTGGATATCAAGGAAATAAAGGTGGGCAATTTAAAGCGAATCTTACAAAAAGATTTGAAAATGGATATGTACGTGTTTATACCAAATTTTTAAATGATAGAACTGTTATGTACATGCCAATGCCTGTAGGTTTAACAGGAACAAATGATAATCCTACTTTTGGAAACTTAGATGGATTTGATATCACTAGTGATGCTCCTCAGTCTGCTAACATCCAAAACACTTATGGTGTATATGATGGTAATCCTGTTCAAAACGATATGAGAGACGGTAATAACCCTGTAAGTAAGTCAATTGGTGCAGAGTTTTCTTTTGATCTTGGAGATGATTGGAAAATTAAAGGTAAAGCAAGATACTCTAATAATTCAGGGCAATGGAATGCTCCATTTACTGCTGGTGTAGGAACTGTAGCAGATATAGAGCAAGGCGTAAGAGATGCTAGTGGAGCAACTGGAGCTTTAGTATATCAAGACGGAACACCATTTGCTCCTGCTAATGGGCTTGCACAGGATATCAGATATTTTGATGTAACTATAGATGATTTAGGTAACTTTTTTAGTGATGTAAAAATTACAAAGGCTTTTGGTGAAAATATAGGTGTAACAGCAGGTTTGTTTACTGCAACACAAAATACTAAAATTGGTTGGCACTGGAATTCTGCAATTTCTGAAGTTGCTGGAAACGGAGAAGCTAGATTGGGAATATTTGAAGGATTTTCTGAAGGTGGAGCCTATTCTTTTGGTCAACCAGTTTGGGGTAACTGTTGTCAAAGAAAATATAATACAGTACATAATGTAAACTCTCCTTATGTTGGTGTAGATGTTGCTATTAATGAGAAATTAAATTTTGACGGTAGTATTCGTTTTGAAAATGTTAGTGTTAATGGTACAATTAATTCAGGTCAGTTATCTAATTTAGATGCAAACGGAGACTTAATAGGTTTTGATTATAATAGTGATGGAGTTATAAGTCCTTTTGAATCAACTATTCCTACAATTGCTGGTAATCCAGGTCAGACTGTAAACGATGAATATAATTTCACTTCTTTCTCAGCTGGTTTAAATTATAAAATGAATGATGGAGCTGCTGTATTTTCAAGATATAGTAAAGGTGCTTCAGGAAGAGCAGCAGATAGAAATACTTATGGAGCAAATGGAATAGCTGATGTACAGTTTGATGAAGTAGCTCAATTTGAAGTTGGATATAAACAAAGATTGAATAATGGTGTTTTTAACGCTACTCTTTTTTCAAGTAAAACCGAAGAAGGTTTAAGCAACGAATTAAATAATGTTGTTGGTAGCCCATTTAAAGCTATTGGTTTAGAGTTAGAGTCAGCAATGAGATTTGGTGATTTCTCTGTAAACGGCTCAGTTACTTACACAAAAGCTGAGATTGACGGTGATGGCCCAAATGCTGGTAATACACCAAGAAGGCAAGCTGATTTTGTTTATAATCTAGCGCCTACTTATTCTTTTGGTAAGAGTAAACAACATCTTTTAGGTTTAACATTATTAGGTACTTCAGAATCTTATGCTCAGGACGATAACGATCTTGTTATGCCAGGTTACGCATACTTAAATGCAGTTATTAGAGTAGGATTAACTGAAGGGTTATCTTTAAGCTTAAATGCCAATAACTTGTTTGATACAATTGGAGTTACAGAAGTAGAAGGTAATGGAAATATTTCTGCTGGTTTAGCTAGAGCTAGAACTATATCTGGTACTTCAACAACTATGTCATTAGCATACAAATTTTAAGAAATGTATTTAGTTTGATTTGAGTTTGTTAACAAAAGAGTTGGAGTTTTATGCTAAGTTCCAACTCTTTTTAATTAAATATTTTAAATAATGAAAGCTTTTATTTATTCAATAGTATTTATTTTAAGCATTACTAACGTTAGTTTTGGTCAAGTTTCAAATTCAAAATTAGGTAGTGGTACAGAACTAAAAAAATCTAAAAAGATGATTGTTTACGGTAGTGATACCTGCCATTATTGTATTGATACTAAAGCATATTTAAAAGAAAGAAATATAGATTTTATTTATTACGATGTAGATGTGAATCTTTTAAAACAAAGAGAAATGCTAATAAAACTTCAAAAGGCAGGAGTTCCGGTTGATAACTTATCCTTGCCAGTTGTAGATTTAGGAGAGAAGCTTATTATGAATGGTGCTAATTTTGAAAATTTCCTTAAAAAATTAAACTAAGATGAAGATAAAAAAACCAAGTTTATCCTTTTGGCAAATTTTCAATATGAATGTGGGTTTCTTAGGCATTCAATTTAGCTTTGGTTTGCAACAAACAGCAGTTAATCCTATATTTTCATTTTTAGGAGCACATCATGAAGATTTACCATTATTGAATCTTGCTGGGCCAGTTACAGGTCTAATTATTCAGCCAATTATTGGAGCAATTTCAGATAAAACATGGTCTCCACGTTGGGGAAGGCGTAAACCGTTTTTTTTAATAGGTGCGATAATAGGTAGCTTATGTTTATTCGCATTTCCTTTCAGTCCAACACTTTGGTTTGCTGTTGGTTTGTTGTGGATTCTTGATGTTGGGAATAACATGGCTATGGAGCCTTATCGTGCTTTTGTAGGGGATAAATTACCAAATAAGCAGTTAAGTTTTGGGTATCAAATGCAAAGTTTATTTGTTGGTGCTGGTATTGTTTTGGCAAATGCTTCTATATTTCTTTTTCAAGATTGGTTTGGTGCTCCAGAAGCAGTTGAGGCATCAAGTGGTATTCCTAGATGGTTGTATTATTCATTTTTTATAGGTGCTTTGTTATCGGTTTCAACAATTTTGTGGTCGGTTTTAAAAACACCAGAAATACCTCCATCTGATGAAGAATTTGAAGAGATAAAAAAGCATAATGCTCTACCATTTTCTGATAGGATAAAAACACCATTTATAGAAATAGTAGATGCCATAAAGGATATGCCCAAATTTATGTGGAAATTATCAGGGGTGTATTTATTTCAATGGTATGCGCTATTTGTATACTGGCAGTTTATCTCTCCAATGTTTGAAGAGAGTATGGGTTTTAATAAATCTGAAGCTTTAAGTCAAGCAGCAAAAATGAATACGACATATAATGTCTCAACAATAGTTTTTGCATTAGCACTTGTGCCATTGGCTTTAAAGTTTGGAGGAAAAAAAGTATATGTGTTTAGTTTGTTTTTAACAGGAATTGCAATGCTTAGTATTCCGTATATACAGGATCCGCTATTAGTTATATTACCAATGATTTTGTTTGGTATAGGTTGGGCTGCAATGATGGGTATTCCTTATTCTATGGTTTCTAAAATTGTACCTCAAGAACGACGCGGTGTTTACATGGGAATATTAAATATGATGATTGTTATTCCTATGGGTATTCAAACTGTAACATTTGGTCCTGTTGTAAAAAATCTATTGAATAATAGTGCAGTTAATGCCATATTATTTGGTGGTATATTTTTTATAATAGCTGGTGTTTTAGCCTTGAGACTCAAACAACCAGAATCTAATGATGAAATCGAAAATTTAGACATTCAAGTGGGTGGCGGTCATTAATTTATAATTAAGAAAAAATAGTTTTGAAAAATAACAATAAAGATATAGATGTTCTTTGTGTTGGTGAGGTACTTGTAGATTTCATTGGGCATCAAACAGGAGTGCTTATTAATAATACAAGAGACTATCACAGATATCTAGGAGGTTCTCCAGCAAATGTTGCTATGAATTCAGCAAGATTAGGTTTGAAATCTGTATTAGTAGCAACTGTAGGTGATGATGGTTTTGGTGAGTATATTTTTGAAAGACTCAATGAAGTTGGTGTAAATACGAATCATATTAAAATAATAAACAAAAAGCCTACAAGTGTTATTTTTGTATCAAAAACAGATAGTACACCAGATTTTATTCCTTTCAGAAAAGCAGATTCTCATATTTTAGAAGGCCAAATTTCAAAAGACTTACTTTTAAAAACAAATATATACCATACAACTTGTTTCGCTTTAAGTAAAGACCCTGCACAAACTACTATTCTAAAAAAAGCAGAAGAGGCTTTTGGTTTAGGTTGTAAATTGAGTATTGATGTTAATTATGCAAAAAAATTATGGCAAAATCAAGAAGAAGCACTAAATGTTATAAAATCGTACTGTAAATTTAATCCTTTGGTAAAGGTTAGTGAAGACGATATGCTTAGGCTTTTTGAGAAAAAGATGGAACATCAAGACATATTTGATTTTTTCCATTCTGAAGGTGTAGATACTGTTTGTTTAACCTTGGGAAGTAAAGGCGTAAAGTTATCTCAAAAAGGAAAAGATATTGTTCAATTACCTGCCATAAAAATTGATGTTGTGCAAGATGCAACAGGTGCAGGTGATGCATTTTGGTCTGGGTTTTTGTTTGCATATATAAAAGAAAAGCCTATTGAAAAATGCTTAGAGGTAGCGCTTCAATTGGCGGCATTAAAACTTCAAAATGTAGGCAGACTACCAGATAATATAAATATTCTATCCGAACTTTTATAAAAATTAATGATGTCTAAAAATTCAAATATTACTAACGGCGTTATGCTTAATGCATACCCAGATAGTATTGGTAATACATTAAGCGATACTATAAGTGTACTTGAAATGCCAGAGTTTAAAGGTGTTTTTTCGTTGTTTTATGTATTGCCAACCTTTTTTAATAGTGATTTAGATAGAGGGTTTTCTATAATAGACTATAATCTTAATAAAGATTTGGTTTCAAAAGATGATCTGAAAGCGTTAGAGAAATTAAATATTCAACTCAAATTTGATATTGTACTAAATCATTTATCGGTAGCATCACCCCAATTTAAAGATTTACTCAAAAACGGTGAGCAATCAAAATACAAAGATTTTTTTATCAATTGGAATAGCTTCTGGGAAGATCATGGTGCTTTAGGGGAAGATGGTATCATCATTCCAGATGAAGAATTTCTTAGTAAATTGTTTATGAGAAAATCAGGTCTTCCAATTTTAAAAGTACCTTTTCCTGATGGTACAGAGCAACCATATTGGAATACCTTTTACCAAAAAGTTAATGAGGATAACACCTTATTAGGTCAAATGGATGTTAATGCAAAATCTGAATTGGTTTGGGGTTTTTATGAGGAGACCTTACAAAAAGTTAGCGACTATGGTTGTAAAATTTTAAGACTAGATGCCTTTGCTTATTTACATAAAGAAATTGGACAATCTAACTTTTTTAACACACCAGGTACTTGGCAATATTTAGAGCGAATTAAGGACATTGCAGATAAAAATGATTTAACGCTTTTACCAGAAATTCATGCAGAATACGGTTTGCATTTACATGATGAGGTTGCAAATAAAGGGTATCAAATTTATGACTTTTTTTTACCAGGATTAACTATTCATACCATTGAAACTAGTAATTGTAAAGCGCTTATTACATGGGCTAAAGAAATTATTAGTAAAGGTTATAAAACAGTAAATATGTTGGGTTGTCATGATGGGATTCCTGTACTAGATTTAAAAGGTAAAACAGTTAATGGTAATTATAACAAAGGTTTACTGGAAGATGATGAGATTGAAACTATCATGAGGACAATTATGAAACGTGGTGGTCGTGTAAAAAATTTATATGACCCTGAAGGAAACAAGATTTCATATTATCAAGTAAATGCTACATTTTTTAGTGCATTAGGTGAAGATGAAAAAAAATTATTACTAGCCAGAGCTATTCAAATATTTATGCCAGGGATTCCTCAAATATGGTATTTAGATATTTTTGCGGGTGAAAATAATTATGAAGCAGCTGATACTGGAGGAAGTGCTGGACATAAAGAAATTAATAGAACTAATTTAACCATGCAAAATGTTAAAGAAGGACTTAAAAGAAAGGTTGTGTTAAATCAGCTCAAATTATTAAGATTAAGGAATACTTCCAAAGCATTTTTAGGAACCGTAAGAATCAATGAAACTTCAGATAAGATAATCGATATTAAATGGGTTAATCAAAATGAATTTGCTCATTTTGTAGCAAACCTTAACACATACAGCTTTAAAATAAACTACACAGAAGGAGAGCGACTCAAATGTTATACTTTTTAAAGTATAAATTTATATTTAAAAAGAAATATCAATTTCATAAAAGATTAGGCATTTACTTCTAAGGATTGTTATATTTGTTCGTTTAGTTAATAATCCATTATCATGAGCGAAGAAAGCAAACGAAGAGAGGCCCTTATATACCACGCAAAACCAACTCCAGGAAAAATTAAAGTTGTTCCAACCAAAAAATACGCTAGTCAAAGAGATTTGTCACTGGCCTATTCACCCGGAGTTGCTGCACCTTGTCTAGAGATTGAAAAGGATAAGGATTCAGTTTATCGTTACACTGCAAAAGGAAATTTAGTAGCTGTAATTTCTAACGGAACGGCTGTTTTGGGTCTGGGAAATATTGGTCCTGAAGCCTCAAAACCAGTGATGGAAGGGAAAGGTTTATTGTTCAAAATTTTTGCAGATATAGATGTTTTCGATATTGAGGTTGATACCGAGAATGTTGATGAATTTATTGAAACCGTAAAAAATATTGCGCCCACTTTCGGTGGAATAAACCTTGAAGATATTAAAGCGCCAGAAGCGTTTGAAATTGAAAGACGTTTAAAAGAAGAACTGGATATTCCAGTAATGCACGACGACCAACATGGTACAGCAATTATTTCGGCCGCAGCTTTACTAAATGCAGTAGAATTAGCAAACAAAAAACTTGAAGAAGTAAAAATAGTTATTAGTGGAGCTGGAGCTGCTGCAATCTCATGCTCACGATTATATCAAGCCTGTGGCGCAAAACTTGAAAACATGGTGATGTTGGATAGTAAAGGCGTTATTAGAAAAGATAGAGCTAGTTTAACTCCTGAAAAAGCAGAATTTGCAACAGATAGAAAAATAGATACACTTGATGAAGCTATGAAAGATGCCGATGTATTTATCGGGCTTTCTATGGCAGATATTGTTACTCCAGAAATGTTGTTAGTAATGGCTAAAAACCCAATAGTTTTTGCTATGGCTAACCCAAATCCAGAAATAAAATACGATTTAGCTATTGCAACACGAAAGGATATCATTATGGCCACTGGGCGAAGCGACCATCCTAATCAAGTAAATAATGTTTTAGGATTTCCTTTTATCTTTAGGGGTGCATTAGATGTTCGAGCTACTAAAATTAATGAAGCTATGAAAATGGCAGCGGTTAAAGCGCTTGCACGATTAGCTAAAGAACCAGTGCCAGAACAAGTTAATATCGCATACGGGGAAACACGTTTAGCTTTCGGGAAAAATTATATTATTCCAAAACCTTTCGATCCGCGTTTAATTGCCGAAATACCACCAGCAGTTGCTAAAGCTGCTATAGAAAGTGGTGTAGCTAAGCATCCTATTAAAGATTGGGTAAAATATGAGGACACACTGCTTGAGCGATTAGGTTCTGATAATAAGTTGGTAAGATTGCTTTTAAATAGAGCGAAATTAAACCCAAAACGAGTTGTTTTTGCTGAAGCAGATCAGTTAGATGTTTTAAAAGCTGCCCAAATTGTATATGAAGACGGTATTGCAATTCCAATTTTATTAGGTAGGAAAGAGACTATTGAATCATTAATGAAAGAAATTGAATTTGATGCCGATATTACGATTATTGACCCAAAAACTGAGGAAGAAAACCACCATAAAAATAAATACGCTAAAGTATATTGGCAACAACGAAAACGTAGAGGTGTTACCTATTATGCGGCGCAACGTTTAATGAGAGAGCGAAATTATTTCGCAGCTATGATGGTAAATGAAGGCGATGCAGATGCTGTAATATCTGGATATTCAAGAAATTATCCTACGGTTGTAAAGCCTATGTTAGAGCTTATTGGTTTAATGCCAGGTGTAAGTAGAGCAGCTACAACCAATTTAATGATGACCAAAAGAGGTCCTCTATTTTTAAGTGATACCTCAATAAATATAGATCCAGATGCAAAAACATTGGCTAAAATTACTCAAATGACTAATAGTGTTATTAAAATGTTTGGGTTAAATCCTGTTTTGGCTATGGTTTCTTATTCCAATTTTGGTTCATCAGGAAACGAGAGAGCTTCAAAAGTAAGAGAAGCCGTTTCATTGTTGCACAGAAATTTTCCTGATATGGTTGTCGATGGAGAGTTGCAAACAGATTTTGCCTTGAATGATGAGATGCTTCGTGAACGTTTTCCGTTTTCAAAATTAGTTGGCAAAAAAGTGAATGCGCTAATCTTTCCAAATTTAGATTCAGCCAATATTACATACAAATTATTAAAAGAATTACATGAGGCAGATTCAATTGGGCCAATAATGTTAGGTATGCGAAAACCGGTTCATATTCTTCAATTAGGAGCTAGCGTTGATGAAATTGTAAATATGTCGGCTATTGCTGTTATTGATGCACAGCATAAAGAAAAATGGGAAATGGAACATGCAGAAAAATAGAGTATTTAAATGTGAATAATTTTATTACATTTGGCTAACTAACAACAACTCATGATAACTCATATTCAAGGAAAGCTTTCCGAGAAAAACCCAACACACGTCGTTATAGATTGCAACGGTGTTGGCTATATGTTAAATATTTCACTTCATACCTATTCTCAAATTCCTGATGATGAAAATTTAAAATTGTATACACATCTTCAGGTTAAAGAAGATTCCCATACATTGTTTGGTTTTTCATCTTTAGCAGAACGAGAAATTTTCAGATTACTACTATCTGTAAGTGGTATAGGTGCTAGTACAGCACGAACTATGTTATCTTCCTTAACACCAAAACAAGTAAGAGAAGGTATAGCAACTGGTGATGTGGCTTTAATACAGTCTATAAAAGGGATTGGTGCAAAAACAGCACAACGTGTTATTTTAGATTTAAAAGACAAAGTTTTAAAGATTTATGATATTGATGAAGTTTCTGTTTCTAAAGGCAATACCAATAAAGAAGAAGCGTTATCTGCTTTAGAAGTGCTTGGTTTTATAAAAAAACAGGCTGAACGTGTTGTGGACAAAATTGTTGTGCAACAACCAGATGCTAGTGTTGAAGTTATTATTAAGCAAGCCTTAAAAAATTTGTAATAGATTTTGAATATAACTAACCTCGAATTATATAAATCACTAAATTATTGTTACTCAAAGCGCAGAAGTACTTTTTTAATTTTCGTGTTTTTGTACTCAGCGTTTGCTTGGTCGCAACAACCAAGTCAGCCTCAAGATTCCATAAAAAAGGGCTTTAATTTAGGGACAATTAAAACACCAAATCCTAATAGTGTTGAGTCTAAATATACTTACGATCCTATTTCTAACAGATATATTTATACCCAAAAAATTGGAAGTTATGATATTAATTATCCAATAATACTTACTCCAAAAGAGTATTATGATTTAGTAGCCAAGGAAAGCTTAAAATCATATTACAAAGAAAAGATTGATGCGTTTTCGGGTAAAAAAGATGGTACAGACGATTCGCAGAAAAACTTATTGCCAGAGTTTTATGTGAATTCAGATTTTTTCTCGTCTATTTTTGGTAGTAATACTATAGAGGTAGTGCCTCAAGGATCTGTTGAAATGGATTTAGGTATACTATTTTCTCAACAAGATAATCCATCATTCTCTCCAAGAAATAGAAGTAATTTCACTTTCGATTTTGACCAACGAATTAGTTTAAGTTTATTAGGAAAAGTTGGTACTCGACTTCAAGTAACAGCAAATTACGATACGCAATCTACTTTCGATTTTCAAAACCTTGTAAAGTTAGAATATACTCCAACCGAGGATGATATCATTCAAAAGATAGAAGTAGGTAACGTAAATATGCCACTAAATAGCTCTTTAATTACTGGCGCACAGAGTCTATTTGGTGTAAAAGCACAATTACAATTCGGAAGAACAACGGTTACAGGTGTGTTTTCTGAACAAAAGTCGCAAGCGAATACCGTTGTAGCACAAGGCGGTGGCACTCTTGAAGAGTTTGAATTGTTTATTAGAGATTATGATGAAAATAGACACTTCTTTTTATCGCAATACTTCAGAGATAATTATGATATTGCCCTAGAAGACTATCCATTTATAAACAACAAAGGATTACAAATAACAAGAATTGAGGTTTGGATGACAAACCGTAGTAATAGAACAGATAATGTTAGAAACATAGTAGCACTTCAAGATTTAGGAGAATCTGATATTATTGGGCTGCAAACACCTCCTGCAGGTTTTGTAAACACTGGTTTTGGGGCTTTTCCTGATAATAACAATAATGATTTTGACCCAAGCAATATTGGAGGGGCTGGCTCTCAATTAACAGAATCTATTAGAGATATAGCAACCGTGCCATCTGGAATATTAATTCCAAACGTTAACGAAGGTTTTGATTATGCCAACCTAGAAAATGCTCGAAAATTAATTCAAGGACAAGAATATACTTTAAATACGCAATTAGGTTATATATCGCTTAATCAACGTTTAAACAATGATGAGGTTTTAGCTGTAGCATTTCAATTTACAGTTGGCGGACAAGTTTATCAAGTAGGTGAATTTGCAAACGATGGTGTGGACGCAACCGATGTAGATAATAACTCAGGGCAGATTACTAATCAGAATTTAATATTAAAACTATTAAAAAGTAGTATTACAAATGTAGATTTACCAGTTTGGGATTTAATGATGAAAAACATCTACGACACGGGTGCCTTTAATTTGAGTCAAGATGATTTTAAGCTTAATATTTTTTATAATGAAGCATCACCGCTAAACTTTATTACACCAGTTGGTACAACACCATTCCCAGATCCAGGGCAAAATGAAGATCCTCTTGATGAAAGTCCTTTATTACGTGTTTTTAATTTAGATAAATTAAACTTTAACAACGACCCACAGTTAAAAGGTGATGGGTTTTTTGATTTTGTACCAGGAATGACGGTTCTTCCTCAATCTGGTAGAATAATATTTCCAAGTGCAGAACCTTTTGGAGAATTCTTATTTAAGAAATTATCCCTTAACACTTCTGAAGATTACGCAGATACTAATACCTACAACGAAAATCAAGCAAAATATGTTTACGATATACTTTACAGCAGTACAAAAACAGCTGCTTTAGAAGAGGTAGAGAAAAACAAGTTTAAACTTCAAGGGCGTTATAAATCTTCTGGTAGTAGTGGTGGTATTCCTATAGGCGGCTTTAATGTGCCCAGAGGATCGGTAAGAGTTACTGCTGGTGGGCGTGTCTTAGTTGAGGGTGTAGATTACACCGTAAATTATACCGCAGGAACTGTGCAAATTTTAGATGAAGCTTTAAAAGCTTCTAATACTCCTATTGAAGTATCTACAGAAAATAACGCCGTTTTTGGTCAACAAACAAGACGTTTTACAGGAATTAATATTGAGCATAAGTTCAATGAAAATTTCATAATTGGAGGAACATTACTAAACTTAAATGAGCGGCCAATAACACAAAAAGCTAACTTTGGTACAGAACCTATAAATAATACTATTGTTGGTTTTAATGGGAATTTCTCATCTAAAGTACCATTCTTAACACGAATGGCTAATAAGTTGCCAAATATAGATACAGATGTAGAGTCTAACTTATCTTTAAGAGGCGAGTTTGCTTATTTAGCTCCAGGAGCACCAAAAGGTACTAATTTTAATGGTGAAGCAACATCTTACATTGATGATTTTGAAGGCTCTCAAAATGGTATAGACTTACGCTCGCAGCAATCTTGGTTTTTATCGAGTAGACCTTTGGGTTTAAATACAGATATAAATCCAACAGCAGATGAGAATGGAGTTCAAAATGGTTTTGAGAGAGCTTTGTTAAACTGGTATAGTATAGACCCTATATTTTACAGCAGCCAAAGACCAGCCGAAATTTCAGATGAGGATTTATCAAGTTTATATACCAGTCGCGTTTTTATAAATGAATTATTTCCTGATAGACAAGTAGTGCAGGGGCAAAATTCGGTACTTTTCACTCTAGATTTGGCGTATTACCCACAAGAAAGAGGACCATATAATTATGAGCCTTCAGCTTCAGATGATGTTCTAGAAAATCCAGAAGATTCTTGGGCAGGAATTACAAGGCAATTAACGTCGACAGATTTTGAACAACAAAATGTAGAGTATATAGATTTTTGGGTGCAAGATCCTTTTCAAGATAATCCAACAAATCCTGGTGGTAAACTAGTATTTAACTTAGGAAATATTTCTGAGGATATTATAAAAGATGGTAGAAAATTATATGAAAACGGTTTACCACAAGATGGAGATGTGTCGCTTCTGCCAAAAACACAATGGGGGAGTGTTGTTCCGCAAAACCAATCATTAATTTATGCATTCGATACTACTGGCGAAGAACGTACAAATCAGGATGTAGGTTATGATGGTTATGATGATTCGGAAGAAGCACCAAGTGATGATCCTAGGTTTTCAGCATTTAGTAGTTTAGAAGACCCTGCGAAAGATAATTATGAATTTTTCTTAAATGCAGAAGGTAATATTTTTGAACGCTATAAAAAATACAATGGTATTGAGGGGAATACTCCAGATACGTTTACAAATACGGATCGAGGCGCAAATACGCAACCCGATGTTGAGGATATTAATCGTGACAACACCATGAACACGATTGATAGTTATTTTGAATATGAATTAGATATTACAAGACAAAATTTGCCATTATCAAAAGCTGATTTTGAAAATTTACCAAGCACCAATCGTTTAAAAGATTTTTTAAGAGATTTTAAAGAAACACCTCGTACATTACCAAATGGAGAAACCAGAAATGTAAGATGGTATCAATTTAGAATTCCAATTAATGTACCATTAGAAAAGTTTGACGATACAAATTTTCCAGAATACAAAAGATTTGGAGGAATTACCGATTTCAGATCCATTCGATTTACCAGAATTTATTTAAAAGAGTTTCAACAACCTACTGTATTTCGTTTTGGAACACTAGACTTAGTAAGAAGTGATTGGAGACGCTACACACAAGCTTTGGATGTAAATGACCCAACGCCAGACGACCCACAAACAGATTTCACAGTTGGTATTATTGGTACTTTAGAAAACGAGGGGAGTTATGATAGGCCCCCAGGAATTGAGCCTGAGCAATTGTTTAACAACAATACAGTAGTGCCTCAAAACGAGCAATCTTTAGTCGTTAAGGTATGTAATCTAGAAACAGAAGACTCTAAAGCAGTATTTAAAAATATCAGCATTGATATGCGTCAATTTAAACGTATAAGAATGTTTATGCACGCAGAGGATGATGATGTAGGCACTTTAACTGATAATGAGTTGGTAGGTTTTATAAGAATGGGTAACGACCTTAATGAAAACTACTATCAAATAGAAATTCCTTTACAGGTTTCAACGTCAACAACAAGAGAAGGTTTATGGCCAGAAGCCAATGAAATCAATTTACCAATTGAATTATTGGGTCAAATTAAAGCTCTAGGTATTGCAGATGGCTCTTTGTCAAATGTAGATGCTACGTTTTATGATGTTATAAATGATGAGGCTATTCTTGCTTCAGACCCTTTTTCTGGTTACGTTTCAGGACAGCAAAGAATTGCCATAAAAGGGAACCCGAATTTTGGAGATGTTAGAACACTTATGGTTGGTGTTAAAAACGCAACCAATAGAAACGATCTTTGTGGTGAAGTATGGTTTAACGAATTGCGTTTATCTGATATGGATAATGAAGGTGGTTGGGCTGCCGTAGTTAGTATGGATACTAATATTGCCGACTTTGCAAATATTAGTGCTACTGCAAGACAAAGTACTTCTGGTTTTGGTTCGATAGAGCAAGGCCCAAGTCAACGTAGTTTAGAAGACGTTAAGCAGTACGATGTAGTAACTAATATAAATGTTGGTCAGTTATTACCAAAAAAATGGGGTTTACAAGTGCCTTTTAATTATTCACAGAGCGAAGAACTTGTTACACCAAAATACGATCAATTTTATAAAGATTTAACCCTAGAATCTAGATTGGCTGCTGCAAATGATAATGCAGAAAGAGAGCAGATTAAACAAAATTCTGAAGATTATACTAGGCGCCAAAGTATAAACTTTATAGGTGTTAGGAAAAACAGAACAACAGACAAGAAACCACGTATATATGATGTTGAAAATTTAACACTAAATTACTCATACAACAAAGTGGAACACAGAGATTTTGAAATTGAAAACTCGGTTGATAAAACCTTGCGAATGGGAGCTAATTATGCTTTTAATTTTAATCCTGTAAAAATTGAACCTTTTAAAAAGAATGACTCGCTTTTTACAGGTAAATATTGGAAAATTTTAAAGGATTTCAACCTTAATTTGTTGCCAGCAAGTTTTACAGTTAATACAAATTTAAATAGACAGTTTAATAAGCAAAAGTTTAGAGAAATAGATCTTGGTGGAGGCAATATTGGTATAGAGGAATTGTTTAGGCGTAACTATACTTTCGATTTTGAATACAACATAAACTATAATTTAACTGATGCTTTACAGTTTAATTTTTCGGCATCAAATAATAATATAGTTCGTAATTATTTTCAAGATAACATTTTAAATGGAGAACAAGATCCAACTTTAGATGTTTGGGATGGGCTTTTTGATTTTGGCGACCCTAACAGGCAATACCAACGATTAGGGGTAACATATCAATTACCTATAAATAAAATTCCAACCTTTAGTTTTATAAATGCAACTTACGAGTACAGTGGCGATTTTCAATGGCAAAAGGGATCGGATTTATTTGGAGATCTTGAGTTTGAGGGGGAAACTTACGACTTAGGAAACACCATTCAAAATTCTAATACGCACAATATAAATGCTTCATTAGATATGAATAGGTTTTATAAGTATATTGGATTGGTTAAAAAACCAATCAGACGAGTTAGAACAAGAACAAGTGGAGGGCCTCCGGGAGCAAAACCAAAAGACTCTAAATCTGTAAAACAAAAAAGTCAGGCAGTTACGAAGCTTCTAAATGCTGGAGTTGATATATTAACAAGTATTAAAAGAGTACAAATTAACTATTCTGAAAACAACGGAACCTTTTTACCAGGTTTCACTCAAACACCAGGTTTTATAGGTACTTTAAGGCCTACTTTAGGCTTTACATTTGGAAGTCAAAGTGATATAAGAGATTTAGCTGCCAGAAGAGGATGGTTAACCTTTTTCCCAGAATTTAATCAACAATACACAACAACAAATACAAAGCAATTAGACTTTTCTGCGAATTTAGAGCCTGTAAAAGACTTGAAAATTGATATTGTAGGTAATAGAGCATACAATGAGAATTTTTCAGAAAACTTTAATGTAGATCAAAGTACAGGTATTTACAATCCTTTAACGCCAAATACTTTTGGTAATTTTAATATATCTACAATTTTAATTAAAACAGCTTTTAGTAAAAGTGATGGAGTATCATCTGATGCGTTTGATGATTTTAGAGACAACAGAATTACAGTAGCTAGAAGATTAGCAGCAGAAAGAGGTTTTGATGTAAATGATGTAGATGCTGACGGTTTTCCGAAAGGTTTTGGAAAAACCAACCAAGCAGTATTGTTGCCAGCATTTTTAGCAGCTTACTCAGGACAAGACGCAAGTAAAGTAAAAACAAGTGCTTTTAGAGATGTTCCAATTCCTAACTGGGATTTGAAGTATACAGGTTTCATGAAATTTAATTGGTTTAAAAAACGATTCAAACGTTTCTCATTAACTCATGGCTATCGCTCTACTTACACAATCAATCAATTTCAAACAAATTTAGATTACAATTCAGCAAATCCCAATATTCCATATGAATCACCTTTACAATCTATAGCATTAGATCAAGCAGGGAATTTTAAAAACGAAAGATTATTTAGTAATATAAATTTAACAGAAACTTTTAGCCCTTTAGTACGAATAGATATGGAGATGAAAAATTCTATAAAAATTCTTGCTGAAGTTAGAAAAGATAGGATGCTTTCATTAAGTTTTGATAATAACTTAATGACTGAAATTTTAGGAAACGAATACATTATTGGTCTAGGTTACAGAATTAAAGATTTAAGAATTCGATCTAATTTAGCAGGACCAAGTAAACGAATTGTAAGCGATTTAAATATGAAAGCAGACATTTCTGTTCGAGATAATAAAACCATTATTAGATATTTAGATTTAGAAAACAATCAAGTTACAGCTGGTCAAACTATTTGGGGTTTAAAATATTCAGCAGATTATGCGTTTAGTAAAAACTTAACAGGAATATTTTATTTTGATTATTCTTTCTCTGAATACGCTATATCTACAGCATTTCCATTAACAACAATAAGGTCTGGATTAACTATCAGATATAATTTTGGGAATTAACAAATATCTGTTTGAATTTTGAATTTGAATAAATACATTTGTGAAAACTAACTTATAAAAAACATGAATATACCATCAGGATTAAAATATACTAAAGACCACGAGTGGATAAAAATAGATGGCGATGTTGCTACAATTGGTATAACAGATTTTGCACAAAGTGAATTAGGCGACATTGTTTATGTAGAAGTTGAAACACTTGACGAAACATTAGAAGCTGAAGAAATTTTTGGAACTGTTGAGGCTGTTAAAACAGTGTCAGATTTGTTTTTACCATTATCAGGAGAAATTACCGATTTTAATGAAGCTTTAGAAGATGAGCCAGAAAAAGTAAATAGCGACCCTTACGGCGATGGCTGGATGATTAAAGTGAAGTGTTCAGATTTGTCTGAAGTTGATGGTTTGATGTCTGCAGAGGATTATAAAGCTTTAATTGGTGCTTAAAAAATCAGCTTTATTAGCTGCTCTGGTTTATTCATCTATATTAATTTATGTAAGTTTAATAAGACTCAAGAATGTCCCAGATATTGGAGTAGAATTTGGCGATAAAATATTTCATTTTTTAGCATATTGCGTCCTAACTTTTTTATGGTTTAGTGCCTTTAGTTATAACTTTTACTTCAAAAGAAATAAGGCCATAATTTACTCAGCAATATTTTCTATAACTTTTGGTATAATTATTGAAGTACTTCAAGATACAATGACATCTTATAGGTCATTAGATGTTTTTGACATAATAGCAAATACCTCCGGAGTAATTTTGATAGTATTATTGCTTATTTTAAAAAAGAATATTGACGTTAAAAAAATATAAAGGCTTGTTTTTTTAATAAATAAATAGTTACTTTAGCAATCCTGAGTAAAACAAGAAAATTATGGAACCTAAAAAAAATCCTAAAGCAAATGTTGGACGTAACAGTTCACTGTATTTCGCAATTGGTTTAGCATTAATGTTGTTTCTAACAAATTATGCTATCAATTACAAAACCTATGATAAATCAGATATTGACATAGGACAGTTAAACTTAGATGAACTGGATGATGAAGAAATTCCAATCACAGAACAATTACTTACGCCACCACCTCCACCACCTCCACCAGCAGCTCCTGAAGTTATAGAAGTTGTTGAAGATGAAGAAGAAGTTGAGGAAACTGTAATTGAGTCAACAGAAGCAGATCAAGAAACTGAAATTGTTGAGGTTGAAGAAGTACAAGTTGAAGAAGTAGAAGAAGATATAGAAGTTCCATTTGCAGTTATTGAAAACGTACCCGTTTTTCCAGGCTGTGAAAAAGGAAATAATGCAGCAAAAAAAGCATGTATGTCTAAAAAAATATCTCAATTTGTAAATAGAAAATTTAATACAGAATTAGCTTCAGATTTAGGTTTATCGGGAAGACAACGTATAAACGTTATATTTAAAATTGACAAAACTGGAAATATAACAGGAATTCGTGCAAGAGCTCCGCACCCAGGTTTGGAAAAAGAGGCAGCTCGTGTTATTGGGCAATTGCCTAAAATGAAACCGGGTAAGCAAAGAGGTAAAGCGGTTACAGTACCTTACTCATTACCAATTATCTTTCAAGTACAAGACTAATATTTTAAGCATCTAGCTTAATATATTCTAAATATAAAATCCCGTTACATTTATGTAACGGGATTTCTTTTTTTGGTATACTTATTGTGACTTCATCATAATATTAACATATAAACTATAATAATTATGAGTAATTCAAAGAAAACTCACGAACTCATTCGGCAAAATGAGCAAATCGTGAAGAAATCACAAAAGCATGATGCAAATTTACGAAAAAACTCAACCCTTTACTTTCAAGTAGGATTGATTATTTGTCTCTTATTTACCTATGGTCTTTTTGAAATGACTTTCGAAACAGATATTCCAGAAATATCTAAGCGAATTGAAATTGTAGAACCTTTTTCTATAGAGATTCCAATAATCAAACCTGTAGAGCCAACCTTTGATGAACCAATAGAAAAAAAAAGAGTAAAAGATCCATCTGACTACATTGAAGTTCCAAATGAAACTCCAGATGAAATTTTTAAAAAGGACCCCACTGAAACAGTTCCTTCTGAACCAGACTTTGATCCAAATAGTATTCCTCCTTTGGAAAAGAAGCCAGAAGATGATGTTGATATTCCTTTTACTTCAATTGAACAGGTTCCTGTCTATCCAGGTTGTGAAAATAAAAAGACAAACGATGCAAAACGTAAATGCATGTCTGATAAGATTACTAAACTAGTACAAAGAAAATTTGATACAGAATTAGCTAACGAATTAGGTCTTTCAGGTAAACAGGTTATTCGTACTCAGTTTAAAATTGACAACACAGGAAAAGTAGTTGATATTAAAACAAGAGGTACACATCCAGATCTTGAAAAAGAAGCAGAGCGTGTAATTAATATAATACCAGAAATGACACCGGGAAAACAACGTGATATAAATGTAGGTGTTATTTATAGTTTACCAATAGTATTTCAGGTGCAATAGAACTACCTTATAATTTCATGCTTTAAAAACCGTTATCAATTGTATGATAGCGGTTTTTTTATAACTTGTCTTATCAAATTATAGTATCTTTCAGTTTTGAATCAATTCTTTACAACAATTATGAAGCAATTCATTGTTCTACTCCTACTTTTAGTTCAATATAATAGTTATACACAAAGTAATTCTTATTTCGAAAAACCACCAGTTTTTCCAAATTGTCAATCTGTAGCAATAGACTCGTTGCAACAATGTTTTGATAATAAGGTATACACTCATATTTATGAGAATTTTAAAGTGCCCCAAAAGGTTTTAGATGAAAAATATAAAGGTGAAGCGGTAGTGCTTTTTGAAGTAGATACTACAGGGCAATTTAGAGTTATGTATGTTGATGCCATGTATTCAGAGCTAAAAACAGAGGTAAAGCGTGTGTTTTCAATATTGCCAAAAATTAAACCAGCAACTTATAACGGACGAGTTACTTACAAGCAATATTCCATGCCTATTAAAATACCATTGATAGACCAAACAGTTTCAACTCAAGATTTAGCAAAAGAAAAGGAATTTTCAGAATTAGAAGAACGTGCAAAAGCTGAGTTTGATAGTGTTAATAGAAGTCTACAGGTTTTTAATGACAGGAGGTTTTCTAGTCAGTTAAATATTCAGTTTATACATAGTGATTATGCTAGATTCGACAGACAAATGAATCTTGTTGGAACAAATAGCCATACCGCATCAAAACCCTTTGTTTATGAAGAGGTTTCAAAATATTATGATTTTAATGCTGAAAAAGAAAAACTTCAAAAAGAAACTGAAACTTGGTTTGGCAGAAAATTTTGGAATGAACACTTAGTGCAATTGCAGGGTAAGGACTATTGGTTTACTATAGATCCTGTGTTTGATTTACAAGTTGGTAAGGATACCGATGCAGATTTTAGCTCAACCTATAATAATACTAGAGGCTTTTTTGTTCAAGGTGGTTTAGGGAAAAAGTTTAGTTTTTTTGCTTCAGTTTTTGAGAGTCAAGGACGTTTTGCCGACTATGTAAACCGCTATTCAGAAAGCTTAAAAGCTTTTGGTCCAGATCCAGCCATTATCCCAGGTCGCGGCATAGCAAAGCGTTTTAAAACGGATTCTTACGATTACCCTGTAGCTGAAGGCTATCTATCTTATGCTCCTGCAAAATTCATCAATGTTCAATTTGGGCATGGTAAAAATTTTATAGGTGATGGATATCGTTCATTGTTATTAAGCGATGTTACTAGCCCTCATCCTTTTTTAAAACTTAACACCAAATTCTGGAAATTAAAATACACAAATACTTGGATGTGGTTAAAAGATGTAAGGCCAGAAGTTACAGAAGATGGTGCCTTCTTAACAAAATATATTGCAAACCATTACTTAAGTTGGAATGTGTCTAAGCGGTTTAATCTTGGTTTGTTTGAATCTGTAATGTGGAGAGATACTAACGATAGGGGCTTTGATATTAATTACTTAAATCCTGTAATATTTTACAGAGCTATAGAATTCCAAACGGGGCAAGCAGCCGGTAATGCTATTTTAGGAGCTACAGCTAAATATAAATGGAATGATAATATTAATATTTATAGTCAATTTATTCTTGATGAATTTTCTTTAGAAGATGTTAAAGCTGGAGAAAAAAGCTGGAAAAATAAATTCGGTTATCAAATAGGTGTCAAGTATTTCAATGCTTTTAAGGTTGATAATTTATTACTTCAGTTTGAATATAATAGGGTTCGTCCTTTTACCTATTCGCACAATACAATTGTTTTAAACTATGCTAATGCTAATCAACCTATGGCCCATTTATGGGGTGCTAATTTTAGTGAAGCTATTTTTATTGGTCGATACCGCTATAAACGTTGGTACGCAGATGCAAAACTTATTTTTGGAGTTCGTGGGCTAGATTTTAATGATGGTACAGACAATTTTAGCTACGGAGCTGATGTATATAGAAACTATAATGATAGACCATTTGATAATGGAGTTGAAATAGGACAGGGGATTAAAACTAAAGTGTTTAATGGAAATCTTCAAGCGGGTTATATTATCAATCCATCATCTAACATGAAAATATTTACGGATATAACTGTACGTAATTTTGATCCAGAAGCCACTACAGCTACTACTTTTAAAAACAGTACCACTTGGTTTAATTTTGGATTGAGAACAGATTTATTTAACTGGTATTTTGATAACTAATACACATCTTTAAAAAACAATATAATGCCTATAATTAAACCTTTAAACGGTAAATCACCGCAAATACCAAATGATTGTTATGTGGCAGAAAACGCTACAATAGTTGGCGATGTAATTATGGGAAACCAATGTAGTATTTGGTTTAATGCTGTAATTCGAGGAGATGTGCACTTCATAAAAATGGGTAATAAAGTAAATGTTCAAGATGGAGCTGTTATTCATGCAACTTATCAAAAATCTCCAACTACAATTGGTAATAATGTGTCTATTGGACATAACGCTATTGTTCACGGATGTACTATAAATGATAATGTTCTAGTTGGTATGGGAAGTATTATTATGGATGATTGTGTGATTGAAAGCAACAGTATTATAGCTGCTGGTGCAGTTATAACCAAAAACACAAAAGTAGAAGCAGGAAGCATTTATGCTGGTGTTCCAGCAAAAAAAGTAAAAGACATTAGTAAAGAATTGATCTCTGGAGAAATAGATAGAATTGCTAATAATTATGTGAAGTATTCCAGTTGGTTTAAGGAATAATTTATTAATTAGTAAAGATTAACTAAAAATCTAAGTATTCAATATTAGCTTTTTCTTCTAAAAGAGATGCCATTATTTTAGGATTTCCATTTGTGTAAAAGTTGTTTTTACTACTTGTATTACTAGTATTCAACAAATTATGTTTTTCCAAAATAGCTTTAGTTTGTCTCGCTACAGCTTCACCAGAATCTATAATTTTTACATGTTTTGGTAGCAACTCTATAAGTATGGGAATTAAATAAGGATAATGTGTACACCCTAAAACCAGATAATCAATATTAGCATCAATCATTGGTTCTAAGTATAGCTTTAAAAGTGATTTCATTTCATCAGAATATAATTTTCCACTTTCAATAAGTTCTACAATACCATTTCCATTCTGTTCTATAACTCTAATATTACTTGCAAAAATGGTAGACGTTTTAGAAAATAATTCACTACTGAGTGTGCCTTGAGTTGCTAAAATACCAATGGCATTGGTTTTAGTTTGTAATGCAGCGGGTTTTATTGCGGGTTCTATACCTATAAAGGGAATAGAGTAAGTAGCTCTTAAATAATCTATAGTGTTTGTTGTAGCAGTATTGCATGCCACTACTATAATTTTACAGTTTTTACTTAGTAAGTACTCTGTGTTTTTGATACTTAAGTTAATAATAGTATCCTTCCCTTTTGTACCGTAAGGTGCATTTTTACTATCAGCAAGATATATAGTATTCTCATTTGGTAAAAGATGATGAATCTCTTTCCAAATTGATGTACCACCAACGCCAGAATCAAAAATGCCAATAGGGTTTTTACTCATAATTTAACAAAAATAAAAAAGCTGCCTTTTAAAAGCAGCTTTTAACATATTTATTATTTTACAGATATAATTATATGCCTAATTCTTTTTTAACATCGTCAAGTAAGTTTTTACCGTCAGCTAAAATAGCAACTCCTAATGAAGAATCTAAAACATAGTCAAAACCCTGGGCTCTTCCAACTTTTAAAATAGCTGTTTTTGCTTTTTCTGATATTGGCTTTATTAATTCTTCCTGTTTTTTTGCTAAATCTTGCTGAGCATCAGCTTGAAATTGCTGTATACGTTGTTGTTTTTCTTGAAGTTCAACTGCTCTTTTTTGATTTTCTTCAGCTGTTTTAGTATTAACCTCTGCTTCATACTGTTTTACAGTATTTTGGTATTCAGTTCCCATAGCTTGAAAATCTGTTTGATAGGTTTTGCTTAAAGTTTCAAGCTCAGTTTGTGCCGCTTTCATCTCAGGCATTGCTTGAATTAATTCCTGAGTGTTTATATGGGCAACTTTACTTTGTGCTTGTGTGAAACTTAAAGTTCCAATACATAATGCAGTTGCTAATAAAATAGTTTTTAATCGTTTCATTTTAAATAGTATTAATGTGTTATAAATATTAATTGTTTTTGTTTATACTGTCTTGTGCCTTTTGTCGATCTTCTAAAATTTTCTTTTTCTTGTCTTCTAAAGCCTTTTTTCTAGCGGCTCTATCAGCTAACTTTTTTTGTCTATTTTCTTCTATTAGTTGCGCTCTTGTTTTTGTTTCTTTTACTGGCTCTTTTTTTATTTCAGTTTTGTTACTAATAGTATCGTTTTCTGTTTTTACAGTTGTTGTTTTGCTTCTTTCATCAAGTTTTGCTTGTTTAGCTTTTGCTCTATCATCTAATATTTTCTGGCGTCTTTCTTCAGCAGCTTTTACTTTAGCAGCTCTAGCGTCTAATTTTTCTTGTCTAGCTTTTTCAATTGCACTTTCTCTTTGCGCTTTCTTTTCTTCTAATGCTTTTTCGCGAGCTTCAAGTTCTAAATTAACTTCAGGTATTAATTCTTCATCTTTAGCTGCTCTTTTTTCAGCTTTTGATTGTGCTTGTTTACGTTTTGACGATCTTGTTATACTTCGTAACACTTGTTCGCTTACATCAAGTGATTTATTAGAGTATAGCATTATCGTTTCAGTTTTGTCAAGAATAAGATCATACTTTCTTCCTGCTGCCATATCTTGTACTGCTGCAAAAATTTGATCTTGTATGGGCTGCATTAATTGCTTTTTTTGAATAAACAAATCGCCATTTGGACCAAATCGTTTTTGCTGATAATCTAGAATTTCCTTTTCCTCAAATGAAATATCCTCTTCTCGTTCGCTAATAAGCTCTGCTGTTAAAAGTGCTTTTTCATTGCTTAAGTTTTTTCGCTTTTGCTCAATAATATCCAGTTTGGCTGCAATTTCATTTTTCCATTTATCTGCTTTTGCATTTAATTGCACTGTTGCTTCTTGATATTCTGGAACATTTTCTAAAATATATTCAGTATCTATATAAGCGATTCTTACACCACGCTGTGCATCTACAGAAAAGCTACATAGCACAAAAACTAATATCAGTAAAAAAAGAACTTTATTTCGCATCTGTTTTAATATTTTTCAAATTTATATCTTATAAATTCTAAAAACGACAGATGATTTATTTGTAATTCTGCCACCTTTTTGAATTGTATCTTCAAAATTAACGAATTTTAATCTTAAAAATTTCAATTCTTATTCAAATCATCAAAGTGTTATTAGAAAATATCGTGCCAAAGTTAAAATTGCTGTCCAATTATGAAGTGTGTTTCCCATCCATTTTTAGGTCCTGTATTGCCAATTGGATCAAATCCATGACCAAAATCAATACCTAATAAACCAAATGCTGGCATGAAAATTCTAACACCCAAACCTGCAGAACGCTTTAACGTAAAAGGGTTATAATCTCTAAAACTGTTATACGAAGCTCCACCTTCTAAAAAACCTAAAGCATAAATTTTTGCTGAGGCTTTTAGTGTTATAGGATAGCGAAGTTCTAAAGAAAATTTATTGTAAATAGTACTTCCATCTTGGTCTGATAAAGATTGATTTGGATAACCACGTAACTGAACAACTTCTCTACCATCTAATGCGAAATTACCTAAACCATCTCCTCCTAAGAAGAAACGTTCGAAAGGAATTTCACCTCTGTCATTATTATAAGCTCCTAAAAACCCAAATTCTACACTTGGCCTTAAAACTAAGTCTTTAGCTAATTGTGTGTACCATTCTCCTTTAAAGTTTACTTTGTAAAATTCAAGCCATTTATAGCGTTCTTGGTCTATTTCAGCAATTCTATTTGAAGCGTTGGTTCTAACAGTTTCAGATTGTGTAGGGTCGTTTAAGATGGTTTCATTTATGTCACGTTCATCTTTTAACTCACCATAATCTACATCACTAAATAATGAGTAAGGTGGTGAGAACTTAGCAGTAACAGAAAAACTTGAACCGTTTGTTGGGAAAATAGGATCTACACTAGTATTATTTCTACTTAACCCAACTGTATAAGATAAATTGTTTGAGAATCCATCACCAAAGGTAAATAGTCCAGTATTATAATTATTTAAATCGTAACGTTGAAAACTGATCGATTGAGATAATATAAAGTAATCATCAGGAACCGTTAAGCGTTTTGCTAAACCAAACGTTATACCTGTAATATTAAAACTTCTGCTTTTATCGGCATCTCTTGTTAAAGGGTTAAATAAAAACTGTTTTGTATGCGATATTGAGGTTGAAAATTGCACAGGGCGTTTGCCTCCTAACCAAGGTTCGGAGAAGGAAAAACTATAGGTTTGAAAAAAGCGACTCGCTTGTAAGCGCAATGCTAATTTTTGACCATCTCCCATCGGTATTGGCTTATAAGCATCTTTCTTAAAAATATCTTTAATGGAGAAGTTATTAAAAGATAAACCAAGCGTACCAATAAAACCACCACCACCATAACCACCTTGTAGTTCAATTTGACTAGACCCGGTTTCTTTAACCGAATATTCCATATCTATAGTGCCTTCAACTGGATTAGGATTAATAAAGTTAGGTGCTATTTCTTGAGCATCAAAAAAGCCTAATTGACCTAATTCCCTAACTGTACGTACCACATTGGCTTTACTGTATAATTGTCCTGGTTTTGTGCGTATTTCTCTGTATATAACGTGGTCGTTAGTTTTGTCATTTCCAACTACACTAACACTATTAAAATAAGCTGGTTTACCTTCAGATATTCTAATTTCCATATCAATTACATTACCATCTGCACTTACTTCAACAGGGTTTATACTTGAAAACAAATAACCGTTATTTTGATAAAGGTTTGTTATATCTGCGGCATCTGGTTTAGTATTATCTGCAATTCTTTTTTGTAATTCTACACCATTGTAAGTATCACCTTTTCTTATTCTTAAAAGTCTATTGAGTTGTTCGTTTGTGTAAACGGTGTTCCCAATAAATGTAATATCTCCAAATGTATATTGATCACCTTCAATTACATCTATTTCAAGAGAGATGGTTTTGTCATCATTATATATGATGCTATCAGAAAGTATTCGGGCATCACGATATCCGTTTTCTTTATAAAAATCTATTACATGTCCCAAATCTGCCTGATAAGTAGAATCAATAAATTTAGAACGTTTTAAAATACGAATACGATTAATCTTTTTTGTGCCCTTCATGCTTTTTCTAAGCTTTTTATCGCTTAAAACTTCATTCCCATTAAATGTAATATCTTTTATTTTTACTTTTTCTCCCTTGTCTATATTTAGTACCATATTAACTCTAGCAGTTTTGATAGAGTCTTCAACTTCAATGGTATTGATAAGTACTTTGGAATTTAAAAAACCTTGTTTTTTGTATTTCTTTTCAAGAAAGTTTTTTGTAGTTGTTATAAGGTTTTCAGTGACTTTAGTTCCTTTTTTTAATTTATTATCTGCAATAATAGATTCTTTTTTAGACTTTTTTACTCCGTTAATCTTGAGTTCATTTAATTGCGGTAAGTCTGAAAGGCGTATTTCTAGAGTAGCAACATTACCTTCTATTTTGGTAATGTATATTTCTATATCACTAAATAAGTTAGACTTCCAAAGTTTTTTAATAGCGTCACTAATATCCTCTCCAGGAATAGTCATTTCTTTTCCTTTTCTCAATCCAGAATAAGCGACTATAGTTTGTTCGCTAAAACTAGTGTTTCCAGAAACTTTAATTTCGCCTAGAGTATATTTTTCACCATTACTATATTTTAGGTTTTGAGCAGAAACATTAAAACAAAGCCCTAAAAATAATATGGCAATGAGGTACTTTATATGTTTAAAAAGTAAAGTATTAGCTAAGTTGTTCACTTGTCTTCCCAAATCGTCGTTCTCTTTTTTGATATTCAATAATAGCTTCATACAAATGTTGCTTTGTAAAATCTGGCCATAAAACATTTGTAAAATGTAATTCGGCGTAAGCAATTTGCCAAAGCAAGAAGTTACTTATACGTTGTTCTCCACTGGTTCTAATAAGCAAATCTACGTCTGGTAAATTTTGCGTGTAAAGATGCTCATTTATAATTGATTCATCAATATTTTCGAGAGAAATTATATTATTTTTAACTTTAAAACTAATTTCTTTAACAGTGTTTAGCAATTCTTCGCGCGAACCATAACTTAAAGCTAATGTTAAAGTCATTCTGTTATTATTTTTTGTGATTTCTATAACATCATGAAGCTCTTTAAATACCTTTTTTGGTAAATTCTGCAGGTTTCCAATAGCAGCAAGTTTAATATTATTATCTTGAAGTGTATTTATTTCTTTCTTTAATGATGAGACTAGAAGTTTCATTAGCGTTTGAACTTCTAATTTAGGGCGGTTCCAATTTTCAGTAGAAAATGCATAAAGCGTTAAATTCTCAACTCCAATTTCTGCTGAAGCCTCAACAACCTGACGTACAGATTTTGTGCCATTTTCATGACCAAAAGCGCGTAACATCCCCTTTTGTTTAGCCCAACGCCCATTACCATCCATAATAATGGCAATGTGTTTAGGGAGTCTTGTAGTTATAATGCTTTCTTTTAAATCCATTTTATTCCACGCAATAGCAAGGGTTTTCTCCAAAGGTGTAAGTTAAGGTAATTCCTGAAAATACATACCAATCGTTATTGTTTATATTTCCGAATTGAAATTGCTGTAATGCATCTGTGTCTGGAGCGCTTCCATCCAGCTGGTCCGAAAATGTGTAACGTGCTCCTACTTCAATTCCTAAAATGAAATTGCCTAGAAAATTAGTTTTATAACCTAAAGCCATAGGTATTCCATATGCCCAACTAGAATTATTTTCAGGGGTTTGACTTCCATTTAAGAAATAATGATTGTCGTGTTTCGCCGCACTTAAACCAGCAAATAAATATGGTGTTCCTATTTTTTCGCCAGTATGAAGATTAAAATCTAAGAAAGTGAATTCCATACCAAGAGAAATTTCTAACAAATTAGACTCAAAACTATAATCTCGTTGGATTCGTTTTATATCGTCAGATTCATTGTCATTGGCTTGTAAATCAGAATATATTATTGATGCTCTCCATGAGTGTCTTGCACTAGCATTCCATTTATATATTAAGCCTAAAGTGGGGCTATTTGGTGCGATATAATCTGTTGCGCCAACATCACCTATAAAATTACTACCACCTGCAAAAAAACCAATTTCGTTAATTTGAGAGTGGCTTAATTGAAGTGTTAAAATGCTTAATATCAATATGTTTAAATACCTCATAGATGTTTAAAAGTTTGCAAATATAATAAATAAGATTAGTTAAGTATAATCTGAATCAATTAGTATGAGTTTAAAACAGGATTTTTGTAGAATTATTGTTTAATTACGCTTATCCTCACCCCAAAGAAGTTTTTTACGAAGTGTTACTAAAAAGCTTTCATTTAATAAGTCTATCATTTTTATTTTAAAATCGGCTTTTTTTATTTTTATAATGGTTCCATTATCTAATGTAGCAATTCTAGAGTCTAAGGATACTAAATGCTGTTCTTCTCTGCCAAATACTTTTAGTCTTATTTCTGTAGAATCTGGGATTACCAGTGGGCGAGCGCTTAAGTTATGAGGAGCAATAGGTGTTAAAACAAAACTGTTTGTGCCTGGTGTTATTACTGGACCTCCACAACTTAAAGAATACCCTGTGGAACCTGTTGGCGTTGATATAATTAAGCCATCACTCCAATAGGATGTTAAATATTCGTCATCTAAATGGGTTTCTACAGTAATCATAGAAGTGGTGTTTTTTCTACTTACCGCAATTTCGTTTAACGCAAAATTTAATGAGGTTATATCATCATTTTCTGGAGTTGTCTCAACAGATAGTAAACTGCGCTCAGAGATTTTGTAGTTACCATCAATAATGTCTTGAATAGCATTTTCTATTTGGTTTACTTGAATGGTTGCTAAAAAACCTAGTCGGCCAGTATTAATTCCTATTATTGGAATATCAAAATCTTTAACAAAAGTAATGGCTCTTAAAATGGTGCCATCTCCACCAACACTTACTAACAAATTAAAAGAATCATCTAAAACGTCAAAGTTTTTAAATGAAGAATAATCTATTTTATTTTGAGATTCGTTTTTTATAAGGTTAGAAAACTCTGTTTCTATGTATGCATCAATACCTTTTTTTAAAAAATAATTAAAGAGTGTTTCAACCGATGTTGTGGTTGTTTTATTGTAAAATCGCCCAAAAACTGCAACCTTCATTTGTTTACATGTTTAAGTATTTGTTTAAATAGTCTGATCGCTCTTTCAAACTTTCAATATAACCATCTTCTTCGTGTCCAGAAACAATATTGTAGCTATATCGCCTAAATGTTTGAATAACATCATTAAGTCCCGTATTGCCTATTTTTAAGGTGATTTGAACCAAATCTGTATTCATTTTAGAGATAAAAGCACCAAGTAATTTCCCATCATTAGATTCTACTATTTGACTTACCTCACTAAACGAATAATCATTAATTCCTTTTTCTACAACTAAAATACCTCCAGCTTCAGAGAAAAATGGAGACTCGCTAAATAGACTAATAATATCGTTAAGTTCATAATAACCTAAATACTTGTTTTCAGTGTTTAAAACAGGCATAATGTTAGCAGAATTAACAGCGAAAGCTTCTAAAACATCAAGCCATAACGTAGTATCTCGAACAAAAAAATCCTCAAGAGCATATATATGTTCGCTTAAAGGATTTTCAGCATCAAAACAATGCGCGTCTGTTTCAGAAAAACAACCTATATAAGCATTGTCACTATTTTTAACCGGAATATGAGAAAATGTAAGCTGATTAAATAATTCTTGTAAATCACTCACTTTACTCAAGTTATTTAGAGGTTTTATATCGTTAATTATAAGTTCTGAAAGTTTCATTTGTAGCTTCTATTTTATTAATTCTTTCAAATGTATTCGCTTATTAATTTGCTAAATTAAAACTAAATTTATGGTTTAGCTCGGTCCATTTGTTCAAATAAATAGAACTGCAAATTAATTAAAAAAATAGTATCAATGGGTGTTCTACTTTGTATTTTTGTCTTTTAAAATTGATTTATGACCAAGTTAAGTGTTAATATTAATAAGATTGCAACTTTAAGGAACTCCCGAGGTGGCGATGTCCCTAATGTAGTTGAATTTGCTAAAGATGTGCAACGTTTTGGTGCTGAGGGCGTAACTATACACCCACGACCAGATGAAAGACATATTAAATATCAAGACGCTCGTGATTTAAAACCTGAAGTTTATACAGAGTACAATATTGAGGGAAACCCCATAGAATCTTTTGTTTATTTAGTTTTAGAAGTTAAACCAACACAAGTTACTTTGGTACCAGATGCTGTTGATGCAATTACCAGTAATGCAGGTTGGGACACTATAAAGCATAAAGATTTTTTGGTTGATGTTATTAAAGAATTTCAAAGTAATGATATTAGAACGTCCATTTTTGTAGACCCTGTATTAAAGCAAATTGAAGGTGCAAAGGAAACTGGAACGGATAGAATTGAATTGTATACAGAAGCTTTTGCACACCAACACAATATAGGAAATAAAGATGCTGTTAAACCTTACGCAGAAAGTGCAGAGTTAGCAAATAGTTTAGGATTAGGTATAAATGCGGGTCACGATTTGTCTTTGGATAATATCAAATTTTTTAAAGAAAATATTCCAGATTTATTAGAGGTTTCTATTGGGCATGCTCTAATTGCTGAAAGTTTATATTTAGGAGTTGAAAATGTTATTCAAATGTATTTACATAAATTAAAATAATGCTTTTACACTCAAATATCTTAGGTGAAGGAAAGCCTTTTGTAATTTTACATGGGTTTTTAGGAATGAAAGACAATTGGAAAACGCTTGGGACCCAATTTAGCGAATTAGGATTTCAAGTGCATTTAGTAGACCAAAGAAATCACGGTAGAAGTTTTCATGATGATGCTTTTAATTATGAAGTTTTAGCAGAAGATTTGAAACACTATTGTGAAGTACATAATTTATCGGATGTTGTTTTACTTGGTCATTCTATGGGCGGAAAAACAGCCATGTTATTTGCAGCAGAATATCCTGAATTGGTATCGAAATTATTAGTTGCAGATATTTCTCCTAGATTTTATCCAGTGCACCATGATGCTATTTTAAATGGGTTAAGCGCGTTAGATTTTAATATTATAAAATCTAGAGGGCAAGCAGATAAAGCTTTAAGTAATTATGTGTCTGATATTGGAACACGAATGTTTTTGCTTAAAAATTTGTATTGGGTTGAAAAAGGACAATTAGGTTTAAGAATAAACCTTGAAGTTTTAAAAAATGAAGTTGCAGAAGTAGGAGAGTCATTACCAAGCTATGCTATCTTTGAAAAAGATACGTTGTTTTTGCGTGGAGACCGCTCAGAATATATAGGTGTTGATGATGAACGGATCATTTCAAACCACTTTCCAAAGTCTGAAATAGCTACTATTTCTAATGCAGGACATTGGTTACATGCAGAAAACCCTAAAGATTTTTTTAAGGCCGTTGTTAAATTCATTGGTTAGATATTTTTTGTACATTTAATAAAAATCAAAATTCATGAAACTTATCATCAAACTTTTATTAAACGCTATCGCAGTATTTATTTTAGCACACGTTTTGTCTGGAGTAAATGTTGATGGTTATGTAACAGCAATAATAGTTGCCGTAGTTTTGTCTTTATTAAACCTTTTGGTTAAGCCTATTTTAGTCATTTTTACATTGCCCATAACAATTGTAACATTAGGCTTATTTCTATTAGTAATAAATGCATTAATTATTCTTTTGGCAGATAAATTAATAGATGGTTTTTCGGTTAGTACGTTTTGGTGGGCTATACTTTTTAGCGTTTTACTTTCCATACTTCAATCAGCATTACATTCGTTACTAAAAGAAAGTAAAAAATAGCCTCAAAATCAAGCAATTAAAAACTTTGCTAGGTGGTAAAAAAAGTTGTATTTTTGCCACCCAATTTTAGGTATATTAAACCCAATTTTTAAAATGAATATTACAAGAGAAAACGTTGATGCATTAAATGCTGTAGTAAAAGTAGATATTGCTAAAGAAGATTATAATGATAAAGTAGAAAAAATCTTAACAGATTACCGTAAAACAGCAAACATTCCTGGTTTTAGAAAAGGTCATGTGCCAATGGGTATGGTAAAAAAGCAATATGGTAAAGCTGTTTTGGTTGATGAGGTAAATAAGCTTTTACAAGATGCCTTAAATAAATATTTAACTGAAGAAAAGTTAGATGTGCTTGGGCAGCCACTTCCAAAAACACAAGATGAGATAGATTGGGAAGCAGATGGATTTTCTTTTGAATTTGAGTTAGGTTTAGCACCAGAATTTGATGTTAACTTAAAAAGTAAAAAAGCCATCACACATTATAATATTATTGCTGATGACAAAATGATTGACGAACAAATTGAGCGTATTCAAAAGCAATACGGGAAATTAGTTTCTCAAGATGTAGTTGTTAAGGACAGCGAGATAACAGGAGTTTATACCAACGAAGAAAAAGAGATTGATAATAAAGTTACTTTAACATTAGATAAGTTTAAAGGAAAAGCTACAGCTAAGCAGTTTATTGGTGCTAAAGTTGGTGATGTAGTTACACTAAAAACAAAAGGACTTTATGATGACGAGCATGAATTAATGCATGCTTTAAAATTGGGTCATGATGATGTTCATGGTTTAGATATTGAAGTGAATTTTGAAATTACAGAAATAAACCAACGTGAATTAGCAGACTTAGACCAAGAATTATTTGATAAACTTTTTGGACCAAAAGCTGTTACCTCAGTAACGGAATTGAAAGCTAAGATAAAAGAAGATGCAGAAAAGCAGTTCTTACAACAATCTGACCAAAAACTTTTAAATGATGTTACAGAATATTTAGTTGAAAACACCAAATTTGATTTACCAGCAGAGTTTTTAACCAAGTGGATGCAAACAGCAGGAGAAAAGGATATGGATTTAGATCAGGCTAAAGACGAATATGAGAAGTCTGAAAAAAGCTTACGCTACCAATTAATCGAAGGAAAATTAATTGAGGATAACGATATTAAAGTAACTATGGATGATATAAAAAATCATTCAAGAGAAATGATAAAAGCGCAAATGGCTCAATTTGGACAGATGAATCCTTCTGATAAAGAGCTAGATGATATTGCTGCACGTGTACTTTCTAATCAAGAAGAAGCGCGTCGTATTTCAGAGCAGTTGGTAAGTCAAAAGTTATTAAGTGTCTATAAAGAAAAAGCAAATATCAAAGTAAAAGAATTAAGTTACGAAAAGTTTGTTAAAGAAGTTTACGGCGACAAATAATTAATAGAATAATTCATTATATTTAGGCGTTTAAATCTCAAGGTTTAAACGCTTTTTTATTCAAAGACTACCTTTCAGATAAAAAAAATAACTCATCTTGATGTAAATCAAGAGTTTAAACAAAACAATTACAAAAAGACTATGGATTACGCAAAGGAATTTGAAAAATTCGCGATAAAAGATCAAGGTATTAGTAGTACGTATTACAATAAAATTATAAGTAGTATGTATCCAACTAATCTAACTCCAAATATTATTGAAGAACGACAAATGAATATTGCCGTTTTTGATGTGTTTTCTCGACTAATGATGGACAGAATTATATTTCTTGGTACAGGAATTAACGATCAAGTGGCAAATATTGTTCAAGCACAATTATTATTCTTGGAAAGTACAGATGCTTCAAAAGATATTCAAATTTATATTAATTCTCCAGGAGGAAGCGTATATGCTGGCTTGGGTATTTATGATACCATGCAATTTATAAAACCAGATGTTGCAACAATTTGTACAGGTATGGCAGCATCTATGGGAGCTGTTTTATTGTGTGCCGGAGAAAAAGGAAAGCGAAGTGGCTTAACTCACTCTCGAGTTATGATTCATCAACCATTAGGTGGCGCTCAAGGTCAAGCAAGTGATATTGAAATTACTGCGAGAGAGATTTTAATTTTAAAAGAAGAACTTTACAAAATTATTAGTAAGCATTCGGGACAAGATTACGACAAAGTATACGAAGACAGTGATAGAGATTACTGGATGAAAGCTGATAAGGCCAAAGAATACGGCATGATTGACGAGATTTTAGCTCGTAATTAAATAAAAATTCGTAATTTTAAATAATAATTGCAGAGGGATTTGTAATAGATTATTCCCAAAATAACAAAGATTAATGGCAAAAGAAGAACTAGAATGTTCGTTTTGTGGCAGAAAAAAGCCAGAAACTAACTTACTAATAGCTGGGTTAGATGCACATATTTGCGATAGATGTATCGAGCAAGCTCATGGTATTGTTTTAGAAGAATCTAAGCAAAGCGATAGTAGCGATTTATCTGCAGAATTAAAGCTCCGTAAGCCTCTACAAATTAAAACATTTCTTGATGAATACATTATTGGCCAAGAAATGACTAAGAAGGTAATGTCTGTTGCCGTCTATAATCACTACAAACGTTTATTACAACCACCATCAAATGATGATATTGATATTCAGAAAAGTAATATTATCATGGTTGGGCAAACAGGAACAGGTAAAACCTTAATGGCTAAAACAGTAGCGAGAATGTTAAATGTACCATTGGCAATAGTTGATGCTACAGTTTTAACAGAAGCAGGTTATGTTGGTGAAGATGTTGAGAGTATACTAACCAGACTTTTGCAGGCTGCTGATTATAATTTAGAGAAAGCAGAAAAAGGAATCGTATTTATTGATGAGATAGATAAGATTGCCAGAAAAAGTGATAATCCTTCAATAACTCGTGATGTTTCGGGAGAAGGTGTACAACAAGCCTTATTAAAATTATTAGAAGGTACTGTTGTAAATGTACCACCAAAAGGAGGTAGAAAACATCCAGATCAAAAATTTATTGAAGTAAATACTGAAAATATTTTGTTTATAGCAGGTGGTGCCTTTGATGGAATAGAGCGTGTTATATCAAAACGTTTAAATATGCAAGCTGTTGGTTACAGTGCATCAATATCTGATGAGGTTGTAGATCAAGATAACTTACTGCAATATATAATTCCAAAAGATTTAAAAGACTTTGGGTTGATTCCTGAAATTATAGGAAGACTTCCTGTGCTTACCTATATGAATCCTTTAGACTCTAAAACGTTAAGAGCTATTCTTACCGAACCTAAAAATGCCATTATAAAGCAATACAAAAAATTGTTTGCAATGGATGAAATAGATTTTACTATTACAGATGGCGCGCTAGAATTTATAGTTGATAAAGCAATTGAGTATAAATTAGGAGCAAGAGGTTTGCGTTCTCTTTGTGAGGAAATTTTAACTGATGCCATGTTCGAATTACCTAGTAGTGATGAGAAAAAGCTAAACGTTACTAAATTATATGCCGAAGATAAATTAACAAAAACAACATTAAAGAAACTAAAAGCGGTATCGTAAATCAGTTTTAAGTTTCTAAAATAGAGATATAAAAAAACCACGCTAACAGCGTGGTTTTTTATTTTATGGATGTTAATTAATAAAGTACACTACGAAAAAATCTTGTCATAAGAAGTAAATAAAATGATGAGGGTATCAAAATATTTACTGTAGTTTATTATTCTATGTGATAAAAGTATACTTATTTAATATGTGAGCAAAAGATTTCTTTTAGTTTTAGATTATAAGATGAAATACTCGTTCAAAAACTTTTACAAAACACTTTATCGGTTTTTTATAGTCATATAAATTAATCTTCCAAGATAACAAACTCAACACGACGGTTAGCTTGTAAGTCTTCTTCAGAACAATTATTCTTACAATCAATTAAAGGTTTTGCTTCTCCAAATCCTTTAGATTGTAATCTATCTTTCGAAATACCATTAGCGATTAAATACTTTAAAGCAGAAGCAGCACGTTTATCAGAAAGTTTTAAATTGTAACTTTCTCTACCTTTATTATCAGTATGAGCATTTAGCGCTAATTTCATCTCTGGATTATCTTTAAGAACTTTAATAATTTTGTTTAACGAAATAGTTGATTCTTCTTTAACAGAGTATTTATTGAAATCGAAATAAATGTTTTCTAAAACAATTCTTAGTTCATCATCAACTTTAGCAATAACAGGTTCTGTGGTATTTAATTCTAAATCTTTATTATAAGTTGTATTGTAATTTCTAGTACTTAGAAATTCAAAAGAACCGTTTACAAAACCATCTTTGTTTGTTGTAATAGTATAGTTTTCAAAAGGTACAACATTAAAGTTGTAGCTAGCATCTTCACCAGTTATTTGTCTGTCAACTTCAACACCGTCTTCATCTAATAATAGAATTAAAGTATTTGGTAGTTTTATTTTAGTAACTAAATCTAAAACTTCACCCTTTACACTTTGAATTATTTCTTTGTTTGTGGCTGTGTAGATATCAAAACCTCCTTTACCTAGGGGCTTGTTAGAAGACACGTAACCTTTATGGTCTGTTGCTAAAAAGTAAGCAACTTCATCATAACTTGTATTAATAGTGTTCCCTAAATTTCTTGGAGCTTTATATCCTGTGCTTAAAATTCTACTTACAAAAAGGTCGTAACCACCAATGTTTTCGTGTCCTTTAGAGGAGAAATAAAGATATTTAGAATCTTTAGATAAGGAAGGATATTTTTCATCTGAAGCTGTATTTACCTTACTACCTAGGTTTTTAGGAGTACTTAAAGTACCATCTGCATTTACGTCAGAAACATAAAGGTCGTAACCCCCATAAGAATCGTCCATATTATTAGCAGCAAAATATAACTTATCGCCTTTACTGTTAATGAAAGGAGTTTCAATTGAAACATTTTTACTATTAATATCTAGTAATTCTTGGTTTATCCAATTACCATGAGATTCTTCTTCTAAATCTGCTTTGTGTAATTTGTATACTAAAGAGTTTTCTTTACTACTTCTTGTGTAGTATACCGTTTTTTGGTTAGGTGAAAACGTAAGCTGACCTTCACTATCATTTGTATTTAAAATTCTAGAAAATAATTGCGGTGAACTTAAAGCTCCACTTGTGCTAACATCTAAACAGAATAACTCTTTGTAAGCTTCATTTGTATTGAAATCAATTTTGGCAAAACCACCTATTTTTTTAGATGATACCATAATGAGTTTATTTCTAAAGAAACCTGAGCCAAACTCAGAGTATTTTGTGTTTACTCCAGCATCTAAAAGTTCAAACGAAAAGCCATTAGCATCAATGGTTTTAACTTTGGTTGGTTTTATATCAAAAGAAGGCTTATTATTTACTGCTATACTAGATGGTCCTTGGCTGTACATAAAAAATGACACAAGGCAAATGAAAAAACATAACTTAGTTTTCATTGTATTGAGGGTTTAGGATTAATTAGATTGTAAATATAATGTTGTAGCTAAGTTTTATCAGAATTTTTTAGACCAATAGCTATTTAATTCGGTAACTCATTGCTTAAGAGAAAGTTCTGGTAGTAAATTTGGCACTATTTCTATGAATTTAGATTGATAAGTGTATCCATATATTCTCGGGTATTAGATAGTCTTGGTATCTTATGTTGTCCACCAAGTTTGTCGTTATCCTTTAACCAGTTATAAAATAAATCTTTACGAGCCACATTAATTTTAGGTTTATTCAATGTGATGTTGTTGTAGCGTTTTGCTTCGTAATCAGAGTTTAAAGATTTTAAGGCATTATCAAATAACTCGTTGAAGTAATTAATATCGCTTGGAGGTGTTTTAAATTCAATAAGCCACTCGTGCGCCCCTTTTTCTTTGCCTTCCATGAAAATGGGAGCTGCGGTATAATCAACAATTTCTGCCTTAGTGCGTTTGCAAACTTTTCTTAATGCATCTTCAGCATTTTCGATAATTAACTCTTCTCCAAAAACATTAATATGATGTTTAGTTCTACCAGAAATTTTAATTCTGTATGGATTTAATGAGGTAAACCTAACCGTGTCTCCAATTTTATAACGCCATATGCCAGCATTAGTAGTTATTATTACTGCATAATTTTGATTTAGTTTTACTTCATTTAATGGGATGGCTTTTTCTTCGGAAGTTGCATATATATCCATTGGTATAAACTCGTAAAAAATACCATAATCAAGCATGAGTAATAATTCGCTAGAATTGTTTTGATCTTGAATGGCAAAGAAACCTTCAGATGCATTATAAATTTCGTAGTACTTAAAATTAGATTTAGGAAGTATTCTTTTATATTGGTCCTTATAAGGAGTAAAGCTAACACCACCATGAAAATAAACTTCTAAATTTGGCCAAATATCTAGTAGACTTTCTTTTCCTGTGGTCTCAATAACATTGTTTAGTAAAACTAACATCCATGAAGGCACTCCTGCTAAGCTAGTAACGTTTTCATTTATAGTTTCATCAACTATGGCTTGCATTTTATGCTCCCAATCACTCATTAAAGATACTTTGTTGCTTGGGGTGCTACTAAACTCTGCCCAAAACGGCATATTATCTATTAAAATAGCAGATAAATCGCCAAATACTGTTCCGTTTTCTTTGTATAATTCTTTACTTCCACCAAGGCGTAAACTTTTACCAGTAAACAATTGCGAGTCCTCGTTGTTATTTAAATACATGCATAGTAAATCTTTACTAGCAGCGTAGTGACACTCTTCTAAAGATTCTTGACTTACTGGTATAAATTTACTTTTTGCACGAGTTGTACCACTAGATTTGGCAAACCATTTTATAGGTGTTGGCCAAAAAATATTGTTCTCTCCTTTTCTAGAACGCTCAATTACATCTTGCCAACCATCGTAGTTTTTTATTGGAATACGTTGTGCAAAGGTTTCATAGTTTTTTATAGACGCGAAATCATATTGTTTCCCAAATTCTGTGTTTTTAGCAAAATCTACTAAGCTTAAAAGTAGCTCATTTTGTACTTCATTTGGGTATTTTAAGAACAATTCAATTTGATGAAATCGTTTTTTTAAAAACCAAGAAGCAATTGAATTTACTAAAGGGATTGGCATATTTATTTTATCTTTAAGATTTTAAAAATAAGATATTTTTTTATGAATTACCAAGGGGTTTTAACAAAAATGGAAACTGAGTTTTCTAATCCAATTAAATATTATTTAGTGTTTGAAAATGATTTTTTAAATATGAATCAATTATTGAATAAAAACATCACGATTCAATTTGTTAAATATCAATGTTTAAATTGTGGATTGGATAAGCCTATTTACAGGCAAGGTTTTGATAAACAATGTTTCTATGATACCGCGAGAGCTGGAGATTGGATTATGCGTCCTGAATTAAGTACCGCGCATTTAGGTAAAGAAGACCGCGATTTGGAGTATGAAAAGAAAGTGCAACTGCAACCTCATATTGTGTATTTAGCTAATTCTAGTAATGTTAAAGTTGGTGTAACCAGAAAAAATCAAGTGCCTACACGATGGATAGATCAAGGTGCACATGAAGCTATTGAAATTGTTGAGGTACCTAACAGGTATCTTGCAGGAATTACCGAAGTTGCATTAAAAAACTATGTAGCGGATAAAACAAATTGGCGAAAAATGCTTAAAAATGATATTGAAGACGAAAATTTAGTTGAATGGAGAGAGCGTTTAAAGCAATATATTCCTGATGAAGCAATAGATTATTTTATTGAAAGTAATTCTGAAACAAATTTAGAATTTCCTGTTTTTAAATATCCAGAAAAACCAAAGAGTTTAAATATTAAAAAAGAACAACAATATTCTGGAAAGCTAGTTGGAATAAAAGGACAATATCTCATTTTTGAAGATGAAACCGTTTTTAATGTTCGTGCCAATGAAGGTTTGGTAGTAAATATTTCTGTAAACTAAATAATAGAAAGTTTAATGGTTTGCGCAAAACCAATTACTATTAGTAAAATACCAGTTACTTTATTAATTACTAAAGAGATATTCTGAACTTTGTTTTTAATAGCAGTACTAATTATACTGTAAAAGTATAATGTAAATAACTTACCAATGTAGACCCCAAGAAAGAACAAAAACAACACAGAAAAAGACGATTGTAAAGACAACATAATATCGTTATTATTTAAAACGCCATAAGCAATAACCCAATAAATTAAAACTGGGGGATTTATAATGCCAAGAATAAAACCAGTGGCATATTTTGATTGTGTTATTTTGCTTTTTTTAGTAGAATGTCCAGATTGTTTTTTGAAGAATAAAAAACTTCCTGCCCCAAAAAGAATAATTACAATAGAAATTTGAACCCATAAATTATCATTAAAAAATGCTTTTATGGGTTTGTTGCAATGTAATGCGTAGTAAGAGAGAAGTACTTCTGCAATACCTGCAGCAATAGAAATTTTAAAAGCCTGTTTTGCATTTTGCTTTAATGTAGTATTTATAACTGCAATATTAGAAGCTCCTAATGGTAAGGCGCTTAATGTTGCTGCTAATATTCCAATTAAAAGATAAAACAAAATCATAAACTATTTGTAGCAAAACAGTTTAAAAGCTTACAAATAAAAAACCCATTTACAAAAAATTGCAAATGGGTTTTCAATATTGTTGTAATAGTAAACTATTAAATATCTTCCTGATCTCTTAAATTTTGAATATAGGCCGCTTTTTGAATTTCACGACGTCTTTTAACAGAAGGCTTTGTGAAAAATTGGCCATCTCTTAAGTTTTGCATTACTTTAATATTTCTGTGCTTTCTTTTGTAGCGTTTTAATGCTCTCTCGATGTTTTCACCATCTTTAACTATGATTTTTAACATAAATATATTTTAATTTTTTATGGTCTTCCTAAAAGGGATGCAAAGTTGTAATTTTTTTTTAGTAAAACCTAATATTTTTAGGTCTTTGTTAATTTAAGATTATCCTAAATATGTTTTTAATACTTTGCTCTTTCCAGGACGCCTTAATTTTCTAATACCTTTTTCTCTTATTTGTCTTACGCGCTCTCGAGTTAAACCAATGTTATCGCCAATTTCTTGAAGACTTTTAGGTTGCTTGATATTTATGCCAAAATAATGTTTAATAACATGCGCTTCGTTTTCAGATAAGGTATTCAATGCACGATTTACTTCAACATTCAGTGAGTTTTTAATCAAATTAGAATCTGGTCTTGGTGATTCATCAGATTGCACAACATCGTACAAATTGGAAGATTCTCCCTCTCTAAAAGGGGCGTCCACAGATACATGTCTGCCTGAAACACTCATAGATTGCTTCACATCAGAAACTGATAAATCTAAGTTTTTAGCAATTTCATGGGCATCAGGCTCGCGCTCGTGCGTTTGCTCTAAATATGAATACGCTTTTCTAATTTTATTAATAGAACCAATTTTATTTAATGGCAATCGTATTACTCTAGATTGTTCTGCAATGGCCTGTAAAATAGCTTGCCTAATCCACCATACAGCATAACTTATAAATTTAAAACCACGTGTTTCATCAAAACGTTTTGCAGCTTTTACCAATCCTGCGTTACCCTCATTAATCAAGTCTGATAACGATAGCCCTTGGTTTTGGTATTGTTTCGCAACCGAAACCACAAATCTCAAATTAGCCGTAACCAGCTTATCCAACGCTTTTTTGTCGCCCTCTTTTATTCGTTGCGCCAATTCCACTTCCTCATCGGCGGTAACCATGTGTAATTTACTAATGTCTTGAAGGTATTTGTCTAGCGATTTAGATGCTCTGTTGGTAATTTGTTTCGTGATTTTTAATTGCCTCATAAATTATCTTGAATTAAAGTTTTAAATTAAACATAGCTATAACATACACGGATAATCGGGAATTCCAAAAAATTAACCACTTTTTATTAAAAATGGATCAAAATCAATGAAAATTGACGCTTTTTTGATGTTTTTTATCAATTTTCGAGTAAAATGGAGTTTTTAGATTCCCTAAAATTTAGTCATCAGACAAAGGAGTCTTACATTTAGAATTTGGGCGTTTCCCTTCTAAGTTCGGGTCGGGCTTTCACTACTCAATCCCTCCTGCGTCGGGGATTTCAAACATGCCGTTCAATCCCTAACGCTGGCAAACCTACCATAATTTATGCTTGTACAAATTCTTATATATTTTGCTAAAGTCATTATTAGCAGGAAAAACTAATTAAACGTAACTTATACTTAACTATCATCTATTAAAAAATAACTAAAAGCAGCATCCCTAATAAAGATGTTACTAAAGTTGCAATTAAAATGGGTAAAATAGTTTTATGTAGTATGCTTACATATTTGCCTACCCCAGCAACAGCAGCTGCGGCAATAATGTTGAATAGACATATCGCGTTTCCTAATGAGGCACCATTAAGTTGCATAGCTAGAACTATTTCTTTAGATAGAGAAAGATTTTCTGCAGCATTATATTGAACAGAACTAAAAATAATATTTGATACGGTTGTGCTACCTGTTATAAATGTACCAACAACACCAATAAAAGGACTTAAAACGGGATAAGCAGCTCCAGTTTTTGTAAAAAGAGTTGACATTGATGATATCATAGAAGGCATCTGACTTCCACTAGATAACATCAGTTGTGTAATAGCTAATGATGGGAACAATATTATAAAAATAGTTACTATTTTCTTAACTACTGGTTTAAGATTAGTCTTAGAACTTTTACCTAATAATGCAGCACAAATAGAAGCAAATATAAAAGGAAAAAGAGGAGATCTAAAGGGTTGAAATGCTGCACTAACTGAAGAATTTAAAATATTATCAAATGGGAGCGAAAGTGAAACTATAGTTTTTAAAGGAGGTACTACCTTGGGTAGTAAAAGAAAAATAATTAAAACCATGTATGGTAGCCAAGGCTTCCAAGCTAATTTTCTATTTGTAAAGAGGAAAAAATAAGCAAAAACACCCATTAAAGCTGATGCTACTATTCCTGTTAATTCCTTTAAAAAAAATGATAAGCTTACAAAAGGGATTGCAATACAAAAAAATAGTTTCCAGCCGTGAAAGTCTTTTTTATAACCTTGTTTATTTAAAATCTGCTCTATAAAAAATAAAATAATGCTTCCTGAGATGACCATAAAACAAGATGCGTAAATATAAATTCTTCGTATTTGGTAATCAGTTAAATCTAAAGTGCTTTCAAAGCCAGCTATAACAGGTGTACCTATTGCCCCTGTAATTGCAAAAAGGCCATCAATGAGAAGTACAACTACTATAGATGTAATTGGCGAAAATCCCAGAGAAATCAATAATAAGGGAACTATTGCTCCGGGTGTACCAAAACCTGATACGCTTTCAAAAAAAGCGGTTAAAAAAAACGCTAAGAAGTAAAATTGAAATTTTTTTTCTTTATGAGTGTTTGTTAATGAGTTTTTAATCTGATTAATAAAGCCAACATGTTCCATATTTTGGTGTAGAAGTAATGCACCAAAAACAATCATTAAAATAGATATGGTATTGATAAATGCAGCAATCAATGCTGCGGGAAAAGTAATTAATTGGCTATCCCAAATAAAGAAAAGTACTATTGTTACTGCAAACCCTGAGTATATACCAACTTTTACTCCTTTTACTAAACTTACTAATAGAAGTAATACTATAGGTATTAAAGAGAGAACTGAAAAAAAAACCTCCATACTTTATTTTGATATCAAAAATAAAACAGGTTTTACTTTTTAAGTATGACAATTATCAACTTTCAAGATTACTTTTATTTAATTTGATAGATGCTATAAAGGTTTTACATATTTTCTAACAAATAACTCAAAGTTTAGCTAAATGTAAAACCTAACGTACCGAATCTTTTTCCTTTTTCTTCTTACTTCCCAACAAACCACCCAATACATTTTTAATTACTTTGGTTGAGGATTTTGTAGTATCAGTTGCAGTAGAGTCTTGTGGTTTTTTAGACTTTAAAATATCAGTTAGCACATCAGTAACCGAATTGTTTTGCTCTTTTTTTAAAGAGTCCGTTTTGGTTTTGTTACCGCCAATAACATCGCCAATAAGATCTTTAACTTTATCCTTTCCTTGATTTAATAGCTTTTGTTTTTGAATTTCAATAAGCTGATTGGTCAAATTTTTCACGCCACTAGTCAAGTCTGTTTTAACTGTAGGATTTGTAAAAGCCCCAGAAATATTTGCAGTTACAGGAATGGTAATATTATTCACTTCAGCATCATTTATTTTGCCAATCAATTGGTTTACTTCGCTTCCTAAATATTTTGCAGGTACATTAAACACAGCATTATAGTTAAGTGTTTTGTCAAAACCATGTGACCCAGAAACTTCAATAGCGATATCCTTATATTTTAAATCAAAAGGTTTTACAGCAACTTTTCCGTCAGCAAAATCAAGTTTCGTTTTTACATCTTTTAAATCCAGTTTATCAAATTCAACAAAACTTAAAGAGCTTTGTAGTTTACTTATTAATCCATCTTGTGTATTAATTTGACTGGTTAATAATTCCGCTAACGCATCACCAGAAACAGAACTCATTACAGGAGAAAATTCTTTATCCAAAGATCCTGAAAGGCTCAATGTGGTATTTAGTTTTCCTTGTAATAGTTTTGCAATTGGGGCTAAGTTTTGAAGTAATTCCAAACCTTTAAAGGACTGGGCAATATCAAAATCTTGAGCTCCTAGTTTTAAATCAAAAACAGGTATGTCTTCTTTGGTAGAGACTGCGCCATTTATGGCTAATTTTCCATCAAAAAGAGACGAAGTCATATTTTGTAACGATGCCTTTTGGTCTTTTATAAAAAGCGTTCCCGTAACATTTTTAAGATTCAAATTATCGTAAACAACAGTTTGCGCATTGGCATTTATGGTACAGTCTAAAAATGCTGGAATTTTTAACGATTCTGAATCACTTGAGGTTTTATTGCCTTCAGAAACAGTTTCATCTTCAGACATAAAATCACTTACTTTAAATACGTTAGAGTTTACATTAAAATTACCCTTTAGCGTATTATCACTTAAAAGAAACCCTAATAAATTATTAATAGTTCCAGAAGCATTTAAATCGCTATCGCCAGTTTTGGCTTTAAAATTATTTAGTGAAACTTTTCCTGGATTAAAGGTCATATTAGCTTCAGAAATATGAATTGGGTTTACAATATCCTTCGAAGAAAACACAAAATCTGTGATACTCGCTGAACCATTATTTTTTATGCGTTCGTAAGCATTAGTTTCAATAGCGTTCATATCAAAAGATGTATTTACTTTTCCTTTTAAAATACCGGTAAGTGTATTTTCAAGCGCAACAGGATACACTTTTGTAATGTTTCCTAAATTCAAAACGCCATCCACATTGGCATTAACCAACATGTTTTTCGTCAAGTTTTTTAGTGTAGCGGACGACTTAAACACATCTTCATCAATCTTAAAGTTTAAGGTTTTAATATCTATGTAAGTCTCATCCGTTTTTCCAGTTTCGTTTTTAATGCGCGTATCTATTGTAATATTGCTGACGCGTTTTGGTAAATCAGGATATTTAAACGATGCGTTGTTTGAAGTCATACTAACATCTAAGTTTGGAATGGTTTCTTCAGAACTTAATCCTTTAATGATACCTTTTACTTTAAAATCGCCAGTGGTTTGAACGTTTTCTATGTTTTTAGAATATGTTTTCGGAATTACGGCTAAGAAACTTTTAAAGTCTGATTCTGGATTTTCAAACAATATGTCTATTTGTTGTCCGTTTTCAACTTGCTGCACATAGCCTTGAAATTCCAGAGGCAAATCGTTAATAAAACCTTTGTTGTCTTTAAAAGTATACTTTGAGTTTTCAAGATCTAAACCAATCAAAGCATCAAGTTTTACAGGATTGTTGCTTAAATAATTTGTGCTATCCAATGAAATACTAACATTAGCTTCACTTTGTGTATCTAATTCTGAAGCTTCAGCAGAAAACGTGCCATGACCTTCATGATTCAATTCCGTAACCTGAATTAAAATATGAGAACCTTCGTCAATATACGTAAAAGCACTTTTCTTTATTTGATAGTCTTCAATATCAAATCCAAATCCATTGTTGTTATCACTTTCAATGGTGGTTTGGTTTTCTTTTTCTTTAGTAATATTGTAATTATTATTTCCGAATTTATCAGTTTTCAAGGTTAAAAGTGCCTCGTTAATATTAATGGTATTTACAACAATTGGGTCTTCATTAGCAGATTTAAATAATTCAGTAATATCCATGGTGAACGAAATGTCCTTAGCTGTGGCAAATGTTTCATCTTTAAAAGGTTCGAAATTAGTAATCACTAAGTCGTTTACATTAACGTGGGCATGCGGAAAACTTCTAATAAAACTCAGGCTAACATCGCTAAATTCTACTTTAGCATTTACATTTTCGTTTATAAAACGTTTTACCATGTCTTTAATTTGTCCTTGAAAAGCAAACGGAATGGCTATTAAAAGTGCAATGATGATTAATATGGTTATTCCAACAATTTTTAAAACTTTTTTCATAAAGATTATTTGTTATTCTGACTATACAGGAATTTTTTAAAGAAACTAACTAAAATAATATACGTAGAAAAAGTGTTAAAGGTTGAAAAAGAAACCTTATCATTTTGTTAAGATTTAAAATATCAGAGTAAATCTATCTCCTCGTTCACTTTTAAATTGAATCTTGTTCTAAATAAATATACACCAAGATACAGAAGAGGTGTATCTAAAATGGCTACAAAAACCTTAAAAAGAAAGCCGCTTACCAACAAGCCTTTAAAATTTGCCCAATCTATAATACCAAAAGAACACAATAAAAATACGATAGTAAAAGTATCTACAAATTGAGAAAACCAAGTAGAGAAATTATTTCGAAGCCATAAATGTTTGCCTTTCGTTAAGCGTTTCCAGAAGTGATAAATTTGAATGTCTACAAACTGTGCAAATAAGTAGGTAAGCATACTTGCAAATACTGCAATTGTAGAGTTGCCAAAAACGGTTTTAAACATCTCGTTATTTACAGGGGCCCAAGGTGTTGCAGGAACAATATCAGCCATGTAAATAATTAAAAGTGAAAAAATAGAAGCAAAAATTCCCACTACAACCACGTCATTTGCACGTTTTTTACCATAAATTTCACTTATTAAATCGGTAATTAAAAAGGTAATTGGGTAAGGTAAAATACCAACTGAGATTTCGAAGAGCTTACTTCCAAAAACCTCAATATCAAAAGGATACCAATAAAAAAACTTTTGAAAAATAAGATTTGAGACGACCAACGATGTGATGAATAAACCTCCTAATAAAATATAAATACGTTGTGCTGCGAGCTTATCTTTAACTGTCATTTACAATTGTGAATAAATAGGTTCTGTAAATATAAAAGAAACCATTTACTTTTTATTATTTTGCTTCCTTATGTTAAAACCAACAACATATTATATTGCCTTAGGAAGTAATAAAGGTGAAAAGTTAAAACATTTACAACATGCCGTAGATGCTATTCATGAGCGTATTGGTAATATAAAACTGATTTCTAAAGTATATAAATCGCCAGCAATTGGTTTTCAAGGTGATGATTTTTTGAACTGTTGCTTGGTGTTAGAGGCCTATTTAAAACCACAAAAGGTTCTAAAAACATTACTTAAAATTGAAATTGATTTAGGGCGAACACGAAGCAAAAAGGAAGGCTACGAAGCTAGAATTATAGATTTAGATATTGTTTTAGCTGAAGACAATATTATTAATACAAAAACATTACAAGTGCCGCATCCTGAAATGCAAAAACGTAAGTTTGTCTTGCAGCCTTTAAATGATATTGCTTCAAAAATAAAACACCCAAAGTTAGATAAAGAAGTAGCGGTTTTACTGAATGAGTGCGAAGATGAATCGGTTTTAGAACCTATTAAAATTTGGTTGAAGAATCCGAGTAAGTTATACGACTTTTCAAAATTTAACTATATAGCTATTGAAGGAAACATTGGTGCCGGAAAAACAAGTTTAGCAACTAAAATGGCTTACGATTTTAATGCAAAACTCATATTAGAACGTTTTGCTGACAACCCGTTTTTACCAAAGTTTTATGAAGATGCTAACCGGTATGCTTTTACTTTAGAGATGTCTTTTTTAGCAGACCGTTATCAGCAAATTTCTGATGATTTATCGCAACTCGATTTATTTAAAGATTTTATAGTTAGTGATTACGATATTTTTAAATCACTTATTTTTTCAAAAATCACATTAAATGAAGATGAGTTTAGTTTATACCGAAAGTTGTTCTACTTGATGTATAAAGACATTGCAAAACCAGAATTGTACATTTACTTATATCAAAACACTCCACGTTTACAGGAAAATATAAAAAAACGCGGACGTGAGTACGAACAGAATATTGCAGATGATTATTTGGAAAAAATTAACGCTGGTTATTTAGAATTTTTAAAAACTCAAAAAGATTTCAACGTGAAAATTATAGATGTATCTGATAGAGATTTTGTTGAAAATAGAAGTGATTATTTATGGGTTTTGAGTGAGATTTGTGAGGAGTGATTTTGAGTTACGCTTATCGGTCTCGTATAAGAATAGTTGCGGTTTTGTGTGCAAGGATTTTCCGCAGGAAAATCAGAC